>CAZITX010000033.1:0-3918 GCA_964542305.1 uncultured Muribaculaceae bacterium | reverse complement strand
CACCTGCTTTGCAAGCAGGGGGTCGTCGGTTCGACTCCGTCTATCTCCACAAAAAGAAACACTTAATTTCAGGTGTTTCTTTTTTTTTATCTTTATAGCATGAAAACCAAACAATTGCTGATACCTTCAGGCGCAGCCATTGGTCTGACGCTTGTGCCTATGTTGATGTTATCCTGCAAACAGGATGAGCAAAACGACAACAAGCCGGTGAACATTCTCTTTATAATGAGCGATGATCATTCTTATCAAACCATCAGTGCTTACGGTCACGGGCTTAACAGTACTCCCAATATTGACAGGATCGCCCGGGAAGGTGTTCTTTTCACCAACAGTTACGTAGCCAATTCCCTAAGCGGACCTTCACGTGCCTGTTTGTTGACCGGAAAACACAGTATTGCCAATGGTTTTACAGATAACGGGACCATCTTTGACGGAGATCAGCAGACCTTTCCAAAACTATTGCAGGATGCAGGTTACCAAACAGCAATTGTTGGTAAATGGCATCTTGGTTCTGAACCGCAGGGTTTTGATTACTGGAATATTCTCATAGGACAGGGTCAGTATTATGCTCCCAGGTTTATTGACAACGGAGACACAACTGTAATTCAGGGTTATGCTACACAGATCACTGCCGATCTTACGATAAAATGGCTGGAAGAGATCAGGAACAAGGAAAAACCGTTTATGTTGATGATGCACAATAAAGCCCCGCACCGGCCGTGGCAGCCCGATATTCAGGACCTGGGAGCGTACGACGGCACGGAGTTTCCCTTCCCCGAAAATTTCTATGATGATTACAAGGGAAGGAAAGCAGCCGAGTTACAGGAAATGAGCATAGCTGCGGATATGACCTTGGACAGGGATCTGAAAATGGGCTTTGACTGGACAGTACGCATGACTGAATCCGACAGGGAAGCCTGGAATAATTATTATGATGGTGTACAAGAAGGCTTCAATGCCTTACAGTTATCCGGAAACGAACTTGCGGAATGGAAATACCAGCGTTATATGCGGGATTACCTGGGATGTATCAATTCCGTGGACCGAAATGTGGGCCGTGTGTTGGACTGGCTGGAAGCCAACGGGTTACTTGAGAACACCATTGTGATATATACGTCTGATCAGGGATTTTACATGGGTGAACACGGGTGGTTTGATAAAAGATTTATGTACGAAGAATCTTTCCGTACTCCGCTTCTTATCAGGATCCCTGAAGGACTGAAGGGAACCTGCGCGGAACTGGTGCAAAACATTGATCTGGCGCCTACTTTCCTGGATATAGCCAATGTTCCCGTACCGGATGATATACAGGGCATATCCATGCTTCCCCTGTTGCAGGGTAAAAAACCCGGAAAACACAGGGACGCTCTGTATTACCATTATCACGAATTCCCGGCCGAACACATGGTTCGCAAACACTACGGAATACGAGATGAAAGGTACAAACTGATACGGTTTTACGATGACGGGGCAGAGGCCGGTAACCGCAGGGGGATCAAAGACTATGAAAAGGCTAAGATCCGGTTAAATGAATGGGAGTTGTACGACCTAAAGGCAGATCCGTCGGAAATGAATAATATTTACGGAAAGCCCGGAACCAGGCAAATAACCAGGATATTAAAAAGCAAATTGAAAAAACTGCGCGTGCAGTATGGGGAGCTTTAACCGGGAATCCATTCCTTTTAAATATGCGCAGGAAGCGCTCGGACAAAGAATTGTCGGCGTGATGATCAAACCGGCAGGGGCACTTTGTAACCTGGATTGTACTTACTGTTATTATCTGGACAAAGAGAAACTTTATACAGGGAAAAATGCCCGGATGGATGTTCACCTGCTGGAAAATTTTACCCAACAGTATATTTCAGCCAACTTACAGGCAGATGAAATTTCCTTTTGCTGGCACGGAGGAGAACCTTTGTTGGCCGGGTTGGATTTTTTTAAAAAGGCCGTTTTATTTCAAAAAAAAGATAACCCGGGTAAACAGATTAGTAATTCTCTGCAAACCAACGGCACGCTGATAGACCGGGAATGGGTGGACTTTTTCAGGGAAAACAATTTCCTGATAGGAGTATCCATTGACGGTCCGCAAATAATACACGATACATACAGGAGGGACAAAAGAGGGGAGGGAACGTTTTTTCGTGTATTGAAAGGTATTGAAATGATGTACAAAGGCGGAGTGAAATACAACACCCTGACCACCGTCAACAACGTGAACCAGGATCACGGCCGGGAGATATATCTTTTTTTAAAATCCATCGGGAGTTATCACATGCAGTTTTTGCCTGTTCTTGAGCATGTGACTTCTGTTACAGGGAAGCAAAAAGACCGACCGGTCATAGTTCCACCCGGAACCCCCGGATCTTACCCGGCATCCTGGTCCGTATCGGCCGAAAAATTCGGAAATTTTCTGTGTGACATATTTGATCTCTGGAGCATCGGGGACGTAGGGGTCCGGTTTATCCCGTTTTTTGAATCGGTTCTGGCCAATTACCTTGGCATACCACCCGGGGTCTGCGCATGGTGTGAAACATGCGGCAACAATGTAGCCCTGGAATGGAACGGGGATGTCTATCTATGTGATCATTTCGTATACCCTGAATACAAGATCGGGAATATATACAAAATGCCTTTTTCTCAAATGGCTGCTTCTGAAAAGCTGTTCCGGTTCGGGCTTGAAAAAAGGAACCGTTTACCGGATTTGTGTTTTCGTTGTCCTTACTACAGGCTGTGCTACGGAGAATGTCCCAAGCACCGTTTTCTAACGACCTCTGATGGACAAACAGGTTTGAACGCTTTGTGTGAAGGATACAAGAGATTTTTTACCCATACAGAACCTTGGTTCACCAATTACAGCAGTAGCCTTTCTGAGGGGGTGTAAAGCATTTTTTCCAGTATCGGCTGAAGGGCATCCCGGAAAATATAAACCATCAGGATTATTATCAATACAATAACGAATATCGTAAGCAATACCCAGGGCCATTTTTTGTTTTTTTCACCGGGGAGGGGAGTGACAGTAGTTTCCTTAACCGGTGCCTTAACCTGAACCTCAGGTGTAGGAGGTAATTCTGAAAGTGCGCAGTGTACTTTGGAGGGTACAGGCAACGGACATAATGAAAGAGGTACCAGTCCGAATCCGTTTGGATTTATCGCAACACTTTTGTCCATTACAAAAAAGATATCGCCTTCTTTTGTTCTTCTGAGCTTTCCGAATCCTTCCAGGATTACTGATTTTTCTTTTGAAAGTTTTTTTGAGATTTCAGACACCGCCTCTTTCAGTGTTTCTTTGGACCCGTATGCCTCTTCCAGCAATCCGTCGTTCCAGGTCTCACTCTCTTTAAAAGAAATGCGTCTGCCGGGAGGCATCAGAACATGGGAATCATGAGTAAGTGTAGCCGGGGTTTCTTCAGCCATGAAGCTCCCCATATCGCCCAGCGATACCCGGTTATGTGTACGAAGCAGTTCTATGCAATGTGAAGCGAGAAGAGATGTGTCCATATAATCGGCAAATTTATACTTTTTTTATAAAAGATTTTGCTGGTTCAGGAAAATCCGTTTATATTTGCACTCCCGTTTGGGAAAAATTCCTCATTAGCTCAGTTGGTTAGAGCACCTGACTGTTAATCAGGGGGTCCAAGGTTCAAGTCCTTGATGAGGAGCTTAAAAGACAGACACTTACAAATTGTAAGTGTTTTTTTGTGTCCAGAAGTGAACTCGGAGTGAACTCGTAATTGGGATATTGTAATGAGATTTTTTGGAATAATGTACCTAAATCTGTATATGCAGATAACCCTGGTAAATAAAATAGCCAGGCACACTATTTATTAATGCTGCTGGTCTTTTTAGAATTAATTGCTGACATCACCGCTTCCCGGTCAAAGAATATTCGATTACCAATGGTATAGTGCGGCACAGTGC
>CAZITX010000032.1:0-6441 GCA_964542305.1 uncultured Muribaculaceae bacterium | reverse complement strand
ATATCGTTTAATTTGCTGATTTTCAGCATAGATATCTATTATTCAGCAGACCCTATTTACAGCCACATTGCCTGGCTTCGCACAATTAAAGAAAAAATCCAGTACAAAGGGATGAAAGATGTGGAAGTGAAATTTCCTTTGATAGAGGACATTACCATGGAAATTGCCAATAAATACGGCATGGTACAACCCGGAGAAAGCGAAACAAAAGCTGTCAGGGCCGTGTTTTTTATCGATCCTAAAGGAATTATCCGCACGATTATTTATTACCCGTTGAGCCTGGGCCGTAATTTTGACGAATTGTACCGGGTAGTTGTAGCACTTCAGGCGGCCGACGAATTTGGAGTGGCCATGCCGGCAGACTGGCGTCCCGGTGACGACGTAATCGTTCCGACAGCCGGTTCATGCGGTGTCGCAAAGGAAAGAATGGAGAGCAAGGACGATATTAAATGCTACGACTGGTTCTTCTGTACCAAACCGCTTCCGGAGGAAAAAGTCTGGTCAAAACTCAAAAAGAAATAAAAATTCTTTTTTACCGGGCAGTTTCGGCTTCCCGTTGTGCTTCCTCAATCATCTTCTCATTAGGCAGGATAAAGATCTCCACACGGCGGTTTTGTAACCTGCCTTCTATTGTATTATTATCGGCTATAGGTTCGTGAATTCCTTTTCCGACGGTGCTCATACGATTTCCGTCAACACCCTGAAGCAACAGGTAATCACGTACACTGCGGGCCCTTCTTTCGGATAATCCCTGGTTGTATTCAACAGTACCCGTAATATCTGTATGCCCCTCTATCTCAATATTGGTGTCGGGATTCTGGTTGAGGTTTACAGAGAAATTTTTCAGGGATGTCTTGGCATTCTCTCCTATGGCCGTTGAATTTGTTGCAAAGAGAATACCCGATTCCAGGGTTACTTTTATTGCTTGTCCTTCATTGACCATTTCAATGGAAGCATCTTCGGGCAGTATCTCTTCCAGTTCGGCTTTTTGTTTATCCATATGACGGCCAATCAAGATTCCGGCAACACCACCCACAACGGCACCAATGGCAGTTCCTACGGCAGTATTTCCGGCAGCTGCCCCGATCCCGGCTCCTGCAGCGGCACCGGCTGCCACGCCGATCCCTGCGCCTACGCCTGTTCTCCCTATAGTGCCGCAGCTGGTCAGCGTCAGGGAAGCGATAAGCATTCCCGTAATAATTGTTCTAAAAGTTTTCATGTTATTTAATAATAAATGGTTGCATTGCTTTCTGTAAAGATAACGAAAAATCCTATATTTGTAAATACGTCGTTCTGGTTTACGGGGGATCTCCTGTATTAACGGTTCGGTTTTTTTAAGAACAAAATCAGATTTCATTTATGACGGTTGTAGATTACGTGATTTTTCTTGTTTATTTCCTGACCATGTTGGGAGTCGGCTTTTATTTTTACAAAAAAAACAAGAATCTGGAGGATTATTATGTAGGTGGCCGATCGCTTAAAAGTTGGCATATAGGGTTGTCGGTAGTGGCCACAGATGTGGGGGGCGGTTTTTCCATAGGTCTTGGCGGACTGGGATTTATTATGGGTGTTTCGGGTTCATGGATGCTCTTCACCGGCCTGATAGGCGCCTGGCTGAGTGCAGTGGTTCTGATACCGGTGATAGTTAAATTATCTGCAAAACATAAGTTCTTTACATTTCCCCAGTTGTTCCATCATTTTTATAATGGAAAAGTAGCCATGATTGCCGGTGTGATATCCGCAATCGGGTACATCGGATTTACTAGTTCCCAGTTGCTGGCAGGTGCCAAACTTGCCTCCGCGACTTTTGCAGAGATTGACATGACGACCGCCCTGATCATTATGGGTGTGGTTGCCGTAGTCTATACCGGCATCGGCGGCCTGAAGGCGGTGATTTACACCGATACCATCCAGTGGCTTATCCTGATGTGCGGCCTGGTGCTAATTGGCATTCCAATCGCTTATTCCGCCATTGGCGGTATGGATGTCATAAAGGCAACCATAGGGAAAGAATTCCTGACCTTTACCAACGTGACCTGGCAACAACTTGTCAATTGGGGTGTTACCATTATTCCTATATGGTTTGTAGGCATGACATTATACCAAAGGATTTACGCCTCCAAAAATAAAAAGCAGGCGCAGAGAGCCTGGTTCATTGCCGGTTTGTTCGAGTGGCCGCTGATGGCCCTTATGGGAACTGTCCTGGGTATGTTTGCACGTGTGGCTTTTGAAAACGGCATGTTTACCGCTGCCGGTTATCCTCCCGGGGCCGGCATTGATTCAGAGACAGCCCTTCCCGTATTGTTAAACACTGTCCTGCCGGTCGGTTTAATGGGGCTGATGCTGGCAGCTTATTTTTCCGCTATTTTATCTACTGCTGACAGTTGCCTGATGGCTGCCTCGGGAAATGTTCAGACAGACATCCTGGACAAGATCTTTAAACCGGCAAAAGGAATGAAAGCGCAATTAAGGGTTTCTCAGATAATAACACTGGCTATAGGAGCTCTGGCGTTGGTTCTGGCTCATTCTATGACCAACGTACTGGAACTGATGCTTTATTCGTATGCTTTTATGGTATCCGGTCTTTTTGTACCGATACTGGCCGCGTTGTACACAAGAAAGCCGAAAGCTGCAGCTGCTCTCCCGGCTATGATAGCCGGAGGGAGCACAACCATTTTATTGATACTTTTCAAAGTACCTCTTCCGTTCGGTTTGAATGAAAATATTTTTGGAATAACTGTATCGGCTGTAGTTTATATTCTTATCTATATCTTTACCGGAAAATCAAAACCAATACTATCTAATCCATGAAAAACATACTCTTTGCACTTCTCATTCTGACGGCCTGCAACGCTAAGCCTCAGGTATTGATCAACCAGTTGGGCCATTATCCCGACCGTGAAAAAATTGCCGTTACAGAGGGTGCCTTTACCGGAATGTTCCGGGTAGTAGACGAACAAACCGGTGAGACGGTTTATGAAAACACGGCGGGGGAAACCGTCGTATCCCCTTTTTCGGGCAAAATGCTTACACAACTGGATTTTTCACCATTTAATAAGCCGGGGGCATACAGCATAATTACAGAAAACGGAGACTCATCCCCTGTTTTCCGTATTGATGAAAATGTATTGGCACCACTGGCAGCAAGTGCACTGGAAGCATTTACGCTGCAGCGTTCCGAACCGGGCCATCCCGATACCTCGGTGATGATTCATGCTTCTGCCGCTTCTCCGGAAAGACCGGAAGGAACCATTATTTCTTCGCCAAAAGGATGGTACGATGCCGGAGATTACAATAAATACATTGTGAATGCCTCTTATACCACCGGGCTTGTTCTTGCGGGTTATGAAAAGTATCCCGGGTATTCGCTGAATGACGGTATTCTGGAAGAAATGATGTACAACCTGCAATGGGCTCTGACCATGCAGGATCCGGGCGACGGTGGGGTGTACCACAAATTGACCACTCCTTCTTTTGAAGGATTTGTCAAACCTGAAGAGTGTAAACAACAGAGGTATGTAGTTCAAAAATCCGTTACGGCCACATTGGATTTTGCTGCATCCATGGCACAAGCAGCAAGGATTTGTAAACAAATTCCGGAATACTCACAGACGGCCGCCACGATGGAAAACGCTGCAGAATATGCTTTCCAATGGGCTTTGGCTAATCCCAATGCACTGTACAATCAATTTGAAATGAACAAGCAATTTGATCCCGACGTTCAGACAGGAGCTTATGGAGACCGTTCAGCCCGTGACGAATTTTTCTGGGCATCCTGCGAATTGTTCCTCACAACGGGGAAAGATCTTTATTATGAAAAAATGACTGAATATGCACCCGGTTCATTTACAGCCCCTACCTGGGGAAATGTGGACGGATTGGGGTATTTTGCGTTATTGACACACGAAAAGGCAACAGAAACCATGAAGCAGCATTTGATAAGTTTCTGTGACAGTATTGTTCTGAAAGCGCAAGGAGCCGCCTATGCTTCTTCTTACGGTAACTCGGAACGGGATTTCTTCTGGGGGTGCTTGTCGGAAAGTTGCCTGAGCAATGCTATTTCTCTTCTTTACGGCTACGAACTGAACGGGAACAAAGACTACAAAGAACAGGCATTTCATAATATGGACTACCTGTTGGGCAGGAATCCGCTGGGATATTGTTATGTAACAGGTATGGGAACAAGAAGTCCGGTGAACCCTCATCATCGTCTGGCAGCTACCGATGATCTTCCCGGACCGCTTCCGGGATTCCTGGTGGGAGGTCCCAATCCTGCCAAACAAGACGGATGTGTTTATCCTTCAGATTTTCCGGATGAAAGTTATGTAGATGTTGTGGAGTCTTATGCGTCCAACGAAATTGCCATTAACTGGAATGCTACGTTGTTGCATTTGGCGGTTGCTCTTGATGCACTTTCCCTCCGGCTCTGACACGCCACAACTGCCAGCTGTTCCATATATTCTGCCACAACACGTAGGTAGCGGGAACGATTGATGCCATTGGATAAAGGTATATTTGTGTCATCCAAACGGCAAGCAATGTGTTTTTTTGTCCCATAGCCTGGCCCCCGCCTATTCTGTCGCCGTACTTTTTACCTATCCACCTTCCAACTGAAAAAAGCAGTACACATTCCAGCAGGGAGATCAGTGTCATGACCAGGATTACGGGGATCCCGGAACGGTCCTGGTGAATTATGAACTCAATGGTCTGACCGAAAACAAGTGTCAGGGCGAAAGCCCACAGGTAAAAAGGAACATTCCGGAAGCGTACGATCCCTTTTCGGATTTTTGGAAAAAAACGCTGACAGAGCAAAGCTGCGATAAGAGGAAATATGATGATGGGAACAACCCGTTTTATGATCAGCCAGGCGGATACCAGGAATGTTATATCTGAAGTACCCCCGGCAAATGTAAAGATCAATGGAGCGGTAAGGGCAAGAACGATGTTGTTCAGGATGGTGTATGTGATCATATTGGACATCTTCGCCCCCAGTATAACGGCAATAACAGTGGAAGATACAGCTACCGGAGCCAGTATTCCCATCATGGTACCCTGTGCAATTACCTGGTTCACGGGCCGTAATAAAAAATAGAAACCCAAGGCGGTTCCTGTCTGAAAAAGGATCAGCCATATATGCATGGGTTTAACGCGAACTTCCCTGACATCCATATCGCACAAAGTCATAAACAGGATCAGAAATATGAGGTAGGGAGTAAGGAATTGCAACCGGGCGCAAAACCCGTGAAACAGGGATCCCAGCAACAGGGCTACCGGAAGAGCGTATGGTCTGAATTGATCCAGACGCAGGGCCTTAATGTTCATTATTGCTTTTTTTATCTCTTTGGCGGAACTGGATGGTAAGTTTTCTTACGATCTTGAAATTGAAGAGAAATTCCCCTGCAAAAACACGCAAAACCGTATATACGGGTATCGCGATCAACATTCCCGTCAAACCTCCTATGCCGGCTGCTGCCAGAATAACAATAAACAGTTCCAGGGGGTGCGCCTTAACGCTTTTTGCATAGATCAGGGGATGGAATACAAGCAAATCAATAATGTAGGTAACCAGGAATACAAGAAAGGTAAGCAACAGGAACGAACCTAGAAGTAAGGTTGCGGTCCCCGCATAATAATAATGCAAAAAACCCGTAAAAAGAACCCCCAAAATACCTGTCAACGGCCCGATATAGGGGATAACAAAGAGTATTCCCGATAATAATGCCATTACAAGGGAAAACCGGAACGGGATCCCGCACAGGAAAGTCCAACCAAGGGTGTTTAGAAATGTCACGGCAGTGATCTCGGCAAAGATCCCTATGAAATACCTTGTTAGCAGGTTGTAAGAATTGGTCAGAGCCCTGCGTGCTTTGGGTTCGTTTTTGTCATTGAACAGGCTGGCCACCATATTGGTGAACATGTTCTGTTCTTTCAGGAAAAAGAAAGTGATGAAGAAAACCACAAAGAAGCCAATGAAAAACCGGATGGTACGACCGGCAAACGAAGCGAAGAACACTTCCACGCTATCCAGGTCTATGACAGGGGATAACACCGCCTGCAACAGCCCACGAACCGTCATGGGTTCCAGGGTGTCGTGAAACAATTCATCCAGGAAAACATTCAGTTTTTCAAGCGGCACCTGTAACCTTGCCTCAAGCAGCGTAAGGTCAAGTTTCCCAATTATACCGGCAAATTCTCCCAGTACCGGCAGGAAGATGAATATAAAAAGCAAAAAAACACCCGCCAGGCATAAAAGTGCGAGTAAGGCACTTGCCCAGTCGGGTAATTTGAATTTTCCCAGGTGCAGCCTTCGTAGTCCTTTAACTACAGGTTTGCCAATAAGGGACAAAACCGCTGCAATAAGTATGTAGGTGAGGATCTCGCTGAAGTACCAAAAGAGAAACCCTGCCACAGCTACAGCTATGCCAATAATTACATACCGGG
>CAZITX010000031.1:0-10969 GCA_964542305.1 uncultured Muribaculaceae bacterium | reverse complement strand
TACCAAAAGAGAAACCCTGCCACAGCTACAGCTATGCCAATAATTACATACCGGGAAAAGCTTTTCATTTATATTCTAAAACGACTTTCGATCACAGACCAGTCAAGGATATCCCAAAAGGCTTTGATGTAATCCGGCCTTTTATTCTGATAATCCAGGTAATAGGCATGTTCCCATACATCACATGTCAGCAAAGGGATTTGTTTTTTTGCCAAAGGGCATCCTGCATTGGGTTCCTGTGTAATAGCCACTCCGCCGTCCTGATCACGGATAACCCAGGCCCATCCTGATCCAAACAATGTGGCAGCAGCTTTTGAAAAAGCTTCTACAAACTTGTCATAAGTGCCGAAACTTTTCTCTATAGCTCTCAGCAATTCGTTTTCCGGTCGTTTTTTGACTTCATTCATGGATTTGAATTGTTCAAAATAAAACGTGTGGTTGAAAACCTGTGCCGCGTTGTTGAAAATGGGTCCGGCAGGAGCTTTTTGAATAATCGTCTGAAGCGGGGCATCTTCGTATGGCGTACCCCCAATGAGATTATTCAGGTTGTTCACATAGGCCTGATGATGTTTCCCATAGTGGAATCCGATAGTCAAGTCGCTTATGACCGGTTTCAGATCATCCGGTGCAAATGGTAATGGAGGTAATTGATGTGTCATAATAAATCTTGTTTAGTCTCAGACAAATATACTTAAAAATTATTACTTTTGCTAAATGGAATTGATAAGATTGGGCAAAAGGAATGAAGCACAGTACAACCAGCTTGTACAGGAACAACGCGACATTTTTCTGAAGAATGCTGCCCTGGACCGTTTGCCTGAAGATCTGGAAAGGATCAGACAGGCATACGAATATGCATACCAGGCTCACGCAAAACAAACACGCAAAACAGGAGAACCTTATATTTTACATCCCATAGCCGTAGCACGCATAGTTAATGAAGAAATAGGCCTGGGAACAAATCCGATCATTGCCTCCCTGCTTCACGATGTAGTAGAGGACACGCCCCATACCGTGGAAGAAGTCAGGGAGCTTTTTGGAGAGGACATTGCCTTTTTGGTGGAAGGTCTGACAAAAGAAAAGAAAGAGCAGTACGAACTTTCCATGCAGGTGGACAACATCCGAAAGATGTTGTTGACCATTCAATACGATATACGGGCATTATTGATTAAACTGGCTGACAGGTTACACAACATGCGTACCCTGGCCGAGATGCCCCTGAACAAACAAATGAAGATCACAGGGGAGACGGATTTTTTCTTTGCCCCGCTGGCCAACCGCCTGGGACTTTACAAAGTGAAAACGGAACTGGAAAACCTCAGTTTCAGGTTTCGTTCTCCGGAAGAATACACACGCATACAAAGGATCCTGGATGATTATGCCCAGGAAACCCTAAGCATTAGAAGCCGTTTTGTGGCACCCATTGAACAAAAACTCCGGGAAAGCGGGATCGATGCCATAATTTCCCAGGATATCCGTAGTGTCTATTCCATATGGCGCCATATGAAGCAGAAACAAGTTCCGTTCAATCGCCTGGAAAGCGTCTATGTATTTAATATCGTATTTCAGCCAATGACTGGTGATTGCGAAATTTCAGAGAAAAATCAATGCCTGAAGATTTATTCCCTGATCACAGACCTGTACCTGGAAAGAGTAGGCAGTTTCCATAATTATGTGGACAATCCCAAGGCGAACGGCTACGAAGCACTTCATTGCATGTTTATGACGGAACACGGGACGTGGGCTGAAGTTCACATTAAAAGTGCCCGGATGGAAGAAGCCTCTGTTCACGGCTGTATTGTAAAACGTCATAAGAATGTGGGCATAGGAGGCGTGGATGCCTGGGTGGAAGAATTTCGCGGGACTCTTAAGGATATGGTATACCACGACGGGTTCAACAACAAAGACGGCTTTTTCCTGGAAGGCGTAAAAGCCAATTTGTACAACGACGATATCCGTGTGTTTACACCCAAAGGAGAGCAGATCCTGTTACCCAGCAACTCCACTGCCCTGGATTTTGCCTACGGGATCCATTCAGAGATCGGTAACCATTCCCAGTTTGCCCGGGTCAACGGCATGTTGTGTTCCATCAAAACGGTTCTCAAGCGGGGAGACCGCGTAGAAATTGGGACAGATTCCAATATAATGCCTCAGAAAGACTGGCTGGATGCCGTAGTCACCTATAAAGCCAAATCGTGCATCAGGAGTGCCCTGCGTAAACAGAATATATCTGTGAAACCTTCCCGGTACATATTTGCCAAATGCTGTTCCCCGTTGCCCGGAGATGAATTACTCGGCTTTGAGGCCCAGGACGGAAGCGGAAAAGTGTTTGTACACACCCGGGATTGTGAAAGAGCCATCAAATTGTCCACGGAACACGGGGAAACCATTGTTAATGTGGATATTGAAGCTGATGAAACCACATTTTACCCCGCACACCTTCATGTCTTCGGGGTGGATCGCAGGGGGATCACCTTCGAAATTTCCCAGATAATATCCGAAGAGTGGGGTGTGAACATCAACAGCATGACCATGGCTACGCGGGACTCTTTGTTTGATAGTGACATTCACCTGGAAGTCCGTTCCGCCAAAGAGATCAACAGCATCATCAAACGTTTGGAATCGGTACTGGGGGTTGAAGAAGTAAGGCGTGTCACAGTAGGCCGCCGCTGACCATTTTCCGGGCATTTTCCAAATCTTCAGGCACATCAATGCCATGGGCACTATCCGCGACCTCAACCATCTTAATATTCATTCCGTATTCAAGGAACCTCAGGTTTTCCAGCTTCTCTGACAATTCCAGCGGACCGGGTGGCAGGGAAGCGAACCGGAGCAGGGCTTCCCGGCGGAAGGCGTAAATGCCTATATGTTTGTATACGGGGGCGTGGATTTCCTCCGGATCGCGGGAATAAGGGATGGGAGATCTGGAGAACAGGAGGGCATACCCCCGGCGGTCCGTTACCACTTTGACAACGTTTGGATTTTCAAATTGGGACGGATCCAGGATGGGAGCCATGAGGGAAGCCACATCAATGCTTTGTGCTTCCGCGCCACGGAAAGCCTCCAGCAGGGCTTTCAGGGAACTTGCCGAGGTGAAGGGCTCGTCGCCCTGCACATTCACGATCAGCCGGGCCTCGGGAAATTCCGAGGCAGCCTCGGCAATCCTGTCGCTGCCGCAAAGATGCCGGCGGTGGCTCATGACGGCTTTTCCTCCGTGGGAGGTGATCTCCCGGAATATCTCCGGGCTGTCGGTCACTACAGCCACATCCCGGAAAAGTCCGGTGTTTTGAACAGCCAGGTAAGTTTGCAGGATCACTGTTTTATCCCCCAGCTTTTGCATCAGTTTTCCCGGGAAACGTTGTGAGGCGTACCGGGCTGGTATCAGGGCTATGGTGTACATATCAATCAAAGGTAAAATTTTCAAAATAACTCCGGATGCTTTCCCGTAAATTTACACGGATACTATCTATCCGGTAAGAAAGTACGGGGATCCGCTCATCGGTAAAACGGGTGCGTCCCAGATCAATGTCGTAATCGTCGGTAGTGCCCCGGACGTCCAGTCCAAAACGGAAAGGAACGGGAGATCGCAGCATGGATATGTGGTAATGAAAGGTTCTGTCAATATTGTGGGAACCGGCAATGGCAGCCCGGTAGCGGTCCATTTGCATAATGAATGGAAAAACATCAATTCGGTTATCCGCCATGGTGGCTTCAACGTGAATGCTGTCAATCAGGTTAAGGGCCTTTTTGCGGAACATAAGTTTGCGTGATATATCTGAAAATGTCTGGCCGTCCAGCAGAACCAGACCGTAACCGGCTATCCTGCAGGCGCCCGTGAGTGTGGAAAATTTCAGGTTCATTTGGGCATCAAGCCCGGAAGTCACCGATATCTGGACATCTGCCAGGCCCCTGAATGAATTGATCATAGGAAATAACGTGTCCATGGATGGCAACAGACGGGTGACCTCTTCCAGCAAAACATCTTTCATTTCTATATCCAGACCTGCCCGAAGGTTGTCTTTATCCGGCGTGGCGTACAGGGCATTTATGGATATGTCCCCGGCATTGGAAGATGCTTCCAGGCCGTCCAGCAGCAGGTACCTGTCTGCGGCACGCAACAACCCGTGAAGATTGGTCATCTGCAAATGCCGGTAATAGGCATTGGAAACGGCCATAACCACCTGCAGGTAAATATTTCCGGGAACGATCAACAAATCTCCGCTGCCGGGTTCCGGTTCTATACTGAACGCTTTTATGAGTTCATTGGTGTCCAGGGTATCGCTTTGAAGATCAAAATTCATATTCAGGGTGCCTCTGCCCAGCAAAACCCTGCGGATGTTTTCTACGTATCCGTTAAGCAGCAGATCTGACCGGCCCGCTTTTACTCGGGTATTGGTGATTTCCAGGCGGTCGCCGTCCAGTGTCATGTTCAACGAATGCATATGTGTATGCAGGGGCAGTGACGGACTGACCACGCGGATGCCGGAAGCCTGCAACGCACCGTTGATGTCCCATTTTCGCAATAAACCACGTGACTCACGATCCAGATCAAAGTCCAGATCGGCATAGGAAAATTCGTGCTGGATCCGGGGAGTTCGCCTGCGGTCGGAAGATCTGCGGGTTGTGCGGACCAGGGAATCCCTGCGGTTTACCCACTGCCGGTTATATGTCAATCCGGCACTGAGATTTAAATCAGAAAGGCTTGCCGTGTGAATGCCGTATACACCATGGGCGCGGGTTGCCTCCAGACGGGCATCAATAACAGGAATCCGCTGATCCTGATCATCCGCACGCATGGTAAAAGCAAGAAATCCCTGGTCAACCCCAAAACGTACGGTGTCGTTGATAAAAACAGCCAAATGTTTGGCCTTCAAAACACCTTCCAATGGCTGTACGCGTGTTGAATCCCTGGTAAACATGCCCGGCGTGCTTTTTGCCGTAAGCACGGTCTGTGATATATCGGCCAGCTCGCGACCTTTGTAAAGAATCTTCAGGCTGTCCGTAGTAAGATCCGCATCCAGCGCCTTCCCCGGATCGATAGCCGCCCTTATTCGGGTGGTACCGGCGCGGCAAAAGATACTGTCCGAAGGAATGTCCAGGCTGAATCCGTCAGTTGATACATCTGCTCGCAGCATGACATTTCCCAGTCCCGTAAAATTCAGATCGCTTATTTTGCAATCGGCCTCCAATAAAGCAGTTACATCACCTTTTGCGGTATGTAGGCGCAGATCGGTTAAAAGGGAGCCAAGACTGTCCAGAACGAAATGAGTTTTTGCCGAAACTTTTACCGAAGGATCCCGGAACATGGAAGAGACTGTTCCCGCCAGGGAAACCTTCAATGCCGGACTGTCAACATCCAGACCGTGAACGCTCAATGTTCCTTCATCTCCTTTTTGCGGGTCAAAGGATGACGATAGTTCTGTTTTAAACAAAGGAAATGCCAGTTTTAACGGATCATAAGACAGGCTCCCGGGGCCTGCTTTCAGGTGCGCCGAGTACACCGGGAATTCTCCGCTGCCGTAGTAATATGCACCGTTCAATTTTACTTCCAGGGAAACAGGCATGTCCGGAGCCTGTATCAAGCCGGGGGGCAGGATCATATCGGGAATGGCTTCCGAAAGAGCTTCAAAGCCGGTGGAATCTACCCGGCAAAGGGCTTTCAATTCCAGACTGTCAGGGCGCAATCCCATGAACCCGTTGATATAAAGGGGCACATTGCCCAGGACCGTTTTACAGTCCCTGAAGTAATAGTCGTCAAAATTGTTTTCAAGGGTAATGTATCCTTTGACCAAAAATGGGATGCGGTTGAACAATGTGTCTTTTCCCACGATCAGTGTATTGGAATAGGAATCGATATCTGTCTGGAGAGCAGATCCGGTCAAAGAGGATTTAGCCGTCATTTCGCGAATGCTGATGCGGTAGATCACCGTATCTGCCAAGTCTTCGTAAGCAAAATGAAGGGTGTCGGAAGCACATAGTTTTCCTATGGAATAAGTAAAACCGGCAGAGGTTGTGTCCCCGGATGTATCGGCGAAGATTTCCCAGTTGGAGCGATCGCCGGTGTTAGTAAAAAGGCGGATGGAGGTGCTTTCCAGGTGAAGGCTAGGGATCAGAAGCCTTTTCCTTATCAGGGATAGCGGCCTTATTACGGCTTCAATCTTATTGAATGTCAGCAGGGAATCTGCCCATTCTTTATCAGGGTCGGGAGAAGGCACTATAATATTTCCGTCTTTTAACGTGATGGTAACATTGGGATAATTTTGCAGCACATTGACCGATGCTTCCGACAATGAAACCGTGGCGTCCAGGTATTGATTGGCATAACGGTTGATCAGTCCGGTCAGCCGTTCCGGTGACAGGATCATGGCAACGGCAGTTGTCAGAATGACCGACAGCAAGACAAGCGATCCGGTCACAAATATCAGCAGACGCCAACCCTTTTTCATAAAAGCGAAATTACATTTTTTTAATGGTATAGCGCAACATTTAGCAGGTTTTACGCATCTTTGCAGTATACTTTTCCATTTTGTGCAAAATGAAAAAAATCTTTTCTATTCCCATTGTTTTCTTGATACTGACCCTGGCTTTTACAGGTTGTAAAAAAGAAGACACGGTCTATTACATCAATTCTCATCCGCAGGAACTGCATTTTGACAGCGAAGGAGGGGTGGATACGGTTGCCGTCACATCCAATTCCGCCTGGACGGTAGATGTCCCCGAAACATGGTGTACTACAAATCTTTCATCGGTCTCAACATCCGTCAAGACGGTTTACCTGCGTTTTTCGGTATCAAAAAATACCTCCGGGGCAGCCCGCGCACAGGACGTGGTGATCCAGTCAAAATCCAACAGCAGTATAAAATCGGTGATCACCGTTTTCCAGGCTTATGTGAGCGGTCCGGACGATCCCGATCCGCCCGTGACTGCCGATACCCTCACATTGAGCACTACAGACATTGAAATTCCCTGCAGGGGCGGTAATTATGATTTCTCTCTTTTTTCAGATACTACATGGACTTACGAAGGCAGCAATGCTGCCTGGTGCAACCTTGCCCCCGGGCAGGAAGCGGGAGGGCGGGGAGAATACCCGTTTTCTTTTATTGCCGATCCCTCAAAAAGCACCCAGGCCAGGACGGCCATACTTGCATTCAAGACGGTAAACGATACCATAGCCTTTTTGCACGTCACACAACGTCCTTTGGGAATATCCGTTCCGGAAGATCTGATCGCTTTCCGGGATGATGTCAACAATAAAAAAGACCTTAGGCCATGGATGGACAGCGACAGTACTGTACATTTGCTGGCCAATCTGGATATGTCTTCCGTTGCAGACTGGACTCCCATAGGGGAACACACCTATTACTTGTTGTTCAACGAGAGGAACAGCAGTTTTTCCGGAACTTTTAACGGGAATAACCATACTATCAGCAACCTGTCCATAACAGGGACAACATACAGATCTACAGGACTATTTGGGTCTGTAATACAAGCTGAAATCAAAAACCTGATCCTGGATCAGTCCTGTTCTGTCACCGTTACTCCCGGAGATTATCAATACATGGCAACCGGCGGCATTTGCGGAACCCTTGCCGGCGGTACCGTTAACAATTGTCATTTCCGCGGCTCCATAAAAGTTTCCGGCAACAGCACCAGTGCATCCACAGGAGGAATAGCCGGAGTAATGACTACCGATCTGTATCATAATCCGGCTGTTGTTTCCTACAGTTCCAATAGTGGTTCGGTAGAAGGATTGTACGAAACCGGAGGGATTGCAGGAACGCAAACAACGTCTGTTATCAGTTATTGTGAAAACAAAGCCGGGGCGGTCGTCAAAGGGATCGAATCCACGGGCGGGATATGCGGCTATTCCGGTATTGATGCCACGATCAGGAATTCACAAAACAGAGGTACCGTACAGGGAACCGAAAATATGACAGGGGGAATTTGCGGGGATCAGTACGATGGTTCCCTGATCAAAGATTGTGTAAACCTCGCAGATGCCTTCATTAAAGGCGCTTCATTCACGGGAGGCATATGCGGTTATTCCAGGGTGACCTGTACCATAGAGAATTGTGAAAACAAATCCAATATAACCGGGTCTGACAACCTGGGAGGGATATGCGGGGTGCAATACCTTACTTGCACAATCCGGAATTGTTCCAATACCGGGGCAATCACTTCCCGGGGAACTGAAGAAGAGGAATCTGCATGGACCGGAGGTGTTGCCGGTGGAAATATTTCTTCGGATATCCTGGATTGTGACAATGCCGGAACGATCCGGGGTGAAACCGCAGTGGGCGGGATTGCCGGGTATTTTTTCGGGGACAATGCATACCGGGTAAATGGATGCAGTAACGCTGCCCATGTGGAAGGGTTAAACAGTGTGGGAGGTATCTGCGGCTCTGTTTCCGGGGCTTTATTGACTATCAATCAAGGAAATAACAGCGGTAGCGTCACCGGAAATTCCAGTGTGGGAGGTATCGCCGGAACACTTACCGACAATGCTTCAATAGAAGGTTCCGTGAATCAGGATGCAGCCGCGATCAATGCCATGGAGGGTCCTGCAGGCGGTATTGCTGCCATGGTGGATAAGTCCGGATCCGATATCATCAATTGTAAAAATTACGCACCGGTCACTTCTACCTGGATTGCCGGTGGGATTGCCGCTTATACAAAAGGCGTTTTAAAACAATGCCTGAATACGGGAGCCATAACCACTCCTTTAAGCGGGGTGGCGGAAGGTTCCCAGGATGAAGAAGGCATTACCGAAGGGGACATATATGACATAACGGTCTCCGGAGGCATTGCCGGGGTGTCGTCTTCAACGGTTGACGGGTGTGAGAACCGTGGCGTTGTATCCGGTTATTCGGCCGGAGGGGTCGTTGCCCGTTTTACATCAGGATCTACCTTGTATAAGGTGAAAAACTGTATCAACAGTGGGGCTGTTACCGGTCGTAAAAGTGCCGGAGGTGTAGTGGCTTCCAATACCAGCGGCGGCACACTGGAACTGAATGAGAATTCGGGACTCGTTACTGGATCTTTCTTTGTAGGAGGCATAGTGGCCGAGAACCTGAGAGGCAAGCTCAACGAATGTACGAATTCGGGAACCATAACCGGTACGGAAACGGAAATGGACGATACGTATTTTGCCATTGCAGGAATATGTGCATTCAACGAAGCCGGAAATCTTACCGGTTGTGTGAATTCCGGCTCTGTCACACGTGTGAGCCGGACCGGCAAAAGCAAATTTGTGGGCGGCGTAGTAGGGGTTACAGGACGGGGAAATTATTATTCGGGTGGCGAATTGAAAGCGTGTTCCAATTCCGGACCCGTTAGCGGCTATATTAATACAGAGTTAGGTATGAATTGCTTTGTGGGCGGTTTTTGCGGCTTCTTTGTGTCGGGTCCCGCCCCTGTAGATTGTACCAATACCGGCACCGTGAACGGAGAGCCTGCCAGTGATGCCAACATGTACGGAGGAACTAACTAAACTTTTCAAATGATTATGATAAAGCCTTTTAAGATCTTGCTGTCTCTTTTGACAGGTTGCATTTTGTTGACACCTTTCGCTTGCTCCAGGCGCCCTGAAACACTGAAAGTGATGTCCTACAACATCCGCCTGTCGCTGGTGGATGACGGGGAACACAACTGGGATATCCGCAAGCCGGCTTCCATCACAATGATCAATACACTGCAACCCGATGTCTTTGGCGTGCAGGAACCGGTATGGGAACAGATCCATTACCTGCTGGACAGCCTCCCGGCTTACGCCAAACTGGGGGTTGCACGGGAAGATGGGGATTCCCTGGGGGAATTCTCGGCCGTATTTTACCTGAAGGACAAATTCGAGGTGTTACGGGAAGGAGATTTCTGGCTGAGTGAAACGCCCGATGTGCCTTCTCTGGGATGGGATGCCGCACATAAAAGGATCGTTACCTGGGGCGCTTTTAAAAACAAGGAAACCGGGAACTCCTTTTATTTATTCAATACACATTTTGACCACATAGGCAAGGTGGCGCGAAAAGAGTCCGCACGTCTTTTGATGGACAGGATAGCGGAGATTACCGTGGACGCTCCCGTCATTTTTATTACCGGGGATTTCAATGCGACTATTGATGATCAGCTCTTTGAGCCGGTTAAGGCACACTTTTTGGATGCAAGACAGGAGGCCCCTCTTACTGACACCCTATCCACTTACAACGGATGGGGCTCGTACAACGGGGCTCCCATAGACCATATATTTTACCGCGGTGCAGAAGCGATGACCTACCGTACCGTGACCGATGACTTTGGCGTTCCTTACGTCTCTGACCATTACCCTGTGCTGGCTGTTTTTGAATACGAACTAAAATAAGATATACTACCAATGAAGAAACAAGGAATCCGCATGATCAAGGGGCTGCTGGCAATGGCTCTGTTTGCAATGCTAACCGTATCCTGCCAGAAACATTATTCCGTATCCGACTTGCTGGGGACATGGAGTTACGACGATGAACCCGCTTACACCGTTACGTTCAGGGAAGACGGAACCATGGGATACACGGCTCCCGTATCTGCGCCTACCTATACACCCACCTACACCCTGGACGGCATTTATATATACGTCCGGGTAATAGTAGGCAGTGCCACCGTAAGCGATGTGGTTGAGATCCGTTCACTGGACTCAACCACAATGGTGTTGTATTACGACGGAGACCTTCTTTTTGACGGACAATCCCTGGACGGGGAATACATCCTGACTAAAAAATAGTCCCGGAAGTTTACAATTCTTTGATCCTGATATTGCGGAACCAAAGTTTGGATCCGTGACCCAGGAACCCGATCTTTCCTCCGTTACGCTCCAGCCCGGGATGCTCTCTGCCGTCAATGGGACCTGCCGAGATATCACCTTCGGTAATCACTTCCCCGTTTAAGGTAACGCGGATGTACGTGCCTTTGACGTAGATTTCCTCCTGATTCCATTCTCCCA
>CAZITX010000030.1:0-11320 GCA_964542305.1 uncultured Muribaculaceae bacterium | reverse complement strand
ATCTTTTGCGTATATTGCTGTTTATGACACCGATTGCTTTTAATTGTTTTTCGTTGTTTCTTATATTGTAGCACTCCCTCCGCTACAAAGCAAAACAAGACATCGGATGATGCCTTGTTTTTTTTTTGTATCTCAGCTTTGTGACCTGGCTGATCAGTTCCCAAGGTACTTCAGTGCAAAATATCCGCTTCCAGCTCCGTCTTCTTTGAACTGGACTTTTTCTCCAACCCGGATCGCATCGGAGGGCATAGTCCCGACCCAATCTTTGCCATACATGTTGTGTATTCGGATAATATTGCCGGAATCGGTGTATTGAAACGTCTCTGTATCTGTACTTGAATAAAGGTATT
Organism: uncultured Muribaculaceae bacterium; assembly: GCA_964542305.1. Lineage (GTDB taxonomy): Bacteria > Bacteroidota > Bacteroidia > Bacteroidales > UBA932 > DMER64. The sequence continues at coordinate 10,970 of CAZITX010000030.1, read as the reverse complement.
CTTTCGAAAGCACAAAGGTACCGTCGCTGTAAAAATCTGCATATTGCCAGATCTGTAGGCCGATAGGTACTGATGAGGGTTGCTCCAATATAAGCTCCCAGCTAAAGGAATCGGAACCCTCTGTTTCGTCAGGAAGTACATCGCAAGATGGTACAGTCAGGAAAGCAAATGTCAAAGTGATGAACAGGAAAAAATTTCTCATGACAGGGGGATTTTATTAGTACAACAACAAATATACTAAAAAGAAGTTGAACCATAATTAGTTAATTGCATTAAGCTTATCTGCAACAAGTTCAGTAATGGTCCCGATATCCCCGGAATAACATGTTGTGTCACCTCCTGACAGCACAAAAGTCTTCAATTGCGTTTTCTCGTTTTGAGACAAATCCGGGGCATGATGGAAGGCGATGGTAGCGCCAAGCACGTAACAATAGCAAATTGCTCCATTCCAACTATACAGTCCTGAATCAAGAAAATCTTTGTTTTTTTCCCACATGGCATGTATCATATCTGTGATCTCATCATTTGTAAACCTTCCGGCATCCACGGCAGTGGCAAGAACCAGTTCCATAGCTGAAATATCCATAAAAGAATTGGCCCGGGTGTAATCTGAAGACCACCCTTCGTGTTTACCATCCATTTTCACTTTTTGCCCCATATAAATTTTCAGCAATTCCTGCGGGCCTGAAGGCCTTCTCTGAATCTGTTTATACCCATTGAAATTGTTCATAATATGAAAGATTCCGTCGATGGATGTGGTAGATAAACCCACAAATGCCATATAAGTAATATTGAACGGATATACTGTACATGTTCTGGCAAGGTTTTGTGTTGACATGCATGAAAGTTGTTCCTGAGGAATCATAAGTGCTTCCAGCATATCTACATTGGATGTAAGGGTTTTCCAATATTCTCTGTCCGAATATTTTTCATAGGCGAACATTTCTCCTGTCAACTTATTCTCTTCAATACTATTGTCTGTTTTCCATAATGTTGAAGTATAAAATTCTTTGAATATTCTTTCTTGTTCAGGCTTGTTTTTTTCACAGGCACAAACGATGCCCAACATAAGTACAAAAGGTAATATTCTTTTCATAGTCCAAATATAAACAAATTTATGTACGTCGTACACATTGTTCTTTGAATTGATTGCCAATAGATTAACAAAAAGTACCCCTGGGGGGTGCTTTTTGTTAATCTGCTGATATACAGCAAAAAGAACAATGTGTACGACGTACCCTTTTTTTTCATATATTTGAGTATGATAAAAAGAATAAAACGTAACCGCATAGCGGGCATAGCCGGTCTGGCGGTAATAATAGGGATTGCAGCACTGACTGCAGGTTGTGTGCGAAAAACCATGCAGAAGGAAGTGGAGCGGATTGTGACCGAAGTGCTGGATTACACTACCCGGACCATTGAACCGGAATTGAAACTGCAACGTGTTAAGTTTGATAAGGTATTAAATGAAGGGGAGAAACAACAAATTGACCAATACCGGGCGCTGGCACGTGTTATGGCAGACAGTATCATGAATTTTCAAATGAAGCTGTTACAGATGAAAGAAGATACGGTTTATCAGCTGAGTGACAGTGAAATTGATTATTACAACCGGTCTCAGAAAGTGATGAGGGATATCATCACAGGATGCTGGGAAATCCTGGATAATCACGAGGGCGAATTTGCGGAACTTCAAAAGGACATGTATCCAAAAATGGTGATCTGGCAAAAAGAGGTGATGGATGTTGTCAGTAAAAACTTACCGAGTAGTTTCAGAAATGAACTCGGGCAGGGTGGTATGCAAATATTGGGAATGGAGCAGTTGGGTCCGAATAATATGAGTCCGGTCTTCTTCCTGCTGTATGAACCAAAAACAAATTTCCCCCTGGAAACCCTTAAAGAAGCTTTGCTTCGCGCGAACCTTTCAAATACAGGAAAATAGCTTCAGCAAACGACCGTTTACGCGGTCGCTTCTGTTGTCAATACAAGTAGGACATTCTCCGCAGATATCCACTCCCAGAACCCGGTGCCGGTTCATGATCTCTTTTAAAACTGTCTGTAATTGATTATAGGTCATCGTTCCCTGGTCCCAGTTGGTAGTAATAACTTCAGGACTGAGAACGTCTTTATCTATGGATATGTAAACCGGTAAGACGGGAGAAGGTTTTTCGGGATACCTGCATATTCTGTATTTTTCCCGGGGCAGTTCGTATTCAGGGGCAACCCCAATAAACCATACCTCTTTTAGAAAAGGATTTGTGTCCAGAACCTTCCGTACCCATCCACCGCAGGAAAGGATGTCTTCAAACAGGGGAGGCTGCATGTCCGGATGATGATCTGCCACGGCCAGTATGAAATCGCTACGGATCTTGTCTGTCCAGAATTTCGTTATGTAATGGTGGTTTCCAGAGTCAATAAAATGAACGGCGTTTACCGGCAGATCCGCTATTCTGTTTCGGATCATTTTTGTTGCTTCACTATCACAGTAGCAATCAGAACCGTCAATATCTGTGCAATCTATAAAGTGGTATGGGGTTTTTAAATAAAAAAACTGGTTCCGGTAAACTTTTGTAAAGTCCATGATTATGACGGAAGTGTCCATTTTCTTTTACATTGACCTTGACGTGCTAATTTAACCAAATTACCCATATATTGTAATTATCTATATATTTGTTATAATCAACACCTCATTTACATGATACTTATACAGGATGAAAATTCCGTCAGACAACCTCTGAAGGCTGTATTTCCGGGTAAATATATCCAAGGGAAAAATGCTTTAAACGAATTAAAATTCCTGACAGAATCGTTTGGCAACAAAGGGCTTTTACTGGCATCCCCGTCCGTTATTATCCATGTTTTGCCTAAGTATCAATTTGAGAACGGATGGGACTGGATTCACATAGAAACTTTTCAGGGCGAATGTTGCAGAGAGGAACTTGAAAGGCTGGCCGCTAAAGTACATCATGACAAGACGGATGTGATCATAGGCATGGGCGGGGGGAAGGTTATAGACACGGCTAAAATTGTTTCCGATTCAACAGGGATTCCTGTAATAATTGTACCAACCATTGCTTCTTCGGATGCCCCGTGCAGCGGATGCGGTGTGATTTATTCAGGTGATGGCATTTTTGAAGGGGTATACTATCTGAAGATGAACCCTCAGGCAGTTTTGGTTGATGAAAGCGTTATTACACAGGCTCCCACAAGGTTTCTTGTCTCGGGTATGGGAGATGCTCTGGCTACCTGGTTTGAGGCCCGGTCATGCAAAAGTTCCGGATCCTCGAATGAATGCGGAGGTTACGCCACTCACACAACTATGGCTATTGCACACCTTTGTTACAAGACATTATTGAAATACGGTGTCCAGGCCAAAAAAGACTGTGACCTGTTCCTTACCTCTGAAGCACTTTCTGCCGTAATAGAAGCCAATATATTAATGAGCGGGCTGGGATTTGAAAGTTGCGGGCTTGCCTCGGCCCATTCCATACACAACGGGCTGACCGTGCTGGAAGAAACGCATTCTTTCTACCACGGGGAAAAGGTTGCGTTCGGGGTGCTTGCCGGTTTGCATCTGACGGGAGCGCCGGTAAGCGAAAAAGAAAAAGTTTACGGTTTTTGCGAAGCGGTGGGATTGCCCACCACATTTGAGGATCTAAATCTGGGAAATATCAGCCGGGACCGGCTGATGGAGGTTGCCGTAAAAACATGCCATCCTACTGAAGCCATCCACCACGAAGAGAAAAAAGTAGATCCGGAAAAGGTCTTTATCGCAATGAGAGCAGCAGACGCTTACGGGAGGAAACGAAAAACCAAGAAGGCACAAATCTGATAAAACTTATTTTTTATGAAAAGAATTCTGATACTGACGGGAGCATTGTTCCTGTTCCTCCAGGGTTTTGCGCAGCCATACCTGCAAAGCCGGGCCGTTGATGTAAGCAAGGATTTTGAGGATTTCAGCAACACATACTTTTTTGCCGATTCCCTGTCCTCTTTTGACCCGTCAACGGCAAGCGGGATCATCAGCTGGAAACGTCACAGCTTGTATGCCAGACAAGCGTTCAACACTACTACCGTGTTGCCTCAGCCGCTAGATATGCTGGATTTCCCGGAAACACAATACGAAAACAATCCCCGATTGCAATTTCAAATTGATTTTATTTCTCCCGTTACGGTTCGTTTAAGGGTATACACTTCTCCCGTCATCTTCCCGGAAGAAGAATCCCTGATGCTTTACGGCACTCCGCCTTCCGACGAGACCTGGAAATATAGTTATGAAGAAGGATCTCACATTTACAAGGGGCAATCCGGAAATCTTGTAATAAAGGAATATCCCTTCACCATTCTATTGTGTGATGAGAACGGTAAGGAACTTACGCGTACCCGGCATTGGGCAGACAATGATTCCACCCAGATTAAAGTGTTGCCTTTTCAGTTTATAAAAAGAGCCTCTGACAATATCAGGAGCATCAATCCCGTTTTTTCCCTGCATCCGGGTGAAAAGATAGTCGGTTGCGGAGAATCTCCCACCGCTCTGAACAAAGTGGGACAGGAAGTACATTTGTTTGTAACCGATCCGCAAAGTCCTGAGAGTGATCAGATGTACAAACCCATTCCGTTCTTTTTCAGCAGCCGCGGATACGGGATGTTCATGCACACATCGGCCCCGGTTACGTGCGACTTCGGGGCTTCCCATGCAGGCGCTTCCAAATTGTTCATGGCCGATGAAACCCTGGATCTTTTCCTTTTTTGGGGCAAGCCGTCACAAATCATAGATCAGTATACCAACCTCACGGGGAAAGCCACCATGCCTCCTATCTGGTCTTTCGGGACCTGGATGAGCCGTATCACCTACTTTTCACAGGAAGAAGGGTACGAGATCGCACAACGGCTAAGGGATAACAGGATCCCGTCAGATGTGATCCATTTTGACACAGGCTGGTTCCAGACCGACTGGCAGTGTGATTACGTATTTGCTCCGGACCGTTTCCCGGATGCTCAGAAGATGATCAATGACCTTCTGGCAGACGGGTTCCACATTTCCTTGTGGCAATTGCCTTATTTCACGCCCAAAAACAAGTTTTTCCCGGAATTAATTGAAAAAGGTCTTTACGTTAAAAACGAAAAAGGAGGACTTCCTTACGAAGACGTGGTTCTTGATTTTTCCAATCCCCAAACCGTAATCTGGTACCAGGAAAAACTGGAAGCCCTTTTGAAAATGGGTGTGGGAGCGATCAAGGTTGATTTTGGGGAAGGCGCGCCGTTGAACGGATATTATGCCAGCGGGAAAGGCGGCTTGTACGAACACAACCTTTATCCCCTGAGGTATAATAAAGCCGTTGCCGAGATAACCGCCAAAACGAAAAATGAAACCATCATGTGGGCCAGAAGTGCTTGGGCCGGATCGCAGCGGTATCCCCTTCACTGGGGAGGAGATGCTTCCAATACCGATATTGGGATGCTGACGACTCTCAGAAGTGGATTGTCTTTGGGGCTTAGCGGTTTTTCGTTCTGGAGTCACGATATTGGCGGTTTTGTACAGAGTTGTCCCGAGGAGTTGTACCGTCGCTGGCTGCCTTTCGGATTTTTGACATCACACACCCGTGTGCATGGAGCTCCTCCCACCGAACCGTGGTATTACGGTGAAGATTTCACAGATGCTTTTCGCAAATCTGCCGAGTTGAAATACTCCCTGATGCCTTATATCCTGCAACAAGCGGAAAAGTGTACGCAAACCGGATTGCCAATGTTGCGGGCCCTGCTGGTAGAGTACCCCGATGATCCTGCCGTTTGGCAGTTAGAGGACCAGTATTTGTTCGGTGAAGACATCCTGGTGGCACCTCTTTTTGAAAGTGCCGGATCCCGTTTTGTTTATTTGCCGGGTGATCGGTGGGTGGATTACCAGAGCGGAAAAACATACACTGCCGGTTGGCACCGGATTGACGCCGGAGAGATACCTGCAGTGATCCTGGTAAGAAAAGGAGCGGAAATTCCGCATGTGCCTGTTGCACAGAGTACAGATAAAATTGATTGGGAAAAAGTGAAAAACATCAAATATTAAATCTTATGAAATACAATACACTCTTTGTCTTTTTATTGATTGCACTTACGGTCGGAGGTTGCTCCGGTTCCAGGCATGGGAATAATGCCCCTGACCAACAACAACTCTTCATCGGGGAAGACATTGCCGTTGCTTCCACCGCTTACGGACAAGTAAAAGGGTATGTACTCCGGGACATTTATCATTTTATGGGCATTCCTTACGGGGCCAACACCTCGGGGAAAAACAGGTTCATGCCTCCATCTCCCCCGGAACCCTGGGAAGGTGTGCTTCCCTGCGTCTATTTCCCCACCTCGGCGCCCCAGATCATCAGGTATCCGCGCGACTCTGAATCCTACCCGGCATTTGTGGACAGGTGGAATTACGATGAAATAGGGGAAGACTGCTTACGGCTGAATGTATGGACACCCGCCCTGGATGTCCGAAAAAGGCCGGTTATTGTATGGTTGCACGGGGGCGGCTTTTCCAGCGGGAATTCCATTGAACAAAACGGGTACAGCGGTGAAAACCTGTCCCGCTACGGAGATGTGGTATTCTGTTCGGTCAATCACCGCCTGAATGCTTTTGGTTTTTCTGATTTCTCAAAAGCAGGAGGTGAAGCTTTCAAGTATTCCGGAAATGTAGGACTGCTGGATATCATTGCTGCCTTGCGTTGGGTTCATGATAATATTGAGAATTTTGGAGGTGATCCGGGCAACGTTACCATCATTGGCCAATCAGGAGGCGGATCTAAAGTCAGTGCAATAGCGACGATGCCTCTGGCCAAAGGATTGGTCCATAAAGCCGTGGCATTGAGCGGAAATTCGGTGAAAGCCGGGGATCCTGAATATTCAGCCGCCCTGGGAGCATTTATCCTGGAAGAAGCCGGACTGGATCCATCGCAAATAGAAAAATTACAGGAGATGCCCTGGGAAGATTACCTGGAACTGGCAAATCGGGCAGCTGCTAAATTTAACCAACAAATTGAAGGAGAAGGTATTCGTGGTGGTTTTGGACCGGTTGCCGACGGTGCGGTATTACCGGAAGGCACCTATTTCAGCGCTAACGACCCTGCCGTCCCAGATATACCAATGATCTATTGCACTACCTTTCATGAATGGAATCCCAACCGGGACCGTCCGGAACTGGAGGACATTTCTCTGGATCAGGTAGTTGAACAGTTGGAGGACCGTTACGGGGAGGATGCTTATGAAATAGTAGCTGCCTACGCAGGACAGTTTGCGGACAAAAAGCCCGTTGAAATATTAGCCTTGATAAACTCAAGCAGGGTAAATGTCGTTAATGCAGCCAACACCAAATTACAGCAAAGCGCCCCGGTATATATGGCCTGGTTTGGATGGGAACCGCCACTGTTTGACGGAAGGATGAGGGCTTTCCATTGTGTTGATATCTGTTTCTGGTTTTGCAATACAGATCTGATGGTGACGCATACCGGCGGAGGTAAAATCCCAAGAACATTATCCCGGAAAATGGCAGACGCCTTGCTTCAGTTTATGAAAACCGGGGATCCCAACGGCGGATCTTTGCCCGAATGGCCTCAATATACCCGGGAAAACGGTGAAACTATGGTGCTGAATGTACATTCCAAAGTAATGAATGATCCGGACAGGGAAGCCCGTTTAGTACTGGAACAGGCAACGGGGGTGTAGGTTAGCTCTGTGTTAAAAGTTCGTTAATTTTATGAATTGAAGCTGATATTTCCGAATCGGGAGCCCATTCCTGGATGCTCTTGCATGCCACCATTGAATGTACCATCCGGGGATCAAACGGTAAATTCCCGATTACGGGGATACCTTCTTTTTCACACCAACTGCAGATATTGTCTCTAATTTCTGTATTTAGGTCTGACTTGTTGATTATTACATATCTCTTAACCTGAAAACGGCCTGCAAGATCCAGTATCCGTTTCATGTCATGAAGCCCGGTGCCCGTAGGCTCCGTGACAACCACCACTTTGTTGGCACCGGTAAGAGAGGCTATAGCCGCACATCCGGTTCCCGGAGGTCCGTCAATAATAATGTTTTTTGCCCCGCATTCATCTGCTGTTTGACGGGACTGTTCCCTTACCACACTTACTAATTTGCCCGAATTTTCCTCTCCCGGGGCTAGACGTGCATGAACCATTTTCCCGTATCTGTAGTTACCCAGAAACCAATTGCTCTTATCGCTGGGGACCATGTCAATTGCATTGACGGGACAAATTCTGGAACACAACCAGCAGCCGTCACACGATGTTTCAACAATACTGATCTTTCCTTCCGCATAATCAGGATCTGGCTTACGTTCAATGGCATTGAACCTGCAGTGATCCTTGCACAACCCGCATTGAGTGCATAGGTCGTAGTTGATTACTGCCTTGTGTCCGGAAATATATTTTTCGGTCCTGTAATCATTCGGATGCAGAATCAGGTACAAATTGGCAGCATCTACATCACAATCTGCTGCTACCGTATTTTTTTCCAGGGTTGCCAGGGCTGCTGCAATAGACGTTTTCCCGGTCCCTCCTTTACCGCTCAGAATGGATATTTCGTTTATGGTTTGCATGATCCTTGAATTGTTTTAAGCAGTTCCAGAAAACGGGCTTCGTAAATTGGATCTTCCTGGACCAGCAATTGACTTTGGGAATAGATTTTTGCAATCTTTTTGTCGAAAGGGATTTTCATCAGAAGCGGAATTTGTTTTTCTTCAAGCCAGTCGTATACGCGGTCATCACCCAGGCCGGCACGATTTACCACAACGCCGAAAGGTTTTTCCAGCTCTTCAAGGGTTTCAACGGAAAGTTTCAGATCATTCAACCCAAAAGGAGTGGGTTCGGTAACCAGGACAACATAATCGGCCGGAACAACGGCGGCAATAAAAGGACAAGAAATTCCGGGCGGGGAGTCCATCAGTATCAATTCGGCATTGTCTGCCTTGTTAAGCGTCGCCTTGATCACCTGGACCGGAGAATAAACACCAATATCTGCACGTGCTTCTATAATCCGGGCCGTATCTGAATACTGTTTTACGGTCACAGTACCCAGTCTTTTTTCAATTTCATTGATGGCGTTGTATTGGCAGGCAGCCAAACATGCGCCGCAATCATGACAAAGGTCTTCTATCAGGTATATCTGTTTGTTTTCCGGCAGACAGATGATAGCATTGTAATTACACCAGTCCCGGCATTTGCCGCAATAGACGCAAGCTTCTTTGTCTATTACCGGAAGATGCTGGTTAATGATATCCGTACTTATGGTATTCCCGTCTATGAATACGGTCACATTAGGTTCTTCGGCATCACAGTCGACAAGCGTTACATTCCGTGCTTCTTTCTCTGCGACAGCAAATAGATTTGTAGATACGAATGTCTTTCCCGTACCGCCTTTTCCACTGGCAATGGCAATCTTCATTTTTACAGGGAAAATTAATGGTCACAGGCGTTGGCCCCTGTAGACAAAGATCCTTTTATCCAATCGTTGACAAGTTCAACAGGATCTTCAGATCCCGCGCCAACACATACCTGAATGTTTTGGTTTTTAAATAAAGCAAGGGCTCTTTGCCCCATTCCGCCGGCTATGATATGACTGACTCCTTTTTCGGCCAGCCAGGCAGGTAATAATCCCGGTTCATGAGGGGGAGGAGTGACGCGTGTTTCAGATACGATGGCGTCGTTATCCACATCCATGATTGCAAATTGCTGGCAATGGCCAAAATGAGCACACAAGCGACCGTTTTCCAATGGAATAGCTATTTTTTTCATAGTAGAAATTTTATTGTTTTGAAACCATTTCAATAATTCGGTTAATGGTCATGGAACAATCTTTTACAATGACAAGCTGAATTTTAAGACTGTCAAATATTGCCTTGACCTTGGCTCCGAATTCACCGGAAACCACTTTTTCAACGCCTTTGGATGCTACCAGCTGTATGGATGCGGGGCCGGCTCCTTCCATGGCTTGTTTGTTCGGATTGGGAATGAATTCCGTAGACCCTGATTCCGTGTCATAAATAACAAAATAGGAACAACGTCCAAAACGGCTGTCAAGAGTCGCCTGGGGAGTATTTCCGGTTGAAGTAATTGCAATTTTCATAGTATGTTGAATTTATTATTGTTTTGTTTCGTTACCAGCATCCGATTGTTCTGTGTTGGAAGACCGGCAAAGAGGACAAATGATCACCGGATCTACTTTATTCAGATGATTGAACCAACATCTGCAATCTTTACAGAAATACCAATCGCTGTTGAAATAAACGGGTCCGCCCTGGAATATAATCGGCAACCCCTCTGTGAATGATTTGGCCACTTTACGACGTGCACTTTCATAAATACGGGCAAACGTCGGTCTGGATACTCCCATTTCTACGGCAGACTCCGATTGGCTTTTCAGTTCATAATCGCTCAAACGCAGTGCTTCATACTCGTCGTAATCCAAAAGGACCGGGGATGCTTCTTTTCCGGCTAAAGGCCGGATGGGCGTAAATCCTTTTATTTTAGGAGGATTGGTTATTTTTCTCAATTTTTTCGGACGTGCCATATTATGAGCATTTGTTCAATACAAAGTTAATGGACATTTTCTTATCTGCAAATTTTTTCTTATATTTAGCAAAACCAATAAATTATTTTATGGAAACAAATCAAAATGAAAGAACGTTTGCTATGCCACGCATAGGGGATCCGGCCCCGGAATTCAAAGCGGTTACTACTCAGGGACCTCTTAGTTTTCCCGGAGATTTTAAAGGAAATTGGGTTATACTCTTTAGTCACCCGGCTGATTTTACTCCGGTATGTACATCTGAATTTATGACTTTTGCCGTTATGGAGGAGCAATTTGCGGCCGTTAATTGCAAACTGGTAGGTCTTTCAATAGACGGTATTTAGGGTCTGCTTACTAATTCCCAATCAGGCACACAATTTCATTTGTGGCTTGAC
>CAZITX010000029.1:0-12922 GCA_964542305.1 uncultured Muribaculaceae bacterium | reverse complement strand
ATCCGGTTTTTACCTGGAACTCGGCTGTTGTGTGCAAAAAGACCCGCACCAGGCTTTCGAATGGTTCAAAAAAGCCGCAGAGCAAGGAGATGCCCAGGCCCAGAAGAATCTGGGCGACTGTTTTCGCCGGGCAGTGGGCACCGGGCAAGATTACCGGAAAGCCTTTCAGTGGTACAGCAAAGCCGCCTCGCAGGGGCATGTCGCTGCGCAAATTGAGCTGGGCGACCGGTTTTTTTACGGCCAGGGCGTGGTACAGGATTACGAACAGTCTTTCTTTTGGTACAAAAAAGCAGCAGACCAGGGTGATATGCATGCCGAGAGCCGCGTAGGTTATTGCTACAAAGAAGGATACGGCGTAGATCCCGACGAAGAAGCCGCCATGCAATGGTACCTGAAAGCCGCCAAAAAAGGCGACGAAGACTCCCTCCTGGCCATCGAATTGATCTGCCAGCTGCAAAATAAAAGAGTGATCTAGGTGCGGCCGATTGATGGAGCTGGCTGTTCTGGCTGGGCTCTATGATTCCTTTGGTTTATCTGATTGGGTTGGGTTAAACATCAGTTAGTTTTGGCTGATGTCGGTTGGTTGCGGTGTTTTCAAGCGGGTGCAAGCGGGTGAACGTAATTTATTAGTCATTAATGGTGTTTTTGGACAGAAAAATGTTCCTTTTTCCTTTTTCAATGACAACCAATCAAAATCTTTTCTACATTTGCCGGCGTTTTTAAAAATCCAACACATTTTTGTAATGAAGAAAATTGTAAGAAACGAGATCATGCTGACCGTAGGCGTCACATTTCTTGTAGTATTGGTTTTGTTGCTTTTTGTTTGAATGAATGTGACCAGTGCTGTTTCACACTCCCTGAATTTTACAGAAAATCAAAAAGGAACAAAAAAGCACCCTGAAAAAGGGTGCTTTTTTTATAGCGCAAAGTGTACTACGTACTTAAAGAGTGCCCTGCACCATAGTGGTTGCAGTTAGTACCAGTGCCGTATTGTCCAGCAGCGTCAATTTGGTAAACGAAACCGTGTAAAGATAAGCTCCTCCCGGGGTTACTTTAAATCCTACTTTAATTTTGTCGGTATCCGATTCAGCTTGAATCTCATCGGTCCTTACATTGTTTGGCAAATCGCCAACAGAAAAGTCTCTAATCGAATTACCGGCATCGTCAAATTCAAAAACCTGAACGCTATAAATATCAACTCCGGTAGTGTTGTTGATAGTAAAGGTCGTTTTCTTGAATAGACTGCATGACGATAGAAGTGCTACGGCACACAGTAATAATAATGTTTTTTTCATTTTTTTACGGTTAAATGAGTAATAAGGAACTTAATAGAATATATTGAAAACGGCGAAAAGTTTAAATAATATGATTAATAATAAATATGCTTCTTTTGGTTTAGATTTTTGCTTTTCAAATATAAGTAAAAAATTTTAATGCTATATGAATCTTATAATTATCTAATATTCAATGAAATCATATGAAAGTGCAATTGAGGTATGAAATTCGTAAGGGGTTGATTATGAGCGAAAAGAACCAATAGTGCAACGTACACATTGTTCTTTTGGCTGATATTCAGAGAGTTAGCAAAAACCACCCCCGGGGGTATGAAATTCGTAAGTGGCTGATTATGAGCCAGACGAATCAAGTGTACAACGTACATAATAGCGGCTCACGTGCAAGACAGAGGATATTTGCCGGATAGAGGCGCCGGGTTGGTTGCGTAGCTGGATGATGAGTTTGTTGAGATCTGGTTGCGGGAGTTTGTCCAGGGGATGGTTGCCGGCTAATGATTTTGCGTGGCGAATTACCTGGTCATCGGTGAGATGGGGGCGGTTGGTTTGTTGAAGATATGCCTCATAGGCCAGGCGATCCTCTTGCTTGGGATTAATGGCTGCGACCCGGTACAACTCGGCACCGGAGGCGAAGGCATTGCGGACGATCGAAGTGTCAACGGTAATGTATTGCGAAAGCCTCGGCAAGGAATCAAAGTAGAAGGAATAGGAGGACCAGAAATAGAATCGGGGATGTGTGCACAGGCCGTCCACGTAGGGATTTCGAAGGATGTACAATATGGTGTTCAGCAGACTTTCCGGAGAATATTTAGGATAGCTGGTGAAAGGCTTTATTAAGATGCTTCCTTTTTGTTGGTGACGTTTGTTGTACCAAAGGGAATAGTCGTGCAGGATGCATTTCATCATATCCGACAGGTTTTCAGTCCAGAGGAACAGGTGTATGTGTGTGTTCATCAGGCAGAAAGCATAAAGTTTAGCTCCGTACTTTTTTACGTATTTGTCCAGAAATTTCAGGAATTGATACCTTTCCTGAGAATCGTTAAAAATGATGTTTTGAAAATTGGAATTGAGAATAATGTGGAAAAACCCGGATTGCTCCCTCGGCCTCCTTCTTCTTGCGCCTCTATTCATCACGCTACAATTATAAGATTCAACTTCACTAATTCAACAAAATTGTGCGGATTTCAAAGGTAAAAAATTTTGCCAATAAAGGCAAGCCAATTTGAGTGCAACGTACACATTGTTCTTTTGCTTGAAAATCAGCAAGATAGTTAAAACGACCCCCGGGGGTATGAAATTTATAACTGACTGATAATGAGCCAAAAGAACAATGTGTACGTTGCACCTTTTTTTTGCTATCTTTATATTATGAAACTCAATCCAAAATACAAACTTAAGGATGTGGCGGGTGAGAAGATGGTAGTGGTGCAAAATGCCCAAGGGCTTGATTTGAGCAGAGTAATAGTGCTGAACAGCACGGCCGAAATGTTATGGAATGCATTGGAGAGGAAGGATTTCACGCTTGAGACCGTAGCCGGTTTGTTAATGGGAAAATATGGTCTCAAAAAGGAAAAAGCCCTGAGTGATGCGAAATCGTGGATCGATTCCTTGCATAAAGCAGGCTTGATAGAAATGTAATGGCAATGCTCCTTTCTCCTGATTACCAAATTCTGACCCAACTCGTTAAACATGAAATCTGGCCCGGTACAACTATTGGGACTGAAGAAAATATTGTCCGATTGCTTTCAGCATATTCTTTCGAGCAATGGAAGTCGCTTTTTACTGTTGCAGCGCGTCAAGGCGTTCTGGCAATTGCCTGGGATGCGCTCAATAGTTTGTATTTTTCCGGGAAAAATGTGGACTCGGCAAGTGGCTGTAGTGCAGAGGAATTCAGGGAGTTACGGATTCGATGGGAGTTGAGTGCGAACCGGATCCGGGAGGTGCAGCTCCGGCAGCGGGAGGTTTTGAAAGAGTTGGCAATAATTTTTGCCGAGTCGGGGATCAGCGTGATGGTGCTCAAAGGACTCGGCCTGGCAGAATTGTATCCGCGTCCGGAGCACCGGGAGTGCGGAGACCTGGATATTTATTTGTTCGGGATTCCCGGGAGTTTTGAGGAGGGGAACGAGTTGATCACGAAGATGGGGATAGAGGTGGAATATGACGGGGGCAAGCACGCCAAGTTTTATTTCAAAGGAATACCGGTGGAAAATCATAAATGTTTCCTGAATGTGACTTATTCACAGGTAGATAAGAATCTGGAAAATCATTTGCATAGTATACTGGAAGAACAAAAATGCGGGTTGCTGCCACTGGGTGGTATTTCGGTAAACGTTCCGCCTCCGGATTTTCAATTTCTTTTCCTGACAAGGCATTGTATCTCGCATTTTTTGTCCTCCGGGATCGTTTTAAGGCATTTATACGATTTTGGTATTTTTTATACGACATATTTTGCCGAGTTGGATCTGAGCCGACTGGAAGAAATACTTAAACTGGAGAATCAATTCTTGCTTTACCGGATCTTTTTGGATGTGTTGCACACATATCTGGGGATGCCAGAACCGGGCGAGCAGGGAGAACAGGGTGAACAGGGAGAACAGGTTGAACGGGGTGAACAGGGTGAACAGGGTGAACCAGATGATATGGGTGAATCAGGAGAATTGGGAGAATTGGGAGAATTGGGTGAGCAGGTTGAATGGGGTAATCTGGGTGAACAGGTTGAGACTTGTGAGCCGGGTGAACTGCTTGCTCAGAAGAAAACGCCTGTTAATCAAAATATTACAGATAGGGTATTAGAAAATATTATCAGTCACCCGTGTGGAGGAGGCTCTCAGAAAGGATTGGAAAATATGTGGGTATACCGTCGGAAAGCAATAGGAGCGGTAAGGCTTATCAGGTCCCGATGGAAGTACCAACTGGTTGAGAAACAGGCATTTCGGAACCGGTTCCTGCGAGCGGTACAAAATGTATTTTTGAAAGGAGTATTTGATAATTCTTCGTATAAGATAAGAATGGAAACTTGTTGTTACTTCAGAATAAAAATCTTGTAGTATGTGGATCAAGGTTTTACGATCATTACCGTTAAACAGGACAACTAAATTGTCTTTGGTCTTATCGACAGTTTTTCAGGCAGTTCTGGAGCTGGCCGGCCTGGCTGTTTTGGTCCCGGTATTGTTGCTGGTTTTGCAAGATCAGGGAATTCAGAACAACAAGTACCTGCAAATGCTCTATGATTTTATTGGAGTGGAGAATTACGGCTCATTTTTACTTATTGTCCTGTTTTTTGTGGTGGCTTTTATTATTTTGAAAAATTTTGTACTTCACAAAATGAACAATTACAGGAACCGTGTTTTGTTGAAAATTTATACCACTTACAGTTCAAACTTATACGATAAGTACATTTCCAACGGGTTGCAATTTGTAAAAGAGACGGGACATACTACTTTATCCCACAATATATTAGCCGTTACGTATCAATTTGTGTTCGGGTATTTGTCTGCCGCCCTTATGCTTGTGGCCGATATCCTGTTGTGCCTGCTGATTTTTGCATCTTTATGTTTTGTAAATGTTTACATTGCCGCATTGGAAATTATACTTTTTACACCTATTGTCCTGTTTTATCATTATAAAATTGCCGGAAAGATGCAGGAAGCCGGACGGCTGGATAACAAGGCCAAACGGGATCTGTGGCGGATCACTTCAGAGACTTTTCGCGGATTTGCCGATGTTGTGGTGAATCGTTTTTTGCCGTACCTGCAGAAGTCGTTTGATACCGGCGTGCGGGATGTTAGCCGGAGTAAAATCAGGGTAGAGCGCCTTAAAAGCCTTTCTTCCAAATCAGTAGAGGTTGCTATCATGTTGATGATAGTAGGGTTTGTAGCCGGGTTCTATTTTATTGGTGACAGCAACCGGCAATTTTTACCCCTGATCGGAATCTTTGCGGCCGCCTCCCTTAAACTGTTGCCCTCGGTCCGCTCCATCTTGTCCCTGATTGGCACCATGCGGAATACGAGCTACACCCTGGATGTCTTGTTTTTTGCCGAGTCTGAAACCGCCCTGACGACACCCGGAAAATTGGAAGAACCCGGATCCCCGGAACCTTTGACATTCAATTCATTTATGGAATTCAGGAATGTTTCTTTTGGTTTTGGGCAGGGAGAACCGGTGTTGCAGAATGTGTCGTTCAAAATCCATAAGGGCGAGCGCGTGGGAATCTCGGGCCCAACGGGCAAAGGAAAAAGCACGTTGATGTATTTGATGATGGGTCTTTACAGGCCGCAAACTGGGACGATCCTGGTTGACGGCGTCCCACTCGGCAAAAAAAATATGGACGCCTGGCACGCTCAGATCGGGTATGTTTCGCAGGATGTTTTTATTACCGAGGGGACTTTGGCACAGAATGTTACACCATCTGGCGAGGATGATCAGGGGCAGTTGGAGGATTCCCTGAAAACGGCATCGCTCAGCGATTGGCTGGCAATACTGCCGCAAGGGGTCGATACGCCTATCGGGGAAAGCGGGTCACGCCTCTCGGGTGGTGAGCGTCAGCGGGTTGGGATTGCCCGGGCACATTTTAAAAAAGCCGGGATTTTGTTTATGGACGAGCCGACTTCTTCGCTGGATCCGGCCACAGAAGCCGGGATCACAGGAACATTGCTGCAGGAATTCATGAATCGGGACAAAACCGTTGTGATCATTTCACACAGGGAAAGCCTGCTGGCCCAATGCGACCGCATCATTGATATTACAGAATGGACACGATAACCGGGAAAATCCTGAGAGAATGACAAAAAGGGATATGGATAATTCTTTTGTATATAAAATTGCTGGTCATTTTATTGAAATTGTCTGGAATCTGCCGGAAGGACAAAAATGGCATTTACCGGGTTTTATGCCTTTTTTGTATAAAAACCCGGATAACACAACAGATAAAAAATTGGTAACGATCCATATCGTTCCCTTGGATGACAACCAACAACTCCCGGAACCCCAGGAATCCCAGGAATCTCCGGATCCCACGGAATCTCCGCGCCGGAAATACTTTGGGCGAAAAATTGCTGCTTTTGATATAGAAAACGGAAAATGTGAATTGCATAAAAAGGACAATAAGTATAAATTTCTGGTTTTTTCCGTTGAAGGCGACCTTTCCATCCGGTTGGAAATGAATAGAAATCAATCCGTAATGACTTGCTCCTGTGCACTTTACAAGCAGCAATTCAAAGCAGCTGCGCCAAAAGAGACAGCTGCGGACAAAGCGGCTGCTGCGCCAAAAGAGACAGCTGCGGACAAAGCGGCTGCTGCGCCAAAAGAAGCAGCTGCGAACGACTCGGCAAGCTTTTTTGAAGCACCGGATCCGCACCACTTGCGGTTCGCTTTGTGGATGGGGTTGGCTTTTGCAGGAATTCCCGAATGGACCACGGCCATCCACGCCTCGGTCATAATCCATGAAAATCAGGCAGTTCTGTTCCTCGGGGAATCGGGAACGGGAAAAAGCACGCACACCCGGCTTTGGCTGGAAAACATTCCGGGCACCCGACTGCTGAACGACGACAGCCCCGTGCTCAGGCTGCAGAAATGCGAGGACCAACACACCTTATATATATATGGTTCGCCGTGGAGCGGGAAGGGGCACGTTTACCGCAACGAAAGTTACCCCGTGGCTTCCATTGTGCGATTGCAGCAGGCTCCGTTTAACAGGGCTTCGCGACTGAATGTGGTACAGGGGTTTGCGGCTTTGTACCCTTCGTTTCCGCCGGCTTATCTGAAAGATGAGGATTTACACGAGGACATTTGTACCGTGATTTCCGAGACTCTCAAAGCGATCCCGGTTTACCGGCTGGAATGTTTGCCCAAGCCATCGGCAGCAGAGCAGATTTTCCGAAAAATTTTTGGCGGGGATGAAGAAAAGAGCATCGCATAAAATAAATATGACAAATCGTTATAAATTCCTGCCCAACAAAGATGTGCTTCAACTCCTTGAAGAACAGATCGCTGCGGGCCAATCTGTGCGTTTGCCGGTCAGGGGGAACAGCATGAGCCCCGCTCTTATGGACAAACGCGACACCGTTCTGCTGCGACCCGTGAATCCCTTGCAGATCAAGGTCGGCCATGTGATCCTCTACCGCTGGAAAGACAGCTTCCTTATGCATCGGGTAGTCGGGATGAAAGAAGCTTCCGGCAGCCTCCCCAAGCGGTTCATCTGCCGAGGAGATGCATTGCAAAGCACTGAAATTGTGCCGGTTGAAGATGTGATAGCACTTGCCGAGTTGCCGGCCCACAGCCTCCTGACGCTGCTGGTGCGGAGAGCTATGCTGCTGGCGCGGCGGGTTGGTGGGTGGCTGCGGCGGGTGGTGCAACGTACACATTGTTCGTTTCGTTGATATTCAGACAGTTATGAAATTCAAGCCCCGGGGGGTCGAAATTCGTAAGTCGTTGAGAATGAGGCAAACGAACAATGTGTACGTTGCACCCTTTTTAGCGCCGCAGCCGCAGGCTATTGAGCACAACCGAGATGGAGCTGAAGGCCATGGCGGCGCTGGCCCACATAGGATTCAGAAGCAGACCGGTGAAGGGGTAGAGGACGCCTGCGGCAATAGGGATACCCAGGGTGTTGTAAACAAATGCCCAGAAGAGATTTTGGCGGATGATGCGGACGGTCCTCCTTGACAGTTTGATGGCTTCCGAAAGAAGCGTCAGATCCGAAGTCGTAAGGGTCACCTGCGCAACATCCATAGCAATATCCGTTCCCTTGCCCATAGCAATACTCACGTCGGCGCGGGCAAGTGCCTGGGAATCATTGATCCCGTCGCCAACCATTGCAACAAACAGGCCCTGATCCTGGAGTTTCCGGATGTAGTCTTCTTTTTCCTGGGGTAAAACACCTGAGACAACGTGCTCTATGCCGAGTTCGGTGGCGACGGAGGCTGCAGTCCTGTGCGAGTCTCCGGTTAGCATATGCACCTGGATATTCATTTTTTGCAGTTGTTCCAGGGCAGGTGGGGTCGTATCTTTGATCGGATCCGTCAATGCAACAACGGCCAGAACTTGAGTGGAATCTCCAAAGAACACAATGCCTTTTCCTTCCTGTTGCCACTGGTGTACCATTTTGATAATGGAACGATCCAGCGTATTACCTGCCGGAACTCCATCAACCGGCTGATCAGAAAGTTCATTACCCGGCTCACCGCCTCGTGAAAGCCGATCGTCCATTGGCTGACCCTCCCCCCGAACAAAACCCCAATTCCCGGCACGGAAATTTTTCTCTTTAAAGGAAAACTCGATGCCTTTTCCGGGGATGCTTTCAAAGCGATCCAGCAGCGCAGGAGCCACATCTTCCTGCTGTAGGTAACGGACAATGGCCTCGGCAAGGGGATGCTCGGATTTCGTTTCGCCGGCAAGGAAAACGGCTTTTTCAGTTTCGGTAGGTATTTTTGTCCAAAAAATTGTCTCAACCTCGGGCTTTCCTTTTGTCAGCGTACCTGTTTTGTCCAAAACCACGCAATCTACTTTGCCCATATTTTCCAGGGCATACGCGTCTTTAATCAAGATGTGATTTTCAGCTGCTTTACCAATCCCAACCATCAAGGCGGTAGGTGTGGCCAGTCCCAGGGCGCAAGGGCAGGCAATGACCAAAACGGAAACGGCAGCCAGCAAAGCCATTGAAAAATAAGCAGTTCCACCAATTAGCATCCACAGGACAAAAGTGATCACAGCAATGTTGATCACAACCGGGACAAAAATGGAACTGACCTTATCGGCAATTTTCTGAACGGGCGCCTTGCTTCCCTGCGCTTCCCGCACCATGCGCACAATTTGTGCAAGGACGGTTCCGCTCCCGACCTGGGACGCCTTGATGGTGAGGGATCCGCGTTGGTTGATGGTCCCGGCAAGCACTTTGTCGCCGGCCCGTTTTTCCACGGCAACAGGTTCGCCGCTTATCATGCTTTCATCCACGTACGAAAGTCCCTCATCCACAATGCCATCCACGGGAATCCGTTCCCCCGGCCGCACCAAAACCCGGTCATCCACCTGGAGCATAGAAACGGGAACTTCCTTTTCGGTGGCCATTGCCGAGGCAGCACCGCCGGCAGAACCCATGGCAGCAGCACCGCCGGCAGCACCGCCGGCAGCACCGCCGGCAGAACCCATGGCAGCAGAACCGCCGGCAGCTTCCCCGCCGGTGGGGCAGGAAGCACTTGCGCCTTGCACAAGGACGCGGGCGGTTTTGGGTTGGAGGCCCATCAGGCCTTTGATAGCCGAGCCGGTTCTGTTTTTGGCCCTCTCT
The DNA here is from genome assembly GCA_964542305.1 of uncultured Muribaculaceae bacterium. Taxonomy (GTDB): domain Bacteria; phylum Bacteroidota; class Bacteroidia; order Bacteroidales; family UBA932; genus DMER64. Next base: position 3,349 of record CAZITX010000029.1, on the reverse strand, counting down.
TCCAGGAACTTACCCAGTAAAACAAAAGACAGGATCATGCCCGCCGCCTCGTAATAAACATGCACATCTATCCCTCGGCTCACGAAAAATTCCGGAAACAACGTATTAAATAAGCTGTAAACAAAAGCCACTATGGTGCTCAAACTGATAAGCGTATCCATATTGACCATTTTTTTGCGCAACATTTTCCAGGCGCGGATGTAATAATTGCGCCCGGCAAAAAACATAATGGGCAGAACCAGCAGCAGCATAACCCAATTAGCAGGGGCCCAATGCATAAAAGCCATAGAAACGATCATCAGAGGAACGGAAAATAACCACGCAACTATCACGTTGGTTTTCATCTGTTTATATTGCTTTCGCTGCGCATCTTCCTGCTTCTCCTCTGTATTTTCATCCGGAATGATCAACCTATAACCAATGGCGCGCACTTCTGCCTGGATCTGGTAGGGGCTGATCTGTGCCTGGTCGTATGACACCAGTACTGTGCCTGCTGCAAAATTGACAGAAGCCTCTTTGACGCCCGGCAGCGAACGCACCTTCTTTTCAACGTTCATCGCACATCCGGCACAACTCATGTCTAAAACGGGAAATGTATCTTTTGGCATAAAAATCTGTACTTATATGTGTTGTATATAAATGGCAATTTGTGTGCCAAGCGATAAGCAGCGCACAGTGGTGCAACGTACACATTGTTCGTTTGGTTGATATTCAGGCAGTTATGAAATTCAAGCCCCGGGGGGTCGAAATCCGTAAATCATTGATCCTGAGGCAAACGAACAATGTGTACGTTGCACCACTGTGCCTCCCAAATACCGAAATCAAACCCAAACCCACCGAAAACCGGACAAAATTGACCATTTATGAAATCTTGTTGTATTGAAACATGAAATTTGTTACCTTTGGATAACCTAATAGATGAAAAGAACCGACTTCTGTGTAAGAAGAAAGTTCGAAAAAACAAAGCAAAATAACTACATAAGTCTTTGTATTACACTTGTTTAACCTGAAAGAAGTAAGGATAGGCAAGCCTCGATTCTTTACGCCTAATTTTCAAAAATACATCCTTAAAAATTGTAACTCACCCACAACCAATAGTAATATTTTTTATTTGTTTCATCAGGTAAAAATTTATTAATTTTGAAGTGAAGTGGTAGCCCCCAACAAAACCCCAAGCACTCACACGACCTGAAAGAACCTGATGAATAACAAAACATATTACTGGTACGTTGCCGTGACGTACCGTAAAGAGCGGATCATAAAACAGGAATTGGACAAAATGAACATCAGGAATTTTGTCCCTTTCCGCCAGGTTATCAAGGAACGGAACGGGAAAAAAGTCAAAACCACTCAATTAGTCATACCGGGTTACGTTTTTATATATACAGATCCAAAAACAAGCATGACCCTCACGCAGAAACTGGCTTTCAGCATGAGGTACCTGAAAGGACCCAAAACCTATAATCCCATTACCATCCCGGAAAAGCAGATGCAGGATTTCGTATTCCTGCTCACTTTCTCCGATGAACAAACAAACCTTGTCCCCTGCAACCTCAAACGCGGTGACAAAGTACGCATCATTAAAGGTGTTTTTTCAGGAATAGAAGGGGAGCTCATCCGCATCAAAGGCCACAAGCGTGTGGTCGTGCGCCTGGAAGGAGTGGCGGCCGTGGCAACCACCTACATCCCCGCCTCGTTTTTAGAGCGCATTGAACCAGAGGCTTAAAGCCGAGTCCCGCGTTGCCCGCCTTCCGGAGCACTGCCCGCCTTCCGGAGCACTGCCCGCCTGCCCGCAACCCGGCCTGCCCGCAACCCCGCAACCCCGTAACATTCAGCAAATTCACACAGATGCCCCGTCGGATCTGCAAAATCTGATACGGAAATCATGTTTAAAACAAATATCAAGACCCTATTCAGGGATGTCCGTTCCATACCTTTGGAATCCGGCAATCCCGATCTGGTAGCGCATATCAGTTTCGGGTACAGAAACCTGTTGATCCTGGCATATACCATGCCCTGGGTCACAGAAACATTGGGGAACCAGGCACAACCCCAGGCACTGACGGCCCGCCTGCTTGAAGCATCCCAAATGCTGGCCGCTGATCTAGACAAAGACATGACAGCGGAAGACCGGACCCGCTGCATACTGTATTTACTGCATTCGCTCTGTTTTCATTACAATCCGGAACACATGCTGGTCGCCCAAAACGCGGTTACCGAGATACTGGACTCGGTTGATTCAAACAAATTTCTTCAACTGAAAGACTCGCCCTACATCTGCAAGATCCTTTGCTACGATTACTACTTCCGGACAGACAAAAAGTCATGCAAAAAAGCGGAAAAGATGCTGACCCAATGGAAGGAACAACAACAGCAAGACGGTTCCTGGAACGGGATTACCCTGGATTATGCCCTGCAACGCCTGGAATCCTATGCGTTGTATTCAGATGTGGTGGACCGGAATAAATTCGAAAAAACGATCCGCAAATCATTGCATTATTACGCGGATCTTCCACAGATCAAAAACGAAGTCCGCTTTCTGTTCCTGTTGGCCCAAATGGGCATATTCAGTAATTACCCGGAACAGGTAGAACAGATAATGAATAACGTACTGCAGGGAAAAGTTTCGGAAACTCCAACCGGCAGCATCTCGGACGTAAACATCTCGGACGTAAACAGAACGAAAGATCCCAATATGCTTACAGCCCTCCGGTTCCACATCCTTGCCCTGTACCTGCTGAACACGGAACAGGAATAAGACCGGCACGAAATCTACAAAAGCTTTTTTATGGAAAATGAAGAAAATGGATTCCAGAAAATTGAAAAACGCATCTTAAAGCGTTTTGATTTTTTAAGGTTCAATTACCTGAAATACTGGGTGGTTGCTGTAATAGACATCATCATATCCGTTGTCTGTTCAATGGCGGTTTTCCTTATCTACTTCCCCTTGTCGGAACCGCTTTCCAGACGCTATCTGCTGATGGTGATCCTCTTCACGGCAGTGGTCAGCATGATTTCCTTCTACCTCTTGAAAACTTACCGCAACATCATCCGGTATATGACGGTAAAAGGCTTGTTGCCGCTGGGTTACGCAGTGATTGTTAAAACCATATTCCTGACTTTAGCCCTCTATTTGACCCAATTGCTTACCAGGGATGTACTGATCAAATTCTTTCTCATAGACCTGCTGCTAACTTACGTTGCCCTGATCACCATTCGCCTGGCCATGATCATAGTTTACGATCTGGTGAACCAAAAGATAGGCAATCATACCATGAAGGTCCTGATCTACGGCGACGACGAAAAGGCCGCATCCATGCTCGTGCGCCTTCACAAAAGCCCCCATTAC
>CAZITX010000028.1:0-16457 GCA_964542305.1 uncultured Muribaculaceae bacterium | reverse complement strand
TTTCCAATAAAAATTTTCTTATCTTTTAGTTTTGCCACTGACTTTAGGTTCAGATAGGAATCGGTGATCATGTTTTCTCCCTGCCTGAGATCCACCTTCAGAAAATCTTCCTTTTCCACCTTATCCGCAACATCCATCGTTCCGTGTTGATTCAGAAGCCCCGTTATGTACTCGTCTGTTTCTTTGTCGGTAACAGCCTTCTTAACAAGGGGAATATGCAGGTCTTTGTCAATGGGAATATCCACTTTGGGAGCCAGCATCAAGTCAAAAGAAAATGAAAAGTCAACATCGTTGTCCCAATCTATCTTTGCCTGCTCTTCCGATGCCAGGGATTCTCCAATAATGCGAATTTCTTCCTTTTCCATATAATCGTTAAGGGCCTGGGAGATGATCGTATTGACCTGTTCCAGCAAGGTAGAACGTCCGTACATTTTCTCTACCATGCCCATGGGCACCATTCCTTTTCTGAATCCTTTGATATCCAATTTTCTGCGGACATCGTTCAGCGCTTTCTTTACCTTTTCTTTATAGTCATTTTCTTCAATTGAAACGGTTACCTGCAAGGAAAGGTCATCAATTTGTTTCTTAGTGATATTCATAGTATTAATCTTATAAGGGGCTGCAAAAGTAGGTATTAATCGTCAAATAACCAATCATTTTCTTACCTTTGCAGGATAGATAGATCATCTAAAACATCAAACATATGAGAGAAAAAATTGTAGCCGGCAATTGGAAAATGAACACCACCATCCGGGAAGGTAAGGAACTTACAGAAAATATTCTTCGCGGTATATCAAGTGTCCCTGCCGGTGTAACGCTCATTGTGGCACCTCCTTTTACCCATCTGAGCACTATTTCAGGGATTATCGGTAATACAAAGAATCCGGGACTGTCGGCACAAAACTGCGCCGCCGGTGAAAAAGGAGCCTTTACGGGAGAAGTTTCTGCCGCAATGCTTGCTTCCGTTCCTTGTCAATACGTAATACTGGGACATTCTGAAAGACGGGAGTATTATGGAGAAACCAACGAGATCCTGCTGGAAAAAATACAACGGGCACTGGCTAACGGGCTCAGACCCATATTCTGTGTAGGAGAAGTGCTTGAAGAACGTGAATCCAATATGCACTTCCAGGTTGTATCTTCCCAGATTCGCGAAGTGCTCTTCAAACTGGATCCCGATGATTTCAAGAAAGTTATTGTGGCTTACGAACCTGTCTGGGCCATTGGCACCGGAAAAACAGCCACTTCTGAACAGGCACAGGAAATGCACGCCTTTATCCGTTCATTTCTTGCCGAGTCATTCGAAGACCTTGCCAACTCTACCCCAATCCTTTACGGGGGCAGCTGCAAACCTTCGAATGCGGCAGAACTTTTTGCCCGGCCGGATGTGGACGGCGGCCTGATAGGCGGTGCCTCCCTGAAAGCAGACGATTTCCTGGCCATAGCCGGATCGTTTGCTTAACCAATGGATCACATTGCCGTCAGCATAAACATCGAGCCGTACAAGGAAGAAACGGAAAACGTCCTTACTGCGGAACTAGCGGAGATCGGTTACAACGGGTTTCTGACAGAAATTCCTGTCCTGAAGGCATATATTCCCACAGAAACATTCAACGAGTCCCACCTGAGGCTTCTGCTGAGAACATATGGAATTTCAGATTATTCCAAAGAATTTATTCCGGAAAAAAACTGGAACACGGATTGGGAATCCCGCTTTGATCCCGTAACCGTCAATGCAGGAAAAGGGTGCAACATAAGAGCTCCCGGCAGGGATTCTATGATTGCCGTATGGCCCGAAACAAAATGGAGATTGGTTATACAGCCTGAATCCTCTTTTGGAACGGGGCATCACGCCACTACATACATGATGTTGGAAACATTGCTGGAACTGGAAGAAAGCGGATGGATCAAAAACCAACACGTTTTGGACCTGGGTTGCGGCACGGGAGTTCTGGCCATTTTGGCTGCAAAAATAGGCGCTGCCGTTCCGGTACATGCATTGGACAATGACCGGCGGGCCGTTCATTCCTGCCGTGAAAATGCCCGGAGAAACCGGATAGCTCACAAAATCGTTGTAAAACACGGGGATGCATCACTGGTACAAAGAAACAGGTACGGGCTGATCCTGGCCAATATTCACAAGAACATCCTGGCCGATGAAATGGACACCCTGTCAAACGGACTCAGGCCGGATGGCGGACATATTTTGCTAAGCGGGTTTTATTCCCCCGATGTCCCCGTATTGGAAGAGGCCGCAATAAAAAACGGGTTAACCCTTTTCGAAAAAAAGGAAAGGGAAGATTGGGTCCTGCTGCATCTGGAAAAAAATCAATCACAAAAAATATAAAAAGAATTATGGAAATTTTACGTTACGACCAAAATAACAAACCCGGAAAAGAACAGAAATCAGCTATGGTGGCTTTCCTGGCAAAGCACCTGGAACAATTCGGGGACAACCCCCTGGATATTGAAAAAGCGATCAATTATGCGCTCCGGGAGATCGACTCCCCCGGCGGATTCATTCTGCAATCCTCCCGGGAAGATACCATCACTTGTGTTGTAGTGGTGACAAAAACCGGCATGCAGGGATTCGTCCCTGAAAATTTACTGGTTTACATAGCTACGCACAACGAATTCCGGGGACAAGGGATCGGGAAAAAAATGATGCGACTGGCCCTGGAAACGGCCGAAGGCAATGTGGCCCTGCACGTAGAACCGAACAACCCGGCCAAAATCCTTTACGAAAAACTGGGCTTCACAAATAAGTACCTGGAAATGAGGTACCACAAGAACTAACACAATGGCATACATATCGCTGGACACAGCCAAGCTAAAAGCCAATTTTGACTACCTGGACAAACTTTTCAAGAAAAGAGATATCCAGTGGTCTATCGTAACCAAACTCCTGTGCGGGAACAAGGATTACATACAGGAAGTGCTTCGCCTGAACATAGATCAGGTTTGTGATTCCAGAATATCCAATCTGAAACTGATCAAATCCATCAGACCGGACATTGAAACCATTTACATAAAACCACCTGCCAAAAGAGGGATCAAAAGTGTCGTGCAATACGCAGATATTAGCATGAACACAGAGATCGAGACCATAAAACTTCTTGCAAGAGAGGCTGAACGGCAAGGAAAAACCCATAAAATCATCATAATGATTGAATTGGGGGAATTGCGCGAAGGGGTCATGCGGGACAGTGTACTGGATTTTTACGATATGATATTCCGGTTGGAACATATTGAAGTGGTAGGACTTGGGGCCAACCTGAGTTGTTTGTACGGGGTGCTTCCCAACCAGGACAAACTCATACAGTTGTGCCTGTACCAGCAATTGATAGAAGCCAAATTCAACAAAAAAATCAAATACGTGTCCGGTGGGTCTTCCGTAACCATCCCGCTTATCTTCCAACGGCTCTTACCTGCCGGGATCAATCACTTTCGTGTAGGAGAAACACTTTTTTGCGGAACCGACGTATACAACAATACCACCCTTAAGAAAATGCGGACCGATGTGTTTGTGCTTTTTAGCGAGATCATAGAACTGATGGAAAAACCACAGGTTCCCATTGGGGAATTTGGAACTAACCTGGAGGGGGATACGCCCACTTTCGATGAATCGCTCCAGGGAAAAACCAGTTTCCGGGCATTGGTGGACGTAGGACTTCTGGACGTGGATCGTAAACACCTCTTCCCCGCTGATGAACATGTATCCATTGTGGGAGGCAGTTCAGATATGCTGGTGATCGACCTGGGAGACAATCCAAAGAATTACAAAGTAGGTGACTATCTGGAATTCAAGCTGGATTACATGGGGATCCTCCGTTTGCTCAATTCAAAATACATAGAAAAAAGGATACGCCACCGTAAATAGTCATACGCGCCATGTTGAGAAAGGTTTTCAAACACCTCCTGCGGCTGATCATCAGTCTGGTTGCGTTAAGCATCCTGTTTGTCCTTCTTTACAAATTTGTGCCCGTGCCTTATACTCCCTTGATGCTGATCCGCTACTTTGAACAGAAAAAAGAGGGAGAAAAACAGGTTATTCATCACAAGTGGATTCCTTTAGAGGAAATTTCCATAAACCTGCAAAGGGCAGTGATTGCATCTGAAGACCAGCGGTTTTTTGAACATAAAGGCTTTGATCTGGAACAAATTCAAAAAGCCCGTAAGGAAAACGAAACCCGCCACAGACCCAGGGGAGCCAGCACCATTACCCAACAAACGGCTAAAAATGTCTTTTTGTGGCCACGATCTTCCTGGTTTCGAAAAGGGCTGGAAACTTATTTCACGGTCCTGCTGGAAATATTCTGGAGCAAAGAAAGGATACTGGAGGTATACCTGAATTCCATTGAAATGGGAAAAGGGATTTACGGGGCACAGGCGGTCGCGCGCGAGCACTTCAACACCTCGGCTCGGGCCCTGACCAGATACCAGGCTTCGCTGATCGCAGCCACACTGCCCAACCCGCTGCGGTTCAACTCACGCACCCCCTCGGCATATATTCTCAGGCGCAGCAGGGAGATTCTTCGTCAGATGAACTGGATTACAATACCCTGACTGAGGGTGATTCAAGCGTTTTTCCGGAAAAGGCGCGTGTGATGTCGCTTCCGCCGGGTTGCTGGAATATTTCCAGGTCAAAGAAAGAAACGGCGGCCAGTAAATGATCGAATATGTCGGCCTGTATTTCTTCGTATTTCACCCATTCAGTAGTTGTGGTAAAGCAGTATATCTCTATGGGTATACCACGGTCTTCAATGTTCAACTGCCTCACCATTAGGGTCATGTCGTTTCTTATTTGCGAATGGTTGCGTAAATAGGATTCTACGTAATGACGGAAAACCCCCAGGTTGGTCATACGTCTTCCGTTGATCAAAACCGATGTATCTATATCGTGTTCCTTATTGTGGCGGTCAATATCTTTCTGACGTTGGGTAATGTAGTCCTTCAACAAATAATACTCTAAATACCGTTCTCTTGTTTCGGGGTCTACGAATTTTACCGTTCGTGCATTTATGTATAAAGCCCTTTTTATCCGTCTGCCTCCGCTTTCCTGCATGCCACGCCAGTTTTTGAAACTGTCGGTAATAAAATAATACGTAGGAATGGTGGTGACTGTTTTATCCCAGTTTTGTACTTTTACAGTATTGAGGTTAATAGCCAGGACATCGCCGTCTGCATTAAATTTTGGCATTTCCACCCAGTCTCCCACGCGTACCATATCATTGGCAGATATCTGGACGCTGGCAACAAGACCCAGGATGGTATCCTTGAATATCAGCATAATGATAGCTGTCATGGCTCCGAAGGCGCTCAAGAAATATACGGGGGATTTTCCAAGAAGCACTGACAATACCAGGATGCCGGCCGCAATATACAGGATGATCCGGATCAATTGAAAATAGCTGGAAACCGGTTTGTCTGTAAATGCTTTTGATTTAGCGAGTAACTTTTCCGCTACACGCAGGGAGGCCGTAATCACCAATAATATGACTATGATCAGGTAGCTGTCTGTAAGTTTAACAATAAAAGGCAGCAGTTTATCAAAGTCCCTGAATAGTACCGGAGCAATCAATCTGACAACTATAGCCGGGACAATATGGGCTAAGTTGAAAAAGACCTTGTTATCCATCAAAAGGTCGTCCCATTTTGTCTTTGTTTTTTTTACATACCTGTACAAAAAACCTTTTACGATTCGCTTGGTGAGATAGAAAAAAAGCCAGGACAACAATCCCATAATGACCAACAATACAAGCAACCTGATATAAGGTGCTGCGTTTTCGGCTACTCCCAGATTCACAAAGATATTTTCCAGCCAGGTATCTATTCGTTCCATATCACTGTTTATTTGATCTTTATTGTTTTGTTTCTTTTCGTATCATATAAAACAAGCCCCTGTCCTGTCTTTCCGTATGTACTTTCCCGGAAGCTTCCAATGCATCCAAATACTTGTTCAGTTCGTTTACGTGCAAACCCAGCATCTTTGACAGATCGTCCAGTGTACAAGGCCTCCTGTTAATGGTTTCCATAATTACATTTTCCACATCTTTCCGGTAAGACGCCATCTTTGTTCTTTCCACAGCAGCGGCTATGATCTCTACGTTGGGGAGCCCCCAGTAATCGATGATGCTTTGCAACTCCTTGTAGGTGGCACTTCTCAGGCCGGGAACAGTACCGGGTCTGTCCAGGGTGTTGAGCTGTATCCTGTCCGGATTGATCCGTATCAGTTCTTTTTTCAGGGCATCCAGTTCTTTCTTACTGTCGTTATACCCGGGAAGAATGAATACTTCCAGCCATATCTTGCCTGGAAACTCCTTCCTGAATGCAACCAATCCTTCAATATATTGCCGCAGACTGATAGTTTTTACCGGATGGTTGATCTTTTTAAAACCTTCTTCTGTAGCTGAATCCAGAGACGGGAGAATGAGATCCGCTTTCATTATGGCTTCCCGCACCTCTTTTTCATACAAAAATGTTCCGTTGGTAAGAACAGCTATTGGAACTTCGGGCTTTTCTCTTTTTAAATAATCAAAGATCTCTCCGATCTCACTGTTCAATGTGGGTTCTCCGTACCCGGAAAATGTAATAAAATCCGGGTTCTTCTGTGTTCGAAAATAGTCTTGCAATTCCCTTATTATATCTTTGGCAGGAACATAAGGCTTCCTTTCCGAAGTCAACAAGGTGGTAGGTCCAACCTCACAGTATACACAATTAAGGGAACACACCTTTTTGGGAACCATATCCACCCCAAGAGACATTCCCAAACGCCGTGAAGGTACGGGACCAAATATATGTTTATACATAACTTAAAGCTATATCAATAAAGCACTTTATCCTGCTTGTTTTCCCATGTGTCAAACAGTTCTTTTGCCCGGGGAACCTCCAACCGGTGCATGGCAACGGTTCTTCTTTCAGGCGGTAACTTAAGTTCCTCGTAAATAAAATTGTCTCCAAATCCTATCCTGTCTGCATCTTCTCTTCCTGCACTGTAATAAACGGTTTGGATTCCTGCCCAGTAAATGGCAGCCATGCACATGGGGCACGGCTCGCAACTGGTATATATTACGGCATCCTGAAGGTGAAAACTGCCGGTTGCCTGACACGCTTCCCTTATGGCCACTATCTCTGCATGTGCCGTTGGATCGTTGGTGGAGGTAACCCTGTTACATCCTTTGCCAATTATTTTTCCATGTTGTACAATTACAGCTCCAAAGGGTCCTCCCTGATTGTCTTGGATACCTGCAAATGCCTGATCAATAGCTTTTTCTAAATACTGTTGGTTCGTTTTCATTATTCTTCCTGTGTCAGGTTTGTATGTCCCGGATTGCCTGCAACCGGTCGTTCTGCATTTTTATTTCTCCCTTTTCAAGCCACTGTTCCTCGTAGTCCCTGTCAATGATCACGGGCATTCTCTTTTTGGAATTGTGAATACCGGACATTAGTTCGTTGGCTTCTGTAGTAATGATTGTGTATGAATCTATCACTTCCCCCGTTTCTCTGTCTGTCCATGTATTCCACAATCCTGCCAGCCCGAATGCTTCTCCTTGGGGAAGCGTCAACACATATTTTTTCTTGCTTTTTCCTTTCGGGTCAAGCCACTGCCATTCATAAAACGCATTGGCTGCCACCAGGCACCTCTGCGAAACAGCATCTCTGAAAGACGGTTTGGAGCGGAGTGTTTCCAAACGGGCGTTCAAAGTATATTTTTTGATCTCTGTGTCTTTGGCCCAGGCGGGGATCAATCCCCACTGCATCATTACGAGCGTTCCCGGATCCCGGTTGGCAATAACAGGCGTTCGCGGATGGGTGAAGCCGGAATACCTTCCCGGTTTGTAATCCGCGCCTTCGGCAAACAAAGCATTAAACCTGTTTTCCAGCTGCTTGTATGAAAGTGACAACTCTGTTTGAAAACACATAACAAACAAAGTTAACAGAATTATCTGTCAATCCATCGGCGAAATGCAGCTATCCGTTCCCGGCTTACGATCAGCTGTTCATTATCCGGCATGGTGTCGACAGAGATCTTCAGCCGGTTGGATGAATAGACCACCATATCGGTTATTGCATCAAAATGTACAATGTAATTGCGGTTAATCCTGAAAAACACGGCTGCATTTATCATGCTTTCGATCTTTTCCAGAGAATGGTCAAGCGGGTAGTTCTTATTGACGGCCACATTGGCAAACACACATTTATCTTCAATGAAAAAACAATGAATGGAAGACACGGGGACGGAACGAATGTGCTCTCCTATCCTGATCAAAAAACGTTCCTTGGTTTTGGGCATCATCTGCTGTACCATCTCTCCGATCTTTTCCACATTGACAACCGGGCTGTGAAAGTTCCTGAATTTTTCAAGGGAATGACTTAGTTCATAAGTGGTTACAGGTTTCAGCAAGTAATCCACACTGTTTACCTTAAAGGCTTTAAGCGTATACTCATTGTATGCCGTGGTAAAAATTACCGGTGTGTCTAAGGCAATGGCATCAAATATCTCAAAACACAGGCCGTCTTCCAGCTGAATATCCATGAAAACAAGATCAGGCCTGGGATTTTTCAAAAACCAATTGACAGAAGATTCAACAGATCCCAAGACATTGCATACCTCAATGGAGGGATCGGCTTCCCGGAGTAACCTGATCAGCCTGTCCGTAGCAAGTTTTTCATCCTCAATGATCAGCACTTTCATTTGTGGCCGGTATTAGTGGGATAGTCACGTTAAAGGTATTGCTTTTTTCGCTTATTACCAGCTCTCTTCCGGTGATCAAACGAACCCTTTCCGAAAGATTCTTAAGGCCTGTTTCCGTAGATTGGTCCATCACCTGCTTTCTTTGGACATTGTTGACCACAGATACGGATCCTTCTTTTACCGCAATTATTATTGCAAGTGGAGACTCTTTACTTGCAGCGTTATGTTTTAGTGCATTCTCCAAAAGCATCTGGATAGAAACCGGAATGACCAGAAATGATCCCTTGTCATACCGTTCAACGGTTAATGTAATTTTATCCGTATCCCTTTCTTTCTGCATATTAAAATAATCTTCTACAAAAGCCAGCTCGTTTTCCAGAGGTACCAGGCTGTTCTCTTCGTTATCCAGTATGTATCGGTATACTGAGGCAAGTTTCTGTAAATAACCGTCTGCACGGGAGGGTTCTTTGTATATGAGTTCAGAGAGTGTATTCAGGCTGTTAAAAAGAAAATGGGGATTGACCTGTGCCTTGAGGGTGTTGTATCTGTATTTGAGAGATTCCTCCATCAGGGACTGTTCACGTGTAACCGATTTTCTCCAAAGAAAATAAAAGAAAAAGATGGTGAATACCATGAGCCATATAAAGAAACTTCCTTTCCCGAAATTCAACTCATTTTGAAAAAGATGGGGCAAAAATTCTTTTATATCCCTACCAACATAAAGGAACCACCCAAGCGCACCCAGGGTGATCGCCAGGTTGGCAATCAGGTAAGAAGTGGCATAGAACAGGACGAGTAAAGGAAGAAGTCTTTTTTTGAGTTTGTTATGATCGTAATTTTCAGCTTTTCTGACCATAAATACAGCCAGATATCCAATGCATGAGGACATGACATAGATGACGGCAGCTGAAACCACCCAGGTGGGATGTAGTGCGTTCCCGGTCTGAAGGTACTTCATCAACATGCCGGTTCCTGCAGCAAACACAACGAATCCGGCATGATACAGAATCCAGAAAATTTTTTCCTTCTGATTATTCCATTTCATGATTTCCGGTTTAAAGTGATATACCTGACCGTATAGCCCGAAAAATCAGGTTGTCCGGGCATAATGACCTCTGTGATCACATCCTCAAAAAGGGTTGCGAACTCAATCTCTTTATCCTGCAATGATACGTAAACCTCTCCCCAGTAATGACTTCTGCCTGTAACGGAAATATCTCCGGTTTTGACACTCAGAAGGTTGTTCATGGTATAATACTTAATTATAGCACAAATTTCACCATTAATAACGGTAATTCCTATCCATTGGATCCGGATGTCTTTATTGGTGAACGTCCCTTCTCCGGCCAGGTCCACCGCAGCGTTCAAATTCCCCGCTTTGTACTCTGTGTTCAGGTGCAGTTCATCCCAAAACCAATAGGCAAAACCTTCCAGGCCAACCATATCCCAGACCAGGTTTTTATGCATGATATCGGCACCCGGGATACCGTCGAAGAAAGTGGCACTTTCAATATTCCCGGCAGGAGCATATGAAAATCCTTCCATCAGTTCTTGTTTTGTCCCCTTTGAAAAGTCCGCATATTCTTCATAAGTCTGCGCCATAAATACATTGTTCCAGCGGACAGTCGTCCCGTTTTCCAAACCGCTGGTATAATCCGCTGTGATCCTGGTTTTTCTTTGAAAATTGCCTTTCAGATCGTAATCCTGGTATTCCGTGATCATTTCATAGGAACGTACAACACCCGGATCAAGGGTCAGATCCCGGGGAAGTTGACGGGGGATGTCCGGGAAAGTAAGATTTTGCGCATTCCCGGACAAGCAAATGCCCATCAGGGCAATAATCGGTAAAATTGTTTTTTTCATTTTTCTTTTTTTTATGACGTACAAAAGAAGAAAAATGAATTCCGGCAGAAAAAAGAATCTTGCCGAGCCGTCGGAAAGGGTGACTGAAGGGAATAAATCCATCCCCGAACAAAAAAGGCAGATGCATCCGGAATGCCCCTGCCCTTTTTCGGTTTAAAGAGAATACCCTTCTAGAGCCTGATCTTGCGCCACTCTTCTTTCATGCGTTCCAGGTCTGTCATCCAGGATTCAATATCATCCTCGTGTTCCAGCTCATCGTTCAGGATCTGAACGGCCATCTGGTGCGTGGCGTGGTCTTTTCCGGCCGTGAAATCGGCAATTTCCTGGTACCTTTTGATGGCACATCTTTCTCCTTCCAGGTTTTGTTCAAGGATCTTCTCAATATAGGGATCGGAAGGTGCTTCGTAAGCACAGCGGGCCAGTTTTGTCCAGTCCTTCGGATCGATCACGGGAGTACCCCCTAATTGTATGATCCGGTCCACAACCAAAACAGCGTGTCCCAGTTCTTCATCGGCATGTACAAGCAATTCGGGCTCCACTTCGCTTCTCATGGGACCTTCCATAAGCCTGGCCCCGATCCAGTATTGGTAATAAGCCAGCCATTCTTCAGAAAGGGCGGCATTCAACATTTCAATAAGTTTGTCAACATCTACGGCTGACACTTTAATTGCTTCTTTTCCCATAAATTTTACTTTTTTGTTATAGTTTAGAATTTATGCAATATACGAAAAATTTTTGTTTTGTCCATTCACGGATTTTGAGTAACTAGCAGCTTCAAATTTTGACGACTATCCATGGAACATCTTAACCGTAACCTTACCGAAGGAAATGTAGCCGGACAATTGTTTTCCCTTACATGGCCAATGCTTTTCGGTATGATGGGGATGGTAATATTCAACCTGGTGGATACTTATTTCCTGGGAAAACTGGGTGTAGAGCCATTGGCCGCCATAGGATTTACATTTCCGGTGATCATGTTCTTGAACGGCATTGCGCAAGGTGTAGGAATAGGAACCAGTTCTTTAATCTCAAGGAACGTCATCACGGCAGACAGGAAAAGAATGAAAACAATGGCCAGCAGCGCCCTTTTGTTGGGCTTGTTGCTTGTCTTGCTGTTTGTTGCTGCCGGGATTTCTACCATTAGGCCCCTTTTTGCAATGCTTGGAGCCGGAGGCGATGTTCTGGACTATATCTATGATTATATGTCGGTATGGTACCTGGGGGTACCCTTTGTGGTCTTGCCTATGGTGGGAAACAACATCGTCAGGGCAACCGGGGACACATTCACTCCCGGGATGATCATGGTGGCTTCCGCGGTGATCAACACCATATTGGATCCCTTGCTGATATTCGGCTACGGACCATTCCCGGAACTCGGCATTCGCGGTGCCGCTCTTGCCACGGTCATTGCACGGAGCGTCAGTATGGTGATCATTCTCATTATTCTGATCAAACGGGAAAAGATCATTACCATTCACCTGGAATCCGTTAAAAAGATCTTTGAGGTCTGGAGAAAAGTTTTCTATATAGCCGGTCCTGCCACGCTGGGATTACTGATAACCCCCTTATCCCTGGCCGTTATCACCAAAATCGTTTCGTCCTTCGGAGCCGAGGCGGTGGCTGCGTTCGGAGTGGCATCCCGGGTGGAAATGTTTGCCCTGATGGTCATCTCGGCTTTAGGTTCGGTAATGATCATTTTCATTGGGCAGAACATCAGCCGCAATGCTTTTCCACGGATCTTCCAATCGTTGCGGTACGCCTCCCGTTTTTCGCTCTTGTGGGGAGGTTTGGTTCTTTTGCTGCTGCTGTTCTTCGGGCAGTTCATCGCCTCGGTTTTCACAAAGGACGCACAGGTAATCGACATTGCACGCCAGTATTTTTACATAATCGGCGCCAGTTACGGTTTCCAGGGATTGGTCATGCTCAGCACGGCGGCTTACAACGGGCTGAACAAACCGTATCCCTCAACCATATTCATTGCCATTAGGACATTGGGCATCTTTGTGCCGCTTGCCTGGCTGGGTTCGGAATTACTTGGCCTTCAGGGTGTTATGTGGGCAGGTTGTATTGCCAACGTTACTGTAGGCATCACCTCATACAACTTCCTGTGCAAAACGGTACGAAGGGTTCGGGAGTCACACGTTAAAAATCTAAAAAAATGAAAAAAATTACGGTTACATTATCGCTGCTTCTTATTGCTACGACTGCATTTTCGCAGAAAAAGCCACTGGATCACAGTGTTTACGACTCCTGGAAAAGCGTCGGCTCCATATCCATGAGCGATGACGGAACATTCATAACATACACGGTCAGGGAACAGGAAGGAGACGCTTACATTGAAGTACTGAATTCCAAAACCCTGGAAAAAAAGTCCGTTCAACGGGTTGAACGACCCGTATTGACACCCGATGGAAAATACCTTATCGCATCCATAAAGCCTTTTTTTGCCGAGACGAAGGATGCACAACGCAAAAAACTCAAACCGGACCAGATGCCCAAAGATACACTCGGCATTTACAATTGTCTTACCGGGGAATTAGTCAAATACCCTTTCCTGGAATCTTTCAAGAAAGGGTTATACGGGAACAAATACATAGCCTACCAGACCAAAATGCCGGCAGATACGACCAAAGGCAAGGAGCCTGCCAAAAAAGACAAGAAAGCGGGAAGTGACCTGATGGTCTACGACCTTACATCGGGAATGATTGATACATTAAAAGCCGTAACCGATTATGAGTTCAGCTTGGGCGGGGATTCTCTCTTCCTGGTAAGAAGGCCCGGTTCAAAGGATTCATTGCTTGAGGCAGGTCTGTTTATGTACACCCCAAAAGACAAGGAACTCAGAACCCTTTATACTTCCGGTCCAAAGCAAACCGTAAAATTACCCGTCATCAGTCAGGACAACAGGCACATGGCGTTCCTGGTCAAACCGGATTCCACAAAGACCGGCAACGACTCGGCAAGTATCTTTTTTTACACAGAAGGGTTGCCCAGGGCGGAAGTGCTTATAGAA
Source organism: uncultured Muribaculaceae bacterium (assembly GCA_964542305.1). Classification (GTDB taxonomy): domain Bacteria; phylum Bacteroidota; class Bacteroidia; order Bacteroidales; family UBA932; genus DMER64. The sequence continues at coordinate 2,886 of CAZITX010000028.1, read as the reverse complement.
AATGAAAACCTGAAAGACGGCTGGCAGATCAGTGACAACAGGGAACCGGTCTTCAGCAAATCCGGCCACCGGATTTTCTTTGGCATTGCCCCCGTACGTCCGGTAAAAGACACCACGCTTTTAGAGGCAGATATAGCCAGGCTGGACATCTGGCATTACAAAGACAATTACGTTCAGCCCCAACAGCTGATCAACCTGAAACGGGAACTGGAACGGTCCTGCCTGTGCGTGGCAGATCTGGGAAAAGAGCCGGAGATCAGACAACTGGCCCAAGAAGAATACCCGCAAGTGCATGTCCCATGCGAACATGATGCCGACTGGGGTTACTCGGTCAGTGATTACAATTATCAACTGGAATCCATGTGGAGTGCGGATCCCAGGGCGGATCTGTATATCATTAACGTTAACGACGGTACTTCCGAACTGGTGCTTAAGGATCATTACATCTCCAACGTAGGCGCTTCACCCGAAGGCAAATACCTGGTTTGGTACAACAACCTGGATTCCCTCTGGTATTCCTATAACCGGGCCAACAAGGAAATCGTATGCATCACCCCGGACATGCCCGTTTCTTTTGCCAACGAACTCCACGACACCCCCTCTATGCCCCGTTCTTACGGGTACAGCGCCTGGGCAGAAGGAGACAAGGCGGTTTACATCAACGACAGGTATGACGTGTGGCAGATAGATCCTTCCGGGCAGACACCCCCGGTGGCTTTGACAGACGGATTGGGACGCCGTGAAGAAATCACCTTCCGGATAGCCAGGCCGGATTATGTCGTATATCCTCCGGGCGTTAGGAGGCTGGAGAAAGAGACCATCAAACCCGGTTCGACTGTGTATTTCTCGGCATTTGATGAGAAGACAAAAGAAAACGGGGTTTATTCCACGAAGACCGCCCGGAGGAAGTCCGGGAAAAATGATGCCATGAAGGCGAGGATCAAAGAGCCCGTGACCTTCAACGACCTCAACCGGTCAAAAGAAAGCGGTGTCATCTGCTACATCAAGCATAATTTTGAAAACTCTCCCGATGTCTGGATCACCAAAGACAATTTCAAAACACAGGAAAAGATTACCGACATCAATCCCCAGCAAAAGCTTTATAAATGGGGTACTGCCGAACTGATCCGTTGGAAGTCTGCCCTTGGTCAGGACCTGGAAGGAATCCTGTACAAACCGGAAAACTTTGATCCTTCCAAGAAATATCCCATGCTGGTTTACTTCTACGAAAGAAATTCACATACGCTGTATACGTACAAATCACCCGCCCCCAGCCGGTCCACGATCAACATACCCTTCTTTGTAAGCAATGAATACCTGGTCTTTGTACCCGATATCATATACCGGGAAGGCCATCCCGGACAAAGCGCCCTGGACTGCATCGTTCCCGGAGTGGAAAAGCTTATTGAGGAAAACAGATGGGTTGATGCGGAAAATATTGGCATACAGGGACAAAGCTGGGGCGGTTACCAGGTGGCTTTCATGGTCACACAACCCGAGTTGTTCAAATGGAAAGCAGCGGGAGCCGGAGCCCCGGTAGCCAACATGACCAGTGCTTACGGCGGGATCCGGTGGGGTTCGGGAATGGTGCGCCAATTCCAGTATGAAGACACCCAAAGCCGAGTTGGAAAAACGTTGTGGGACGGTCTGGACCTGTACATTGAAAACTCTCCCCTTTTCTTTGCCCATAAGGTGGAAACCCCGGTGCTCATCATGCACAACGACAAGGACGATGCGGTTCCCTGGTACCAGGGCATAGAATTCTTCACGGCATTACGCCGATTGGGGAAACCATCCTGGCTGCTCCAGTACAACGACGAAGTCCATAACCTGAGCAGAAGAGCCAACGCCAAAGACCTGAGCATCCGCCTGGAACAGTTTTTCAACCATTACCTGAAAGGCGCCCCCATGCCTGTCTGGATGAAAGACGGGGTTCCGGCCACACTAAAAGGTATTGACTGGGGGTATGAGCTGACGGAAGATTGATCTGTGCAGCTAGCCTTGATGGCTAACAGTCATCCCATTGAATAATAATTTTCTACATCAGAGATCTCACAGGCTACCTTTGTACTTTAATAAGCATCCGAATAAACGTAAGCATACAATAAATTTTCAGTGTTTGGCTATAGCTTTTAGTTCATCCATAGTTAAATAGGTTACAGCACCATGTTTAGGCCCCTTAAAATTTGTGGTTTTCATTACCCCTTCGTTAAAATGACCTATATCTTTATATGTTTGAAAATCCGTAGTTTCGCTAAATCCCATGTTATTTGGACGGGCGCCGTATACATCGTACATTAACACATAAGTATCTGTACCCAATCGCTTAAAGACATTTGGTGCTTCGGTGCTAACACGCTCGGGATCTATTCGTTTTCCCTCCGTTTTGAACCCTCCATTGATTTTATCAGAAACGGAATGCAATATTTGAGCATTGTTCACATAAAACAGATGATATTGATCCCCTACTTTTGTAATATCCCCGTCCAATCCCTCTATTTCAGTAATGCGTTTTGGAAGGGTTTCCAATTTCGTAAAATCCTTGTCCGGATAGGAATAGTACATATGACATTCCTTGTTATTATAACGAATGGTAAAACAATAGTTCGTTAAAAAATTAAAGGTTACCCCACGGCGCGAACGCCGTAAAATAAGAGTTCTTTGAAATCAGTGTTATTTAAACGCAAGTTCGGACGCGTTCCGGACATTGCAAAAATTCGATCCACCATTGCAGCATTGTGCAACAAGACTTTGGTCGCTCCAACGGAGAGATTGAGTCCCTGCTGCCTGGCAAAGGCCCTTGCCAGGTTGACGGAAGAAAGAGACGCATTTGTTACCAGGAACCAAAAATACAGTGAAAATGGGAATGGTGGTACAGCAAAATCG
>CAZITX010000027.1:0-23065 GCA_964542305.1 uncultured Muribaculaceae bacterium | reverse complement strand
AAATGGGGTATTTGCCTTTGGGGGTCATGGTAAAGAAAGAATAGAAAGATACAACACCATAAATTTTGGCCAGGGGCATATTTATATTCAGTGCTATTTCCAATTGAACCGGTTCGGGTAAATAGCCGAAATGTTCCTGGCTCCTGTGGAGGATGTTGATCAGTTCACTTCTCTTGTTCCCGAAAGATTCACATATCTCTTTTATTGTCTTTTTGTGACAATCGTTTATTTCAAACTTGGTCATAAGAATAGAAGTTAATGGTTATTTTTTCGGGTGACTGAAATAATGGGTATGCAACAACTTGTGTGATTTCTCACTTAGCGGTTTGCCCAGGAAGTCTTCGTAAAGCTTAATGATCTCCGGATTTTCGTGTGATTTTCGGATGGGCTTGTTGAAGTCTTCCTTGTAAATAGAATCCATACGGGCTTTCAAAACAATGGAATTGCCCCTGTGCAAAGGTTGTCCTCCACCGCCTATACATCCTCCGGGACATGCCATGATCTCAATGGCATGGAAATTATACATTCCCTTACGGATCCCGTCAAGCAATTTCCTGGCATTACCCAAAGTATGGGCAATCCCTATGTGAATGTAAGTTCCATCAAAATTGACAGAAGCGGTACGGATTCCTTCCATTCCTCTGAGTTCGTGAAAATCAACTTTTTCCAGTTTTTTCCCGGTAAACAGTTCATAAGCGGTACGGGTTGCGGCTTCAATAACACCTCCCGTTACTCCAAAGATCAGACCCGCACCGGTAGATTCACCCATCGGACGGTCAAAATCTTCTTCTTTCAAGGTTTCGAAATCAATGTTCCCTATCTTGATCAGGTGAGCCAGTTCGCGGGTTGTAATGGCATAATCCACATCGGGATTCCCATCCACTTTAAATTCGTCCCTTTGACATTCGTACTTTTTGGCCAAACAGGGCATCACGGAAACCACTACCATATCTTCTCTCTTCACTCCCAATTTTTCCGCCAAATACGTCTTGGCAATCGCACCGAACATCTGCTGGGGAGAACGTGCCGTCGAAGGGACGTCCAGCATGTCGGGATAATTTGTTTCAAAGAAATTAACCCAGGCAGGACAGCAGGATGTCAGGATGGGCAGGCGGACGCTTTTATCTCCGTCCAGATAACGGGTGATCCTGTCCAGCAACTCGGTTCCTTCTTCCATAATGGTGAGGTCTGCTGCAAAATCGGTGTCAAACACTTTATCAAAACCTAAAGATCTTAATGCAGCTGTCATCTTGCCTGTAACTGAAGTTCCGGGAGGATATCCAAATTCTTCTCCCAACGCCGCACGTACTGCCGGTGCAGTCTGCACAACAACAAATTTATTAGGATCCGCCAGGGCCCTGATCACATGAAATGTATTATCCACAGCGGTAAGTGCTCCTGTGGGACAAACGGCAACACACTGTCCGCAGAATGTACAGGGGGAATCCGTCAATTCTTGTTCAAAGGCAGGTGCCACAACGGACATAAAACCACGGTTTACGGCACTTAGTGCCCCAACGGTTTGTATTTCGTTGCAAACTGTTTCACAACTACGGCACATCACACACTTGTCCATATTACGGTTCAATGCGGGAGAAGCATCCTTGCGGTAAGTAGACATAGCCGCATTTTCAACTGAATTGATCTCGCGAATCCCCATGGTAATGGATAATTTCTGCAACTCACAATTCCCTGAAGAAGGACAGATCAAACAATCCTTGGGATGGTCAGAGAGCAGCAATTCAACAACCGTCCTGCGGGCATTGATAGCGCGCAAAGAATGTGACAACACGGTCATTCCGTCGGCACACTCAGTTGCACAGGCAGGAACCAGATTTTTTCTTCCCGGGATCTCTACCACACAGACCCGGCAACTTCCGGGTTTGTGTTCCTGGGCCAGGTGAGGCAGGTTCATATAACACAGTGAAGGGATATTGATCCCTGCCTGATGCGCCGCCTGGAGGATGGTCGTTCCCTTGGGAACTTCTACTTGTCTGTTATCTATAGTTAATTTTATAGTTTCCATATTCTCGCTTATTCAACAATGATTGCATTAAACTTACACTTCTGGTAACATACACCACAGTGGATACAAATTTCCTGGTGGATGAAATGTGGTTCGCGCTTTTCTCCGGTAATAGCCTCAACGGGACAATTCCGGGCACAGATTGTACATCCGGTACAAACATCGGGATCAATGGTGTAGCGTGCCAATGCTTTACATTTTTTGGCAAAACATCTCTTATCCTTAACGTGAGCCACGTATTCATCATAGAAGTTTTCCAGTGTGGAAAGCACCGGATTGGGAGAAGATTGTCCCAGCCCGCATAAAGAAGTGTCTTTTATCACATAAGCGAGATTGCGAAGGTGGTCCAGATCTTCCATGTTGCCTTTGCCCTGGGTGATTTTTTCCAGGATCTCAAGCATACGCTTGTTACCAATGCGGCATGGCGTACATTTTCCGCACGATTCTTCTACAATGAATTCCAGGTAAAATTTCGCGATGGAAACCATACAGTCATCTTCGTCCATAACGATCATACCGCCGGATCCCATCATAGAACCCGCAGCTACCAGGCTGTCAAAGTCAATGGGGGTGTCCAGGTGTGCCTCTGTCAGGCAGCCTCCTGAAGGACCTCCGGTCTGAACGGCTTTGAATTTTTTGCCGTTCTTAATCCCACCGCCGATCTCATAAATGATCTCACGAAGGGTAATGCCCATAGGTACTTCAATAAGCCCTACGTTATTTATCTTCCCGGCCAATGCAAATACTTTGGTTCCTTTTGATTTTTCTGTTCCAATGGAAGAGTACCATTCCGGTCCTTTTAAAAATATAACGGGAACATTAGCGAAAGTTTCAACGTTATTCACGTTGGTGGGCTTCTGCATATAACCGCTTTCTGCAGGGAAAGGAGGTTTTACTCTGGGTTCCCCGCGCTTCCCTTCCATGGAAGCGATCAATGCCGTTTCTTCACCGCAGACAAAGGCTCCTGCGCCGTAACGCAGTTCCATGTCAAATGAGAATTTGGATCCGAAAATGTTATTTCCCAATAAACCGTATTCACGAGCCTGTGCTATCGCGATCTCAAGACGTTTGATAGCCAGAGGATATTCGGCGCGAATGTATACCAGGCCTTTTGTGGCACCAATACAATACCCGCAAATAGCCATGGCTTCAATAATTGAGTTGGGATCTCCTTCCAGAATGGAACGATCCATGAAAGCTCCCGGGTCTCCTTCATCGGCGTTGCAGACAACGTATTTTTGATCCGATGAAAATTTGCTGGTAATCTCCCATTTCAAACCCGTAGGAAATCCGGCTCCGCCCCTTCCCCGCAATCCGCTTTGTTTAACCATAGCTATGGCCTGTTCAGGAGTAAGATCGGTAACCACCTGTGCCAAGGCTGAATATCCGTCCCGGCCAATATATTCATCAATATTTTCCGGATCAATCACTCCACAATTTCTGAGAGCAATACGCATTTGTTTCTGATAAAAACCCATGTGCCTTGAATCGGCTATGTGTTCCTGGTTTTCAGGGTTTTCATAAAGCAGACGGCTTACTTTTCTTCCTTTCAGGATGTGTTCGGCAACGATTTCTTCTGCATCTTCCGGTTTGACCTGTGTGTAGAATGTGTTGTCCGGAATCACTTTCACAATAGGACCCTTCTCACAAAAGCCAAAACAACCGGTTGTAACAACCTGTGCTTCTTCTGTGAGCTGATGAGCCTTAAGTGATTCATTCAGTTTTTCTACAATTGTTGCGCTTGCGGAGGCCCGACATCCGGTCCCGCCACAAACAAGTAATTGCATTTTATACATTATGATTCTTTATTTTGGAATGAATTAAATAGTCTGATAATTCGCAGGCAGGATACCGTCAATCAATTCGTTATTGAGAATGTATTTATCTACGATCTCTTCTGCTTTCTTGACATCGACATAAGAAAACACGACGGGATCAAATCCCGGTTTTGTGACTTCAACAGTTGGTTCGGCATAACAATAGCCCATACAACCGGTTTGTGTGACAACAGCGGGGATGTTTTCTTTTTTGATTTTTTCTACCAGTGCATTCATCACTGTGCGGGCTCCGGAGGCAATACCGCACGTAGCCATCGCGACCTTGATTTGTACAAGGTTTTCAGGATGGTCGCTTTTCTCCCTGATGTCCAGACTTTGTTCGAGTTGCTGTTTTTTTTGCCGCAAATCGTCCAATGATTTAATCTTTGTCATATCAATTAATTATTTTATTAAAGGTCCAAAAAAAGGAATCCGCAAAGAAAGCCCAAATTATTCAATTTGGCAAACTTTCAGATCATTTTGATTCTCCTTAATCATTTCTTCAATCATCTCCATGATATACAAATCATTAAGAGGCGTGTCACCCAGAGCATCCTTCAATTGAAGAGTGGAAATTTCGTATGATTTTCCATTGTATGTATACCTGTATGCGAAATCTACGCCAGTATTTGCCGAGATCATCAGGACCATCGCATTGGCTACGTCACCAAGCGGAGGCCTATCCAGGTGATCGTATTGAAAGCAGGCCTTTAAACAGGTTCCTTTACCGGGTTGGGACACTACCTCCAGGTTGCCCCCGCTCTGTTCTGCCGTCTGTCGTAAAAGAGGCACTCCCAACCCCACTCGCCGGGTAGTGCGGGATGTGAAAAAAGGGTCACTGAGTTTTTGCAATTGTTCTTCATTCATACCGCAGCCATTATCTTCCACAGACATGGACAAGGTATTATTACGGGGATTCTCATCTATGTGGACCGCTATGAAAGTGGCACCGGCCCCCAGTGAATTCTGTACAATATCTAAAAGATGCAATGCCAGATCGTTCATCTGATTTATTTTAGAGCTGTTCTCAAACCCTCAAAGCCCGGCTTATCCATCGTAAAAATAGTATGAATGGCTCCAAGATCGTCAATGTAATGGGCATCTGAAGATTGAATGATTTTGTATTTTTTCAGTTGTAGATGGTGCTCCAAAAATGTATCCGGGTGGCTGCGGCGGGAAAGTTCCAGCGCATCTGCATTCAATTCCGGTGGCACAAAACCCAACTGGCTGAGCAGGGAATTCCTGGATCGTTCAATGTGTGCCGGAACAAAAAGACCTCCTATGGAGTGAACGAAAGCTTCCACCTGATCAATAGTCTGATCCAGGGCCGAGATCAACAGGTAAGGTGCTTCCCCCATCACTTTTTCATATTCATCTACCCAAAGCTGGTATCCGAAAATTTCCGGATCATTGGGTATATGGGGCAAATGCTTTTCCAGGTATTCTTGCAATTTCAACCGTTGTGTTTCTGTCCCTACATAAGCCAGGCAATGCACTTCTTCCCGGGTGGTTATCTCGGCACCGCATATGACCGATACCCCTTCCCGTTGTCCAAGTCTGAACACCTCGGGACTTTGGAGTGTGGAGTTATGATCTGTAACGGCAATAAGATCCAGTTCCTTTTCCCTGGCCTTCCTGACTATATTCAGGGGGGTCATCCCTATATCCCCACAGGGAGATAAAAAAGTGTGAATATGCAGATCGGCTTTGACTAACATGATCAGGGATTGAGCAGCCCGTACAAACGTCCCGAGATCTCAAATGCCTGTTCTGTGGTGCCAAGGATTGGGATACCTTCTTTTTCAGCAAGTGCCTTTGTGTCCTGGTCGGGTTCAAATCCTTTGACTAGCAAAACTGCCGCCAGTTCTTTAAGGGAAGCGATCGCCATAATATTTTTGTGCGTCTGAAGGGTGATCCAAACCCTGCCGGCATCGGCATACCCCATTACATCGCTTAACAGATCGGATGTATAGCCGCCTTCCACCGGATTGTCCAATCCTTGTTCACCGGTGAAAACTTTTAAATTTAATGATTCAACAATTTCTCTTACAGTCATTTCTTTACCTGTTTCTTAATAAAACGTTCTTTCCCCCATATTTTTTCCATCATATCCGGATCCACTTCATGTGCGTGCATCAGTACACAGTGTTCCAGGGTAGCCCGATGGCACACAATGTCATCTGCCAGGGCTTCGCAGGATGGCGCACCGCAGGCACCGCAATCAATATCAGGAAGAATTTTTCTCAATTTACGGGCTTCTTCCATTCTTTCCAGGGCAATGGTCAGGTCTGCATGGTATTTGACCATGGCTTTGGGTTCTACCCGTTCCATAGGAATGTAGCCGGAACAGACTTGACGGAACGATTCGTCCAGTGCGTGCCTGGCAGGCAATTCTTCCGCTCTTTTATCTATCCGCTCTTTCACCAGGAACCGGTTGTCCTGAACCAGTATGCCTCCGCAACAAGACATATCACAAGCTCTGAGTTCCAAAAAATCAACCCCTTGTATTTCTTCATTTTCCAATCGTTCCAGGAAATCTATCACATTGGGCATGCTGTCTATGGCCAAAGACCTCCCGTGGATATTTGAAGATTCCCCACCTGTCGTAGCCCAGCGCACTCCGGTTGAAGAAAGGGATGAATGGATCAGATTGCAATATTCATTTTCATTTGTCCCTTTCTGTTTGTATGCTAAAAATACTTTATTATACAATTCAGACATATTGATCACTCCGTTGATCGGCGAGTTGTAACCGCCTACGGGTGCTTTAATGGCTGCAATTTTGGCGGCACAAGGCGTTACATAGAAGATGCCCACATCTTCCAGGGGAACTCCGTTCTTTTCGTATTCACTTCTGTAATACTGGGCCGTTATTTCAAGCGGGGGGATCAATCGTATGATCCGGTCTGTCATAGATGGAAACCGCACCTGGATCAGGCGTACTACAGCCGGACAGAAAGAAGAAATGACAGGTTTTTCCCCGTCAAATTCCCCGACATATTTATTAATTTCATCTACCAGCAGGTCAGCCCCCTGTTCAACGGTGCATAGTTCGGTAAAACCCATTTCATAAAGGATCCCTTTAATCGCATCCAATGTCAGTTTTTCTTCAAACTGCGCAAAAAAAATGGAAGGGACCAACAAGATCCTGTGTTTATAGCTGAATATCTGTGAAATATCATCGTCTTCAACAACAATGGCTTTCACCGGGCATACATTAAAACACTCTCCGCAATCTACACACCATTCAGGATGAAGCGTAGCCTTGCCATTAATTACACGCAAGGCTTCCGTAGGACATACACGCATACAACGCGAGCATCCTATACAGACTTCCTGGCGGATACATAAAGCATGATGGAAGGGTTTGATATGTATATCTGAATTCATTTTATTTGAATAGTTATTTCAACAGTGGTGCCTTTTCCAGGGATAGAGTGAATGTTAAAAACATCGGCATTCCGGCAAATGTTGGTAAGTCCCATCCCGGCCCCGAAGCCCATTTCCCTTACCTGCTGGGACGCCGTTGAAAAACCGGGTGTCATGGCCCGTTCGATATCGGCTATTCCTGGGCCTTCATCCACCAGTTTTAAAAACACTTGTTCCGGATCTATTGAGGCCGTTATCTGTCCATTATAGGCATGCGCCACAATGTTTACTTCCGCTTCATAAAGAGCTATTACCACCCGTTTTATCACAGAGGCATCAATTCCCAGCTCTTTAAGGGTACGGCGCACTTTGGACGAGGCCGTTCCCGCAGAAGTAAAATCTCCTCCCCGGATCTGAAATGTCAATTCCATTAATACACTCCTTTCAGGCCGGCCTTATATAATATCCCGGATGTTTTAAATAACGAATAGGGACAGACAATGAGTACAATGTCGTTGTCTTCGGCCAGTTCAACCATTTCCGGAGTAGGGGTTTTTCCTCTTACAATAAGCACATACTTCAGATCACTCATTTCGGCCGTCCTGATACTTTGCATGTTGGATAATCCGGTGATCAACATAAAATCAGACCGGCACACGGTCAGTACATCACTCATCAGATCAGATGCAAAACAATATTCCACGCTGTCATTTTCATCAATTTCACCGCAGAGAACGGTTCCCCGGAGCAGCGATACAATTTCACGTATAGTCATTTTTCTTGTTTTTCAATGGATTTTATATAACACCTTCTTCGCGTATGCAGCTTTGTGTCGTATTCTTTCCATACGTCAATGGCATGATTGGTTTCCAGTTGCGGATTGGTCACTGCCCATCTCAATTTTTTCCGGATAGCGGTTTTGTTGGTGTGATAGTGATATATGGAACTCAATCCTTTTCCTTTCCAGTCCGGATGTGCCCCATTCATCATCAGGTCTATGTCTTTATAGCATACAAGGGCCTTAACAATATGAAACCATCCGAAGGGAAAAATGCGTCCTTTTGCCTTTTGCAATGCACGAGAGATGCTGGGAAATGAAATAGAAAAAGCGACCACTTTATTTTCACTGTCCACAACAAAGCAGGATAATGCCGGAGAGATTAGTTTTATGTAAAATTTGATGCTGGATTCAATCTCTTCAGGTGTCAGGGGAATGAAATTGTGTACGGTCATGAAACTTTTGTTATACATTTCAAAAAAATCATCCAGGTAGGGTCTAAAATCCCTTGGTGTTTTCCATTTCAACACCCTCAGTTTATACCTCTTCAGGATCATCTCGTTTACCCGTTCCACTTTATCGGGAATGGGCTGTTTGGCAGGCATGATATATTGGATCCAGTCCACTTCCTTGGTAAAGCCCAGTCTTTCCAAAAATTCGGGATAATAGGGATAATTGTAGAGACAATTGAACTGGGGAAGGTTTTCAAAACCCTCTACTACCATTCCTTGCTTGTTCCATGTATTAAAACCCAGGGGACCGTGAATTTCCGTCATACCTTCACTTTCTCCCCATTCAGCCACCGTGTTTATCAGTGCCTTTGCCACTTCAAAATCTTCTATGACATCAAACCATCCGAACCGGACCCGTTTGTTATTGTACAGATCGTTGGCACGGGGGTTAATGATCCCTACGACCCTGCCGACAATAGTATCCCCGGAATCACAGGCTATCCAGATTTTCCGTTTGCAGTAAGCCAGGCTTGGAGAATCAAGTATATTGCTTATTTCATCGGCAAGCAAAGTCGGTACGTATTGTGGATGACCTTTATAAAGTTTCAGAGGAAAATGTGCAAAGCGCTTCATTTCCTTTCTCGTGGATATTTCCCTGATCTCAAATTTCATTATTGTGTTTTTTACTGTTTACAAATGTACGAATTTCCAACAGATCACAGATGGCGGTCTGTGCGCAAACGCATCCGAACACAGCCGGAAGGTAAGAAATGGTACCGACCTGTGATTTTTTGTTTTTCCCCTCGTAAGGAATGATGGCCTGCTCATTAGGCGTCTCTACTGAAAATACGGCTTTAAAGCCTTTTCTTACGCCAAGTTTACGTAATCGTTTCCTTAACATAAAAGCCAAAGGACAATTGAAGCTTTTTGAAATATCATCCACCCTTACAGCCGTGGCGTCCATCCGGGCTCCGGCCCCCATGGCACTGACCAGCGGTATTTTGTGTTCCATCATGTAACAGATCAAGGCTATCTTAGGCGACAGGGTGTCAATGGCATCCACCGCATAATCCGGTCTCAGGCCGGACAGAAGCGTGGGAATGGATTCCAGATCAAGGTATTCATTGATCAAAGTCAGCCTGATTTCCGGATTGATCTGTAATAACCTTTCTTCCATGACCTTGGTTTTCAATCGCCCTTCAGTGACTGTCAGTGCGGGCAACTGGCGGTTGCGGTTGGTATGGGTGATCACATCGTTGTCTATGAGTATAAGATGACCTGTCCCGGCACGTGCAAGCATTTCGGCAGCATAAGACCCCACACCGCCCAGACCGGCCACCATTACCGTACTTTCTTGAAGGGTTAGAAGTCCGTCTTTCCCTATCAGCCACTCAGAACGACTCAGCCAGTGCTCCATTACTTACTATTTGTATGTTCTTTGGCTTCTTCCCAGATTTCATCCATTTGCTTTAATGTCATTTCTTTCAGAGAGCGGCCCTGCTTTATTGTTCTATCCTCCAGGTAGTTGAAACGTGATATAAATGTTTTATTGGTGCGTTCCAAGGCATTTTCGGGATTAATACCATACAGACGGGCGGCATTTACCAAGGCAAACAAAAGGTCTCCGAACTCTGCTTCCATCCTGTCCTGATCTCCGTTTTTCCATTCCGTGCGGAATTCAGAAATTTCTTCGTATACTTTATCCCAAACCTGCTCTCTTTCTTCCCAATCAAAACCCATTGCCCTGGCCTTGTCCTGTATCCTGAAAGATTTAATAAGGGCGGGCAAACCGGAGGGAACCCCGGAGAGAACCGATTTATTGCCGTTTTTTTCCGTGGTTTTTAAATGTTCCCAATTCTGAATGACTTTATCTGCATTTCCGGCTTTCACGTCTCCGAAAACATGGGGGTGACGGTATATCAGTTTATCTGAAAGTTGTGAAATAACATCCCCCATATCAAAAACCTCTTGTTCCTGCCCGATTTTTGCATAAAAAACAATATGTAAGAGAATGTCTCCCAACTCTTTGGAGATTTCCTGCAAATCATTTTTCAGGATGGCTTCGCTTAATTCATAGGTTTCTTCTATCGTAAGTGTACGTAGGGTTTCCAACGTCTGCTCCCTGTCCCACGGACATTCTTCCCGCAACCGGTCCATAATATCCAGGAGTTTCCCGAACCGGTTTAAAACTTCTTCTCTGTTCGTATTCATTTATTAAATTGTATTTGAATTTCATCATACAGGCCTATGTTTTCCAGGGATGATAAATTCCCTAAAAAAACAGCCAATTCCAGCAATCCGGCACTGTTGAACAAGGCAAGCAGTTCGCCCGGCCGCACACCTGAATATCCTTCAGATATTTTTTCAATTTTCGTATACGGGCCCTGAAGGTAAATGCAATATTTTCTCCCGGAACCCACTTTTTGGAACAGGGACCGGGATATGTTTGTTATGGCATTCCCATAAGAATCAATATATATAACCTGTCCCATTATATAATCCTTTTCGGCAACAGCCGATGGCCTGACTTCCGTTTTCATTACGGCCGGTAACGTGAGATCTTCCAGCTTGTTTTCCACAATGGCCCGTACCGCTTTAATATATGCATCCATTTCAGAAAAAGTACCGGGTGCTGTATACACGGCACGGATCCATTCCGGTTCCCTGTCAAAGAGAAGGGAAAAACGACCGTCATTTACAGTGATAAAATAATGTTGGTCATAATATGCCACGGACATGGGCAATTGATCCGAAGCCTGAGCCTGTACCGCCAGTATGTGTATACTGCCTGTAGGATACCTTGAATAAGCCTGATGCAAGACAAAAACCCCCATCCTTACATCAAAGGGGTTGATGTGATGGGTTATTTCAAACAGGGAAGCCAGCCCCAGCAAACCTCCCTCCAGGGCTCCGGCATAAAAGTCACGTTTATTCCAATCACTTGTTACGGTAACAACAGGCATATTCATCCGTAATTGTTGTGGCAAAGGTAAGCATTTAGAAGATGTTTTGCCGTGTCGTAAAAAATGATTTACTTTATCCCCTCTAAATACCTATCAACAAATGAAGACATCCAACATCAAAAGCATTCTGCTTATCGCAGTTTTGAGTATAACCCTGTTCGCTTCCTGCAACCGTTCAGATCAAACCGGATACCTTGTAGTTTCTCCCGTAAGTCTTAAAATGCCTCCTGTAAGTACTACAAGAACCGTCACAATCAGGTCCAGTGAGAGTTGGTTCATTGAACAAATCGGTAATGAAAATTGGTGTACCGTATATCCGGACAAAGGCACTCCGGGAGAAACACAAATTACAGTAACGGTCACCCCAATGCCTGATGTCTGGCCAAGAATAGCTCTTTTTTCAGTTACTTCTGTTTCCGGACTTGAAAAATTTCTTGAAGTGGAACAAACCGATGAAGCCGGGGCCAATTATTTCCTGGAATTTTATGGGGATCCCAATCCTTCCATGCTTGTCTATCCCAGAGATGTGAAACCTTTTAAATTACTGGTTAACACCAACACACCTTCCTGGAATGCTGTTGTTTCGGAAGAGGCTCAAGACTGGCTGACTGCAGAAAGGAAAGGTGACACTTTGTATGTCTATGTAGCCGATGTTGACCGTCCCGAAGGACGCGAAGGAACCGTAACGGCCTCTGCCGGAGGATCCCTTTCCGCATCCATCTCTTTCGATCAGATGGGATTGCATGATTTTGGAGCTCCTACTACCGATTTCTCTTTGCCTGTACCCGGTGTGCCGGATTCTGACCTGGCATTCAGTTATGTTTACAGAAGAGCCCGCATAACCCTGCTTTACCTGTCGGCTTCATGGTGTCCCGATTGCACCAATTTTCTGCCTAAGGTCAAAGAATTATATGAGGAATTCTCGCCTCACGGATTCAAAATTTACGGAGTATTCATGGAAATTGACGGAAGGGAACAGGAATATTACGATTACGTAAACAACAACGGCCTTAATGATGTAGATGAGACAACCGGAAATAAGATCTGGTGGGAACACAGGCCTGTGTTCAATCCCCTGGAAGAAAGAAAAATTAATGATTTCACAAGGTTGTTTTACGGAGATGCCCTGTTGACCGGAGAAGTCAACAACTTTTTACCTGCTTTCTTTTTTGTAGACGGCGGAGGGAATATTCGTAAAGTGTATGTAGACAATTACGTATTGCGTACCGATGCTGCCATCAGTTCACTGTACAGGAATATGCGTACTTACCTGAGCCGTCAGCTGGAATGTTGCGGAGGCTAAACCGGCATTTTATTTAAACGCCATTTCACTCAGTCCCGGACCGTCCAGGGCCAGTTGCCCGAAATAGTCCGGGACTTCTTTACCCTGCAATTGATCTACGTATAATTTTGCCAGGTATTGTGCCAGCATGAAACCATGTCCGCGCATACCCACAAACAAGCCCCGGGCAGGATCCACTATATAGCGCGGCTCGGTGTAATAACCACTCCAGAAAGCCTGGAATCCTACGTTCGCTATCTGCGGGATCCATTGTGTAAACACCTCGGCAACAATATTCAGGAAATCTCCGGTATTAACCTTTAGGTTTTTTCCCGATTCCTGCATATCCACCATTGGGGAGGCACATCCTATGATCTGCCCTGTATCTTGAAGTTGCTGTCCGTAAACGGCCGAAAATCCTTTGTATTTGCGGCGGTCAATCAACATGTCCATGGCTTTCCCGTCTTTGCCGAGTAAGGGCATGCGCTTTGTTATGAAGGCCTGGTGCCTTACGGGGTATATGCCTGTCATGTACCCGAGTTTTCGGGCAAAAGCCTCTCCGTTATGGCCTAATGCATTAATGAACAATTTGGTGCGATACATTTTGTATTTGTTCACCGGATCCAGTACAAGTACGAAATACGTATCCCCTTGTTTTTCCACGTCCACCACCCGGGTTTGTTCCAGAATGAGTCCTCCCCTGACAACACCAAGATGCCGGATGAGATCCAGTGTTTTTCCGGGACTGGCCTGCCAGCAATTGTTGGTGATCAGGGCGTGAGAATAGATTTTCAAATCCGGATTGAAACCGGGAGATACTTCTTTGCGGAAATCTCCGGCCTCTACCATATAAGCATCCGACCATGCTTTTGATGCTTCCAGGTTACGGTAAGTAACATCGTCGTGAACAAAATTTACATAACGGGAAGGATGAAAATCAATGCTGCTTATCTTTTCCAGTTCCCTGAAAATCTCCAGGTTGCGGGAAGAAATATCTGCCAGTGCCGGCAGGCTGAATGCCGGCCGGCCGCCTGCGATGTTTCTCCAGGAGCTGCCCCTGTCGTTGTTCGCCATAACGGGTTTGAAACCTTCCCCGGCAAGGT
This sequence comes from uncultured Muribaculaceae bacterium, assembly GCA_964542305.1. Lineage (GTDB taxonomy): Bacteria > Bacteroidota > Bacteroidia > Bacteroidales > UBA932 > DMER64. The sequence goes on along the minus strand of CAZITX010000027.1, from coordinate 9,275 downwards.
AACGGAACAAGGCACTTCCGGCAATGCCTCCACCGGCAATAAAGGCACCGGTTTCTTCGCTTTCCATACCGCTTTTAACCCCCTCGGGAAGTATGATCTGCTGCCGGTCTTCAAAGGGAAGCAATTCGCCCATCTGAACCAGGTTGGCCATGGGTCCCCTCGGCGTAAGGTCTGATATCACATGGATCCCGTAATTGCGCAAAGTCTGCACGGCCCTGGGGAAACACCGGGTTCCCCGGCAGGCTCCCATCCCCATCCGGGTGATGTGTTTTAGTTCATCTGCGGTAATGGAAGTTCTCTCTCCAACAAGGTGTAACACATCTTCCAGGCTTACATCTTCACAATGGCAAAGATAGGTTTTGGCATCTCCATCCGCTTTTCTGTCTGTCAAACGTACGGGTTCCGGATAATTCTCTTTCACAATAAAACCTCTCAATGACAGCAGGTCCTGCGGATCCGCTCCGTAAACCTTCACGCGGGCAACGTTTGTTTTATTGGGTTTACGCAATACTTTTTCCAGTACACCTTCCGCTTTTTTAGTTCCCGTATTATCCACCAGGTACACATCCGAACCTTCCCTTACATCGTATTCAACAGGCAGGAACAAGGTGTTTTTTGACAGATCATAACCGAAAATTGCCAGGCCGGGGCACTGGCTTACACAAGCCATACATCCCGTACATTTGTCGTAATCCACAAAGGGAACGGATGACGTGGATGTCTTGGTTATGGCTCCGAATTTACAGGCAAAAGTACAGGGATTGCAGGCAAATCCGTACAGACAATCTATCAGTACGAAAGGCCTGGCTTTCATCCGTTCCGGGGAAGGCAATTTGGGATCATCCAGCACCTTGACAGGATGCTGCTGAGAATCAATATATTCCTTTGAAACAGCCAGGTAGTCGTCGTAATTGGTGCGGATTCCCAACTGTTGCATGATCTCGTATGCACACTGTTTTCCCCTTAGAACGGCCGATGTGCCTTCACCTATTCGTATGGCATCTCCTACACCGTGACAGCGAAACCCGAATACTTCACGGCCTTTAGTCAGTAATTGATCATCCGGTATCAGACCCGTGCAGATGTTGATCGCATCTATGCCTTCCAGCAATTTTTCTGTGCCCGGAACAACTTTAAAGTTTTTACATTCTGCAATAATTGCCCCGGTGATGCCTGTATAATCGCTGTTCGGGATGGCTTCCAGAAGCATATGAGAAGTAATGATTGGGATCCCCAGTCGCCTTACCCTGTTTGCCTGTACGGGGAATCCTCCCTCATTTGGCATGGCTTCTATAATGGCCTTGACATTGGCTCCTGTCTGCATGGCCTGGTATGAGGTCAAATACCCAATATTCCCGGCTCCGACCGTCAGTATGTTTTTTCCCAGGAGTGTCAGCTCACTGTTCATCATTCTCTGGAATACAGCGGCTGTATATACACCAGGAACATCATCGTTTTTAAATGCCGGCATAAAAGGAACGGCACCGGTGCCAATGACCAGGTATTCCGTGTCTACGTAAAATATTTCCTGTGTTTCAATGTTTTTTACGGCCAGTCTTTTATCGTCAAAAATATCCCATACGGTACTGTTTAGCAGAATTCCCGCGTGGTTTTCACCGGCCAGGGTCGCGGCTATCTCGAAACCGCGCATGCCTCCAAAACGTTTTTCCTTTTCAAAAAAGAAAAACTGATGGGTCTGCATGTTAAACTGACCTCCTATACGTGCGTTGTTGTCAATGACCAGGTTGTCAATACCCACCCTGTTTAATTCTTCACGAACGGCCAGGCCTGCAGGTCCGGCACCTATGATCGCTACAACAGTTTTGTATATTTTCAGGGGTTGTTCCCGGGGGCCTGTTTCGTCTGAAGAAAGAAAGCCGTCGGGGATACGGCGAACTTCTTTTACGTTATCAACTTTTGTTATGCAAATCCTGCGGACTTTTCCGTCAACAAGCATTTCACAGGCACTGCATTTGCCGATGCCACAGGAAAGACTCCTGTTACGATGGTCCAGGCTGTGTTTGTGTATCAAAAGACCTGACTGATGCAAAGCGGCAGCAATGGTGAATCCTCGTTGACCGTATACGGTTTTTCCTTCAAACAAAAAAGCAATTTTATCTTCTTCCGGGATTGGGAGAATAGGATGGTTCCTGATAGATGACATAACGTGATTTATAGGACTGTGTTAATTGAATAGCAAATGTAGAAATCTTTTAACAGATTTTTACAAATTGTCCCTCAAATCTTCTGTTTTTTATCCTATTTCACGCCATTGTTTAATTAAAAAAGGAGTCTTATGTGTAGTAAAATTTTGAAGCTGGCGGGGTGTGTACTCCTTGCTACAGCATGGGCCTGTGACGGGCTGAAGATCGTTCCCGGATCTGAAGGGGATCTTATTGTGAATGTCTCTATGGAAACACCCTTTGGGGTAAAGACTAAAAGCGAGGATTTGAGTTCATATACTATTTTAATTATGAATAATCAGTTGGATACCTTGTATAACGCTACCGTGGGCGAGATTGCAGGGAACACCATTTCTCTGGCACCAGAAACCTATCACATCATTGTATACAATATGCTGTTCCCTGAGCCTGCATTTGAACATCCGTATTATTACGGGTATAAAATGGCAACTGTGGTTGCAGGAGAGACTTGTGAAGTACAAATAGTTTGTAAACAGGAAAATTGCGGTGTGCGTATCATTTTCTCAGAAGCATTTACGCAATCCTGTACCACTTATAAAATGCACGTGAGCGGAGCCTGTGGATCTCTGGACTACGACCATACTACAACAGATACATGGGGTTTCTTCAATCCCGGAAAAACCACGTTCCAACTATGGACAGACCAGACCTTGTTCGGTTCAGCAGAGAAAGACCTGGTGAGCGGATATATGTATTCATTTCTGGTAGAAGAGACAGGAAATTCTCAGGAAAATGTAGAGCCTTCGTTTACCATTACATTAGATACCTTACGCACCTGGACTTCGGATGTATGGAACAATCTGGAAATTACAACCAACAAGGGAAAAGAAAAAGAAACAGCCTATACGATAGCAGAAGCCCGAACACTGGAAGGAGGACTGACGGACGTCTGGGTTACTGGTTATATTGTAGGATATTATGTCTCTGCATCATCTTTTATGGCCGGAGGTACAGACTGTGTAACCAACCTGGCGCTGGCAGATAATTCCGGCGAGACAATCAAGAGCAATACTCTGTCCGTCAAGATTCCGGATACCGCCATACGGGATGAACTGAATTTGTCGGCTAATCCGGAAAAACTATACCAAAAAGTTTGGTTAAAAGGCAAAACAATTGAAAGTTATTTTGGAGAACCCGGACTGGAACTGATTCAGGAAGTAGTGTGGTAAAACAACAAGAGGATGGCCCGAGAACCGAGCCAACCTCTACCGTTGAAACCTATAAACCTAAAACCATATAATAGATGCAGGGGTATACAAAAACGTTGCATACCCCTGTATTATTTTTTTGCATTTTTTTGATTATTCTTCTAATGGCACGTATATCCAGAAAAACAGCGGCATATAAGCGGGAATTCCGCCTCCCAGGTAAGAGCCTTCAGAGGTGGCCGAACTGCCTTCGTTCGTGTATCCGTAATCGGAATGAAAGAAACATATGGCTATTTCACCGTACTTCATGTTGAGCATACATTTGCTGAAACCTTCCACTACAGAGCCTTCTTCCGATGTTTCAGTGTCATCGGTATCCTCTTCTTTATCAGGTAAGGTGACTTTGAGTTCCGAATACGTGGAGGATGAATTGTAAATATTATATTTCAATGCGGTATCTGCCACATTGGTGTCAAAAACGTGTCCGTTCAAAAATTTACCTACGTAATACGCACTTACTGTAGATGCGTGTTCAAGGGAATCCCCTGTGCCGGGAACTATCGTCATTTTGTAAAACCCCCGTTCCAGTGAATCGAGACCGGGATAATGTCTGTCGCGAAATGCTTCCAGGGTATCAATTTCGTAGCTAACAATATCGTTTACAACCTTAACCAGCTCCAGGTCGTATACCATGGTTGAGGAATTTTCACTGGTACCTCCTTCTGCATAGGCAGACAACCAGTATGGGAGCCATATACGACGGGTTTCGCCCTCCTGCATCTGCTGCAACATTTCTTCCAGTCCCATCATTATGGAATACTTCCCCATGTACCACAATAAAGGTATATAAGCATCCTCGTAACTGAACATGCCCAGTTGCCTGGCCACCTCTTCTTCTGTACTCCCCTGCAGGTTGTAATTGAGATCCCGGATGGTTTCCTTGACAAAAACCATGGATGAATCCGTTGTGGCAGCTCCCGACCCCTGACGGAGAACCGTATAATACAATCCGGACTCCGTTTTGATCAAAGTATCCTTGTGAACAACCTTTACGTGTGCCGCCAGTATGTTTTCGTGTATCTCGCGGGAGGATTCCTCTGTCTGCGTAGCACACGAGGAAAGAATCACGGCCATTCCGGTTATTACTGTTACAAGCAGGAAGCGTATATTTTTCATCCGTGCAAAGGTATCTAATTTTTTACAATCCTCTCTATCCATATTTCGAACAACAGCGGAGACATTGCCGGAACCAGTCCCACTTTCGTGTTTCCAAATCCGTAATCCGCATTGAAAATGATATAAGCATGTTCTCCGGAAGCCATCCCCGGAAACCCGTTATCCAGTCCTTTCAAAAAGCGTCCTTCTCCCACAACTCCCGAACGTATCTTTGCTTCTTCTGTTTCCAACTTCCTGTTGTAAGATAAAGCTACGCTGTCCGAGTTGGTATAAAACAGTTCTCCTTTTCCGTTTGAGAATATATGCCCGGCATAATAAAAATATGCGGTATCTCCCGGTGCCAATGTGTCGGCCTGTCCGGCGGGCGTTCCCTGTTCAAGCACAGCCCTGACCACTCCGTTCCTGTAAAATACCGTGTCTTTTGTCAATGATTGTACAAACTTGTCTATGGCTTCTTCCTGACGAATCAACGTCAGTTTGCGGTCCTCCTTGGTACAGGAGATAGCTGTAAGCATAAGTCCGGCAAGCAAAATCAAGGCTGTTTTCATTGTAAATCCGTACTATGCAATTATTGTGCCCAGTGCTTTTTTGAGCAACGGCTCTATCTCTTCCATAGAATCTTCCATTTTCCCTGCCGAGGCATTCAAATGGCCTCCTCCCTGGTAAAATTCCCGTGCAATTCCGTTCACGGGAATATCGCCCTTGGATCTTAGCGATACTTTTATGTGATCGGCCCTTTGAAGAAAAAAAGCCGAGACAGAGATTCCGCTGATGGCCAGCGGCAGGTTCACAAACCCCTCTGTGTCCCCGTTGCTGTAGCCGAACTTTGCAAGAACATCCAGGGGAAGGACAATGTACCCGCATTTGTATTCGGGAAGCAGGCGGATGTTCTGGAGCGCGTAACCCATAAGTCTCATGCGATTATAGGAAAAGTTGCGGTATACCTGGTCGTAAATAAACTCGGTGTCAGCCCCGAAAGCCACCAACTCGGAAGTAACCCGGAACGTTCCGGGATAAACACTGTTGGCAAATTGATTCGTATCTGTAATGATCCCGGCCAAAAAAGCATCGGCCTGTTCTTTTGAAAGTACGGCATCAGCTTTCCAAGATTTGATTACGCGGTAAGTCAGCTCACAGGTAGAGCTGATGCGTGTTGTGGAAAACACCAGATCAAATTCCTTATTAACCGGATCCGTATGATGATCAATCAGGACCTTAAAAGCTTTTGAATTCAGCATAATCTTTCCCAATGCATCCATCCGGGAAAACCCGCTTACATCAAGGGCAACGATCATATCTGCCTCTTTTATGGCCTGCTCTGCAGTTTGACCGTCCTGCGAATAGACCACAATCTCGTGGCCGGGATCCAGAAAAGATAAAAATTCCGGATATCTGGTAGGGCTGACCAGGGTAACCTCAAATCCTATCTTTTTCAAAAAAAGTCCCAAACCCACAAGCGCGCCGATGGCATCACCGTCGGGATTGACGTGAGTACCCAGTACGATTTTCCGGGATTTTTCAACAGCTTTCAGCCAACTTTCAAAATGTTCTTTTGGAAACAGGTCATTCATAATAAAGATATTGATGCAAATATAATTGATTTATTGCAGAGGTTATTTTTTTTCCTAATTTTGCAGGACGCCATTTAGAATAATTAATATCTCAATAATGAAAAAAATACTCACCATTGTTATTCTGCCCTTGATAATCATCGCTTTGGGTTATGCAATCATCCGGAGTCTCACGTCTCCCATAAACTTTGAAAAAGAACGCACATTTCGTGAGAAACTGGCTATTGAGCGCTTGAAAGATATTCGTACCCTGCAAACCACTTACAAAACAGAATTCGGGAAATACGCCCCCAATTTTGATTCCCTGGAAACTTTCTACAACAATGGATCCATAACCATTGTACGCCAGATCGGATCATTTGATGACTCGGTTGCTGTTGCCCAGGGTCGTGTAGTCCGTGACAGTATGGAAATGGCCGTTAAGGATACATTGCTCAAGCGTCCGAATTTTGTTATTGACTCACTCCGCTGGGTTCCACTGGTGGGAGAAGAATTTGAAATGAGGGCCGTGGTTAAAAAAGTATCCGGTGTAGATGTACCTCTTTTTGAGGCTTGTACACCTTACGATGTCCTGCTTAGAGGCATGGAACGTCAGCTGATCGTTAACCTGAACGAAGAACGCAAGATCACCGACCGTTATCCCGGTTTGAAGGTGGGCAGTATTGATCAACCCAACAACAACGCCGGTAACTGGGAATAATAATATGTCTGCGACCAGTAAAATACCGCAGGCACATCACAGATTGTCCATTCATATTGGCGTGAATGGACTTTCTTTTGTTGTAGAAGACAGCCAAACGCATGAATGTTTGCTCTGGCGCAACCATTCCTATTCATTTCCGGAGGGTGATTATAATGAGTGGGCAAAAGAAGTGGGGCACGTGTTCCACCAGGAAGAATACCTGCAAAAACGTTTTCCCCACTGTCATGTCATGATTGACACGTACAAACATACACTCATTCCCACAAGTCTTTTTCAACCGGACCAGGCACTGGAAGTCCTCAATCAGTTGTTTCAAACAGCAGATCTTGACGAAGTAAATTACTCGCCGGTTGATATCCTGGATGCCACCTGCATTTATGCACTTCCGGCACCGGTCAGTGCGGCTGTTTTCAAACACCAACATAAAGCGGGTTTTTACGCATCGGTTATACCTTTGCTGCGTTACATCCTGGAACGCAAGGAATATTCCCGTGCACTGATGCACTTCACTCCCTCCCACGTAGACCTGATCCTGATGCAGGGAGAACGCCTGTTGCTTTGTAATTCATACGCCATTGACCGCTTTAGCACGGGTATGTATTTTTTGTTTTTTGCCCTCAAGCAATGGCAACTTAATCCCCGTAGTCTGAGCCTTTTTGTAAGCGGTTCGTTAAAACCGGCTCATTTAAAACAACTCTGTTCTTTCTTCCCTTCGGTTACTGTAGCTACTTCCCAAAAGGGACTGTTTCCCACAGAAGCCCTCAACCTGCAATATGGGCCACACTTCTTTCCGGTATGCGTATCATAAGCGGAAGTTTAAAAGGGCGCAATATTATGCCGCCGGGATCTTTCAGGGCACGACCAACCACAGATTTTGCCAAAGAGGGACTGTTCAATATGCTGGAAAACAGCCTGGATATTACCACCATCAGGGTACTCGATCTTTTTGCAGGCAGCGGTGGCATTTCGCTGGAGTTCGTCTCGCGCGGATGCGCATGGGCAACCTGTGTGGAAATGAATCCGGCACATGCGCGGTTTATCAGAGATACGGTCGCAAATCTGGGACTCGGCTCAAAAATTCAGGTTGTCCGTCACAACGTTTTTGATTTTCTGAAAATCTGCTCCCGGAAATACGACCTTGTTTTTGCCGATCCGCCCTACGACATGACCGGGTTGGAAAACATTCCCGCTAAGATCCTGGATGCCGGGGTACTGGCACCGGACGGTCTTCTGATCCTGGAACATTCCGCAAAATACTCCTTTTCTGAAGCACCCGGCTTCATGAAAGAAAAAAAATACGGAAACGTACATTTCAGTTTTTTTGCAGTTTCAAAAACATTCCCTACATTTGCACTCCCAAACAATCAGGGTCCGGTAGTTCAGCCTGGTTAGAATACGTGCCTGTCACGCACGGGGTCGCGGGTTCGAGTCCCGTCCGGACCGCTCCAAAAGAAGCCAATCAGTTTTGCTGGTTGGCTTTTTTTTTGGAGGGAATTCGGGTGCGTTGCACACATTGTTCTTCTCATTGATTATCAGGCAAATACGAAAATCGACCCCCGGGGGGTCGATTTTGCTAAAGTGTTGATTTCCAGCCAAACGAACAATGTGTGCAACGCACCCTTTTTCTCTATCCTCAATCCTTGATGCAGCGAACTGAATGTCCATCCCATTTCTTAGCTATATCATCATGCCAAATATCGTCACTAAGGTACCAACTACTGGCGCGATTAGAACCTTCATAGGGTTCGTCAGTACTCCACCAATAAGTAAAATCTTGAAGCCCATAAAAATTCCCGTCGCCTACACCCCCTGATCCACGTGCTGAAAAGCCACTTGTGTTGGTTCCTCCAGCAACGTCATTACGCCAATGTGAAGCTCCAACTTCTCTCATTTTATCACCAGGACCGATGACTGTTCTTACATATCTTTCTTTGTCAATCTCTTCTTGTGGCAATCCAAGATATACTAACAATTGCCTCCACTCTGCATCACTAGGCAGATGCCAGCCAGTAGGACAAATGCCTTGAACGCCACTGGGATTAGCATCACTTGCTGTGGCATCTGCCATAGCTGCACGCCAATTGTATAATACTCCATAGTGGTTATAATAACTAAAATGATCTCCCCAAGGATATGACTTGGCTTCAGTTACATCTGTGCCTTGGTAGTTGTAAACATAATAACTCGGCTCTAACATAGTCTCTACCCAATTAATATAGCCTTCTGCGGTATCTGTTGTATCATAATGAGGATTATTTACTGCTGGCAAATACGCCAGGTTTTCTGCCATCCATATCTGATTTCCAATTTTAACTGTTTTATAAACATGTCCATCCCGGTTGTCGGTAAAAGTACCAAACACTGGCCCTTCTTCCTCCTCTTGTGCTTCTATGTTTTGCTGCTCACCATAGAATGTCCCTAGTGAACATATGGCATAAGCTCTTACATAGTACGTGCTGTCAGGAGAAAGGCC
>CAZITX010000026.1:0-24139 GCA_964542305.1 uncultured Muribaculaceae bacterium | reverse complement strand
TTTTCGATCCATTCCCACTTGCCAAGATATCCCAGCCCATAGCAGGTCAGGCTCCCCAGGCCGTTACCAATAGTGGCCGCGGCAAAACACGCCCAGGGATTTCCTCCCGCCAGGAGCATTGCTAGCAAGAGAAATTCCGAACTGAAAGGTATGATGGTCGAAGCCAGGAATGACCCGACAAACAGTCCCAAATATCCCCACTCAAGCAAAAAATCCATTTACTTGTTATTATTTTCCTTTAATCTTCTGTTTTTCTTTAACGCTTCGTTGATGATGTATTCCAATTGGCCGTTGACGCTACGGAACTCATCTGTCGCCCATTTTTCCAAAGCGACCCAGGTTTCAACATCAATGCGCAACACAAACGATTTTTTCATTCTACTGATACAGACTCCCTGTATTGATCACCGGACTGGCAGCACGGTCAGACGTCAGCACAACCATCAGATTGCTAACCATAGCAGCTTTCTTTTCTTCGTCCAGATCAATTATTTCTTTAGCAGATAATTGTTGCAAAGCCATTTCCACCATACTAACAGCTCCTTCTACTATCTTATGGCGGGCGGCTACAATGGCCGTTGCCTGCTGACGTTGCAACATGGCACTGGCAATTTCAGGGGCATAGGCCAAGTAACTGATACGGGCTTCAATGATCTCTATCCCGGCTATGTTCAAGCGCTCTGACAAAGATTCTTCCAGCAGGCTGTTTACTTCTTCTCCGCCGGAACGCAGTGTGATATCGGCATTCTCATCCTCCAGGTTGTCGTAAGGATATGAACCTGCCAAACTCCTGACGGCTGCCTCGGACTGTACATCTACGAATTTTTCATAATTGTCCACCGCAAAACAAGCTTTGAAGGTGTCTTTTACCTTCCAGACAAGCACAACGCCTATCATTATGGGATTGCCCATCTTGTCGTTTACCTTTATGGGTTCTCCGTTCAGATTACGCGCCCTGAGCGATACGGTTTTTCTGACCATAAAAGGATTGATCATAAAAAAGCCGTTATCCACAACGGTCCCCACGTATTTTCCGAAAAATGTCAACACCTTGCTTTCGTTAGGATTGATTACCATAAGGCCAAACAGGGCAATAAAGGAAACTACCGAGACCGTAATTAGCCAATACCAACCCGGTCTCCAACCCAGCGATTCGGTAAAAATGACGGGTAAGGCTATCCCTGCTGTGAAACCAAGAATACTCAGCACCAGCATGATCCAGCCATTACGGGGCTGTACGAATTTTTCCTGTACGTTTTTCATTTCTTTGTATTGTTAAGTGATATTATTTTGATATCACAAAGATATAACAACACAGGGAAATAGCAAAAAATATTTCTGCCTCTTTCTAAAAGTTTGGCACGCCGTTTGCAAACTATTAAGACAGATAGTTTTTTTCATCTATTAGGTTTTAGGTTAAATGGGTCTGAACAGACAACGCTTCTAGTTGTCTGTTCTTTCTTTTTCCAGGCGCAGTGCTCTTACGTAATCCTCTTCAACGCTGCAATTTTCAAACAAACACAACTCCAGAAGATTTTTCATCGAACGTCGGCTCAGCTCCTGGTCAGGCCGGGCCTCCCTGATAGCGGCATACGTATCTCTTGAGGCTTCGGAAAAGGCGACCACCTGCTCCCAGTTTTCAGGAGTACTAATAGAAACGAAACAAGATCCTCCCATTTTTTTATACGGCCAGAATGTATACCCTATGTTGTTTTCTTCCATTACCCTGCAAAAGGCTTCCATCCACTCCAGAGTGTTGTGCCCGATCTCACCCATATACATTGGTAAATTGGTTTTATTTCTGAATTCAATAAAATGGGAGATCGCATCTGTTGTCGCATCTCCTCCGTAACGGTGGCAGGAATACATTATCTTATTGTCAAAAGTCCAGTCCGTAAAAGGATTGAAGTTACTGTTCCATTGAGGGGCTCCCAGTATGACTATGTGATTCGTATCCACTTTGCGGATCTCTGACACTGCCCTTTTGTACAAAGGTTCAAGCATGGCATTGAGCTCATCTTTATTACTGAAATACGGTGCTATGGGTTCATTCAGCAAGTCGTAGCCCAGGATGACCGGCTCGTCATGGTAACGGGTTGCAATCCTTTTCCAAATATCACAAAAAAGTTGTTGATTGGTCTCGCTTTCAAACAGCCAGGGATAGCCGTGACTGTCGTCAATATTGTCCCCTGTCTGGCCGCCAGGGGCATCGTGCATATCCAGGATCAGGTGTAAACCGGCCCGGCGGCACCAGGAAACGATACTGTCTATGCGGACAAATCCGTCCTGGGAAACGGTCAGTCCCATAAAATCCTCATCCGTAAAAAGTTTGTAGTGAAAAGGAAGCCGTATGGTGTTTGCCCCGGTGGAGGCGATAAAATCAATATCTTCCCGGGTTATGTACCGTTCCTTGAATTGGCGCCAGAAATCCGCTGTAAAATCAGGACCTGCCAATTGGCAAAACATTTGATCTATCCAGCTTGCGGAATTCGTTTTTTTAAAACTGAACATATACCCTTCCGGATTCAGCCAATTGCCCAGGTTGGTGCCTTTGATGAAATATTTTTCTCCTTTGAGCACCAGGTGGGGACCGTCAACTTCTATGAAATCAATGACCGCAACTTCATCTTTCAAAGAAGTACAAGCTATCAACAAGATTGAAAATCCGGTAAAAAATAAACGTTTTAACATGACTGTAGCGGTTTTATAGTAGTGTAAAGGTAAAATTTTATAACTTGCAACCCAAAGCATATGTCCTTTTTAGAATGAAAATACATTACCTCTTATTTGCTGTTGCCTTTCTGGCAGCTGCCTGCACCAAAACACCAGATCCAGACAAAACGGAAAAAGACGCCCGGTTAATTAGTTTGTCTGTGGATGAACAGCAAATTATAGTGCCGCTGGAAGGTACAGCTTCTTTTCTGTTCCGGGTTGAAGAACCCGCAGCCGAATTCGTTTATGACATCACCTCTGAGCAATGTCAAATTGAATTGCGCATCCAGGGGACCACTCGTCAACCCGAGTATTTTTCAATTCAAAGCATAGTTCCCTCACAAGAAGCAGGTGTTTACGAAGTCCGTTTACAGGACAACGGGGTACGTCTGACCTACAAAAACGCTGTGGTCTTGTGCCTGATCACCTCCCGTGCGGGATACGGCACTTCCATGATCACTTCCGGAGTTTTTCAAGTGATAAGCTCTATGAGTCATGCAGGAATCAGTGATTTCTATTTTTCAAAGGAACTCAACCCTTCGCTGAAAGAAGATGTCCGGCTGGATATAAACTCTGCAGAAGAGATTTATCAACATACAATAGAAGGAAACATCCCGGTATGGCTGGAGGATCTGCATCTGACAGCTTCTTTCACAAGCGGCAACCCCGTTAAGGTGAACGGAGTGGTTCAGGAAAGCGGAAAAACGGTTCAGGATTTTTCGCAACCCGTGGAATATACAGTAGAGACCAACGAAGGCACCATACTTTCCTATAAAACAGGAATCGTTCATTTTACGGGAATCCCGGTAATGATAATCAACACGGAAAACGGAGCCCCTGTAACATCCAAAGATGACTGGATGAATGCGACCATCCGTATCCAGGGAATGGGCTCGTTTGAAGACCTTCCCCAAATGGCAACAGAGATCCGCGGGAGGGGCAATACTACCTGGTTGTGGCCAAAAAAACCTTATGCGCTAAAACTGGACAGTAAAACTCCCCTGCTGGGCATGCCCAAACACAAACGCTGGGTGTTGCTGGCCAATTTCATGGACCGGACTATGCTCCGGAACCGTATGGCTTTCAAAATTGCTCAATCCACTTCCCTGGCATGGACACCCCGCAACGAGATTGTGGAATTGATTTTTAACGGTCGTCACCAGGGCAATTACATGTTGGTTGAGCACATCAAGGAAGATAAAAACAGAGTAAACATTTCCGATGACGGGTATATCCTTGAGCTTGACTTTCACTTTGACAACGAAATTCAGTGGTTTTCCCCTCACGGCCAGAGTGTACAACAAAGCGGGATTCCCTTTGCCGTTAAATTCCCGGACGAAGACGACATCAGCGTAGCTCAGATCAACTGGATCAAAGATTATATTGATCAGGCCGGAGCAGCCATATACGGGCCGGCCTTTAAAGATCCGGAAGAGGGGTACAGGAAATTCGTGGATATGCAGTCGTTTGTGGACTATTGGATCGTTTTTGAACTATGCATCAACCACGAACTGGCCAATCCCGGAAGTGTTTATATGCACAAGGATAAAGACACCAAACTTTTTGCCGGCCCTATTTGGGATTTTGACTGGGGAACCTTTTCCTACAATGCTTCTCCCCAAGCCCAGGGAAAACTCTTTATGACACAGGCCATTTGGTACAAACAATTTTTCAAAGACCCTGAATTCGTCGCCCTGGCTAAAGAACGCTGGAACTTGCTGAAACCGAAATTCGATGAAATTCCGGGTTTCCTGGATGCAGAGTACGAACGTTTGAGCTATTCTGCAGATTTGAATTTCAAAATGTGGGATCCTACCGAAGACAGGAACATGAACGGGGGAAACCTCATCAACGGAGACGAACCCCTGACATATACCCAGGCAGTAGAACGTATGCGGAACATTATTGTGGAACGCATACAAACCCTGGATCAACAAATAAACGCTTTATAAACCTCAACAAACCATTATGAAACTGACCAAAACCATTATTTTATTGGCAGTTCTGGCTTTTTCCGTACAAACCGTCACCGCACAGCGCAGAAATCCGGACCAACAAGACAACAAAACCGAAAACAAAGCCGAGTCCAAATCAGAGGACAAAACTCCGGCAAAGCTGGAGGAATTCATTAAAGACGGGACTACCGTTATGGAGGGTATGACCCCTGTGTATTCCCAGGATAAGAAATATTATATAGGTATACCCGATTCCCTGATTGGAAGGGACATCCTTATGGTAACCCGAATGTCCGAAACCCCTGCGGGATTCCGCGCTAATTTCTTTGGATATGCCGGAGACCAGATTAACAGCGGCATGTTGCGATTTGAGAAAGGTCCGGACAACAACCTGTTCCTGACCAAAGTGCTTGCCCGCGAACAATCCAGGGATACAACTCAGGCCATGTACTATAACGTTACCCGCTCCAACCGGCCGGCGCTGATCGCTTCTTTTGACATCAAGGCAATCAATGCAGACAGCACCCTGTCACTTATAGACGTTACGGACCTGGTAAACAGCGACAACGAAAGCCTGTATTTTAGCAAAAGGCAGAAAAAATCGGCCAAAATGACGGCTTTGCAAAAAGACCGTTCCTATGTTAAGAGCGTAAAATCATTTCCCATCAATACCGAACTTCGCAGCATCAAAACATACGCTCTCCAGGAAAACGATGATCCGCTGACCTTCGAGATCAACTGCTCGCTGGTGCTTCTTCCCAAAGAGCCCATGCAACCCCGGTATTTTGACGAGCGCGTGGGATTCTTTACATCCAATTACACGGATTTTGACAAGAATCCGCAAGGGATCAAAACCATGCGTATGATCGCCCGCTGGCGGTTGGAACCCAAACCGGAAGATTTGGAAAAATACAAAAGGGGTGAACTGGTGGAACCCGCAAAACCCATTGTATTTTATATTGATCCCACCACCCCCAAAGAATGGGTCCCCTACCTGATCCAGGGTGTGAATGACTGGCAACCTGTCTTCGAAAAAGCAGGTTTCAAGAATGCCATATATGCATTGGAGGCACCCACTCCCCAGGAAGATCCCAGCTGGAGCCTGGAGGATGCCAGAAACTCGGCAATCGTCTATAAACCTTCGACCATAGCCAATGCAAGCGGTCCGCACGTAAGCGATCCCCGTTCGGGCGAAATCATTGAAAGTCACATCAACTGGTACCACAACGTGATGAGCCTGGTACACAACTGGTATTTCGTACAATGTGCCGCCGTGGATCCCCAGGCACGGTCCATGACATTTCCCACAGAACTTATGGGACAACTCGTCCGGTTTGTTTCTTCACACGAAGTGGGACACACACTGGGACTGCGTCACAATTTTGGAGCAACAGCTTATTATACGACCAACCAGCTGCGCGATCCCGAATTCCTGGCTGCCAACGGGCATACCACTTCCATCATGGATTATTCCCGGTTCAATTTTGTGGTACAACCGGAAGACAATATGCCGCGAGAATTGCTTTTCCCTCGTATAAGCCATTACGATTACTGGGCCATTGAATGGGGTTACAGGCGTTTTTACCAATTTGCCGATGCGGAAGAAGAGATCCCTTATCTGAACAAGTGGGTCATTGAAAAAACAAAGGATCCTTATGTACGTTTTAACGGAGGGGCGGAATCCGGGCTGAATGATCCCCGTGCACAGTCAGAAGATCTTGGAGACAATCAAATGGAAACTTGTGAGTTGGGAATCAGGAATATGAAAGTCATCCTGGCAAACCTTCCGGAATGGACAAAGGTCCCGAACGAGAATTACAGGGGACTAACCACACTTTATCCCCAGATCACTACCCAGTTTAACCGTTATATTGGTCATGTTTCAAAATGGGTCGGAGGCGTTTTCACAGATGTGAAAACCGTAGAGCAGGAAGGACCTGTTTACGTACCGGTTCCCCGTGAGAAGCAAAAGGAAGCCATGGCGTTTCTGGACCGGCATATTTTTACAACCCCGCAGTGGATTCTGCCCGGCTACCTGGCAGAATTATTGCCAACCAATCGCCTGGCTGTTATGGAAAATCTGCAACAAAGCGCCGTTACCGGACTTGTCAATAAAAACGTCCTGGTACGGATGCTCCGTGCGGAAGAACAACTGGGGGTAGAAGCCTATTCTTTGGAAGCCTTTTTCTCCGATATGAACCGAAGTATTTTCAAGGATTACGGAGATACGGACATTTACCGCAGAAGCCTGCAGAACATTTATATCAATACACTTTGTGAACTGGTCAAACCCAAAGAAGATAACGGAAACGCTGCCCCTGAAGCTGCCCGTTACCGCAGAGCCGAGGCCTCCATTGAAAACAATGACATTAAGAGTCTGGCAATGTCTGAACTGCAAAAGATCGGGAAAGAGCTCAAACGTGCCAAAGGCGATGACCGTACCCGTGCACATTATCAATTCCTTTATCAAACCATTGAAGACTTGTAGTGAATTTTACGCATATTGTTTTTGACGTAGACGGGACTTTGCTGGACAGTGAAAAAACCGGCATGGTATCCCTGCAGAAGACCATCCTGAGTGAACTGGGAAAAGAGATGACCCTCCGGGAACTGTATCCATATTTTGGAATACCCAGTTTCCAGGCGGTACTCAAACTGGGATTCAAAGACCCGGAAAAGGCTGCTCTTTTGTGGGAGGAAAATTTCCAGACACTGACATCCCTTACCCGGCCGTTTGACGGTATTGAGGAAGTACTGGAATCCCTTCACAAAAAAGGAGTGGTTATGGGAGTGATCACCTCGCGTAACAGAGCTGAGTTTGATTCCGACCGGCATTTGTCTGAATGGATGCATTATTTTACACTGACCATATGTGCTGAAGATGCCCCAAAACACAAACCTGCCCCGGATCCCATGTGGCTGTTCCTGGAAAAAACGGAGGCAGATCCGTCCAACGTGCTATTTGTAGGTGACACGTACAACGACCAATTATGTGCACATGCGGCCGGCACCTCTTTTGCACTTGCATTATGGGGAACCAGGAACGGAGAGGATATGCCTGCCGAGTTTTACCTGGAACACCCCCGGGATTTGTTAACCTTATAGGTTGTATGAAAAAATACGCAGGACTGTTATTGATGATCCTGCTTCCACTGGCAGCCGGAGGGCAGGATGCAGACCATCCTGCCGCGGCCCTGGTGCGGATGAAGGAAGCCTTTAACCAATCGGCCCGGATCCCGGATTATCCCCGGATGCTTTCCCTGATGGACAGCATGATGTTAATGGAAACTTCCATTGACCGGACTGCCCGCCCGCGTATTTTTCAAAAGTATAAGGAATATGCACCCTTATTTGACAATACGGCAGAAGGCCGGGTTGTACATTACCTGTTTCTTTATACCCGTTTCCCGGAACAACGGGGAAAATACGGAACGGAATTACCGGCAAAATCGTCAGAAATATTAAAGATCCCTGCATCTACTTACCAAAACCGGCTGTTCAACAACCCTTTGGTATTTCCCTGCTCGAATCTTTATGAATTGGCTCTTTTCGTTTTAGAGGATTACCCGGCATTGATCTACATGCTGGAACAGGGGCAGGGGAACGTTCCACATAACCTGATTGCGGCAAAATACAGGCAATTGATTTCACTGCCTGCTTCCGGTGAATTGAAAAAAGCCGGACTGGATAGTCTGATTGAACAATACCCGGAAACAGAACCGATCTCTCACGTTTACCTGGAAAAAGTCCGTTGGCTGACAGAAGACCAACAATACCAGAAAGCACTGGAATTGAGCAGGGAAGCGTACAAGAGATTTCCCAAAAGTCCGATCAGGGAATCATTCTCAGACTTAACAGATTTCCTTACCCAACCAGCTCTTGATCTGCAAATAAAAAAGCAGCTGTATCCCGGTTCGAAAGCAGAATTGATAATAACACGCAGAAATATAAAGCGTTACAAATTAAAAATTCTGGACGAACAAGGAAAACGAAAGTTAAGCAAAACAGTTCGTTACCCGGACTTTCCCGTTTACCGGGCGCTTACAGATACAGTCCACATAACCGTTCCCCCGGAAGGGTCTTATACCATCAACATCAAAAAAGGAAAAACAACCACCGAAGCCTCTTTTTATTCAGGGAAAGTAGCCGCCTTGTTTCGTGCCCTGAATGATACGGGATATGTCTATGCCACAGACCTGCAAAGCGGTAACCCTTTTCATAAGGTGGAGGTCCGTTTTGTAAACAATACCCGAGAGCCTTTCCCCCTGGAACCCGACGGGTTTACCGCGCTGAATGTCAGGTCCGGGGAATCGTTCCGGCTGAGTGTCCCGTCAGAAAACACAGCCGTTCCGGATACGTTTTCTGTTCCTTTTACTATTCGTCCGTGGGATTTTCAATACGGAAACGGCGAAAATGAAGTGACTTCTGCCGCCCTTTTTACAGACAGAAAGCTTTATAAAAATACGGACACTCTCTTCTTCAAGGGCATTGTTACCCGGTACAAAGAAGGAAAATGCCGGCCGGCTGCAGGAGAAATATATACTGTGGTTCTAAGAAACAACCTCAATTACCGTGACACACTGGATACGATTCACGTCCAGACCAATGATTTTGGATCGTTCAGCGGGTTTTTTCGTCCCGGCCCCACCCGCATGAACGGCTCCCATAGTATTACATTTCCGGGAGCTTCGGCTCACATTCAAATAGAAGAGTACACAAGACCTTCCTTTACACTGGCTTTATCCCCCGTACGCCAGGCATATGCTTTTAACGATACCATCGTACAACAAGGCGTGGTTTTCAATTATGCCGGATTTCCGCTTGCTAATGCCACCGTTCATTGCCGCGTGTTTTTCAGGTCACCTTTCAGACCTTATTACGTTCATTCCACAACACCCGGGGAGAAAGAAGGACTGATCTTTTCAGATACCCTGAAAACCGGGGAAGAAGGTGAATTCCAATTTGCATTCCCGGCTTTGAGGCCTCCCGGTGACACATCCCTTCACGGCATACTGGAACTGGATATATCCGTTGTTGATATAACCGGTGAAACACAACAAAAAAAGACGTTTTTGCCGGTTTCCGGTTTCCGTTATACCATAAAAGCCAATTATTCTCTCCCTAAAGAAGCCGTCCACAACAACATCCTGATCCGTGAAAAAGAACCTTTTTTACATTTCTCCGTTCAAAACAGCAACGGTTTTGACCAGAACCTGCCCCTGACCTGCCATTTAATACAAGACGCAGATACCGTAATCACTGAAGTCCTGCACTCCGGGCAGTTGTACCAACCTCCGTGGGATACCATGACATCCGGCCGTTGGGAAATTGCTGCCGCGATGGACGGGGCCGCCCCGTTTTCCGACACTTTTTTCCTTTTGAGCCTCACAGACACGATCAGTCCGGCAGATACTGCTCTTTTCTTTTGTCCCCTTGAAGGAGAACCGCCTGCCTTTTTGCTTGGAACCGTCAATAAACCTTTATATGTGCTTGCCGAGTGTTACGCCGGGGGATCCCTGATCAGCAAAAACAACCTGGTACTGAACCCCGGAATGAAGACATACACTTTCCCGGAACTCCCTGTTGGAGAAAATCTCCCCGAGTTACGCCTGGTGGCTGTCCGGGACGGGCAGTATCTTGAATTCCACCACCGGTGGGAAAAACCTGCCCAAGAATTGCTCCCGTTGCATTTTGTCTCCCTGCGGCGGGACACAGAGCCTTACTCCCAGGAATCTTTTGGGATCAAACTCCCCGGGCAAGAAAACGCCGAGGTTTTGGTGAGCATCTTCAATAAAAGTACCGACCGGCTGACTCCCAATCGTTTTGATTACCGTGCAGCCCGCAAACCAGATGTTCCCATCCCTGCCATAAGGTACCATTTCATGAATCTTTCAACTGCATTTGACAAAAGGGGTTCCGTTCCCGGTTTGTACTACACGGCGCAACAGAACGCCGTTGCTTCCAATACGACACCCCGGGAACAATCTGCCTGGGACATGACTCCCCCGGAACAATCTGCCTGGGAAGAAATTCCCGCCCCTGATGAAACAGGATCCGAATTCCTTGTACGTAGCGATTTTGAAGAGACCCTTGCATTTCTGCCGCACCTGCTGCCAGACAGTACCGGATTGGTGCCGGTAACTTTCCAAACGAACGGGCTATTGGGGACGTTTCGCATTCTGGCCCTGGCGCACACCACTGACGGGAAAAGTAACACGGCAGAAGACATCCTGCTTGTGAGAAAAGAAGTAATGGCCATTCCTTCTTTTCCCGCTTACCTCAGGGAACAGGACCGGATAGAAATGACTGTTCCGGTGATCAATCTGACTTTATCGGCTGTGGAAGGGAATGCTTTCCTGGTCATCGGGGAAAACCAACAGGAAATACAACCTGCCCGCCTACTCCCTTCTGAAAGAACTTTTTTCAGTTGGGATTACACCACGCCACCGGTTACCGGTGAGAGGGTTCCCCTGCTGGAAATAACCGCCGGGTTCGAAAGTCCCCGTCACAGTGATGCGCAACAAAATATCCTTCCGGTATTGCCTCAAAAAGAACAGATCACCCGCGCCAGAACCAGGATACTCACCGGAAACGATGTGGTGACACTGGTTAAACAAAATAAAAATTCACGGGCCACACTGGATGTGACCACCCCGTTTACGGCAGCACTCCAGGCCATCCCCTCTCTCTGCGAACCTTCTGGAAATGATCTTACCGCGTGGATCTCGGCTTTTTATGCAAACAACACCGGAGCTCGTTTGTTGCAGGAATTCCCCACAATTCTGCCTTCATTGGACAAAGCGCCTGAAGGACAAGCCTCGGCATTTCAAAAAAACGCACGGCTGACGGAGATCCTGATCTCACAAACTCCGTGGGCGGATTACCCGGGACGCGAAGCAGAAAGGATCCGGCGGCTGAAACGGCTGGATGATCCCCGCTACATGAGCTCTTTCAACGAAAAAGCCCTGGAATATTTAGGTTCGCTGCAAAAGGCGGACGGAGGGTTTTCCTGGTTCCCGGGAATGGAGAGTTCTTATTCCCTGACGTTGCATTTTCTGGAGATCACGGGCAACTTGAAAGAAAAAGGAGTCAATACCGGGAAAGAGGAACGGTTGCAGGTACTGGTTGAAAAGGCCGTTCATTACGCGGACAGCCTGTTTGCCAAACGTTACAGGGACGATGTTGCCCCGGAAGTTACCCTGGATGTTTTGACGTATTTCTATATTCGCAGTGCCTTCCCTGAAATACAAGCCCGCAATGACGTTCAAAAAGTAAAAGCCCGTTACGCGGGTCTCTTAAAAGAATCCTGGAAAGGAGCCACGGTAGCCGAAAAGGTTTTTCTGGCCGTTATACTGGAAAGATCAGATCATTTACTGGAAAGATCAGATCAAAAAGACGTTCTTGCACAGGTTTTGTCATCCCTCAGGGAATTTGCCGTATGTGATCAGGATCGGGGCTGTTATTTCCCGAATGCCGTACCATACGACGGCCTGATGTACTCGGAAATGAAGGTGCATGCCCTGCTACTGCGTTTATTCAGGAACGATCCAACAATCAAAAACGGACTGACCCGTTGGTTGCTGGACAGAAAAGAAAACCAGATATGGGGATCCGGGCCCTCAACCACAGACGTGATCCATGCTCTGCTTTATTACGGAAACGAGGAAACAAAAGAAGTGCCGCGTTATGAGACAGTTGTGCGGGGAACGACATATACTGTGAGAAACCGCTCCCAAGCGCCATTGTATGTAACGCTCTACGAACAAATCCTGGAAGACCTTCGTGAGGCCCAACCCTTCGCCAACGGGATGGAAATCCGCCGGGCTTATTACCGGTTGTCAGATAACGCCCTCATTACGGAAAAAGACACCCTCAAAAGGGGAGACCGCATAGTAGCACGTTATTTCATTACAAACGAACAAGAACGCAGCTTTGTACATATGAACGTTTCACATGCCGCCTGCCTGATCCCGGAATCCGAAACATCCGGTTACAGGTGGAATGCTTCCGGGTCCTGGTACCGTGAGGTCAAAACCGGATCCACACAATACTTTTTTCAGACCCTTTCCCGTGGAGAACAGGTCATTGAAGAACGTTTTTACGTTACGCAGACAGGTGTTTTCCAACAAGGAAGTATCCAAATACAATCCTTGTTCGCTCCCCGTTACAGGAGCTTTTCTCCGGGGAAAACCCTGGTGGTTGCCAACTGAATAAATGAGCTTTTCAGAAGAAATTACTGGTTCTGAGCTGATAAATAGAAAAAAACGTATATCTTTGCAGCCCCTATTGGGGTAAAACTTATTATTAACCACTAAAAATCAATTGCTGACAATGGCCGATTATTTAGATGCCCAAAAAAAGCAAGAGATTTTCGGACAGTACGGAACGTCTAATAAGGACACCGGATCTGCTGAAAGCCAGGTCGCCTTATTTTCTTACCGTATCGCCCATCTTACTGAACACATGAAGTCCAACAAGAAGGACTACGGCACACAACGTGCATTGCTCCGTTTGGTAGGTAAACGTCGCCGCCTGCTGGATTATCTGAAGGCCAACGACATTGAGCGGTACCGTAATATAATTAAAGCGCTCAATCTCCGGAAATAGCTTACAAGGTGATGGGAGCGCGTCTCCCTCGCGAACCAAACAAAGGCTGCACTCTCTCGTTGGAGATCAGCCTTTTTTTTTGAATTTCTTAATTATTCCGATCCAAATTAACGCAATCCGGGGATCGGGATAAGCGGAATTGATAATTTTTAACAACCCCTTACAGGAAGGGGCGGATTGCTGAAGAAAAAATAAATGAAGATCATTAAGAAGGTCATCACATTGGATGATGGCCGTACCATTGAGATCGAAACCGGAAAACTGGCCAAGCAGGCCGATGGTTCCGTAGTAGTAAAAATGGGTGGCACCATGCTTTTGGCAGCCGTCACCTGTGCAAAAGAAGCTAAGCCCGATACGGACTTTATGCCGCTCTCTGTTGATTACAAAGAAAAATTTGCCGCTGCCGGCAGGTATCCGGGCGGCTTTATGAAACGTGAAGGACGTCCTTCAGATTACGAAATTCTTATATCACGTTTGATCGATCGTGCGCTCCGTCCTCTTTTTCCGGAAGATTTTCACGCAGAAGTATTTGTGAACGTATTCCTTGTTTCTGCAGAAAAAGAAATCATGCCGGATGCCCTGGCAGGATTGGCTGCCTCTGCCGCCCTGGCAGTAAGCGACATTCCTTTTAACGGCCCCATTTCGGAAGTCCGTGTAAGTCGTGTAAACGGGGAATTTGTCATCAATCCTTCCTTTAACCAGCTTACGGAAGCAGATCTGGATATCATGGTAGGAGCCACTTACGATAACATCATGATGGTTGAAGGCGAAATGAAAGAGGTCAGCGAAACCGTAATGTTGGAAGCCATCAAGTTTGCCCACCAGGAGATCAAGAAACACTGCAAGGTGCAGATGGAACTCATGGAGGAAACAGGCAAAACTGTAAAACGCGAGTATTGCCACGAAGATAACGACGAAGAACTGCGCAAAGCCGTAGAAGCTTTCTGTTACGACCGTTGTTACACCATAGCAAAATCCGGTGATGACAAGCATGCCCGTACCGAAGCTTTTGACGCGTTGAAAGAAGAATTCATGGAAACCATTCCCGAAGAAGAACGGGAAGAAAAAGCCTTGATGGTAGCGCGGTATTATCACGATGTGGAAAAACGGGCCATGCGTCGCATGATCCTTGATGAAGGAGTGCGGCTGGACGGTCGTTCCACCAAAGACATACGTCCCATTTGGAGCGAGGTGGATTACCTGCCTATGGCTCACGGGTCAGCTGTCTTTACACGGGGTGAAACACAGTCACTCACAACAGTTACCCTGGGAACTAAACTGGATATGAAAGAAATGGACGAAGTTCTGATCCAGAGTACCGAACAATTTGTACTTCATTACAATTTCCCGCCCTTCTCTACCGGAGATGCCCGTCCCAGCCGTGGTGTAGGTCGCCGGGAAATCGGTCACGGAAATCTGGCACACCGTGCCCTGAAAGCAATGGTTCCCACAGGCGAAGCCAATCCTTACGCCATCCGCGTAGTCTCTGATATTCTGGAGTCCAACGGATCGTCTTCAATGGCAACCGTTTGTGCCGGAACGTTGGCACTGATGGATGCCGGGGTAAAAATCAAAAAACCGGTTTCCGGAATAGCCATGGGGCTTATTACCGATGCGGGCAATAAGAAATTTGCCATTTTATCCGATATTTTGGGTGACGAAGACCACCTGGGAGACATGGACTTCAAGGTTACAGGTACAAGTGACGGTATTACTGCCACACAGATGGATATCAAAGTTGACGGGCTGCCTTACGAAGTGCTGGAACAGGCTTTGGAACAGGCACGTCAGGGAAGGCTTCACATTATGAACGAAATGATGAAAACCATATCCGAACCCCGTGCAGAATACAAACCTCACGTTCCCCGCATCGTACAGATCACCATCCCCAATACTTTTATTGGAGCCGTTATTGGAACAGGTGGCAAGGTTATCCAGGAAATCCAGAAGACTACCGGGACAACCATAACCATTACTGAACAGGGTGATTTTGGAATAATCGATATTTTTGGTGAGAACAAAGAAGGCATGGATGCTGCCCTGGCAACGATCAAAGCCATAACCACGGTTCCCGAAGTCGGCGAAGTGTATACCGGCAAGGTAGTCTCTATTCTGGAATTCGGAGCTTTCGTGGAAATTCTTCCCGGCAAGGAAGGATTGCTGCACATTTCCGAACTGGACTGGAAGAAAGTGGATAAAGTGGAAGATGTAGTTAAAGTGGGTGAAGAAGTAACTGTCAAACTGCTTGAAGTTGATGAAAGAAGCGGCAAACTGCGTCTTTCCCGCAAGGCATTGATAGAAAAACCCGAAGGCTACGTTGAACCCGAACGTAAACCGCGTCCTTCCAACGGAGACCGCAACAACCGAGGATTTTCACGTGGCAACGACCGCGGCAACGATCGGAACAACTCCCGCGGCAGAGGCGGTGATCGCCGCAGGTAGTCTTTTCTGCCAATAACAAACTTCAAACAGGCCTTGTGCAAATCAATCAAAGCAAAAGGCCTGTTTTTTTTTGCTGCCCTTAGATGCAATTCGCCACCACTACATCCAGGATGCAGTCTTTACTTTCAGGATGCGGTCACTATAAAGAAGCGGTAGCTTTTTTTGTTTGCCGAGGCTCCCGCTTCTTTATAGTGACTGCATCCTGAATTCACAGCATTCATCCACATATTGGGCGGTTTTTGTGGAGGAACTTCGGATTTTCTGTGTTTCATCCACGTATAGGCCCGTTTTTGTGGAGAAACTTGGTTTTTTTTTGCATTCGTCCACATATTGGGCGGTTTTTGTGGAGGAACTTGGGAATTTCCGCCTTTCGTCCACACATAAGGCCGTTTTTGTGGAGGAACTTGAGATTTTCCGCAACTCATCCACATAAAAGGCGGTTTTTGTGGAGGAACTTGGGAATTTCCGCCTTTCGTCCACACATAAGGCCGTTTTTGTGGAGGAACCCGGAATTTCCGGCAACTTGTCTTTCCCTAAAAAAAGTTGACTCACAAAACAAGAGTCAAACATGAAAAAAAACAGAATGGGGTATAATGAACAGCGCCGTCTCTATTATGACAAAGTGATGGATCTGTATTTCAATCAAGGCTTGGGTTATGTAAAGATATCCCGGCTTGTTCCCGTATCCAGATCTGGCATTGCCAAATGGATTGTTAACTTTAAAGCCAAGAACGGGAATCAATATCCATCGGTTATGAAGGAAGAAACACCAAAGCCAATCACACAGAGTAGTTCAGAAGTCTCTGACAATGAGCTTCTACAAGATAATATAGTCAGATTGGAGAGCCAGCTTAGGAAGGAGAAGCTACGCGCAGATGCCTACGATATGATGATAGACATTGCAGAGAAGAAATTCAACATTCCAATAAGAAAAAAAGCTGGCGCCAAACAGTAACTGATCTGCACGCAAAATCCGCCACTCAATATCCTGTGACGGATCTTTGCGCGCTGTTTGGTGTAAGTAAGCAGGCCTATTACCAATACGATGAGAATGCCGCTTTGGCAAAGTCTGCCAGAGAGGCGTTTGCACTACAGTTCATACAGGATATTAGGGGACTGGATTCGGGTCTCGGTGGCATGAAGCTATGGTACATGTACCATAAGAAGTTCGGATGCGACAATCCGATAGGCAGAGACCGCTTCTGCGAGATCATCGATCGCCATAACCTCAAGGTAAGGCACAAGATAAGGAAACCCAAGACTACGGACTCCACTCACGGACTCCTGACTTATCCCAACCTTGTCAGGGACTTTATACCTACTGCAGCTAACCAACTTTGGGTAAGCGATATTACATATATTGTAATCATGGACAGTGATATACAGTATCACGTCTGTTACCTGTCGCTTATTCTGGATGCCTTTACCGAGGAAATAGTAGGCTGGTGTATCGGACCTACACTTGACGCCTTATACCCAATGGAAGCTCTGAACATGGCTCTTAAACGCTTAGAAGGAAAAGAGGATGTACAACTTATCCACCACTCAGACAGAGGATGCCAATATGCAAGTAATGAATATATTAACAAACTTAAATCATATAATATACAGATAAGTATGACTGAGAGCGGTGATCCAAAGGACAATGCCCAGGCTGAACGTATCAACAATACGATGAAGAATGAACTGTTGAAAGATAAGGTCTTCAGAAATATCGAGGAAGTCGTTGCTGCTGTGTCAGTTGCTGTAGACTTTTATAATAATCAGAGGCCTCACATGAGTATCGGCATGCTGGTACCATCGGAAGCTATCAACCTGTGCGGTGATAGAAATATGAAGTGGAAAAGTTACCGGTTGAAGCCATCAAGAGAAATCAGCAGTTAGAAATCCCTGAAAACTGTTTACTTTTGCCCTCCAGTCAACCCTTGACAGGAATAAGACTTGGTAAGTAAACAAACCTAAGGTATAACACGCTGAAGTCAACAATTATCAGTTTTAATTTATAAACCGAGTCAACTTTTCCCAGAGATAAGACAGCCAGGTAGTCAACCAAAATCAGGAAACTACACTGATTGCAGCAATCGCGAAAAAGAAACTTGAACTTCAGGTGTCTCTCTACACTCTCACACAAACTTTAGGACTTACCTTGTTCGAAAAAACTAATATCTAAGAACTATTTTGTGGCAAAAAATACATTAACAATTTGTCCGATAATCCCATTCTGCCTCTATGGGAAATTTAAACCGGACAGTAGTGCTAAAAAACAATAATTTTTGGTACAACATATTGAGGGTAGAATACAAAGAGCGAATTAGAGAGTGAGATTTGTTTTTTTTGCTATATTTGTTAGTGAACAATGAATATGGCTCTTTTTCGTTAGGGGCAAATGAGATTCGCTAGGAAACTATAGGTTTTAATAACTTGATTGTTTGAGCTTTTTCGATAAAGAAATTCATTATTTTTCAATAATTATGAAACAATCCTTTTATAATTTATTATTCGATTATCCAAATGAATTTCAATCTGTATTGTATAATTCTCTATATGGCAGCTTAATTCTTTTAGAACAATATGAAAGAGGAGATGTAGAAGGTATCTTAAATAACCCTAATCAAGACTATACAGACAATAAATTTTATTCTATTCTGTGTGAAGAAAAGTTTTTAGTCCCAATTGAAACTAACGAAATAGAAATAATTAAAAACCGAAAAAAACAAGGAATTAACGACAGTAATAGACTTGATGTCGTTTTAATGCCAACATTAAATTGTAATTTTGCTTGTAGTTATTGCTATGAAAATCATTTAATTTCATCAATGGATTATAAAACAGAAAATTCATTAATAAAATGGCTAGAAAAAGAGATTCCACTTTATAAGTTCGTATTAATTCATTGGTATGGAGGAGAACCTCTATTAGAAATTAATAAAATAATTAATATATCTACTCATATTAAATCAATTGCAGATAATTTTAATGTTGAACTTTCAATACACATAACGTCAAATGGTTTTTTATTTACAAAGAGCATTATTAAACAACTAATTAATTGTAATATATTAGATTATCAAATAACAGTAGACGGGACAGAAGAATATCATAATACATTACGTCCACTAAAAAATGGTAACCCAACATTTAATAGGATATTTAAAAATATTATTGATCTTGCGGAATTTAATGACGAAGTTAAAGTCTCTTTAAGGGTTAATTTTAACCATTATAATTTTGAATCAATCCCATCTTTATTGCAAGAGTTCCCCTCTAATATTAGGAAACAGCTACGTATACTTTTTGAACCTATTTTTGGGGATTGCTCTATTAGTGCAGTTGACAATATTACAAACCTTGAAATTTCCGATAAATTAGCTTCTTATTATAAACTTGCAGAAAAATTAGGTTATGATGTTATATTGGGATTAAGTCATCTTTATATAGGGAAGCTTGTATATTGTTATGCTGAAAGAAAAAATCAATATATTATTAATTATAATGGAGATGTGTTTAAATGTAGTGTAGATCGTTTTTTGAGAAATGATCGCGTTGGTTACATTAGTGAACAAGGGGAATTTATCAAGGAAAATGATAATTACTCTAAATGGGTTAGCAAGGATTTATTTGATAAAAAGTGTTATGAATGCAAGTATTTACCACTTTGTATGGGGGGCTGTAGAAAGATGAGAATTCAAAATAATAATACTGGAAGTGTTTGTGATTTAGTCCCGACAAACACATCATATATATTAAAACAAATAGCTTTTAATGGACTAAGTAACTTAATAAAAAAAGAGATTTTATGAAAGTAATTAAAAATGCGAAGACCGAAAGAGAGGTATTATCTTCTGTTTGTAAAAGCGCTGATAGTAAAGATATTAAGAAGAGCATTAAGGAAAAAGCAGAAGCTTGTGTGGTACATCTTTGTGGATGCGAATAATAATTACTAATTAGTTGTGATTATAATACTCCCATAAATTTGGCTCTGTCCAGGATATTCTTATGATAATCACAAATTTTTTAATATTTCTAAGACTCTAGCCTGCGATATTAAAAGAAGGATATAGATAGTCTTTATGAAATCTTTCATTTCTAGTAACTAGTGCGAAAATCCTTGCAACGATTTTCGCGCAGATAGTATTATATAATACCCTAAAAAAATTGGTTCTTCGTCAATTTTGGTGCAGGGGAAGGTGTTCCCAAAATGGTTAAAAAATTAGCGTAAAACGCTGAATATCAATAAAATAAACTTGCAATTTCGAGATATTATTGTTAACTTAAAGTGCTGAATATAAGTACTTTAAACATGTTCAAAACTGTTAACAAAAAAAAGAACACCAATATTTTTCTCAAAGACAAAATCCTACGAGGTGTGACAGGATATAAGCGAATAAGATTCATAGAAGGATACATTGATAGCGAGACCGTGGATGTTACAGCAAGACTAACACTGTCCTATGCAAGATGTCCCTTATGCGGGATGAAGAGTCATTCTGTTCATTCAACTTATGAACGCCAACTAATGGATTTGCCAATTCATGGAAAACGGATGAACATAAGACTATTGGCAAGAAAATTCAGATGCCGAAATCTTAAGTGCCGCCAGATTGTATTTTCAGAACAGCCATCTGAAATTGCAGAACGATATTCCAGAAAAACCATTGTTGCAAAATCAAAATTACAAGCCATCCTGATAGAAATGTCTGCAACGAAGGGAGCTGTAATAGTTTCCTCCATGGGGTTGTCACAAAGCGCATCCACGTGTCTAAGGTTAATCAAATCAATTGAGATCAAGGTTGACAAAGCATCAATCAAACACATCTGCATAGATGATTTTGCATATAGGAAAGGTACCAAGTATGGCACCATCATTATTGATGCCGACACAAGAAAAACGATTGCACTAATAAGTAGCAGAGAAACGGATCACGTTACAGCAGCGTTGAAAGCCTATCCAAATGTACAAACTGTTTCCCGCGATAGGTCTTCTGCATATGCAAATGCAATTAAGCAAGGAATACCGGAAGCGGCTCAAATTGCGGATAAATTCCATCTTGTCAAGAATTGTGGAGAACATATGGAAGCGCAACTAAAAAAATCGTTTAATCAAATAAAGGATGAACTATCCAAGCAGATAAGTGAGCCTTTGCCACCCCCCGTCTCATCATACCCCACGATGAATAATCCGGAACCAGTACAATTATCTAGAAGGCCTCCTTCGGATAAGCAGAGATATCTATTTGAACAGGTTCAAAAGCTAAATAAAGAAAATTATTCTGAGCGTGAAATAGTCAGACATCTTCATATATCGAGGTGCTTAGTGCGTAAATATCTGTCATTGAACGAGCCACAAGGTCATAAGATTGCTTTTAGGAATGATTATTCATTGTTTCTGCCCATTGTACAGAACGGGATCCACAATAAAGCCCGTATCAGTGAAATCTATAGGAATACCGTAAATGCCGGTCTGTGCTGTTCCTATATCGCTTTCCTAAATTGGATGAGAACCGTATTCCCTGAATATAAGACATTCAAAGGCAAAGCCACAAGAACCAGTCGTGTAGATAGTACAGGTTATGACAGAACAAAATCGGTACTCAAAGCGCTGTCTTCATATAAACTCAATATTTACATTGCCAATCCGGAATGGGGAATAAACAAAAAGACTGGCGAATGCAGCAAAGAGAATATACAAATGAATGAAATTATACAGTCCTCAGGCACCCTTTTAAAACTACGTGAGTTCTGTGTGTCTTTCAAGGCAGTGATAGCTGGAAATTCAATAACGGATATTGTTGCCTGGATTGAAAAATATAAAAATGAATCATTTGCTCATTTAAGAATGGATATTCCGGTCGATAGTCGGCCACCGATTCCGGTGATACTCGGCCACCTTGTTAGAGATTTCGTGCGAAGATACAATTAATATTTTTTTCTCATACTGTCACCTTTCAACTCAAAGCGAATGGATTTGTGTACCACGCGATCCAGGCATGCTTCGGCAAGCATCTCGTTGCTGAAGACAGAGTACCAGTCAGTAACAGCAAGCTGGCTGGAGATGATTAGCGATTTTTTGTGATAACGGTCATCAATAACCTGTTCGAAGTCGTTCTGCTGCTGGCCTTCAAGTTTTTTCATTCCAAAGTCATCTATGATGAGCAGGTCAAGCTGTTCCATTTTCTCGAAGAACTTGAGTTCTTTGCCCTCCAGACGGGCCAGTTTGAGTTCATCCATCATCCGTTGGACGGTGTAATAACGGACGCGGTAACCAAGGCGGCAGGCTCGTTCTCCAAGAGCGGTTGCAAGGAACGATTTGCCTGTCCCTGTGGGTCCGCTGATAATGATTGTCGTCCCGTTTTTGAGATATTCACCGGTGGCTAGCTGAGATAATGCACCAGCGCTAATACCACGTGATTCACTGGGATCAAGTTCTTCGACTGTCGCCATCTGTCTGAACAAAGCATTCCTTATCAGTCGCTCGATACGGTTGTTCTGACGGCTGTCCAGTTCGCTTTGCAAAAGCAATTCAAGACCATCGGACAAAGTGAGTTTATCTGCCTGATGTGTTTCTGTAAGTATTTTCCAGCACGATGCCATACCCGGCATATGCAGTTTGTGGAAGGATGATTGTATTTGTTCCATTGTTTTTGTCGTTTTTATTGAAAGAAAAGGATCCCACGCATATTGGCGTGGTTGGTAGGATTGGGAGTGGCTGTTGATTCAATTTCCTTGGATGTGTGTACCAGCGTTTTGATGACATTCTCAAGCCTTTTTCCTGTAAACAGATGGTTCTCCAGACATATTGCGCAAGCCCTGTCAAAGAGTTCTGGCCGGTAGTCCTTCTGAAGCCGCAACATCATGTCACAGGTTTTGTAGTAGTATTCCGGAGGACAGCTTCCGTTCGAACATTCGTATAGGGCATTAAACAACAGATATAGAGGTTCTGATACGCTCTGGGCGCGTTGCTTATAATAAGTGGCTGAACGTTTTGTGAAGGCCAGCGTATTAGATGCCAGGTGCTCATCAAACGAGCTATACCCGAAGCTCCTCACACGTGGATGAACGGCCACCTGCTCGCCTTTGACGAAGATTTTCACTAATGAAGCAGTGAAGATTATCTTAGCCTTGTATCCGACCAATTGATAGGGCACCGAGTAATAGCGTTTATCACAGCTCAGATACACATGGCCATTCTGCTGGACAGTCACATCGGCATAGCGTTTCATCATGTACGGAACGTCCGGGAGGGGTTTCAACACCTCTTTTTCAACCGCATGAAAGTGCTCCTCCCGGGTATATGGACGCTGTTGCATTCGTGTTTGGTTGTGAGTCCTGAGGAACCCGGCAACAGCCTCATTGAGCTCCTCAAGAGAAAAGAACTGTCGGTTATACAGCCTCGCATAGATCCGGTGATAGATGATTTGCACTTGGTTCTCAACTTTTGATTTTTGTTTCGGTTTTGCCGGCTGACAGGGGACTACAACAAAACCGTAATGATTGCCCATATCTTCCAACGCCTTGTTGATGGCCGGCTCGTATTTGTCTGCCTTGATTACAGCTGCCTTCAGATTATCGGGTACCACTATCTTAGGGACGCCCCCATAGTATTCCAGGCTTCTGCGCAGGGCATACAGGAAGTCTTCTGTTTTTTGCGAGGGAACACACATGGCAAAGGCATAATCAGTGCAGGCCAACGTGGCCACAAAGGTCTGTGTCTGGATGCATTCACCTGTTTCCGGATCAACATACCCGAGCGTGTCACCGGCAAAGTCTACGAACAGTTCCAGCCCGGGCTCGTGCGGCAATACCGAACTAGCCGGCTTTTGCGCCTTAAGGTTCTGTGCCAGATGGAAGAAAAACTGCGACTTGCCATATCCATCGGGATACATCATTCGGTAGTCTTCCCAAACTATCTGCCTGGTCACATGAGGGTGGCTTAATTGTTCAATAAAATCCGGAAGATGTTCCAGAAAAATTTCCATCCTTTGATCAGAATAAGCCGGATTACCCGGATGGAAACGGCGTTCCAACACCGGATCTTCCAACTTCAGCAAGCCCAGAAGACCAAG
The DNA here is from genome assembly GCA_964542305.1 of uncultured Muribaculaceae bacterium. Classification (GTDB taxonomy): domain Bacteria; phylum Bacteroidota; class Bacteroidia; order Bacteroidales; family UBA932; genus DMER64. Next base: position 360 of record CAZITX010000026.1, on the reverse strand, counting down.
TGGGTCTTCTTGTGCTGCTTTTACGAACTCGTTCACCTTGTCCCGGCTGATCAATAACCGTTTTGCTATCTGACGGTTAGATACCCCGTCACGGCTCAGTTGAAGCAATTGCTTGATTTTGCTCATGTCAATGATGGTTCCTGCCATATATCTTTACTTTTAATGATTTCCCAATCTTTAAAAGCAAAGTTACGTAATTCGACTTCCAGGTGGCCGACTATGCTCCGGACATGACTGTAAACGAAAATGTTAACTTTTGAATGTGGCCGACAATGCTCCGGAAAATAATGCGACTGCCCGTCGCCCGGCTCTGTTTCTGTGGCATTGGCCGACAATGCTCCGGAAAATGAGTCCACCAAC
>CAZITX010000025.1:0-27972 GCA_964542305.1 uncultured Muribaculaceae bacterium | reverse complement strand
AAGTAAATTGCCTGTAACGAAGATACGTGATTTTTCTCCTCGGCTAATATTGTGAATATAAACTGTACGTCCCTCTCCCATATATTCTTGGGATCCTGGACGTACTAAGGCAGCCTGCACATTGATAAGGGGAAGCTCGCGCAGAAGAAGACCCCACTTGTGTAGGAATTGTGAAGTGTTCCAGGGTTAGAAGGCAGCCTGCACATTGATAAGGGGAAGCTCGTCCCGCGGAGGGAGGGACCCGTTTGCGAAGCAAATGGGAGGTCTTCCCCGTTCAATGGTGCAGCTGCCGACATACAACCCAACAATCAACAACCATCAACCACTATCTTCAGGCTGCCTTCCCCGATCAATGCTGCAGCTGCCGACAACCAACCAACCACCAACGCATCAACCAACCAATACCACCCACCACCCACCCACCACCAACGCATTAACCAACAAAACTCAATAAAATGTGCGGCATCGTAGGATACATTGGGCCCCGTCAGGCCGTTCCCATCCTCCTGAAAGGCCTCAAACGCCTGGAATACCGCGGCTACGACAGCGCGGGCCTGGCCATCATCAACCCGGCAAACAACCCGGCAAACAACCCGGCAAACAACTCGGCAAACCAACTGGCAGTCTATAAGACCCGGGGGAAAGTAGCCGACCTGGCCCGCTACATCCAGGGAAAAGACACCTCCGGCACCATCGGCATCGCCCACACCCGCTGGGCCACCCACGGCGAACCGAGCGACGTGAATGCGCATCCGCACTATTCGCAGTCCAAAAACCTGGCCCTGATCCACAACGGGATCATTGAAAATTACCCGGTCCTGAAGGAAACCCTGGTGCGCGAAGGGTATACCTTTCAAAGCGATACGGACACCGAGGTGCTGGTGCAGTGGATCGAGTACATGCGGACTACCCGCAACACCGATCTGTTCCATGCCGTGCAACTGGCCCTGACCCAGGTGGTAGGGGCGTATGCCATTGCCGTTATTCAGCAGGACGATCCCGACACTCTGGTGGCGGCTCGTAAGTCGAGCCCGCTGCTGGTAGGCATAGGGGAGGGGGAATACTTCCTGGCCTCGGATGCCTCGCCCGTCATAGAATACACCAAAAAGGTAGTCTACCTGAACGACGACGAGGTAGTCTGCCTGCGCCGGGACCGGGAACCGGAATTTCACAACCTGCAGCAGGTGGAAAAGGACCACCGCATCATAGAACTGGAGCTGACCCTGAGCCAGCTGGAAAAAGGCGGCTACCCGCACTTCATGCTCAAGGAGATCTTCCAGCAGCCCCACACCCTGCGCGAATGCATGCGCGGGCGGGTGAACGTGGACAACAACTCGGTAACTCTGTCCGGAATCCTGGACAACCGCGAACGGTTTCTCAAGGCGCGGCGCATCATCATAGTCGCCTGCGGAACATCCTGGCACGCCGGCCTGTTGGGCAAATACATGATCGAGACCTTTGCCCGGGTGCCGGTAGAAGTGGAATACGCCTCTGAATTCCGCTACCGCAACCCCGTCCTCTTTGCCGATGACATTGTGGTGGCCATTTCGCAATCGGGCGAGACGGCCGATACGCTGGCGGCGGTGGAGCTGGCACGCAGCCGGGAGGTCTTTGTCTACGGCGTCTGCAACGTGGTGGGCTCCTCCATTCCCCGCCGCACCCACTCCGGATCCTATACCCACGCGGGGCCCGAGATAGGGGTGGCATCCACCAAAGCTTTCACCGCGCAAGTGACCGTCCTGGCCCTGATGGCCCTGAGCATGGCCCGGGTGCGCCGCTCCCTCACCAAAGCCCGCTTTGAAAAACTGGTGGCCGCCCTGGCCGTCATCCCCGCGAAAATGGAAGAAACCCTGCAGATGAGCGACTTCATCCGGGAATTCTCCGGCATCTTCACCTACGCCCGCAATTTCATCTACCTGGGCCGGGGCTACAACTACCCCGTGGCGCTGGAAGGTGCCCTGAAACTAAAAGAAATCTCTTACATACATGCCGAGGGGTATCCCGCCGCCGAGATGAAGCACGGGCCCATTGCCCTCATTGACCAGGAAATGCCCGTAGTGGTGGTAGCCCCCAACAACAAAACCATGTACGATAAAGTAGTCAGCAACATCCACGAAATCAAGGCCCGCCAGGGCCGGGTAGTAGCTATTGTAACGTGCGGGGATACGGTCATCCGGGAATTGGCCGACTACTCTATAGAAATCCCCGACGCCGAAGAATGCTTCGTCCCCCTGCTGGCCGTCATCCCCCTCCAACTCATGGCCTACTACATAGCCACCATCAAAGGCTGCAACGTTGACCAGCCCCGCAACCTGGCCAAGTCAGTAACGGTGGAGTGAGCGGGGGCACACACCAGAATCATAATCCGGGTTTTTGGGCAGCCTGCACATTGATAAGGGGAAGCTCGTCCCGCGGAGGGAGGGACCCGGTTGCGTAAGCAACTGGGAGGTCTTCCCCGATCAATGGTGCAGCTGCCACCAACCAGCTGCCATCAATCACCGACCTGGACGGAAACTTACTGCGGAAGTCTCGGCTTACATAAAAAGCTTCTCGTTCTTCAGGTGGCAGTGGCCGCCTGAATGAGACCAAACTGCTTCCCCGGACATTCTTCGAACAACAACCTTTCCGTTTCAGTTCGCACCGGCCTTCAGTTCGCACGGGCCCTCTGAATGGAAACACCCACAATAAATTGAAAGACCCACACACACCAGGCGCACTTTTGGCGGGTTTTCGCACCTGGTGGGGCTCAAAACCAGCCCACCAGGCGCACTTTTGCCGGGTTTTCGCACCTGGTGCTTTCGTCAGACTCGGCAAAGATTTTGTAAAGTGCTTTGAATGAGATATTTGTAAAAATCTGCATTTTTTGACAAGGAGCACCAGGCGCACTTTACCCCCGATATCGTACCTGGTGGGGCTTAAAACCAGCCCACCAGGCGCACTTTACCCCCGATTTCGCACCTGGTGGATATTTTGTACCTTAGTGTCGCCATTATTTACTAAGTGTGGCATTATGTCGGATCATTACGGGCCACGATTCTGTAATTTTGTAATAGCCAAGTAATTAATGAAAACTCTACAATCATGATAATCAGAGCTACTGCCAAACTTCACAACATATCCCGGCTTACCCCCATCCGCAATGAATCTGCAATTCCGGGACCCTTGCCCGGAGAATGGTACGCCTCGTTGGTATCGACCGGCTGGAAAAGAGGAGCAGCCATATACTTTGTTCATAACCCCAGTATGTTAATGGTTATTGTATTAGGCAAATCCATAAAAAAAGCAATGGTAGAAATGCCGGACAGAGTTCGGGCATTACTTGAAAGAAATGGATTTTCAGCACTGACCCGGGCGTTTGAACTGGATACTCCGTATGAGATTTTCGCGACAAACGACCGAAATATATTATCCAATATGACCCAAATGAAATTCAGCCTGGAATACAGCCTGGCAATGGAGGAAGAGCTGGGTCCGGCTGAGATCGCCCGGATTGAAGATCTGTATTTGGATTACCTTATGGGCGGAAAGATTGCCGGAGAGGAAGATTATATAAGGCCTATTGATCAGCTCCGGAAATTGATGCGGCTGGACATCGGTTAGAAGCATATAATCAATTGGAATTAAGATCCAAAATTGTATATTTGTCTTTTTTTGCATCTTCAAGCTGATGCGCCACCCTGTGTCCATATATTAATAAATATTTAATAATCAGGCATATGAAAATTCTCAAAACAAAAGTGGCGCGGCATCTTCAAGCTGCATTGCTTCTGTGCGCTATTTGCATTCTAATTGCCGGCTGCAGAAACCACAATATTGTTAAAACCAGGCTTACGGACAAGGAAGGGGCTGTGTTGGTGATGGAATTTGACAAAAAGGCCGGTACGGCCACCTTAGTATTTGAAGGAGATACGATTCTCCTGACACAAGACACCATGGCCTCGGGCATCCGCTACAGCAATGCCCAATACGTTTACCTGGAATGGCAGGGACACTGTACTTTGTGCAAAGACAGTTTAGTGGTATTTGATATTGAATGAGATCTGCTTGCTGCTTGCATGAGCGATCATGCTTCCTATTGCAATCCCTGTTGCAATCCGGTTCTGAATAAAAAACTACTTTTGGCTGAGGATTGGTTCTGATTGATGTCCGGTTCTGATTGATGTCCGGCCTGGTTCTATTCGCGCAGATTATAATGAAAAAGCTCCCAAACGGGGGCTTTTTTCAAATGGCTTTTTTCAAATGGAATTTGATGCGCCACAGACCCGCATTAGTGCGCCCCAGATGGAGTTTGATGCGCCAGAGACCCGCAAAGGTGCGCCACAGACCCGCATGACTGCGCCAGAAATGGATTTTGACTTTATTCCATCCTCAAAAACAGCCCTAAATGAGGATGGATTGCGAAAATCTACAGGTCGGTCCTCAAAAAGGGGCCTAAATGAGGATGAAATCAGGAAATTCGGGGTTCGGTCCTCAAAAAGGGGCCTAAATGAGGATGGATTGTGAAAAATCTACACTTTGTCCTCAAAAACAGCCCTGTATGAGGATGAAAGTAGAACAAACCTCGTTCCGTTGGTTAATTAATATCGTTTATTGGAGCGATATTCGGAAAGTTTGTATCTCTTTATATACACAAACCATTTCTCCACTAAACAGATTAAAAATTTCAACCGATGAAAAAAATATCCCGTTTCTTCCCGGGCTTTATATAATGCTCCAGGCCCACTCGGTAATGCTCCAGGCCCACTCGGCAATGCTCCAGGCCCACTCGGTAATGCTCCAGGCCCACTCGGCAATGCTCCGGGCCCGGCCTCGGCAAGCATCCATAAAAAACTACATCGGGCGTTCAATTGTTCCCGCAACAATGTTTGAATTTTTTGCCGCTTCCGCAGGGACAGGGATCGTTGCGGTCCGGTTGATGTGCGAAAACCGGGTAATGAGAGGGCGCCGGTCGGCCGGAAGCACCGGACCGGCCGGAACCGCCGGGCTTAGTGGCTTTGGAAAGTGCTACCGGCACGTTTCCTTTCAGCGTCCATCTTGGAATATTGTTCTGGTAATCCATAAGCAATTTCACGGTGTCTTGCAGGACCTGGAAGTTATCGAACACGAGCCTTTTGGATAGAAATTCAAATAGGGAATGAGTAGTCGTTTCTATCTGGATGTTGATCCAGAGTTCATGCATAAAAAGCACATTATCAGGTATATCGAACTTGTCCAGATGCCCGAGGAGTCGTTGGGAAAAGGAGTTTTTATAATAGTAACCCTGTTCCGAGGCCTCTATAAGCTCAGGTCCCTTGAATATTGCGTACTCCAGGTCTTTTCTTTGTTCAATTTCAGCGATCAATGGTTTGATATCCAAGATACTGGAATGATAAAAGAACATAATATGGTTGTCGGAATAGGTGAAGTTGTATTTTCTGCACAATCTGTTGCTTTTTAAATAGGAGAGCAGATCGGGCAGCGACAGGGTTTCCGGCAAATAACGATTGAAAAGTTCTTCCAGTTTCTTGAGCGGGAGTGCTCCGTAAAGTGTAAGCATACCAAGAAAAAGATTTTCTATATGGTATGCTTTTTTTATGTCCTGGTCCTGAATACAGCGTTGCAATTCCGGAAACAGGGTTTCTTTCATGTTGTTGGGGAGGTAAAATTTTGGAATCCCTGCTTTGTCGTCAAAAGAAATGCCCACGAGCCCGGTGAGCAGTAAGCCTTCCAGATCTTCAATGGAAAAACCAGCGGACGCGTCTTGTTCGGGGAGCCGGGGATTTGCCGAGTCGGAGCCGGAGTCTGAGTTGGAGCCGGAGTCTGAGTTGGAGCCGGAGTCTGAGTTGGAGCCGGAGTCTTTGAAAAAAATGTAAAGCGTTTTTAATTCATTATAGGAGAGGGCTTTCCGGAGCAGAGATGGATCCTGTTGGAGTTCCTTCTCAATAAAAGCCGCGCAGTTTTCTTTGTTGGCCGAGGTTTTGATCTTCAAACCAAAACTTCGTGCGGCAAAGATGATCTGCTCCTTGGTCTTGGTAAGGAACAAAATGTCTTTGTATGTTTCTTTGCTATTTACGACATCTACTTCCTCCTCTTCAGATGCGTCTTCAGATGCGTCTTCAAATCCGTCCTCAAATATGCCTTCAAATCCGTAATCATATTCGCTCAAAAGGGAATTTATGGCATCCAGATCAATGGCCGTCTTTCCCTTACCCCCGCGAGGTTTGTAAAGAAACGGCCCCCCTGAATCTTCACGGGGACAGGCCATCTGACCGGCAATGCACGAAGGAACTTGTGTTGAAGTATTTGCCGAGTTGTGTATTGCTTCCAGTGTGAGGGTGTGTATCCAGGAATCCCCGAAGTCGTACTCATAAATGATCTGATCTCCCTTATTCTTAAGCAGATCGCCAATAGTCATTCCCGTATAATCAACGTTAAGCGCATCGTCCCAGAAATTGTCGTTATCCATGCGTTCCGAATAATACTTTCCGTCGCTAATGAACTGATGCAAATGGCAGTTCTCCCAGCCCATAGCTATTTGAATAATAATATGAAAATCAAACAGCAACGTATCTTCATGGACAAACACCCTCCGCCAGATTTTGGGAGTGATTTGATCTAAAACTATCAGGATTTGAAATGTCATAATTTAGGGTGCAACGCACACATTGTGCGTTTGATTGAATATCAGAAAGTTATAAAATTCGACCCCCGGGGGGTTGTTTTTGCTATTGTATTGAAAATCAGCAAAATGAATGAAGTGTGCGTTGCACCCTAATTGCTATTTAGCTGAATAAGTCTCAAGTGTGCCCTGCACTAGCTCCCCTGGGATTCGGTGACGGTAAAGGAATTTCCCGTAAAGACAGCCCCGACATTGATACTGGAGTAAGCCAGGTTCGGATCCTCATCATCAACAGATATGCTGTACTTTTTGTAATCCACGGTATGAACATAGATGGCAGTTCCCTGTTCTGATTCTCCACGAATCATGAAATCAAACTTATGTTCAAACCCGGGTGAGTTCAATACATTCATCCCGTACATCACGATCCTGGAGGCACCGGGTTTGACCAGGGTCGAGGGGCCGTTCTGTTCGTAAAGGTCTGTAACTATAAGGTAGGCATCTTTGGTGGTTCCGTTTGTCAGTGTGATTTTTACACTGACATCTACGGTTTTGTCCGGGGAACTGTCTCCTCCTAAATCAAAATCACAGCCCTGGAACAACAATACTATTGCCGCAGCCATGAACATACGGACGATGCGGCTGGCAAATGTGAAGGTGAGGGTTCTCATAACTAAATAGTTGAAGTTTATACTGTGGTACCCTTAAGTTCTGCTTACTCTTCTGCTTCCTCTTCCTCTTCCAAATCTACTCCTAATAACGTTATACTCAGCTGATTGAAAAGGTTAAACGCTTCCGGCTGACGGGCAAGCGATTCCAAAAGCAACGGAAGTGCACGCACTTTTGAGTAAGCGTTCACCGTGTCCGGGATCTCCTCGGATCCGGCTTCTCCCAAAAATTGTACCGCTACTTGGATCAGCGTTTCTGCCACCTCGGGCTGGCGCGCCAGGGCTACTGCACAGGCACCGATGCATTCGCCCCGGGCATACCCGAACTGTCTCCAGATGGCAGGCGAAATAGGAGCCAATTGGGCAATATCGCTGTATCCGGCCACCCGCTCCGCCGTCGCGATCAGCTGATCTGCCGCTTCCGGCTGACGGGAAATGCTTTCGAACAACGTTGTAATGGAAGCGATTTGATCAACCTTGTAATACTCCTCCGGCTCAATCTGGCAATAGTTGCAGGAGGTCAAAAGTAAAAAACTGGTTAGTGAAAGAATTGTGATAGTAGTTTTCATACTGTAAATATACGAAAAATGTACAAATGGAGTTTGACTGCGCCACAGATCCCACAGATCTGCACCAAAAAGTGTCATTATTATAGTCGTAACCATAAAAAGTAGTAAAAATATATTATATTTGTGGTTATAACCATAAAAACTATAATCGCTTCATGATCACAAGGGATTTGTATTTACATCAATTGGGGTATTATATTGACAAACCTTTCATCAAAATAATCACAGGTATTCGTCGAAGCGGAAAATCTACCGTGCTATTATTGTTGCGAGACAAGTTATTGGAGCAGGGTGTGAAAGCCGCACAGATTATTTATGTCAATTTTGAAAGCTTTGCTTATGCAAACCTGACTACAGCCGAAAGCCTTTACGGATACGTTGCGTCCTTAATCCAGGAAGACAAAAAGAACTACCTGCTTTTGGACGAAATACAGGAAGTGAAAGATTGGGAAAAATGTATTAATTCATTAATGTTAGATTTTCAGGTGGATATTTACCTGACCGGATCCAACTCTCATCTGTTGTCATCGGAACTGGCTACATTTTTGGCCGGCCGATACGTTGAAATCCCTGTTTATACGTTATCATTCAGGGAATACCTTCAATTTCGTTCCAATTACAATAAAAAAGAAACAACTCTTGCCCAATCTTTTATCCGTTATTTGCGTTTAGGCGGCTTTCCTGCCATTCATACCGGAGAATACCCTGTAGAGATTGTGTACAAAATTGTATATGATATTTATTCATCGGTCATTTTAAGAGATACCGTTCAGCGTTACAAGATAAGAGATATTGAACTGTTGGAAAGGGTTATTCATTACGCCATCGATAATATCGGGAACACGTTTTCCGGTAAAAATGTCGCAGATTATTTTAAAAGTCAACAGCGAAAAATTGACATAAACACAGTGTATAACTACCTATCAGCACTGGAAGGAGCATATATCTTGTATTGTGTTCCTAGGTACGATATCAAAAGGAAGGAGATTCTAAAAACACAGGAAAAATATTATTTAGGAGATGTGTCTATTTTGTATGCTACCATGGGCTTCAAAGACAGGCTACTCCCGGGTGTATTGGAAAATCTGGTGTTTTTGGAACTCAGAAGAAGGGGTTACGCCGTATACGTTGGAAAATCAGACACCCGGGAAATAGATTTTGTTGCTCTAAAGCCAGATAATAAAATCTACATTCAGGTAACTTATAAACTAGATAGCCAGGCAACCGTACAAAGAGAATTTGAGCCCTTATTATCGGTCAGGGATCAGTATCCAAAATACGTTGTAACCATGGACGATTTCTGGAAAGAATCAGTAGAAGGGGTACAGCACCTCCATATTTCCGACTTCTTGTTAGCAGAACGATAAATAGTGCGTGCCCTATGCCCCAAATGGAATTTGACTGAGCCACAGCTTGTTTTTCTTTGCACACTCAAACTCCATTTGTATCTTTACAAAATGAGAACAGTCATTTTTTATGCCTCAAAATACGGGACGACAGCTTCTGTCGCCAACGAAATAGCTGAATCAATAACATTGGATGAAGAAGTTGAAGTCCTTGATATTAAAAAATTTAACTGGGATTTTATCCCCGACTTCAAAGCCGTTTCACGTTTTGTGATTGGCGTCCCCATGTACGCCGGCAAACCCCTCAAATCCATGCGTAAATTCTGCGATACGTTTTCTTTCAAACTGGAAAAAAGGCTTGTGTACCTCTATGTCTGCGGTTCCGAGATCTCTCCCGAAAAGCAACAGGCAGAATTGGAAGCAGCTTTCCCGGAACATCTGCGAAAGATCGCTAAAGGAACAGCCTTTTTAGGTGGAGCTTTCCATTGGAAGAAGATGAATTTCATGGAACGTTTCATCATTAAACGCATTACCGGCCGTACCGGCGACATGGACATGATCCGTCACAAAGCCATCAAAAAGTTTGCAGAACAGATTTCAAGTGGTGTATATGAAAATTACACACCCCCAAAGATGCACCCAAAACACCTGGAACAGCAACCGAAACCCCCAAGACATATTCGCTAAGCACCGGCATCCAAATGGAGTTTGATGCGCCACAGATCCCACTTGACTGCGCCAGAAGACCCCGGCACCTAAAAGCATCTTCATTTAAAATGTATTGAATCATGAAAACAATTCTTTTAGCCTTACTTCTGATTACCCTGCCCGCACTAAGCATAAATGCGCAAAACCTCCCAGCATTGCAGAACCTTCCCGCATCCTGGGAAGAACTCACCTCGGCAGATTTTGTAAAAGCCACCGAGCGGGCTCAGGGCGTTTGCATTCTTCCCATGGGCGTGGTGGAAAAGCACGGGCAGCACCTCCCTCTCGGCACAGATGTTTTTATTGCCCGCGAACTTTCTTTGTTGGCCGCCCGCACCGAGTACGCAGTGGTTTTCCCCTTTTGGTACGCCGGCCAGATCTTTGAGGCCCGCCACCAGCCGGGGACCATTTCTTACAGTCCCGAGTTGCTTTTCCGCCTGCTCGACGAGACCTGCCGCGAAATATCCCGCAACGGCTTCAAAAAAATCCTGCTGGTCAACGGCCACGGCGGCAACACCAACCTGATCCAGTATTTCTGCCAAACCCAACTGGAATCGGAACGCGACTATGCCGTTTATTTCTTTAACGCCGAGTTGGATCCCGAGACCAACCGCCAAATCAGGGCCATGCGAAAATCCACCACCGGTGGTCATGCCGATGAAGTGGAATCCTCCCAGATGGCCTGGATTCACCCCGATCTGGTTCATCTTGATCGCGCAACTTTCGAATCCGGCGAAGACCTTAATCGCCTGCCGCTGCCCGGAGCCTACACCGGCATCTGGTGGTATGCCAAATACCCCAACCACTACGCCGGCGACGCTCAAAACGCCAACCCGGAACTCGGCAAATACGTCATGGAAAAACGCGCGGAAAAACTGGCCGGGGTCATCCGCATGATCAAAGCCGACACCACCACCCGCCACCTCCAGAACCGCTTCTACCGGGAAGCCACCGCCCACTAAATCTCAGAGATTCTGCGCAAAATAAATTCTTGTTATTTATAAACGCTTAATAATGTGATATCTATGTTTTGGCACCTATAATCTTGCGCAGAATCTCTGAGATTCGCTATGATGCGGTGCAGTGCGGTGCGGTGCGGCATCTTCAAGCTGGTGCGCCACTTTCTTTCAGCCAATTCTTAATTTGCTGCTAATCAGGTATATGAAATTTCAGAAACTTAAAGTGGCGCGTTATCTTCAAGCTGCCCAAATGTAGGTGGAACCTTCTGCGCCACAGACCCGCATACCTGCGCCACAAATGGAGATTGACTGCGCCACAAATCCGCAAAGGGGCGCCACAGATGGAGATTGGTGCGCCACAGACCCGCAAGGGTGCGCCACAGACCCGCATATTTGCGCCATTTGATTCTACAGCGCTTATTTAAAGGCAAAAACCGGAGGTTCATCCTCAAAAACCGCCCAAAATGAGGATGGAAGTGGAAAAAACGGAGGTTTGTCCTCAAAAACCGCACAAAATGAGGATGGAAGCAAAATTTGGCGTCGGGATGTGGGATTTTGCGTGTGGATGTGGAACTTGGCGCGCCGCCAGATAGTGGATGTTTTTATATAGCAGATATATAGTTAGTTATGAAGTGTGTGCACAATTAAGGCATGGGAAGGTTGCACCTCACTTCCAGCAGTATATCCCATTGATTTTTTCCTTAACTTTGGATAACCAAACACATTACATTATGAAAAAGATACTTTTAGCTATTATCTTGCTGGCAGCGGTTCCTGTAGCAATGAACGCAAATCCGGCCCGTAAAGTGACCCTCAAATACGACAAAGAAACCGAAAAACTTACCGTAACCATCTTGCATCCGGTACGGGACACGGTCAAGCATTACATTAGTGAGATAACCATCTTGGTGGATGAAAAGGAAATTGAAACCAAAGAACTCACAAGCCAATCCTCTGCAGATGCGGAAGTATACGAAATAACTCTGCCGGGCCTTAAAAAGGGTGCTGAAATTGAAGTACAGACCAAATGCAACCAGTTTGGGCGCAAGAAGGGGAAATTAACCGTGAAATAGAAACGGGACCATTTGGGCGGAAGAAGGGAAAGCTTACAGTGGAATAAAAGCGGAAGCTGACTGTGAAATAAGATGGGGAAGCTGACTGTGAAATAAGATGGGGAAGCTGACTGTTGAATAAAAATCCGCGACCTATTCGGTTATAACCGGGAATGTGCGACAAAGTGCATAAAACTTGAAAACTAGCGATCAAATAAAAACCATATCTTTGCTGCAGGAACCTTAAATTGCAACATGACCCTTAATTTGCAACATGACCCTAAAATTTGCTCCAGGAACCTTACATTTGCAACATGACCCTAAAATTTGCTCCAGGAACCCTAACCCAGTGGTCTTATAAACAAGCTGCATAATAACCAGCTGCATGAACCGTAATATATGAACCTCAAACTCCCGGAAGAACTCAACCAGATACTTTCATTCGCGCGGGAAGAAGCCATGCGTCTGGGAAGTTACACCATAACAGGTGATCATATATTTTTAGCTATTATCCGTCATCAGGAAAACCAGGCGTACGGCATCCTTACTATGCTGGACCTGTTGCTGTGGCAGATGAAGAACCTCATTGAGAGCAAGGAGATGGGCCGTACCATGATTTCTCCGGACCAGGCGGACAAGCTGACCCTTAGCGAGCATGCTGAAAAATGCTTGAAGGCTATGTATTTGGAAGCCAGCAAGCTGGGGCAGACTACACCCAATTCGCTCCACCTGTTGCTGGCCATGCTGGCGCTGGACAGCGGCATAGGCGTTTACTGGTTACGCACTAAAGGCGTGACCGACCAAACCCTGCGCGCTTACCTGAAAGGAGAACTACCATTGGTGGTGAAGGGGTCCCAAAGAAGACGCACTGCCCAGCGCCGGGAAGCCATCAAGAACATGGAAGAGCAAATGGAAAACAACCTGAACCGCAATAACAACCTGAACCGCCCCAAAAAGGCCACCAAAGAAGCCCTCGAGAAAGACCCCTCTGCCACACCCATGCTGGATATGTACGCGCTGGATCTGACCGAGGAAGCCCGCTCGGGCCGTCTGGATCCCGTTGTCCGCCGGGAAAAGGAAATCGACCGCCTGGCGCAGATCCTGGGCCGTCGCAAGAAAAACAACCCGGTACTCATTGGCGAACCCGGGGTAGGGAAGTCCGCCATCGTGGAAGGCTTGGCCATCCGCATCGCCCGCCGCAAAGGCTCCCCCACGCTCCAGGGCAAAAAAATCCTCTCGCTGGACATCGGCTCGGTGGTGGCCGGAACCAAGTACCGCGGTCAATTTGAGGAGCGTATGAAAACGCTTCTTGCCGAGATAAAAAAGAACCCCGATATCATCCTTTTCATTGACGAGATCCACACCCTGATCGGGGCCGGTGCCACCGGAGGAGGAGGCGGCGGATCCCTGGATGCCGCCAACATGCTGAAACCCGCCCTGGCACGGGGCGAGATCCAGTGCATCGGCTCGAGCACCCTGGATGAATACCGTGAGTACATTGAAAAAGACGGAGCCCTGGAACGTCGTTTCCAGAAGGTGATTGTGGAACCTACCAAATACCAGGACACCCTGGAGATCCTGCGCAGCATCCGTGCTAAATACGAAGAACACCACCTGGTGCATTACACACCCCAGGCCCTGGAAGCCTGCGTAAGGCTGTCACAGCGTTACATCACAGACCGTTGCCTGCCGGACAAGGCCATTGATGTTATGGACGAGGCGGGATCACACGTGCGTATTTCCCACCTGCAACTGCCAACGGAATTGTTGCAACTGGAAGAGGAAATGGACAGCATCATGATGCAAAAGCGCGAGGCCGTGGACAACCAGGAGTACAAAAAGGCAACCGCTTTAAGGGAACGCGAAAAAGAGCTGGAAGTCAAGCTGAAAGAAGGGCGTGACAAATGGTACGATGCCCAGAAGGAACATAAAAAGGAAGTATCGGCAGATACCATTGCCGAGGTCGTTTCCATGATCACCTCGGTCCCGGTAAGCCGCGTATCCGAATCGGAAACACAGCGGTTGATGAACATGACGGAAATGCTCAAGAAAAAGCTCATAGGGCAGGACAGTGCCATTGATGCCATGGTCCGCGCCATCCACCGCAACCGGGCCGGGCTGAAAGACCCCAACAAACCCATCGGCACGTTCATCTTCCTGGGCCCCACCGGGGTTGGAAAAACGCACCTGGCCAAGCTCATTGCCGAGTACATGTTTGACTCGGCAGATAACCTGGTGCGCATCGATATGAGCGAGTACATGGAAAAATATGCGGTAAGCCGCCTGATAGGAGCACCTCCGGGCTACGTGGGCTACGACGAAGGGGGACAGCTGACCGAACGCATCCGCCGCAAACCTTACACGGTGGTGTTGCTGGATGAAATTGAAAAGGCGCACCCGGATATTTTCAACCTGCTGCTGCAGGTGTTTGACGAAGGGCGCCTGACCGACAGCAACGGCCGGCACGTAGACTTTCGCAATACCATTCTTATAATGACATCCAACATCGGGAGCCGGGAATTGAAGGAATTCGGTACCGGGGTGGGATTTGCCACGGTTTCTTCCGGGGCGGCACAGGCGGCCGATACCCGCCGCCGCCAGATCATTGAAAAAGCACTCGGCAAGACGTTTACTCCGGAATTTTTGAACCGCGTGGACGAACAGATCCTGTTCAATGCCCTGGACAAAAAAGACATTACCAAGATCATAGAAATTGAACTGGCCGATCTGTACGGACGTATAGAGCAGGCCGGATTTACCATCAAGATATCCAAAAAGGCCAAAGAGTTTGTGGCCAATAAGGGTTTTGACCCGCAATACGGTGCCCGTCCTTTGAAAAGAGCCATTCAACGATACCTGGAAGATCCCTTGTCCGAGGCCATAATCCGCCTGGAAATGCAACCCGGTGCAAAACTGCATGTAGATCTTAATCCGGAAGGTACAGATACCGTTGTCAATTAACGGAATTATTTGTATTTTTGGCGGATTATTTGAAGAACATGGAGGATAGAATTCAGAAGATTAACATTGAGGACGAAATGAAGAGCGCGTACATAGATTATTCTATGTCCGTTATTGTTTCCCGAGCCCTTCCCGATGTGCGTGACGGATTAAAACCCGTTCACCGCCGGGTCCTTTTCGGCATGTCCGAGCTGGGCATTACCAGCAGCAAACCCACCAAGAAATCGGCCCGTATTGTGGGTGAGGTTTTGGGTAAGTACCACCCCCACGGGGATTCCAGCGTATATGAAGCCATGGTGCGTATGGCCCAGGATTGGAGCCTGCGCTACATGCTGGTGGAAGGCCAGGGAAACTTTGGCTCCGTTGACGGGGATTCAGCCGCTGCCATGCGTTATACCGAGGCACGTCTGCGCAAGATTGCCGAGGAGGTGCTGGCCGATATGGATAAGGATACCGTTGATTTCCAGTTGAACTTTGATGATTCGTTAAAGGAACCCACCGTGTTACCGGCCAAGGTTCCCTTGTTGCTTCTCAACGGAGCCAGCGGGATTGCCGTGGGAATGGCCACCAATATGCCGCCCCACAACCTGGGTGAAATTGTGGACGCCGTTTGCGCTTACATAGATGCCGATGACATCACCACGGATGAACTGTTGAAGCACGTCAAGGGACCCGATTTCCCCACGGGAGGGATCATTTACGGTACCTCGGGCATTCGCGATGCTTATGAAACGGGACGCGGCCGCGTTGTGGTCCGTGCCAAAACCGATATAGAAGTGGCCCCGAGCGGGCGCGAAACCATTGTGGTGACGGAGATTCCCTATATGGTCAACAAGCGGGAACTGATTGAAAAGATTGCCGAGTTGGTGGAAAACAAGCGGCTGGAGGGCATCTCTTTTGTGAACGACGAGAGCGACCGGAACGGCATGCGCATTGTCATCAAGCTCAAGATGGGTGCGGTAGCCAACGTAGTGCTGAACAGCCTGTTCAAATACACGGCCATGCAAAGCAGCTTCTCGGTCAACAACATAGCATTGGTGGACGGACGTCCGCGCCTGCTCAATCTGAAGCAGCTGATCAAATACTTTGTGCGTCACCGCCACCAGGTGGTGGTGCGCCGCGCTCATTTTGAGCGCGACCAGGCCGCCAAACGTGCGCATATCCTGGAAGGGTTGCTCAAGGCGCTGGACATCCTGGACGAGGTGATCGCTTTGATCCGCGCATCCCAGACCGTGGACGAAGCCCGCAAGGGCTTGCAGGAACAGTTCGGGTTCAGCGAAGAACAAGCCTCGGCAATCGTGGAAATGCGGCTGCGTCAGCTCACCGGGCTGGAACGTTCGCGTTTGCAGGCCGAGTACGACCAGCTGATGGAGCTGATCCGCAACCTGGATGCACTGCTGGGCAGCGAGGTTTTGCAGATGCAGCTGATCAAGGACGAGATGCTGGAGATCAAGGCACGGTTCAACGATCCCCGCCGTACTGTGATAGAGTATGCCGCCGGTGATTTTAACCCGGAAGATTTTTATCCGGATGAAGACGTGGTGATCACCATCTCTCACCTGGGGTATATCAAACGGACCAACCTGAACGAATACCGGCTGCAGGGCCGGGGCGGTGTGGGTTCCCGGGGGAGCAACACGCGCGAGGAAGATTTCATAGAACATATATATACGGCCAACATGCACAGTACCATGCTGTTCTTTACACGCAACGGGAAGTGCTTCTGGCTGAAGGTGTACGAGATTCCTGAGGGCAACAAGACGTCCAAGGGACGGGCCATACAGAATGTGATCAATATTGAGCCCGGGGACAGTGTTTGTGCGTATATCAATGTGAAGAACCTGACCGACGAGGAGTACATCAACAACAATTACATTGTATTGTGCACTGCAAGGGGGACGGTTAAGAAAACCACGTTGAAAGCGTATTCAAATCCGCGTGCCAAAGGTGTGAATGCCATAACCATAAGGGAAGGAGATATGTTGCTGGAGGCTTGTTTGACCAACGGTTGCTGCGAATTGCTGCTGGGAGCCCGTGAAGGGAAATGCATCCGCTTTAACGAGCAGGATGCCCGGCCCATTGGCCGTACGGCTGCCGGAGTACGCGGGATTTCCATAGAGGAACACGATCAGGTAGTTGGCATGATATGTGCAGATGTAACGGTAGAGGAGTCCTTATTGCCACATGTACTGGTAGTTAGCGAACACGGGTACGGCAAGCGTTCTTTGATTGAAGATTACAGAAAGACTGCCCGCGGGGGTAAAGGCGTAAAGACCCTGAATGTAACCGAAAAGACAGGTAAATTGATTGCCATCAAGGCTGTTACTGATGAGAACGATCTGATGATCATTACCCGTTCCGGGATAACCATACGTGTGGCAGTGAGCGACATCCGGCTGGCAGGACGTGCCACCCAGGGTGTCCGGCTGATCAACCTGCGCGAAAGCGATGCCATAGCAGCTGTTTGCTGCGTAGGCAAGAGCGATCCCCTTCCCAAAGATGAGGGTGAGGATCTGTAAAAGCACCATCGAAGCGCCGAAGGTCCCTGACTCGGCAAAAACCAAGGCCCCGGACTCGGCAAAAATTTGAAAGACAAACTAATAACTGAATAAACACAAAATACATCATGAAAAAAATCCTCTCAGTTGCCCTGATGTTGTTGATGGTATCACAATTGGGCGCACAATCAAGAGAAGTTGAATCCCTCTTGAAAGACTACGAAAAGAATAAAGAAAGAACAGAACACGAAAAACGCAGCACCCGGCCGGGTACCTGGATCGACTATGCAGAAGCCGTGACCAACGCGTATGCCTATCCCACAAACAACCTGTGGATTGGACTTTCTTCATTGGAATCCAAGGTAGTCCTGAAAGATCAGCGTGCTCTTTCTACAGAATACCAGACCATTCAGGGAGAACAGTATGAAGTAGTAAAATATCAGGATAAAGACTTGTATTACAATGCAGACGGGAAACTTTCCTTCTGGATGATTACCGAACCTGTCCTCAAGGATATGGACATGCTGGAAGAAGCTTACAATGCTTACGATAAAGCTGCGGAACTGGATACCCGCGGCAGTAGCAAGGCCGACATCCAGGAAGGACTGACTTTCATAGCCAACAATTACATCAACGATGCGATGGCCGCCTATACCTTAGGTAATTATGCAGATGCATCCGTTAAATTTGAGAAATCCTTTAAAGCTGCTTCGCATCCTGCATTGAATGTTGTTGACACAACCATTGTGTATTATGTGGGTTTGACCGCATTGATGGATCAGGATTATCCGCGTGCCGTGAAATTCTTTGAAAAATGTTTGGAAATGGACTATTATTCAGCGGGTGACACGTATGCCAACCTGGCAGAAGCTTACAAACAAATGGGTGATGTGGAAAAAGGCAAAGAATTACTCTCACAAGGCTTTACCGAATTCCCTGACAGCCAGAGCGTTTTGGTTGCCCTGATCAACGCTTACCTGGAAAGCAACGACGATCCCAACAAAGTTCTTGAATTCATACAGCGTGCACAGCAAAATGAACCCAACAACCCCAGCCTGTACTATGCAGAAGGCAACGTTCAGAAAAACCTGGGCAATTTTGAAGAAGCCATTAGTCTGTATGAAAAATCCATAGAAGTTGATTCATCCTTCTTCTTCGGATATTTCCAAATGGGCCAGGCCTATTACGACAAAGCCGTAGAGATCCAAACCGCCGCTTCTGACGAACTGGACGATCAGAAATACATGGAAATGGTTAAAGAACTGGACACCATGCTGAACAAAGCCATTGCTCCTTTCGAAAAGAGCTTTGAACTGGTACAGGACGAAGAAATCCGCCCCGTGGTTATAGAATACCTCAAAAATATCTATTTCCGCCTCCGTACCGAAAGCCCCGAATACGAAGCCGCCTACAACAAATACAACGATATGCTGCAATAGGAATCTCAGAGATTCTGCGCAACTCCCACAAAGCGGTATTATTAAATGCTTGATTTTGTGGGAGTTGTCTTTTTTCTTAAACTTTCTTGCGCAGAATCTCTGAGATTTTCCAGCGCAAAGTGCTTTCGGGAATGCTTAAAACCCTGCTGAATTGCCTTATAGAAACAGGATAATTATCTTTTATTTTTAAACAGAGTAATACTTTCTCGGTATCTGACAGAGAAATTATACTTCTGGGATAGATGGTTTCCAAAATAATTTCACTTAAAGCCAGATCATTAGTTTTAACATTTTTTGGTTTTGGAACAATACCATTGTTTTCTTCAATTTCCTGTTGTGTTGGGTTCGAAATTTTTTGTATGAAATTTGAATATGTCTTGAATACGTTTTCAACAGTATCATAATTTAAGAAACTGCGAGGGTTAATATGTCCTTTACTATCTAGCAAGTAATGTTCAGGAATAAACAAAGTGCAATGTTCTAACTCACATGCGCGCCCAGCCGGTTTTAGCCCTTTTGGTTCTGATAGATTTCTTTCTTTGAAAAAATAATATTGAGCTGAGTTATATGGATCACTGTACGGGTGTTCTTTAACACCGTGTTTTGTTGAATTACGAAATACATAAATTAGCTTTCTTTCCAGTTTGTCATAATCGTGTATCTCTCCACAAGAGTATTTGAAACGTCCAACTGCTCCAAAAGAGTTGTATTCACTATTGTAATACCTGGAATAACTTATTCTGTAACCCCATATGAATTTTTTAGGAGTTAAACATTCCAGGATTGCATGATAATGATTGGATAGGAATTGATAAGCAACTATTTTTACTTCATGATAGTGGCTAAAAACCCCTAATAAATCGATTGCATGGAGTATGTCCTTTTGTCTGTGAAATAAACTCTGACCTCCATTACCCTGCACGCTGATATGATACCACATAATTATAATAATATTTAATTACGTGCGGGTGCATAAAGATAAAGATTTTGCAGAAATGGGGCAAAAAATCTCAGAGATTCTGCGCAAGAAATTTTTCAATGAACAAGCAACATGCTCATAAACAGATTGTTATGATTTTTCTACTGAAGGTCTTGCGCAGAATCTCTGAGATTTTTTACCAGCTGCGCAGAGCCGAGCAGCAGCGCCGCACACCGGCACATTTCACCCCACATACGTCTGGGGCACTTCTTCACCGGTCAGTACGCAGTAGGCGTTGTGGGCCAGGGCAGACATTTCGTCTTCTCCGGCATAGGTGTAGCAAGGTCCAAGGAAACCGACGTATTCTGTGATTACGTCTATGAAGTGTTTGTTGTGGGAGATGCCGCCGGTGAATAGGATGCCGTCAATCTGGCCGCACAGAACGGCTGCGGTGGCTCCTATTTGTTTGGCTATGGTGTAGGCCATGGCGTTGTAGATGGAGGTGGCTTTGGGATCTCCGGATTGTACCATGTGGTTGAGTTCCATGAAGGAGTTGGTTCCCATGTGGGCTACCATACCTCCTTTCCCGGTGAGCATTTTGCGGATTTGTTCGTAGGTGTATTTACCTGAAAAACAGAGTTTAACCAATTGCAGGGCAGGGATGGTCCCGGCGCGTTCAGGGGCTATGGGGCCGTCTCCGTTCAGGGCATTGTTTACATCAATGATGCGCCCCTTGCGGTGAGCTCCTACAGAAATTCCTCCGCCGAGATGAACGACTATCAGGTTCAACTGGTCGTAGGATTTGCCCATGATTCCGGCATGGCGTTTAGCGATGGCTTTCTGGTTAAGCGCATGCAGGATGGACAAACGCTGTATCTCCGGGATGCCGGTAACCCGGGCTACATCCTGCAGTTCATCCACTACAACGGGATCGGAGATAAAAGCTTTGCATCCGGGAATCGTCTCGGCAATACTGTGTGCCAGCAAAGCGCCCAGGTTGGATGCGTGTTCTCCTGAACTGCCGTCGGTAAGATGCTTGAGCATCAGCTCATTCACGCGGTAAGTGCCTGAGGGGATGGGCCGTACCACACCGCCTCGGCCGATGACTGCCGCAAAGCTTGCCGAGTCGATTTTGTTGTTCTCCAACTCGGTAAATATGGCTTTTTTCCGGAATTCAAACTGCTGGCATATATGGGCAAACGGGGCCAGGTCTTCTGAAGTGTGCCGGATGGTTTTGCCGAAAATTTCCTTGCGGCCTTCGTAGACCGCGATTTTGGTGGATGTGGAGCCGGGGTTGATGACCAGAATGTGCTCTTTCATGATATAAGGTTTTATCTTCAAGCTGCCGCGCCACTTTCAGCCGGGGTGCTTTCAGCCGGGCTGCTGCTATCCAGCCGGAGCCGAACTGCTGCTATCCAGCCGGAGCCGGGCTGCTGCTATCCAGCCGGAGTCAGGGTGCTGCCAGCCGGGACGCATTTACTTCGCAGTGGCAGCAGCCAGGGCGATGGAATTCAGTTTGGTGTCTATGGAGTCGGCACGGCTGGATAAAACGCAGGGGGCCGAGGCACCGGCCACTATGGCGGCTTGTTTGGATTCGGGGCTCAGCTGGGTGACGCTTTTGTACATGACGTTGGCGCTTTCAATGTTAGGGAACAGCATACAGTCCACGTCTCCGGCTACGGGGCTTTCCAATTTTTTGATGGCTACGGCTTCCGGGCTCAGGCAAACGTCCAGGGCCAAAGGTCCGTCGGCGATGCACCCGGGGATCTGTTTACGGTCGGCCATTTTGGACAAGATGGCTGCGTCAACGCAAGCAGGCATTCCGGGTAGCATTTGCTCGGTAGCGGCTACAAAAGCCAGCTTGGGTTTGGGTATACCCAGCGCGTGAGCGGTGTTGACCAGGTATTTGGCGATGGCTGTTTTTTGGTTCAGATCGGGTGCCGGGATAACAGCCATATCACTCATGATCAGGAATTTGGGGTAGTTCGGATGGGACAGTACGGCCACGTGGCTCAAAACGGCTTTGGGAGGCAACAGGCCTTTTTCTTTGTTCAGTATGGCGCGCATGTACTTGTCCGTACTGCACTGGCCTTTCATCAGGATGTCGCCTTCCCCGTTGCGGACCATTTCCACAGCGCGTCCAACGGCTGCCAGTTCCTGTTCCACATGAACAATGGTAAATACGCCCGGATCGATCCCTTCTTCATGACAAACAGCCTCTATCTGGGCCTTATTACCCACCAGCGTTCCGTCCACGATCCCCAGCTCGATAGCCTTGTAAACGGCATTGATGGTGTGGTCGTCCACTCCCCAAGCGGCGATCAGACGTTTTTTCTTCTGCGAGCGCAGTTGTTCAAAAATTTCCTGGAAAGTCTTCATATCTTTTAATTCATTAAATTCAATGTGTCTGTAGCGATCACCAGTTCTTCGTCCGTGCTGATCACGGCAACCTGCGTGTGGGTGCCGTTGGTGGAAAGGAGTTCATCATCGCCGCGCACTTTTTTGTTTTTTGCCGAGTCAAACGTTACGCCCAGGAAGCTCAATCGTGTGCCTACGATTTCGCGTACCATGTAGTCGTTTTCGCCGATCCCGCCTGTAAAGACGATCAGATCCGCTCCGTTCATGGCTGCGGTGTATGCGCCAATGTATTTCAAAACCCGGTAAGCAAATACGTGTTGTGCCAGGATCGCCCTTTTGTCTCCCTCAAGAATCGCATTCTCAATGTCCCGGCAGTCTGAGCTTTTTCCGTACAGGCCGAGTAAACCGCATTTTTTGTTCAGAAAGTCGTTGGTTTGTGCGGCTGTCCAACCTTCTTTTTCCTGAAGGAAAGTAACAATGGAGGGGTCGATGTCGCCTGTACGTGTGCCCATAACCAGTCCTTCCAGCGGGGTGAATCCCATGGATGTGTCTATGGACTTGCCTTCTTTGACGGCAGTAATGGAAGAACCGTTGCCCAGGTGGCAGGTAATGACTTTGGCTTTATTGAAATCCAGTCCAGCAAGTTCGCACCCTTTGCGGGCAACAAATTTGTGGCTCGTTCCGTGAAAACCGTAACGGCGGATGTCATATTTTTCGTAAAGACACGTGGGGATGGCATACATATAAGCATGATCCGGCATGGTCTGGTGGAATGCGGTATCAAAAACGGCTACCTGTTTGGTATGGGGAAGCAACTTGTCCACGGCCTCGATTCCCAGCAGGTGGGCAGGATTGTGCAGCGGGGCCAACTCGGCAAGTTTCATAATATTGTGTTTCACTTCGTCGTCAATCAAGACGCTTTCCTTGTAATATTTTCCACCCTGGGCTACGCGGTGACCGACGGCCTGGATCTGGGTCAGGGATTCCAGAACGCCCCATTTTTCGTCTGTCAGCAGGTTCAGAATGCTTGCAATGCCGACGGTATGGTGGGGTACGGGAAGTTCCACTTTGTACTTTTCTTTTTCACCGATGAGTTTTTTGTGTGTTACGATGCCCATTTCCTGGCCGATGCGTTCTACAACACCTTTTGCCAGGACGGTGAAATCCTTCTCTGTCTTCATATCGAGTACCTTGTACTTAATGGAAGAACTCCCGCAATTTAAAACAAGAATGATCATGATTGGTTTTAGTAAGGTTTTTTTAGTATTTTTGAGCTAAGTGTAAAATTTATCCGGTTTTTTGATGCTGATTCTTAAGAATCTGCAAAATTACGGAATCTATACGTGACTTGCAAGCGTGAGGAGAAGGAAAAATGAAGTAATGTTCCCGCCCGCTACCGCTGTTATTTGCGGCACTTTGGCGGGTTTTTATTTTTGGGGCTTCGCGGATCAGATCCCCGGGGATTATCCTGTTGCTTTTAATGTGACGGCACCGTTGCATACTAAGGCCTTGGTTACTGAGTCCTTGGCAGCGGTGTTTTTGATTGGGGTGTTCCTGATTGCGGTGTCCCTGATTGGGTTGTTTCTGGTTGGGTTGTTTTTGCTCAGGCGTAATGCGCCTCCCCGCAGAGTGCTCTTTTCAAGAGAATCGAATAATTACCTATCCGTCAGCTACCTGCGTTACCGTTACGGGATCCGTCTCTACCTGATTGGCCTGCTTGCACTTTTCTGTACCGGTTTTTGCCACGGATTTGTAAGGCAAATGAGTCATCAGGCAGGTGATTTGCAGTTATCAGGTGACCGGTCTGTGGTTCCTGCGGGGGAGCAGGTGTTTTTGTGTTTGCGGGTCAGGGATTTCCCTGTTCACGTAACTACCGGTTCCGGGCGCGAATACATGCGGATGGAATGCCGGCTGGTTTTGTATTCCCCCGATGGCCGGGAGCAAATTCCCGGTGATGAAAACATACAGGCCTATGTGCTGGTTGATTCATCCGGCCGCAAAGGGGTTCCGGTGACTGACCGCAAAGGGGTTCCGGTGACTGACCGCAAAGGGGTTCCGGTGACTGGCAGCGAAGTTACGGTGTCTGATAGCGAAGTTCCGGTGTCTGATAGCGAAGTTACGGTGTCTGATAGCGAAGTTCCAAGCAACGGCAATGTGCGTGAAGCCTCAAATCAATGGCTGCCGGGGGATGTATTGTTCACCCGCTGCAGAAGCTTTCCGTTCACTTCAAATACAACGACAACTTCCGACACAACCACCACCGGTCCCAATGCTATTACCAACGGTTCCAATGCGAATCCGGCCGGTACCCATCCAGGCACCACTGATCTCCATGCATCCACTACCGATCCGCATGCAACAACCGCCGGGAAAGACAACGCCACTGACTCGGCAAAGACAAATACCACAACATTCAATTACGCAAAATACATGGCCAGGAGGGGATTCTTCCGAAGGGCCTACATTTACGATTTTCAGCGTGTGAATGGGAAACTGACGGTTGCGGAGAAGCTTAAGCGGCTCAAGGTTCCCATCACCAGACGCTGGGAAGGGGAGGCCGGCGCCATTCTGTCAGGGATCTGTCTGGGTGACAAAACCGGTCTGACACGGGAAATGCGCGATCTCTTTAGCCGGGCAGGCGCCGGCCATATTCTGGCAGTCAGCGGATTGCACGTAGGCATTTTGTACGCCAGCCTGGTTTTGCTGCTGGGACTTCCCCTGCGGATTACGGAATCCCGCCGCTATATGCTCAAACGTTCCCGACGCGCAAAAATAGCAGGCAGCCACCAAACCGTCAACCCGGCTATCACTGAAACACCCGCCACCATCCGTTCCAGGGAGCTGTATTTGCGCAGGACGTATTCGCTGACACGGGGTACGTGGATCCATATGCCCGCACTACTGCTGATCTGGACTTATGCTGCCGTGGTCGGGTTCTCGGCAAGCGTTGTACGGGCAGCGCTGATGCTCACCATTTACGGAGTCGGCAAAATGACCGGCCGAAGGGCTTTTGGACTGAACGTGCTGTCTATTACCGCTCTGATCCTTGTGATCATTGAGCCTATGAACCTCTATGACATCGGGTTTCAAATGTCTTTCAGTGCCGTTCTGGGGCTGATCCTGTTTTTCCCCTTGCTGCGTAATCTGCTGAGTGTCAGAAATCGTCCCTTGAAATACATCTGGGAATTATTTTGCTGTTCTTTGGCCGTCCAGTTGGGTACAATTTGGCTCACTTCGGCCTCTTTCGGTATGATTCCCCTGTATGGGCTTTTTTGCAACCTGGCGGTAGTCCCGTTCTGTACTGTAATACTTTATGTATTTTTATGCTACCTGATACTCCTGTGGATATCAGCAATTTGCGGAATGAATCTTCCGGTAATCCAAAACTTGAACGATCTATTGCACCTTCTGGCCGAATGGCTGGAAAACACGGTTTCATTCTTTGCAGGTCTTCCTTATACTCCCATTCATTATCAGCCCGGCCCGGGCGGACAATTTCTGATCCTGTTTTGCACTTTAATTGTGTATATTTTATTGCGCAAAAATGACAGGAATCTCTGAGATTCCTTACCTTTGACCTCATCATGGGAGGTTTTTTCGGAATCGTATCTAAAGCGCCTTGCGCCAACACTCTATTTTACGGCACTGATTATCATTCACATATGGGGACCAAGAGGGCAGGCCTGGCCACCATGAATGAACAGGGTATCATCCACCGCACCATTCACCGCATTGAAAACAGCTATTTCCGCAACAAGTTTGAGGATGAATTAAAAGAATTCACAGGCAATAATGGAATAGGCATCATCAGCGACAACGACCCGCAACCTATAGTGCTGCGTTCCCACCTGGGTACTTTTGCCATTGTCACCGTAGGCAAGATCAACAACCTGGAAGAACTTGGCAATGAATTGATAAACAAAGGAATAAACTTTTCCGAATTAAGCTCCGGCCAGATCAATCCCACCGAGGTGGTAGGGCATCTGATCACCCTGGGACAAACATTTGCCGAGGGTATTCGCCTGGTGCAGGAAAAGATCAGCGGCAGTTGCAGCATGCTCATCCTTACCCCGGAAGGCATCATCGCCGCCCGGGACCGTTACGGCAGAACCCCCATCGTCATTGGGATCCGCCGCAAAAACGGTCATAGCCCCATACCCACAGAAAATTCATTTGCCGAGTCTGAGCCGGCAAAGCCGGCAGAGTGTGCTGAAACTGAATGCACTCCGAACAGTGATAGCGGTGAAATCACCGCCATCGCTTTTGCCAGCGAAAGCTGCAGCTTTCCCAATCTGGACTTCCAGTTGGCTGGATTTTTGGGCCCGGGGGAAGCGGTTTTGGCGCGGGAATCTCA
This sequence comes from uncultured Muribaculaceae bacterium, assembly GCA_964542305.1. Classification (GTDB taxonomy): domain Bacteria; phylum Bacteroidota; class Bacteroidia; order Bacteroidales; family UBA932; genus DMER64. The sequence goes on along the minus strand of CAZITX010000025.1, from coordinate 1,546 downwards.
GAGATTCTGCGCAACAGAAAAAGAAAATAGCATAGAAAGTGATCTGCCTTTGCGCAGAATCTCTGAGATTTCTTGGTGGAAAATGCTCCTGCCGCCCCGGGAAAAACTGCAGATCTGTGCGTTCCTGTGGGTGTATTACGGGTTCCCGACTTCGGCATATGAAGGGATCAATGTGGAGGAGGTGAGGTTTCGCAACGGGGTAAAGATGGGTAGGGAGGACGATGTGGAAGTGGATACAGTGTGCAGTATTCCGGACAGCGGGACCGGGATGGCTATGGGTTATGCGGTAGGGAAGGGTGTGCCTTACAGGCAGGCGGTTGCCAAGTACACACCTACATGGCCACGCAGTTTTATGCCTACTGACATGGAACGCCGGGCGTTGGTAGCGCGCATGAAGCTTTTACCGAATACAGATGTTTTGAAAGGGGCGCGGCTGGTATGTTGTGATGATTCCATAGTACGTGGCACCCAGATGAAAAAGAATGCCGATGTGTTTTTCCGGAACGGAGCTAAAGAGATCCACGTGCGGATATCCTGTCCGCCACTTGTTTATAAGTGTCCGTATTTGAACTTTACTACTACCCGGACCCATATGGAGCTGATCACCCGCCGGTATATACATAATCGCATGCTGGAATTGCAAGAAAACGGGCCGAAAGACCTGGATCTATGCCGTTTTATTGACCATACAACCCCGGAATACAGCGAAATGGTTGACAATATTCGCAAAGAAATGTGCTTTACTTCTCTGAAATTCAACAATATAAACAACCTGGTATCTTCCATTGGTTTACCTAAGGATAGCCTATGTACCTACTGTTTTGATGGTTCGGGTTGCAGAGATTAAAAAAAATGTTATATTTGAGGTACATTTAACCTAACAAATCATCCCTAACTACATGAACGTTTTTGTATCCAGCCTTAGCTTTAAGGCAAAAAAAGAAGACTTAGTCGAACTCTTCGCTCCTTTTGGAGAAGTACTATCGGCCCGAATTATCTTAAACAAAGAAACCCGTCGTTCACGCGGCTACGGTTTTGTTGAGATGGCTAATGACCAAGAAGCTCTTGCAGCTATTGACGCATTGAACGGCTCTGAACATATGGGCAGGACCATTAATGTGGCTGTTGCTAATGAACGTCCGGCCCAGCCGGCACCTGCACATGCTCCGGAAGAATAAACGGATCTAATAAAGTTGCAAAAAAGAGGGTGGCTAAAATTTTAGCCACCCTCTTTTTTATAGATCCTTACGCTTCAGTTGGCGGGAAAAAGATTTGTATAACTCCCATAATGGCCGTTAAAATTGAAATGATCAATGTAAGCCAAGTGTAAAAACTCTCAAAGTCCATGATCAAAAAATGTTATAATACAACAGGATTAATCAATGACTGTATCCATGCAATAAAATCAGCGATCATTTCTGCAAAAAATACAAATACCTGTTCCAGAAATTCAAGTAAGTTAGCCATAATTGTGTCGTATTAAATGATTAATAATTAAAGGAACTTATTTCTATTAAGATGTAATTTCCCTCAAAAAAGCTGCATT
>CAZITX010000024.1:0-30628 GCA_964542305.1 uncultured Muribaculaceae bacterium | reverse complement strand
TCAAATCTTTGAAATATTGGCTCGATCTGTTGAGTATGGTCTCAATCTCGATCTCTTTATCGGTTATCTCCACCGTGTAGAGTTCTTTGTTTATTTGATGCTCTCTCAGGAAATCGACAAACTTCATCTGTCTGTCCGCCAATCCACCACTCCTGTGCATGGGTACCACAAAAAGGTCGGAGAGAATGGATTGTCCCAGATTATTGGCTACCAAACCCTGAATCAGATAGTAAGCCATATGCTTGGGCAGGAGATTGATTTTGGAAACGAATGCCACATCTTTATCGACCGACGCTTCTAACTGCGTCATCAGATAACGGACTACCGGGTGAAGCTCATAGAGCATCTGAAATCTGGCCCACTCGCCTTTTCGTTTGCGCGCATCGCTAATCGCTTTTTGCACATCCTCCCTTTTGAGTGAGAGTTTATACACATCACCAATCCTTCCGGGTTTTGCTTCTTTGGGCAAATCGTAAAGTATCCGATCAAGTTCAGGAGAGTTCTTCACCTCAAGAAGATCACCCTCAATACAGGCATTATCTGCTGCGGAAGCTTCTCAAAAATCCAGATTCTCTCTTTGCTCCCGGATATTATTACAATTGCAATTGTCCCGGGATTTTTTTCTAAAGTTCATCCGGAAGCGGTTTGACCAATTTTTTCTTTTCACCGGCATTGATCACTTTCCAAAAAATCAAAGGCATGAACACATTGGGAATTGTCGTTATGTACGATTATTTGTACAACATTACTGTTTCCGGAACAGATGCAAGTAAAATAAGCACTTAATAAGGAATATCCAAATCCTCATGGAACATACAAATTCCGGGGCAGATAGCATAAGGGAAATCTCGGCGCCCCCCCCCATATTTCTCGTTGCTTTCTGCCCCGGAGACTTCTCTACCAAATTGAATTCTAAAGACATAACAAAAAAGTTTAAAAAAGTGATAAAAATATTTGGTTAATAATATTAACTTATTTACATTTGTGTTAAATTATAATCTTTAACATGAAACAATATGGATGAAAAAAATTTTACGCCCGAAGAGAGTCTCTTGATAATTTCCAAGACAATTGAAGAGACCAGGAAAAAAATCCAGGAAAACGGCCATATAATTATTTTATGGGGCAGCCTAATCTTTACTGTAATTCTTAGTCAGTATATTCTGGAACTATTAGGATTACACAAGAAATTTGATATTGCCTGGACATGTATTTTGTTCCTGCCGGGGGCAATCTACACATTCTTTTATACCTGGCGAAAAAGTAGAAAGAATAATATTCCCAAAACAATTTTAGGAACAATCGTAGGAGCCATGGGTTGGCTTTTTGGATTGAATGGATTCGTATTAGCTGCCATTTTTGGTGATCATATTGGTAATGCTCTGGCCCCTGTCTTGTTGATTTTACTTGCCATAACTACTATCGTGATTGGATTATCAATCAAATTTAAGCCGCTCATAATTGGAGGAATAGTGTTGAATTTACTGGCGATTGGCACTTTCCTGGTTAATCCTGCATATCATGGCTTCAGTTTGATGTTTGGGGCAATGATCGGATTAATCATACCTGGAATTTTACTGAATATTGCTAAAAAAAGAGGAAATGTTTAGCGATTTAGACCCCATATTGCATTCACAACTTCGTTTATCAATTGTATCCATATTGATGACAGTTGAAGAAACCAGTTTCAGCTTCATAAAAGACACTACCAAAGCTGCTGCCGGCAATGTAAGCATCCAGATTAACAAACTGCAGGAAGCAGGCTATATCACTGTAAAAAAGACATTTAAAAACAACTACCCGAACACTACGGTTTCCTTAACAGAAAAAGGCAGAAATGCGTTTGAAGAATACGTAAAAAACCTTCAGAAATACATCCATCCCCAAAAATAAACAACAAAAAAGCCTCCGGTGCAGACAGCAAAAGGGAAATCTCGGCGTACCTCACCTATTTCCCGTTGCTATCTGCTCCGGAGGCATACCTTATGATCCAAACCCCAATGATCAATGATCACCTTAACCAAGTATTAATCTGACCAAGTACGAAATCGGGGGTAAAGTGCGCCTGGTGGGCAGGTTTTGAGCCCCACCAGGTGCGAAATCGGGGGTAAAGTGCGCCTGGTCATAATCTTCAAGGAAGGGTCATTTTGTCAAGTGCCACATATAGAGCGTCTTATGAAATTATCATCTGGTCGCCTAAACACACCAGGTACGAAAACACCCCAAAAACGCGCTTGGTGGGCAGATTTTGAGCCCCACCAGGTACGAAATCGGGGGTAAAGTGCGTCTGGTGGGTATAATCAAAGCCGGACCGCAGTAGCAGTAGCAGAGGTCTGGACCGCCGTAACAGTAGCTGGACCGCCGTAACAGTAGCTGGACCGCCGTAACAGTAGCTGGACCGCCGTAACAGTAGCTGGACCGGCGTAACAGTAGCCGGACCGTAGTAACAGAGGTCTGGACTGCAGTGGCAAACTATAGTATCATAAACAGGTTTTACTTATATTTGAGGAACAAAGTTGATCCTTCGCTCCCTCACCCACTCCCATCAAATTCCTCAAACTCCACAAAACCTAACTCCCATGAAACAGACCTTCATAACTCCCCTACGACAGATCTTCATAACTCCCATGAAAAAACCCTTCCTAATCCTCACCCTCCTGATAGCAGCTTACAGCTGCACGCAAAAGCCGCAGACGCAGATCGCTCCGTGGGTTCCCTACAACCAGGCCGCCCAGCTGGCCGAAAACGCGAAACACGACTCGGCAAGGATGCGCTTCCGGCTCATCCAGTCGCAGGTGCGCGACAAAAACCACATGCTGGCGACCATCTCGGCACAATTGAAAGACTTTTCACCGGAAGACTATCAAAGGCTCACCCCACTGATCCTGGAGCAGAGTATTCCGGTGGTGCAGGGACATATCCGCGAGGGGAAACTCACATACAAAGAGCTCACCCAGTGGTTTTTATACAGGATTGCACTGTACGAGAACGACCGGAACACGATGCTCAATGCGGTCGTCGCCATCAATCCCACGGCGGTTGAAGAGGCCCGCCAAAGGGACAAAAAGCGTTCCAACGCAGACCACCCCATCTACGGGATGCCGATCCTGGTCAAGGACAACGTGAACGTGGGCGGAATGCCCACCTCGGCAGGGGCCCATCTGCTAAAGGACAACCAAGCACCTGATGCAGAGATCATCCGGAATATCAAAGCAAACGGAGGCATCATCCTGGGGAAAACCAACCTGAGCGAATGGGCCAATTACCTGTTTACGGGCGGGCCCAACGGATTCAGCGCGGTGGGCGGTCAGACGCTCAATGCCTACGGACGCAGGATCTACGACACCGGAGGCTCCAGCTCGGGCAGCGGCGTAGCAATGGCGGCCAATTTTGCCATGGCGGCCATCGGCACCGAGACCTCGGGCTCCATCCTTTCCCCTTCCGGAAAAAGCTCGCTGGTGGGCCTCAAACCCACTGTGGGTCTGCTGAGTACCAGCGGCATCATTCCTTTGTCGAGCACCCTGGACACCCCCGGCCCCATGACCCGCTGCGTGGTGGACAATGCCATCCTCTTCTCGGCAATGGGAGGAGGCGATTTGAGTGCCGAGGCGGGGAACGTTGCTCACGTCCCCGCGACCGGCGTTCCGGACCCCGAAGCATTGAAAACCGCGTCTTTGGAGGGCGTGCGCTTTGGGGTGATCAAACCGTTTCTGGCCGATTCCCTTTACAGGCTTGCCGAGTCAAAGATCGTCGCGCTGGGCGGGACGGTGGTGGAATTTGACCCGGTGGCGGTTGATCTGACCGGCTTTGGTGATCTGCTGAGTGCCGATATGAAGGCGGACCTTCCCCGGTACCTGGAGGAATTTGCCGAGTCAACTGTTTTGGCCCGGAGCATACAGGACATCATTGATTACAACCGGGAAGACTCGCTGATCAGGATCCCTTACGGGCAGGCCATTTTTGAAGATATGGCGCAGGTCAGCCTCACTCCCGGGGAATTGGCAGAGCTCAGGGAGCGTCTGCAAAGCGAAGGAAGGCGGTTTTTTGACACGCCCATGGACGAACACCGGCTGGATGCAATCCTGTCCATAGACAATATGAACGCCGGCCAGGCCGCCGTGGCCAAATACCCCTGCATCACAGTCCCCATGGGGTACTCCAAGGCCGGCCCTACGGGCATCACCTTTATCGCAAAATCCAACCGGGAAGCATTCCTGCTGCGGATCGCCTATGCCTTTGAACAAGCCACCCGGGCACGAAAGATGCCTTAATAATGGCGCATCAAATGGCGCACCAAATGGCGCACCACACTCTATTTGAGACGCACTAAAAACTAATGATTGATTGCTCCTCCATCATGGCGTTTGTGTAGGTGGCAGGGCTGATCGGGCCGGTCTCAAAGTCACCGACTTTTGTGTAGCCTTTTATTACAAACGGCTTTCCCATAGAGAACAATAAGTGGGGACCGTCAGTGATCTGAAAATGTAGGTGCGGAGCGGTCGAGTTTCCCGAATTGCCCAGAAGGCCTATGGGATCTCCCTCTTTCAGTACATCTCCCTCGGATACCAGAAATTCGTTGGGTACACAATGGGCATACAAAGCATAACGGCTATTGCCGATATCCAGTATTACGTAGTTGCCGCCATATTCGTCCATTGTGGCAAATACGAGGTCATGGGCGTCTCCCCTGTTTTCCGGCCGGCCGTCGACCACTTTGAGGACTGTCCCGTCTGCGACTGCGTACAGGGTATCCCTGTAGTTGAAATAGGATTCGTTTACCTTGGGATCTCCCTCGAAAAAAACGTTCATCTGGTCGTTGAGCTGAAGGTTGTCAAAAGCGAACCTCTCTCCCCGCCAAAGCTTTCCGTCAACAAAAAAAATCGCGTAAAAGTGATAAGCATTTGTGGACTGGTTTATGAAAATCCAGTTATCTCCTTTAACCGGCGAAGCAATGGACAAAGGCGTCTTGTCGGTCCGAGGTGTAAATATCCCGCCTTCAACTGTTATCTCTCTGTTAGTCAGGGTGTCTTCTAGTATAAACCTGTGAGAGATCCTGGCTGGTATGTTATTGCTTAATTCTATGGGCAGCTGGATAGAGAGGTAATAATGGGATATTTCGTCAGAGGTAAATACGGGAATGAACGGAATGGGATTTTTATGCACATGTGGTAAGTCTTCCTCTTCAATCGTTTGCAGCATTCTTTTTGTCTTGTGATCCAGAATCTGTATCTGCTGAAGCTTGAGGCCCTCTTTCTCCCACTCCCAGGTTTTCAGCGTATAGGGAATTCTGTGATATACCTCGGTTTTAAATGGTATGTCATGAATGACAACCTCGATCTTCCTGTTTCCAAACGGGCACAACATTCCTTCACATGAAAACAGAATCAACACCGAAAAAACGAAAATCAGAGACTTTTTCATGGCTTTTTTGTTGTAAATGTATGTAATTAATTGACCCGGTGTTAACTATTCATTTTTTTTAGTCCATTCTGATACTGATTTTTTACAGCACTGCATCACTTATTACAACTGTCGGATTCCGTGAAATGAATAAATCAAAATTTGACGTATTTTTACTTCATGAAACGTTATTCTTTGTTAATCGTAGCTATTACGCTGGGGGCCACACTTTTTGCCCATAATGCATATTTGGAAAAACCCTTTGTAGATCAACGGGTTGAGTTAGTCAGTATTGTTTTCCGTCTGGCTGGTGCCCCGGAATATAATCACAACATGTATACGTCTTATGTAGATAAGATCCGCACGCATTACGAACCTTACAAGGATCACAAGATTATTGAATTTGTAAAAAAAATACGTGAAACCAACGGGGTGGCTTACGATGCTGCCATGTTCATGGCCATATCCCTGGACAACAACCTGGATCCGCTGGTCCCTTTTACGAATAGCATCCCTGAAGCCCGATGGGGTCGCGACAATGCCCTGGAATTTGTCCGTTTGCTTAAGGATTTCTACCGGGAGACCAACAGCGCCGAATTCTTCCGCCAACAAAAGGAAACTTACCTACTGGCATCCGAACGCTTTGCCCCGGTTTACGAAAAGCTGGACGCCGCCTGGTACCCGGTATTTTACGGACAAGCACCCGAAGAACAGTTTATCATCATAAACGCCCTTGGGAACGGAGGTAACAATTACGGCCCCCAGATCAAGCTTTCAGACGGACAGCGAAAGGTCTACGCCATTATGGGCACCTGGAAAACAGACCAGGCCGGCGATCCGATCTATACGGCCGAAGAGTATTTCCCAACCCTGGTTCACGAGTTCAATCACTCTTTTATCAACCACCTGATAGATAATAACCGTGAACTATTTGCCACCAGCGGTGAGAAAATATTCGGGATTGTAGGAACCCTCATGCAACAACAAGCTTACGGCGCATGGCATATGGTGTTCAAGGAATCCCTGGTACGTGCGGCAGTCATCAAATACATGAAAGACCACGATTTTACTCCTGCCGAGGTTGCCAACGAAACCATGAACCAGTTGGCTAGAGGATTTTATTGGATCGAGGACCTGGTAGAAGAACTTGACCGCTACGCACAACAGAGAGCCGCCTACCCAACTTTTGAAAGCTACATGCCGCAAATGGCCAAAGCTTTTGAACAATATGCCCGGAACATTCAACTATACAAAGAAGCCTTTGATGTCAAAAGGCCCCACATTGTTTCCTTTGCCGAGTTTTCCAACGACGCGCAAAACGTGGATCCTTCCACCAAAACCATAACCGTGCATTTTGACCGGGAACTGGAGGGGAAGGGGTATTCCATCACATATAGCCAAAAAGGTTCGGATTATTTTCCCAAGATCAAAGGCATACGTTATGCCGAGGACAACCGCTCGGTCATCCTGGATGTAGAACTGGCCCCTGCCAAAGAATACCAAATGGTCTTCCTTGGCCTGGCCTTCAAAAGCACCGACGGCTTTCCCCTTGAGAATTACACCCTCAGCTTTGCAACCGGCCAGCAGGTGGAACCTTCCGCGCCATTTTAAACCGGCCAGCAGGTGGAACCTTCCGCGCCCTTTTAAAAGATTTTTTCACAAATATCTGATATTAATATTATTATAAATTTTCTCAATTATTTTGGCGCAGTAGGTTCCACCTCCTGGCCATAATATTGTATTTTTGTTGCCAAAATAACAACTGTGCAACCCATCCAATACATCCTTTTTGACTTTGACGGCACCCTGGCCGATACCATTGATCTTGCCATCAGTATATACAACCGGATTGCCCCGGAATACAATCGCAAGCCTCTGACACCGGAAGAAACAAAGATCATTGCCGCCGGCAGGCCCCAGGAATTGCTTAAACAATTTGGCATGTCTCCACAGAAGCTGGCAGTAATCATGCTTCGGATAAAAAACGAAATTCATGAGCTCATGCCGCAAATGCAACCCTTTGAGGGTGTTCCTGAAGCGGTTCAGAAGATAAAAAGCAAAGGCTATCGGCTGGCCATAATAACATCCAACTCCCGTTCCAACGTAAACCTCTTTATGAAGAATAACGGGATGGATCAGGAATTTGACTTTGTATACAGCGGAAAAAGCATCTTCGGCAAAGACAAGGTTTTCAAGCGAATGTTCCGCAAAAAGAACATTTCTCCTGCCCGGGTGATTTACATCGGAGACGAAACCCGGGACATCGAAGCCTGTAAAAAAGTAGGTATCCCCATTATATCCGTTACCTGGGGCATGAACAACAAGGAAATCCTCTCTACCCTGCATCCGGACCAGATGGCCCACTCCCCGCAGGAAATCATTGGGTGTATCGAAAAAATAAGTGCCACGCTTTATTGATGTATCAAATAATATAACGCTGCTAATCAACTAAATGAATAAATATTGTGTGGCATTCTGTTGTGGTATACCAAAAATTTTTGGCACATATAAAATTCTGTTTCGCAACACTACTCTATTTTGCATTGGCCTTGTGAATGAATTATAAAAGGTCACCATTTTGAATTCAACATATATCCCAAGCTAAGACTTAAAGCCAGTCAACCAAAATCAGGAAACTACATATCGACGAAGTCGTTGCTGCTGTGTCAGTTGCTGTAGATTTTTATAATAACCAGAGGCCTCACATGAGTATCGGCATGCTGGTACCATCGGAAGCTATCAACCTGTGCGGTGATAGAGATATGAAGTGGAAAAGTTACCGGTTAGAAGCCATCAAGAGAAATCAGCAGTTTGAAATCCCTGAAAACTGTTTACTTTTACCCTTCAGTCAACCCCTGACAGGGATAAGACTTGGTTAGTAAACAAACCTCAGGTATAACACGCTGAAGTCAACAAATATCAGTTATAATTTATAAACCGAGTCAACTTTTCCCAGAGATAAGACATCCAGGTAGTCAACCAAAATCAGGAACTACAGATGGCCGAAGATCCAAGGTCTGTCCTCAGAAACAGCACTTTTTGAGGATGGATGGCCCAAAATCCAAGCTCTGTCCTCAAAAAGGGGCTTCCATGAGGATGGATCGGCAAAAAACTCCGCTTCATCCTCAAAAAGGGGCCTAAATGAGGATGAGTTGCGAAAAAATGCAGGTTCATCCTCAAAAACCGGCCTAAATGAGGATGAATGGCAGAAAAACCTAAGTCCACCCTCAAACACGTGTGTTTTGCGGATAAAATGCATTAAAGTTAGGTTAACAGACAGTTAGAACTTCTTTTTCATGGGATGTCTTTGCGTGAACCCTCTTGCTTGAACCCTCTTTGGGTGAACCATTTTTGCGTGCAGCGATCCGTAAAATACGCAGGCGTCCCGCATAGCATACGGCGAAAGCTGAAGCAACCGCTGACTAATGATACAGCTGCTTGTAACGCAGCAGGGCATCTTCCAGGATTTCCATGGCTTTGCCTCTGTCGGAGAAGTCTTCCACCAGGACGTCTTTTTCTTCAAGACGTTTGTATTCCTCGAAGAATTGTTTTAGCTCGGAATCAAAAATTGGAGGCATATCTTTGATCTTATCTATGTGGCTGACGCTTTTGTCGTGACTGGCCACGGCAATGAGTTTGTCGTCAGCTTTTCCCTGGTCTACCATCTGCATCACCCCTATGATCTTAACACGCACTATGCACAGGGGCTGGATGGCTATCTGGGAGAGGACCAGCACGTCCAGCGGATCGTCGTCTTTGGCGTAAGTCCTTGGGATAAAACCGTAATTGGCAGGATAATACACGGCCGAGTACAACACCCTGTCCAGACGCAGCAGCCCGGTTTCCTTGTCCAGTTCGTACTTGGCGCGGCTTCCGTTGCTGATCTCTATCAGCGCATTCACTTCGCACCCCTCTACCATGGGGTTCACGTTGTGCCAGGGATTGTATTGTCTCATATTGAAAAACAAGTTTGAAGATTAAAGGTATAACTTTTCGTACAAATTGGAAAACTATGTGAACATATCAATAAACTTTATTGGAAGTATGTAGTCAAATTTGTATATCTGAAATCCTTATATACATTAGTATGAAAAAAATCACAGTACTGTTTATTCTGTTGACCGCCCTGGTCACCACAGCATCTGCGCAGGAATTGCGTAATTTCTCTTTTGGGCGCGAACCCATAGTTTCTCCCGAGATCACCGGCAGTGAAGTAACTTTCCGCCTGCTGGCTCCCCGGGCTTACGAAGTCCGCCTGTTCGGATCCTGGAACGCAGACTACCGCTCTACCCTGTCCATGTCCCGCGATACTTCGGGCATCTGGTCCGCTACCATTCCGCTGCCGGATCCCGAAATTTACACTTACAGCTTCATTGTGGACGGTGTAGGCATGAACGACCCGTCCAACGTACTCATGCAGCGTGACGGAACACGTTATTTGAGTATGCTTCTTGTAGAAGGCGGCATATCCGAATACTACAAGGAAGCCACCCAACGCGGCAATCTGAAATCCGTCTGGTACGATTCCCCCACCATCGGGATCCAGCGTCGGATGACTGTTTACACTCCTTACGGCTACGAAACCAATCCCCGGAAGAAATACCCGGTATTGTACCTCTTGCACGGTGCCGGTGGTGATGAAGAAGCCTGGAGCAGCATGGGACGCGCCCGCCAGATACTGGACAATATGATTGAAAAGGGAGAAGCCGAGCCCATGATCGTGGTCATGCCCAACGGGAATCCCTGGCAACAGGCCGCAAAAACGCTTATGTTGCCTGAAAAGGAATTCCAGTGGGGTGATCCAAACACGGCCAACCTCTATGTGAACTCACTGGTAAAAGACATCATCCCTTACGTTGAAAAGCACTTCCGCACCATAAACAAACCAGAAAGCCGCGCCGTAGCCGGATTGTCCATGGGCGGAGGACACACCATGTCTGTTAGTAACCTGTACCCGGGAATGTTCGGCTACATTTGTCCTTTGAGTATGGGGATTCGTGACGGGCAGGAAATTGACGCGGAATTGCAGGCTATCAAAAAAGCCGGTTACAAACTCTACTGGGTAGGCTGCGGAGACCAGGATTTCCTGTTTGAATCTGCCAATGCCTTGCACCAGGCTCTGGAACGCAACGGATTGAAACACACCTACCACGTGAGCGGAGGCGGTCACACCTGGCCTAATTGGAGGACCTACCTGACCATTTTCGGAAAGCTTCTTTTCAAGTAAATAAGAATCCCTCCGGAAATCTTTGCAACGTATTTCGGAACAACAGCTTATCCTGGAACAACAGCTTATCCTGGAACAACAGGGGATTCTTTGATCATTGGTCAAAGAATCCCATTCCGTCCAGCATTTCTATCAATTTTAAAGAGTACCCTTCATCGGCAAGCGGCCAGCGTACATCGTTGCGGTAAAGCAATAAAGTTGTGTAGCTGTTGTCATCCGGGACGGGTACTTTTTCTGTGTCCGTACCGTAGTGAAGCAAGCCTCCCAGGTATTCGCTCTTTGAAGGATCCTGCATCATCTCCTTAAAGTGAAGGTTGAAACGTTCATCCGAAACCAGCTCAATATCAAAACCGTAATCTTTCATAGCATATACCAGGTTAGCCATGTTCAACCGGTAATTGTTGTAAGCGTGCAACACCACCACCTCTGAAGGCGTTTTGGACAACACGTATACGGCCCGGGCCACGCAGTCTATGGGCGATACCTCGGCAGGGGCTATCAATCCGCTCAGCGGGAACATCCCCAGCACCTTGTAAGATTTCAGGGTGTTGATAAACGCATTGCTATGGAAATTGATCTGGAATTCCCCGTCGGAGTGGCGTCCCATGAGGTTTCCCACCCGCATGACCTTCCCGTCCATCCCCTCGGCAACGGCTTGCAAAACGACCCTTTCCGAAAGGAATTTGCTCCGAACGTACTGATTATCAATTTCCTGGCCTATGTACAACCCCGATTCATCCAGAACCGCATTATTTGCCGAGTCTTTCGCACGCATGCCACTCACACTGACGGTTGAAACATGGATCAGCCGTGCGTTATCGCTGCGGCAAAAGTCCACCAGGTTGGAAACCCCTTCCACGTTGATCTTTTCCAGTTCATCCCCGGCGGCATAATGCTTCACCACCGCGGCACAGTTGTATACGGTCCCGATTCCCATACCTTTCAGGGATTCCAGCGTTCCGGGGTTGGTGATGTCTCCGTCCACGGGAATGATGCGTTTGCCAAACAGCTCTTCGTACGTATCGGAAAAATAATACATCAATTGCGATTTCAACCGCCTTTCCGGGGTCACAACCCCTTTGGCGCGAACCATGCAATAAATAACGTTATCTTCCTCTTCTATAAGTTGTTTCAACAGGTGTATCCCCAGGTAGCCGGTGGCCCCGGTCAGGAGTGCATCCCCCACGTTGCGCGGGGTGTAGCCGTCCCAGAGTTGCGGTTTTGCCTTGCCCAGCAGCTTGTCAATGGCCGTGTAATCGTAATCCCCTATCCCTTTCTTCGCCTGACTTTCCTTCTCTTTTTCTTTTGCCCCTGCGGATTCGGTCAGGAATGCTGCGATGGCCTTGGGCGTCTTGTGTTGGAACAGATCTCCGTATTTGATGTCGTGGCCCAGGTTGATGATGCGGATGATGGCCTTGATGGCAGACATGGAAGTACCTCCAATGTGGAAGAAATCGTCCAGAATTCCTACTTGTTCCAATTGCAGGATGTCTGCGTAGATCTTGCACAGGTCTTCTTCCAGCTTGTTTTCAGGGGCCACGTAGGGATGCTCCCGGACCAGTTCCGGCAAAGGCAGCAGTTTCCGGTTGACCTTTCCGTTAGGTGTCAGGGGGAAGGTTTTCATTTCCACAAAGGCCGAGGGAACCATATATTCGGTCAGAGAGGACCGCAGGTATGATTCCAGGTCTGCCGCATCTACCTTTCCGAAAGGTTCCACCACGTAATACCCTACCAGCTGCTGGGCGCCCCCGAATTCCCTGACATCGGCTACGGCAGAGGCAATACCTTTGTACTTGGCCATGAGGGTTTCAATTTCGCCCAGTTCAATACGGAATCCCCGCAATTTAATCTGGCTGTCAATACGTCCCATGTATTCCATTTCTCCTTTTCCATTCCAGCGTACCAGATCCCCGGTGCGGTAAAGGATCGCATCGTCTTCCGATTGGGCATAAGGATTGGGAATGAAACGCTCCCCGGTCAAATCTTCCCGTTTCCAGTATCCCAACGCCGTCTGACGGCCTGCCAGGCATAATTCGCCTGGGATACCGGGAGGTAACAATTGCTGCCTGGAATCCAGTACGTAAGACCACGTGTTGGGAACGGGTTTTCCAATGGGAATGTTTTCGGTGTCCAGGGTTTGATCTACCTTATGGTAGCTGGAGCATACAGTAAATTCGGTAGGACCATAACCATTGATTATTTGCACGTTACGTTTCTTTACCGGAACCATTTTTTCGCCACCCATAATGATGTACCTCAGGGGCAGTTCAAACTGGTTGACCATTTCCAATCCAAATTGGGTGCTGAACGATCCCCCGGTTATATGGTTGTTTACCGTATATTGGTACAATTCCATCATATTCTGACGCATGTCTTCACTCAGGATGTGAACGGATGCACCCCCAGCCAGCGGCCCGAACAGATCGTCCACCGAGGCGTCAAAGCTGAAACTGGGATGACAAACGTTGGCATCCTGCGGGGTGATCTCCAGGTCGTGTACCTGCCAGTGAACTTTAGCGGCCAACGAGAGGTGACGGATCATCACGCCTTTGGGTTTTCCTGTTGAACCGGAAGTGTAGATCATATAAGCAAGATCCTCTGTTTTAGGAGGTTGTACATCCAGGATACGTTCCTTTTCAAAGTCAAATTCATCTACAAAAAGGACGCTGTCCACATGAAAATCACCTTCCTTCTTTTTGGATTCATAGATCTTCCTTTCTGTGATCAATACTTTTGATTCACTGTTTTCCAGCATATAAAGCAACCGGTCGTTGGGATATTCACTGTCCATGGGAACGTATGCCCCGCAGGCTTTCTGTATGGCCACAATACTGACCACGTATTCTTTGCGACGGGACATCATCACGGCCACAAAAGCACCCGGAACTACTCCCATGGCAGCGAGTTCCGCTGCCAGACGGTCTGAATACCTGTCCAGATTTTCGTATGTAAGGAATCCTTTCTTGTCTGCTACGGCTTTGTTTTGAGGATATTTGCGGGCATTTTCACGTAACAGGTCAATGAAGGTTTTTGAGGTATCATAGGGCAACCGGACTCCTTGTGAAAACTCAAGTACCTGTTGCCTTACGGACGGTTCCATAAGGGAGAGTTCAGTAGTCAGGGTATCGGGGCGCAAAGCTGCTTCAGAGACAATGTTTTTATAAAGTTCCACAAAACGCACCACGTCTTCCCGGGCGTATTTACCGGCATCGTATTGTATGGATAAACTGTAACCGGTGCCTTCGGGTTCTACCACTACTCCAAAAGGAAATTTGGCGGCTTCCAGTTCCAGGAATATCACATCAAGGGGCTTGTTGTCCACACTCATTTCAATGCCAAGTCCTCCTTCGTACACGTAATTGATCTGGGGCACGATCCCGTATTTGTCAACCATCTTGGTGAAAGGAAAGATTTCGTGCTCCATGGTGTTGAACATCTGTTCCTGGGTGTCTTTGGCAAATTCTATAAAAGGCCGGGGTTTCATATCCGTTTTAATTGGCAGCGTTTTTACGAACATACCTACAGTCCGGGACAGTTGCGGATCGGCCCTGCCTCCGGATGAAACCGTTACCACTACCTGATTTTCACGGGTATACCTCTGTACTGACTGGGTTAAGGCCGAGAGGAAAAACGTGTTGGCCGTCACACCGTAATCCCGGCAAAAGGTGTCAATGACCTTTCCGGAAACGGTTTCACTATACTCACCGGCTTCTTTTCCTTCCGGCACTTTGGGCGAAGGCGGGATCACAGACATGGTGCACTCGCCCCCGGTCAGGGCATCGAAATATTCCTCGGCCTGCAGGAAAACGGGAGATTGCAGGGCTTCCTGCTCGTACAAGGATACATCGAAGGCAGTGACCAACTCGGCAAAAAGTTCTTTTCCTTCCAGGACTTGCTTCAAATCCTGCATGAAAATGCCCATGGAGGCACCGTCTAAGACAATGTGATGGAAGTCCATCAACAGGTAAACGGAAGATTGGGTGGTATAGATTTCAAAACGGTACAGGTTGTCGTTGAAAAGGTCAAAAGGCTGCACGAATTGCGTCATGACAGACTTCATCTTGTCTTCATCGGCACTATGTACCAATATTTCAGTGGGCTGATTGTCCCGGCGCTGCTGCATAACTTCTCCCTGATGCAAAACCAGGCGGGTTTTCAGGGTGTGGTGTTTATCCATTACTTTGATCAAGGCTTCTTTCAGCCTGGCAGGCTCAAACGTTTTGGTATCACCGCTGCAGATGGCTACAGGTATGTTGTATTGCAGGGCTTCCCGGGCTTTCTCCCAATCGTAATATATGCCTTTCTGGGTTTCCGTAAGCGGGTAATATTCCTGCGGAGGATATGTTTTGATTCCGGCAGCGGCAGGAGTATCACCTTCTGTGGTCAACTGGCGGGCAAGCAACCGTATGGTTTTGAGTTTCAAAATATCCTTGGTGGGCAGGTTGATATCCATTTTTTGTTTGACCACTACGGAAAACCGGATGGCCAGCAAGGAGGTAAGCCCAATGGACAACAGGTTGGTGGTAACGCCAAACTGATCTGTCTTCAGTATTTCCTCTACAATTGCAAAGAGGTCTTTTTCCATGATGGTTTGCGGAGGAATGATCTCTTTTAGTGCCAGATGCGGGATAGGAAGTTTTTTGCGATCCACCTTGCCGTTGGGTGTCATGGGAAAGGCTTTCAATTTTAGCAAAGCCGATGGAACCATATAGTCTGTCAGGCTGGCGCGCAAATGTTCCAGCAGTGCTTCCTCGGAAATGTCCATATCTCCTTCTGCCTGGTAATACGCGCATAACTGCTGCGCTCCTCCGAACTCTTTGACATCGGCAACGGCCGATACAATGCCCGGGAATTTAGAGAGTACGGTTTCAATTTCACCCAGTTCTATGCGGAAACCGCGCAATTTTACCTGGGTGTCTATCCGGCCCAGGTATTCAAGCAGCCCGTCGCTGCGCCACCGAACCAGGTCTCCGGTGCGGTACAGTTTGTCATTAACCGGCCCGTTAGTGTATGGATTGGGCAGGAAACGTTCTGCAGTGATATCTTCCCGCAGCCAGTATCCCAGGGCAATCTGGGGGCCGGCCAGGCACAATTCCCCGGCTACACCGGCCGGAAGCAGCTGCTGTTTGTCGTCCAGAACGTAAGACCAGGAATTGGGAACAGGCCGTCCTATGGGAATATTCCCGGTGTCTTTGTCCTGGTCAAGTATGTGGTAATCGGAACATACGGTGAATTCGGTAGGTCCGTATCCGTTAACGATCTTAAGATTACGCTTTTTCACAGGGAACATTTTCTCCCCGCCTACCAGCATGTATTTCATAGGAAGTTCAAACTGGTTGATCAGTTCCAGACCAAACTGGGTACTGAAGGTGCCCCCGGTAATGTGGTTTTGGATCATGTAATCGTACAGCATAACCATGTCCTGGCGCATTTCGGAAGGAATCACATGTATGCAGGCCCCTGCCGATAAGGGCGGGAAAATATCGTGTACCGAGGCATCAAAGCTAAAGCTGGCATGACATATGTTGTTGTCTTCCGGAACGATGTCCATATCGTGGGCATGTGCCTTACTCATGGCAACCAGTCCCCGGTGGCTTATCATAACACCTTTGGGCTTCCCCGTGGATCCCGATGTGTAAATCATGTAGGCCAGATTGTCCGGACCGGGCAGATCGGTTACTTTTTCTACAGGTGCATCCAAATGTATGTCTTCCAGAAACAGCACGTTGTGGTGTTTAAAGTCTCCTTCTGCCTGCTTTTTGGCATAAAGTTCCTTTTCGGTTACCAATACCGCGGAACGGCTGTCATCCATCATGTAAAGCAAACGGTCGATGGGGTATTCACTGTCCATGGGAACGTAAGCGGCACGGGCTTTCTGGATCCCCAATACGGTCACCACGTATTCTTTCCGGCGGGACAGCACAACGGCTACAAAATCGTCCGGTTTGACCCCCATGGCTGTCAGTTTGCGGGCCATCACATCCGACTGGCGGTCCAGTTGTTCATAGGTCAATGTTCCGGATATGTCTTTTACCGCGGGGTTATTAGGGTTTTTGGCCACTTGCGCCCGGAAAAGATCCGGGAAAGATTTGGTGTTGTCATAAGCCAGTTCGTTACCCCGGGCGAATTCCAGTACTTTTTCCTTTTCTGCGGGATTGACAATGGTGATTGCCGAGCAGGCTGTCTTCGAAGGATCGGCAGCCAGAATCTCTTCCAGCGTGTTTTTCAGGGAAGCAGCAAAAACTTCCATGTAATCCCTGTCGTACAGTGCGTTGTTGTATTCGCAGCGTATTTCAAAGTTGTCGGGGAACTGGTATATGTATATGCTCAGTTTGTCGTGGGTGGACCCTTCGTGCATGTATTCCATTTTGACGTGCCCCTGGGGCATTTCAAAATATTCCAGGATCCCTTTCTGATAGGTGTAGGTAAGGTCCATGGCAATGCCGAAATGGGTCACCATATCTGCAAAAGGATACGTCTGGTGTGTCCAGAGTTCTTTCATATCGGTACGGATCCCCTTCAGGTAGTCTTCCAGTTTTTGTCCGGGATCCGTTTCCACAACCACGGGGAGTGTCTTAACGAACATGCCTACATTTTCCTGTACCCTTTCGTCAATTCGGCCATTGTGAGCCGTACAGAAACATAACTTTTTCTCACGGGTATAACGGTTCAGGCAGATCCCCAGGGCCCCGGCAAACAAGTTGTTAGGAGAAATTTCCAGGCGTTTACAATAATCACTTATTTCTTGATAATCAATATATTCAGAAACTTTATCCAGCATCCCTGCAGCTTGTTCAGACCGGTTCAGGATGGGAAGTTTTGCCGGGGTTACCCCTGAGAGTCTTTCCGTAAAATAGGCTTCATCGCGTTTGTATTCGCCTCCCTTCATACGCTCTGTTTCAAACAGCGCAAAATCGCCGCAGGTAAAGGATTCCTCCTGCAGTTCTTCCCCGTTGTAGGCTTTAACCAGGTCCTTGTGAAAAACAATACTGGAAGAACCATCGTAGGCAATGTGGTGAATATCCAGCAACACATAAATCTTTCTCGGCGTTTTGTATAAGTCTATCCTGTAAAGAGGTTCTCCGGACAAAAGATCAAACGGTTTTACGGTTTTAAGGAGGCGCTCCCTTAGGCCTTCTTCTACTGTTTCATAGACGGGAATGTTTACAGGATCTTCTTTAACGAAGTATTGAACCACCTCTCCGTTGCCCAGCAATTTCAGTTTAAGCTTCAGGAAAGGATGTGCCTGAACTGTCTTTACCAGTGCATCGTGCAGTTTTTGAGCCTGTATGTTTTCGGGAAATTCATAAAGGAACGGATTGTTGTACTGTGTGAGCTCTTTGTCTTTCTGCCATTCGTAATACATGCCCTTCTGGGCATTTGTCAGGGGGTAGGTTTTTTGCTGCATTGTCTGAGACTTATTATGTATTGATTGTTTTTGTTCTTCGAATAAAAGACGCGGCTTTCTTCGCTATTCATGTCCCGGGGATGGCAGTCAATCCCGGTTCCAAGGGACTTTACGAAACTTTCCTTGCGTGTCCACATTTCAGTAAACCGTTGCGCTTCCATCCCGGGTATTTCCGTAATCCACTTGTATTCAATGGATTTACAGATGTACCGGGCCATATTGTCATCGTAACGCTCCACTTTTTCAATATCAATGCCCACCGGGTTGGAAGACAGCGCACATACGACCGCCCCTTCACAATGGCTTATGTTAAAATATAAACCGGGATAATTGACCAGGTAAGGTTTGTTCTGGGGTCCGTATCCGAAAACCGGCAGCCGTGTAAAAAGGTTTTCCTTTTTCAGAGCATGGATCAGCAGCACATAAGCTGCTGCACATAATTTTCGGTCCTCTATCCTGACATAGCCCATCATTTGCCGGCTGCGCTCAGGGGGCATAAAAGCTATGCACATTTCCGGGAAACTGTCCGGCAAATCATCTGCATGAGCCAAAAGGTAGATCATCATTACAAATGTAAAAAAAAATCCCGTCGCAAAGCGGCGGGATTGCAAATGGTATGTTGCAGGATTAGCTGCGTCTTACATTTACGGCATTTAATCCTTTTCTTCCTTCCTGTAAGTCGAAAGTTACTTCATCGTTATCTCTGATCCTGTCGATCAGACCAGATGAATGTACAAAATACTCTTTGGACGAGTTAGCGTCCTTGATAAAACCAAAACCTTTGATCTCATCGTAAAATTTAACGGTTCCGTTATTCATTGAAATAAAAATAAAAAAAAATAAAAAATTATATGAGTTGCAAATGTATGATAATAAATCGGATAATTCGCAGTATTTGTAAAAATAAATTCTCAAAACATAAATCGTATCCCTGCATTCAGGTTAAAATACAAAGGTCTTTCCCCCCGGATGGTATGTACCGGGTTGTGGCTGTCAGGGAAAAACGAGATACCCGGTTCTACGAAAAGGCCAAGTATCTTGATAATATTGTATTGTGCTCCCAATGTGGCATTTACCGACCATTGCAAAGGGATCTGACCGGTTGTGAATTGCATATTCTCATCGTCAATATTTCCCGTATAATCAAAGGAAACGCATTTCTCCAGCATGCCTCCTGCCGAGGCATAAGCGGTAAAATATTTTTTCTGCACAAAGTTCCACCTGATCTTTAAAGGAATCCCCAAATACCACAAAACCCTGTCGGTAATAAAAACAGGCTCGGAATTGCTTGGCTTTAGTTCCACATAAGTTTCGGAATAAATGGACGTGGCAAGGCGGGTGGCAAACAGGCCGCTTTCCACAAACCATCTTTCAGACAGGGGTAGCGATGCATATATGCCAAAGGAAACAGGCATTCGGTGTTTGTATTCATATTGTACGAATGAGACGGAAGCAAAAGAAGCATCGTAAGCATTCAGCCCGGTTTCTTTTTGTGTGATACCGTATGTGGTTAACCTATTGTCAGACATCAACAAATCGTTCATAGGCAGGGCACCTTCAGCTCCTCCCCGGCTTACATTCAACAGTCCCGCGGCAGATACCATAAATTTTCTCCGGGTTCGTGTTTGTTCATAGGGTTGTGCGAAAGGATCGGTTTGTGCTTGTTCCTGAGGTTGAGGTTGAGGTTGAGGTTGAGGTTGTGCTTGTTCCTGTACACTCGTTTGGGCAGGTGCAGTAGCTTGTTCAGTCTCTGCGTCCGGTTCCGCGGTTATGGATCTGACACGTGATACGGGAAGGGTATATATTGTATTTGAAGGACGTTCGGCTTTACAGGTCAGGAGTGTTGCCGTTTGGTGCAATTGCACTATACGTACGGGCTGTTCAGGTATTCCGGGTCCCCCGCTGTTCAAAAAGAGTATGGGAACCAGTATGGCAGCAACGCAGGCAGCGGCAAGTCCCGTTCTTTTGAATAAACGTATCCGGTAGAAAGCAAGGATCTTATTTTCCATTCGTACCCAGGAAGCATTGGTATCCAACACTTCCGGAAGTCCGTTTACCTTATCCCGGACGATATCCGTCCATTTATTGTTGCTTTCTTTCATATTCTTTTATTTGCGAGGCAAGCAAACATTTAGCCCTGTATAATTGGGAGGAGGATGTCTTTTCTTTTATGTTCAGTTTTTGAGCTATCTCTTTATGACTCATCCCCTCAAAGACATAAAGATTAAATACGGCCCTGTACCCGGGCGGAAGTTGTTGAATGAAACCACGTAAAACAGTACCCGGGACCCTTTCGGCAGCGGCTTCCAGTGTATTGTCATCTGCCGGTTCTTTTCCTGTTTCTACCAATGTGCTGTTCCTTAACAGGTCTTTTTTCCTCAGGTGCTGCAAACAGGTATTGATCATAATCCGTTCCATCCAAGCCCTTAGGGACCCTTCTCCCCTGTCCGTAAATTTATCCAGTGACCTGAACACCTGCATAAACCCGTCATGCATCATGTCCTCGGCCTGTTCCCTGCCCGGAGCATACCGCATACACACTGTCAACATGCGCCTGGCGTACTTCTGGTATATCTCTTTCCAAAGCTCTCGGTCTCTCATTTGTGTTTACGGTCATCAGTTAAATGCAGGGGGTCATAGAATACTGCATTGACAAATATTTTTTCTTTCTTTGATGCAGTAATTGAAAAATTGCTGCAATTAGTAAACAGAAACTGCAACGAAAATACTAAAATAATGAAAAGAATAAGCAACTTCATTTTGATGATCTCTGCGGCTACCCTGCTCCTTACCATGAATTCCTGTTCCAATTGGCTGGATCCCGGTGAACAAACAAAAGTCACGTGGGGAACCATAACCTTAGACACACACGGACAGGAAGTAGACGGGACATACCCGTTTTATGTCATTACCGATGATACCCTGCTGTTTTGTCCCGTGAACCATACCTCTATCAATGATGAGTTTGAACCTATAGACGGAGACCGGCTGATATTGTATTATACGATCCACGGTAGTGATCAGGAAGGGGAAGACGCCCAAACGGATGAATCTCCCGTAAAATACATCGATATAGTGCAGATGCACCTTGTCGATACGGAAGATTTCATTTTCACCGGCCAGCCTGATACACTGGGTACGGACAGGGTTGAACCGCAGTATTTATGGTTTGCCGGAGGAGGTTTCGGCTCCAAAATGTATCTGAACATCCAGGTATCCATACAGGCTATGGACCCTACCAAACATTCTTTTGCCCTAATCTACGACCTGAACCGGGACACTCCGTTGGAAGACGGTTATTATTGCGTGGAATTGCGTCATGAATCCGGCAACGATCCGCTTTATACGAATTTTTCCACCATGATGTCGTATCCTTTAGTGGGAGAATGTGTTGAGGAAGGTGTGAAAGGCCTGAAGATTACAGTAAATACCATCAACCAGGGCCTGAAGGTTTTCACTCTGGACTATTAATTTGTTTACGGTTAAATGAATTAATGCGCCACCCCGTTTTTTTAACGGGGTTTTTTTATTTTTGTAAAAAAATGATCGTGAAAAACCTGTTATTTCTTATTGTGACTATGGTTTCATTACACGCTTGCTCCAGTGGCAATCAGGACCTTACGTTGCTGGCCGGCACATATACTTCTGGCAACAGCCATGGGATCTATGCTTACCGTTTTGACGTTAATACAGGTAATTTTCAATTACTGGACAGTACTGCTTCTAAAAATCCTTCTTTTCTTGCCTTGTCAAAAGAAAACAAACTGGTATACGCAGTCAATGAAAGCGGCCCGGCATCCGGGATCTCTGTTTTTGCAGCAGATCGTGAAAGCGGAAAAATAATACCGCTCAGGTTCCTGGAGAATCCGGGTGCAGATCCCTGTCATGTGGCTGTTGAACCCTCGGGCAAATACGTGGTAACTGCCGATTACTCCTCGGGTACGGTTACAGTATTCTCACCCGGAGCAGAAACCATCAGGCACCGTTGGAAATTTACGGGTTCGGGACCCGATACGCTCAGGCAAAAATCCCCACACATCCATTGCGTTGTCTTTTCTCCGGACAGCAGTCACTTGTTTGCCACAGACCTGGGAACAGACCGCATTTATGTTTTCAATAACCACGGTCCCGATGCACCTGTTCTTTCCGACACTGTAACACTGGAACCTGGAAGCGGTCCCAGACACCTGACATTCAACAAAAAAGGTAACTACGCATACCTTATCAACGAACTCTCGGGCATGGTTACCGTTTTTACTCACCAAAACGGGAAACTGAACCCCATCCAGTCCGTAACGGCCGATACGCTGTGGGCACGCGGGAGTGCCCACATTGCTTTATCCCGTGACGGCAATTTTCTGTACGCTTCCACGCGTCTGAAAGGAGACGGCCTGGTAATCTATCGTTTAAATGATGAAAGAGATATGCTGACCCGGGTGGGTTTTCAACCAACGGGAAGTCATCCAAGGCATTTTTTAATAACCCCGGATGATCGTTGGATCCTGGTCGCATGCAAAAACGAAAACCATATAGAAATATACAAGCGGAATATTAAAACCGGCCTGCCTGAGGATACCGGTAAACGCATCCCCGTGGACCAGCCGGTTTGCATCCTTGCTCTATAGGATCAGGAACGTGGGATCTTTATGCCTGATGAATGTTCCTTCTTCCAACTCCCTGAAAGCCAGTTCCAGTTCTTCTTTTGTATTCATTACTATAGGACCTCCCCAGGAAACAGGTTCATGCAGGGGTTTAGCTGCAATAAGCAGAAAACGGGCTCCTTTGGATCCGGAACGGGCTGAAACAGTGTCATTCACTTCACCGGGCTTCCCGTTTGCTGCCATCAGCATGGCAGATCGCTTTTCTTCAAAACTATCGTTTCCCTCCGGCTTCAGGGTCCCATCCAACAGGTACAGGAATAAGGTATGGTCGTTGGGCGTCTGGTCGTAAAGCCACTCCCTGTCCGGTTCCAGGGTAATGTCCAGGTATTGAACATCCTGATATCCCCCGTCCATGGGTCCTTTCTTTCCGTTGTAAGCACCGGACAGCACACGTACAACGGCTCCTTCCTCCCGGATGAGGGGTACATCTTCCTGTAAAATATCCCTGTATGTGGGAATGGTCATTTTTTCTTTTGCGGGAAGGTTTACCCATAGCTGACAACCCAGCATACGGGGCGATTCCTTAGGCATTTCCTGGTGAATGATACCGGAACCGGCGGTCATCCACTGGCATTGAAGATTGCCTATGGTGCCTTTGTTCCCAAGGCTGTCCATATGCTCTATCAGGCCTTCAACAAGGTAAGTTACCGTTTCGATCCCGCGATGGGGATGAAAGGGAAAACCCCTGATGTAATCGTCAGGATCTGTGGAATCAAATCCATCCAACATTAAAAAAGGATCATAAGCCTGTACGGTTTTCAATCCCAATACCCTGCGAAGCCTTACCCCGGCTCCGTCTACTGCGTCTTTACCACGATCGGTACGTATACAAATTCTATTTCCCATTCAAAAAATTTCTACAAATTTAAATCCCGCAGCTCTTCCTGAGTAAACGAAACATTGTAAGCAGCTTTCAGATTTTCCTCCAGCTGTTCTACGGTCCGGGCCCCGATCAGTACGGAAGTAACGCGGGGATCTTTCAGGAGCCAGGAAATAGCCATCTGGGCCAAAGTCTGACCGCGTTCCCGGGCTATTCCGTTCCACTTGTTTATATTATCCAGGACTTCGGGAGTAATGCTTTCCGCCTGCAAGGCACCATCAGCCCTTTGAGCTCTGGATCCTTCGGGTATGCCTTTCAAATATTTCCCGGTAAGCATACCCTGGGCCAAAGGAGAGAAAGCGATACACCCTACTCCTTCTTTTTCCAGTTCTTCCATAAGTTCGGCTTCCACCCAACGTTCCAGAAGGGAATATTTGGGCTGGTGGATCAGGCAGGGAGTTCCCAGTTCCCTCAGGATACTGAATGCACGACGTGCCAGAGGAGCCGGATAATTGGAAATCCCGGCATAAAGCGCTTTCCCGCTGTGAACAGCATATGCCAATGCCCCCATTGTTTCTTCCAGGGGTGTATCCGGATCCGGCCGGTGTGAATAAAAAATGTCCACATAAGGTAATCCCATTCGTTGCAAACTTTGGTCCAGGCTGGCTAGCAGGTATTTGCGGGAGCCCCAATTTCCGTAGGGTCCCGGCCACATATCGTAACCGGCTTTTGTGGATATGATTAGCTGATCCCGGTAAGCCGAAAGATCTTCCCGCATCACTTTTCCGAAATTGCGTTCGGCAGACCCGTACGGAGGTCCGTAATTGTTAGCCAGATCAAAATGCGTGATCCCGCTGTCAAATGCTTTTAATATGACTTTCCGGCTGTTGGTATAATCATCCACATCTCCGAAATTATGCCACAAACCGAGCGATATGCAGGGCAACTGCAAACCGCTCCGGCCGCAGCGACGGTATATCATTTTACCGTATCTGTTTTCATTGGGTATATAACTCATAATATACAAATATAATCGTATTTTTGCATATAATAAAAAGACCATGAAACATATAAAACCCCTCACTTTTGTTGTTTTTTTTGTTGTTTTTTTTGCTTTTTTTCTTGCCTTTTCCCTTGAAATACAAGCACAAAATCATCCTTTCCACAACAGGGAACTTTCTGCCGACCAGCGCATTGACATCCTGTTGGATATGCTCACCATAGAAGAGAAAATAAATCTTTTGTCAACCAACCTGGGCGTTCCCCGCCTGGGCATTCGTAACACGGGTCATTCGGAAGGACTTCACGGGATGGCATTGGGAGGTCCCGCCCATTGGGGTGGCCGCCAGGACCAGCCTACTACCACTTTTCCGCAGGCTTACGGACTAGGCTCCACTTGGGATACGGCCCTGGTAAGAAAAGTAGCCGAAATTGAAGCACACGAAGTAAGGTATTATACCCAGCGTCCTGAAAATCCGCGTGGCGGGATGGTTATGCGTGCGCCGAATGCTGACCTTGCAAGGGATCCCCGTTGGGGAAGGACCGAGGAAAGTTACGGCGAGGATGCTTACCTGGCTTCCCGGCTGACCGTGGCCTTTGTCAAAGGCCTGCAGGGAGATCACCCGGAGTATTGGAAGAGTGCTTCCCTGATGAAACATTTTATGGCCAACAGCAACGAAGACGGCCGCGATTCAACTTCTTCCGATTTTGACGAAAGGCTTTTCCGGGAATATTATTCCTATCCTTTTTACAAAGGCATTACCGAAGGCGGTTCCCGTGCCTTTATGGCATCCTATAACGCATGGAACGGGATCCCCATGACCATACATCCAATCCTGGAAAGCATCACCCGCCGGGAATGGGGCAACAACGGGATCATATGTACCGACGGCGGGGCCTTGAAGCTCCTGATCACCGCACACAAAGCCTTTCCAACCTTATGGGAAGGTGCAGCAGCCGTTGTAAAAGCCACCGTCGGCCAATTTCTGGATGATTACCTGCTGGCCATTAACCAGGCCGTCACAAACGGAATCCTGACCGAAGGGGAAATTGACCGTGCGATCCGGGGAAATCTTTACGTGGCCTTAAAACTCGGCTTACTTGACAGCCCGCAGGATTACGAAAAACAACCCTATACCGGGATCGGAGTTACCGACACCCAAATACCCTGGGAACGGCAGGAAGTCAAAGATTTTGCAAGGCTGGTCACCGCAAAATCGGCAGTTCTTTTGAAAAACAAGCCGGCCGGCGGTGAAAAAAATCCTTTGCTTCCCCTGGATGTGGAACAGATCCGTTCCATAGCCGTAATAGGACCCCGGGCCAATGAGGTAATTTATGACTGGTACAGCGGAACACCCTCTTACGCGGTAACCATTCTGGAAGGGATCCGAAATGCTGTCGGACCGGATGTGGAAGTCTTTTACGAACCGTCAAATACCATAGACAAGGCGGTCATCGCCGCTTCAAAAGCCGATGTGGCGGTTGTATGCATCGGGAACCATCCATACGGCACCGATGCCCGCTGGTTCTATTCTCCTGTACCCAGTGACGGCCGCGAAGCCGTAGACCGGAAGGCTCTCACGCTGGAGCAGGAAGACCTGGCAAAGTTGGTTTTACAGGCCAATCCCAGGACCGTACTGGCATTGGTAAGTAGTTTCCCTTTTGCCATAAACTGGTCAAATGAACACATTCCGTCCATCGTTCACATAACCAATAATTCCCAGGAACTTGGCAACGGCCTTGCTGATGTGTTGTTCGGAAAGGTAAACCCGGCCGGAAGAACCACCCAGACCTGGGTACGGGACATCACCGATCTTCCGCCCATGATGGATTACAACATTCGTAACGGAAGAACTTATATGTATTTCAAAGGGGATCCGCTCTATCCTTTCGGGTACGGGCTGAGTTATACCAAATTTGAATACAGCTCACTGAAAGTGGAAAAAACGTTCCGGGATTCGGTGCAAGTGGAGTTTGTGTTGAAAAACACAGGAAAACTTGACGGTGAAGAAGTAGTGCAATTGTACGTGGAATATCCGGCTTCCAAAGTGGATAGACCCGGCAGGCAACTGGCGGGATTTGCACGCATATTCGTACCTGCGGGATCGTCAAAAAAAGTAAGTTTGTGCCTGAAAGCAGAAAACCTGGCCTACTGGGACACAGAAAAAGATTTGTTTGTTACCGAAGAAGGGACGGTAAATTTATTGATAGGATCTTCTTCTGCAGATATTAAATTAAAGGGGTCAACTCGATTGTTTTAAAATTTGTATCTTTGTAAATTTATAAACCCAGCCGCATAACTACAACATGCTAATTTACGACAAAGAGCTGAATATTAAAGATATAGGAGATCTTTTATTTGGAGGGGAAACGATTAACCTGGGCGAGGAAGCGTTTCAAAGGATTGAACGTTCCTACAACTTTCTTAAAGAATTTTCTAAAGAAAAAGTGATCTACGGAATCAATACAGGCTTTGGCCCCATGTCCCAGTTCCGGGTGGAAGACAAAGACCTGAAACAGCTTCAGCTGAACCTGATCCGTTCTCATGCATGCGGTACTGGAGAATTGCTGACCGATACGCAGGTTAAGGCAGCCATGATCGCCCGCCTGGCTACTTTTGTCCAGGGTTATTCCGGGGTCCACCCTTCCCTGCCCGGGCTGCTTACCGAGTTTATCAACCGGGAAATCTACCCTGTTATCCCGCAACACGGCGGGGTTGGTGCCAGCGGAGACCTGGTGCAATTGGCCCACATGGGCCTCGCCCTTATTGGTGAAGGCAGGGTCCGTTACAAAGGGCATTACAGGAATTCACTTGAAGTAATTAAGGAAAATGGTCTGGAACCGTTGCAGATCCATATCCGGGAAGGTCTTTCAATGAGCAACGGCACCTCTGTAATGACCGGGATTGGGCTGATCAATCTGCTCCAGGCCGGAAGGCTCATGCAATGGGCTGTGACCGCCTCGGCTTTGGTCAATGAGATAGCAGGATCCTACGACGATTTTCTGGCCCCTGAATTAAACCGCAAAAAACGCCACAAGGGACAAATCTTCATAGCCGAAAAAATGTCGGAAATGCTTACCGGAAGCCAATGTCTTAAAAGGCGTCAGTCTTACCTTTACAACAAAGAGGTAAACGGAGACAAAGTCTTCCGGGATAAAGTACAGCCTTTCTATTCTTTGCGTTGCGTACCCCAGATACTTGGCCCTGTTGCCGACACGCTGGATCAATCCATGAAAGTGCTTTTGGATGAACTGAATTCATCGTGCGACAACCCGATTGTGGATCCTGAAAGCAAAAACGTATACCATGGCGGAAACTTCCATGGGGACTACGTTTCCCTGGAAATGGACAAGATGAAAATCGCGGTGACCAAGCTGACCATGCTCATGGAAAGGCAGTTGAATTATATCTGTCACGACAAGGTAAACCAGATATTGCCCGCTTTTGTCAACCTGGGCGTCTTAGGTCTGAACTACGGGATGCAGGCAGCCCAATTTACGGCTACATCCACCACAGCGGAATGCCAGACCTTGTGCATGCCCAACTACATCCACTCCATCCCCAACAACAACGACAACCAGGATGTGGTGAGCATGGGCACCAACTCGGCATTGATAACGGCCAAGGTCATAGAA
The DNA here is from genome assembly GCA_964542305.1 of uncultured Muribaculaceae bacterium. GTDB lineage: Bacteria > Bacteroidota > Bacteroidia > Bacteroidales > UBA932 > DMER64. Next base: position 2,477 of record CAZITX010000024.1, on the reverse strand, counting down.
AATGCATTCCAGGTGACTGCCATTCATTTAATGGCACTGATGCAGGGAGTGGACTGCCTGGAAATAAAAGACAAACTCTCCCCCGCTAACCGCAGTGTTTACGATCAGATACGGTCATTCTTCCCTGCCATTAAGGAAGACGAAGCGCTGTATACATATATTTCCAAAACTGTTGAATACATTATAAACAATAAGCCGTAATTTTATGAAATATGCATTGGTAACGGGAGGATCAAGAGGTATCGGAAGGGCTGTTTGCGTGGCTTTGGCCCGCGAAGGATATGCCATTCTGGTAAATTATGCATCCAACCTTACAGCTGCACTTGAAACCGTTAAACTGGTGGAAGAAGCCGGCGGATCCGCAGAGATCATTCCTTTTAATGTAGCTTTCCGGAATGAAGTGGATGAAGCACTGGCCAAATGGGAAGACGCCCATCCGGGAGAATTCATTAGCGTGCTGGTTAACAATGCCGGGATAAGGGAAGACAACCTGATGATTTTTATGCAGGACGAGCAATGGAATAAAGTGTTGGAAACCAACTTGTTCGGTTTTTTTTACGTAACCCGCCGGGTACTGAAGAACATGCTTACAAAACGCAACGGCAGGATCATCAACATTACTTCCCTGTCCGGTCTTACCGGGATGGCGGGACAAACGAATTATTCTGCCTCCAAAGCAGGCATTATTGGCGCTACGCGTTCACTGGCAATGGAAGTGGCCCCGCGCAAAGTAACAGTAAATTGCGTTGCTCCGGGATTCATAGATACGGATATGACATCAGATATTAACCAGGACGACCATAAAGGGCGTATTCCGGCCGGACGTTTCGGGCAACCTTACGAAGTAGCAGCTGCCGTAGCGTTCTTTGCCAGCCCGGAAGCTTCCTATATAACGGGACAGGTGTTGTCCGTAAACGGAGGATTACATACTTAGCAAGCTTATGAAAAGAGTTGTAATAACAGGGATAGGAATCCATTCATGCATAGGAACTAATGTGGAAGAAGTACGGGAAAGCCTGTACGCAGGAAAATGCGGTATAGGCATTGATCCTGCAAGGACCGAATACGGTTACCGTTCCCCGCTGACGGGAATAGTACCGCGTCCGGATCTGAAAGGGGTTTTGAGCCGTCGCCAGCGGATATGCCTCCCTGAAGAAGGAGAATATGCTTATGTAGCTACAGAACAGGCACTTAAGGATACCGGTATAGATATGGACTACCTGGAAAATAATGAAACAGGCATCCTGTACGGGAACGATTCTTCCAGTAAAGCGGTGATTGAATCTCACGAGATCTGCGTAGAGAAAAAAGACACTACCCTGCTGGGTTCAGGGGCCATTTTCCAGTCCATGAATTCTACGGTGACCATGAATTTATCTACTATTTTCAAGCTCCGCGGGATCAATATGACCATCAGCGCCGCGTGTTCCAGCGGTTCCCACACCATTGGACTGGGAGCTATGTTCATCCGGCTTGGATTGCAGGATATGATCGTATGCGGGGGAGCACAGGAAACCAATTACCTGAGCATGGCCAGTTTTGACGGTCTGAACGCTTTTTCCACCAGGATGGATGAACCCCTGAAATCCTCCCGCCCCTTTGACAAAAACAGGGACGGTCTGGTTCCCAGCGGAGGCGCAGCCACCCTGATCCTGGAAGAATACGAACATGCCGTGAAAAGAGGTGCCCCCATTTACGCAGAAATTCTGGGTTACGGTTTTTCGTCCAACGGGGCCCACATATCCCAGCCGAGCGACCGGGGATCTGCAATGGCCATGGAAAGGGCATTGGCCGATGCGGGTCTGAAACCCTCTGATATTGATTATATTAACGCACACGCCACATCCACTGTCATAGGTGACAGTTACGAAGCGATGGCTATAGACCGGCTCTTTGGAGCATATAAGACACCCGTAAGTTCCACTAAAGGAATGACCGGGCATGAATGCTGGATGGCCGGTGCCAGCGAGATCGTCTACACCCTGTTGATGATGAAGCATTCCTTCATTGCACCGAACATCAATCTGGAAGAACCGGATGATATGTCAAAAAATTTAAATATAATTGCCAAAACTTTAGATAAGAAGTTGGATATTTGCCTTTCCAATTCCTTTGGATTCGGAGGAACCAACAGCGCATTGATATTGAAAAAAATTTAGCACGCACAATATACAGATCATGAACAGGAACGAAATCAAAGAAATTGTTAACAACTTTTTAATCGAAGATATAGAGGTGGAAGCAGATGCCCTGAAAGACGAAGCTTTTCTGAAAGAAGACCTGGGCATTGACAGCCTTGATTTTGTTGACATAGTGGTGGTGGTTGAACAGAATTTCGGGTTTAAAATAAAACCCGAGGAAATGACCAACGTCAAAACCTTATCCCAGTTTTACGACTATATAGAAGGACGGATCAAAGCAACGTAATGGCAGAAAAGAAACCGGCGTGGAAGGGAACTACCGGCGGGGGACATTTC
>CAZITX010000023.1:0-32242 GCA_964542305.1 uncultured Muribaculaceae bacterium | reverse complement strand
GTGGAAGCTCTTGAAAAAGAGTTGAAGATCAAAGTGGGTGAAGTAACACAGGACGGAAAATACTCATTGGATTGCCTGAGGTGTATTGGTGCCTGCGGACTGGCTCCCGTTATCATGATAGGAGATGAAGTGCACGGTCGCCTGGACCCCGCTATGATTAAGGATATTCTTAAAAAATACGAATAATCCGTAGTATTTATAAAGACCCGGGAGTGTGCCGTTGAGGGACACTCCCTTTTTGTTTCCCCGAAAAAAAGTATCTTTGCGCGTTAAAGAAAAAGTATGCCCGAAAATTCATTATTGACAAAACTCGATGGTATCCGCCGGAAGTACGAAACGCTTCAGCAGCAGTTGTCCGATCCTTCTCTGGTTCAGGATATGAAACGTTATATAACTCTTAACAAGGAATATGCAGAGATTGGCCCGATCATCCAGGCCGGGGAGAAATATAAGAATGCGATTGGAAACCTGGCCAGTGCCAAAGAGCTTCTGCTAACAGAAAAAGACGAGGAAATGCGGGATTATGCTAAGGAAGAGATTGCGCAACTGGAAGAGCAGATCCCGGAAATGGAACAGAAGATCAAATTTCTGCTGATCCCGGCAGATCCCCAGGACAGCAAAAATGCCATTATGGAGATTCGGGCCGGTACCGGGGGGGACGAAGCCTCCATCTTTGCCGGGGATCTCTTCCGGATGTATACCAAATATGCCGAGAAAAAAGGATGGAAACTGGAGATTACAGGTATATCCGAAGGCACATCCGGAGGATTTAAGGAAATTATTTTCAAAATAACAGGAACGGGTGTTTACGGAGTTCTCAAATACGAAAGCGGAGTACACCGGGTCCAGCGCGTTCCCCAAACAGAAACCCAGGGCCGGGTACACACCTCGGCGGCTTCGGTGGCTGTGCTTCCGGAGGCGGATGAATTCGATGTGGAGCTGAACGAGAAAGACATTCGAAAGGACACGTTTTGCTCCTCGGGTCCGGGCGGACAAAGCGTCAACACCACCTACTCGGCCATTCGCCTTACCCACATTCCTTCGGGGATCGTGGTTCAGTGCCAGGATGAAAAGTCCCAGTTGAAGAATTACGACAAAGCGTTGGCAGAGCTTAGGACACGGCTCTACAATATGGAATACGAAAAGTATTTGAATGATATATCGGCAAAACGCAAAACCATGGTGTCTACCGGCGACCGGTCGGCCAAGATACGGACGTATAATTATCCCCAAAGCCGGGTAACCGACCACCGGATCAATTATACAATGCATAATTTGCCGGTTTTTATGGACGGTGAGATACAGGAAGTGATAGAGCTTTTACAGGTAGCTGAAAATACCGAAAGATTAAAAGATGACTCGTCAAACGCTTAACAGGGAAATCCACGACAAAAAGAGCTGTCTGTGTGTGGGTCTGGACGTTTCTCCGGTATCACCGGAAATGAATAAGAGGATCATTGACCAAACAGCTCCTTATGCCGTGGCGTACAAACCCAACACCGCTTTTTACGAAGCGGCCGGCTGGGAAGGATGGAAATGCCTGGAAGAAACGGTTTCTTACATTCGGACCAGGTACCCCCATCATTTTCTGATAGCGGATGCCAAAAGGGGAGATATTGGGAACACGGCCCGGGAATATGCCAGGACTTTCTTTGAACGGATGGATTTTGATGCCGTTACAATTTCTCCTTATATGGGATACGATTCGGTAGCACCTTTTCTGGAATACAAAGACAAATGGGTGATACTTTTAGTGTTGACCTCCAATCCTTCTGCCTCGGATTTTCAGACGACAGAATTGCCCGGTGGGGTGCCGTTATACCGTAAGATCATTCAAACAGCTAATACCTGGGCCGGGAACGATCACCTTATGTACGTTGCAGGGGCCACTCAAGGCGAAATGATCCGTAAGGTCAGAGAAGCCGCTCCCGATCGTTTTCTGCTGATCCCGGGCGTGGGAACACAAGGAGGAAATGTTGAGGAGGTTATGAAATATGCCAAAACAGAGCAGGGGGATGTGCTGATCAATGTCTCCCGTGCAATTGTTCAGTCCCCGGAAGGACCCGGTGCGGCAGCCCGGTCGTTTGCCGGAATCATGTCACCGTTTTTTTCATAGTCGGGTTTATTTATCAGAAGCGCCTCGTATTGTCTGTCAATTTTGCCGCTTTTTCCCTTGTGAAGTGTTTGGTACCACTTTTGTATATGTATGAGTACTTTGGGTAAAAGCGATTTCACATCATATTCTTTACCTGTTTCCAAAGCAATTGATGTGGGATTTGGGAGCCCCGGGAACACTGTCTGGTTGACGTTGATACCGAACCCTATTATGCTTGCTGTGAGATTATTACCTGAAAGCTGATGTTCTATGAGGATCCCGCAAATTTTATTGGGTCCTATGTAAATATCATTTGGCCATTTGATGCCGGGATCCAATCCCAGCGTACGAAAAAAATCGCACATGGCCAGCGCCGTGCACTTTGAAATAAGAAACTGTTTGTTGGCCGGAAGAAATTCCGGACGCAGCAAAATGGTGGCCAATAGGTTTAACCCTTTAGTACTTTCCCACTTACGCGTATATTGTCCGCGACCGTGAGTCTGGTATAAAGCGGTCCAGACCGTACCTTCATTGGCAACAGCCAGGTTTCTGTGGGCTTCCGTGTTGGTGGAATCGATTTCTTCAAACCGGATAACATGCCATTCAAACATGGTCGCAAAAGTACTAATTTATCCTTACCTTTGTGAGGGTTTGAAAACATTATATGAAAGAAATTGAGATCATAACCGGTGCAATGCTTGAAAAAAAAGGACAAGGTGTCTGCAGTATGGATCTGCGAAAGCTGAATACGACCATATGTGATCATTTTGTCATATGTCATGCCGATTCGGGCGTCCAGGTGGCAGCCATAGCCGACGGGGTAGAAGAACAGATGATCGTGCAGGCCGGCCGGCATGTACGGAGAAGCCAGGGAAAAGAAAACCGTTTTTGGGTAATTCTTGATTACTCAGACATTGTGGTTCATATTTTCCAGACGGAATACCGGATGTTTTACAGACTTGAAGATTTGTGGGCAGATGCGGAAACGCAAAATTACAACGACTAATTATTAGCACTATGAACGGAAATGTTCCTAACAGAAACAAACCCAACAAGCCACCCCTGATTCCGATGAAAAAAAAGTTGAATCCTTTCTTTTGGGTATATATCATATTGATTGCGGTTATTGTCTATTTCATGTTTGCCAACCGATCCGGAGATCCGGTAAAGACGGAATGGATCACGGTCAAAGAGCAGATGGGGCCCCGTGGAGAAATTGAAAAATTGGTGTACATAAGCAATATGCAACGTGCCGAGTTGTATATCAGGCCCGATGCCCTGGAGCAGTACAAAGCCAAATTCGGAGATAAAGTGCCAAAATTCGCACCTCAGTTTTATTTCATCGTAACCGATAATTTTGAGGCGGAAGCTCAATTTGAGGAATTGCGCAATACATTGCCGGAAGACCAGCGGTTCAAACTGGAAATTGAACAACGTTCCAGTTACTGGGGGCGTATCATAGACTGGCTTTTATTCCCGGTTCTACTGATACTGATGTGGGTGTTTATGTTCAGACGTATGTCCCGCGGTCCGGAAGGATCCGGCGGAGGCGGCGGCATATTTAATGTAGGACGTTCCCAGGCAAAACTTTTTGAGAAAGACAAAACTGCCGCTAACATATCATTTAAAGATGTAGCCGGGCTGGAAGAAGCCAAGGTAGAAGTCATGGAGATCGTGGATTTCCTGAAAAGTCCGGAAAAATATACCAACCTCGGGGGAAAGATCCCTAAGGGAGCTTTGCTGGTCGGCCCTCCGGGAACCGGGAAGACGTTGTTGGCAAAGGCGGTTGCCGGAGAAGCCAACGTTCCGTTTTTTTCCATCTCGGGCTCGGATTTTGTTGAAATGTTCGTAGGCGTTGGGGCTTCGCGGGTCAGGGACCTCTTCCGCCAGGCCAAGGAAAAGGCTCCGTGCATTGTATTTATTGATGAAATTGATGCCGTAGGCCGGGCCAGAAGCAAAAATGCCGGTTTTACTTCTAATGACGAAAGGGAAAATACGCTAAATCAGTTGCTTACGGAAATGGACGGTTTTGGGTCCAACAGCGGTGTCATTATTTTGGCCGCTACAAACCGTGCCGACATCCTGGATAAAGCACTTATGCGTGCCGGACGTTTTGACAGGCAGATTCATGTGGATCTTCCTGAGTTAAAAGAAAGGCTGGAAATATTTAAAGTTCATTCCCGTAGTTTAAAATTGGAAGAAGGATTTGATCTGGAAATTCTGGCGAAACAGACTCCCGGATTTTCAGGAGCCGATATTGCCAATGTTTGTAATGAAGCCGCCCTGATTGCTGCCAGAAAGAACAAGAAGGCCATACAGAAACAAGATTTTCTGGATGCCATTGACCGTATTGTGGGAGGGTTGGAGCGCAGGAGCAAGATCATCAGTCCCCAGGAAAAACGTACCATAGCTTACCATGAAAGCGGTCACGCGACGGTAAGCTGGATGCTCAAACATGCCAACCCGTTGCTTAAAGTGACCATCATTCCCCGCGGAAGGGCACTGGGTGCTGCCTGGTACCTACCGGAAGAAAGACAGATTACCACTGTGGAACAAATGATGGACGAAATGGCATCGGCGCTTGGTGGACGCGCTGCAGAAGAATTGATGATCGGACAAATATCTTCGGGAGCCATGAACGATTTGGAAAAAGTAACGCGGCAGGCTTATGCCATGGTGGCTTACCTGGGAATGAGCGATAAAGTAGGGAATGTGTCTTTTTACGATTCCACTGAAAATGCAGGCTTTAATATTGGGAAGCCTTACAGTGAAACAACCGCACAACTGATAGACAAAGAAGTTAAAAGGATCATTGATCAGGCGTATGATATGGCCCGGAAAGTTCTGAAGGAAAATAAAGAAGGATTTTTAAAACTGGCTGCGATCTTGTTGGAAAAAGAAGTCATATTTGCCGACGACCTGGAAGTGATTTTCGGAAAACGCCAGATTCCGTACAATCTACCTGAACCTGAGAACAAAGAAACAGAGAACAGTGAGCACACTGATTAAAAGAACCTTAAGCGGTCTGGTTTTCATAATCCTGATGATAGCGGGACTTCTGGTTCATCCCCTGGGTTATGCCGTTTTAATGGCATCCTGTGTAGGGATCATGTTCATTGAATTTTACAGGATGACGTTGGGGGATCAGAATAAAACCGGACAGGTTTTTGGTTTTTTCTCAGGCATTCTCCTGTTTATAACAATATACATACTTGCCCGTTATGGATTTTCGGCTGCCCGTTTCTGGTTGATGTCATTACTGATCCCGGTAACGGCTGTGTGGGTTTCTGTATTGTATAACCGGGGAAAGGATTCATTTCGCAATGCGGCTTTCCTGTTTTTGCCCCTGTTGTATATAGCCGTTCCGTTCTCTATTTTTAATTTTCTGGCATTCAATCCTATAGGAATGTTCCAAGGGGTTTATTTGCTGGCTCTTTTTGTGATACTATGGGCCTCCGATATTGGCGGATACCTTGTTGGAATGGCCTTCGGGCAAAAGAACGGGCATAAACTTTTTCCAAGCATTTCTCCAAAAAAATCCTGGGAAGGGTTTTTCGGAAGCCTGGTTTTTTCTCAAGGCGTAGCTTTTGCACTTTTCAAGCTGGATATGATACCCTTTGCCTGGTATCATTGTGCTGTTTTAGCCTTGATAATTTGTATCTTTGGAGTTTTGGGAGATTTGACAGAATCGGGGATGAAACGTTATTTCGGAGTGAAAGATACCGGGTCCATAATGCCGGGACACGGCGGATTGCTGGATCGTTTTGACGGTGCGCTTATTTCTTTCCCCATAGCCATTACATACATTTTATTTGTATTTTATTTAAATTGAAATGAGGATTCATAAAGAAGGAAGAACGACTATACTGATTGTGATTGTAACTATAGCCGTGATTTTGACTGTAATCATTGCCTTTTCGTTATACAACATATTGATACTCGGCCTTTTTGGCGCGGCATCTGTAGTGGTGTTGCTTCAAACCTTGATGTTTTTCAGGATACCGCAAAGAGATATTCTCCTGAGGGAAAACGGGATAGTATCTCCTGCGGACGGCCGGATTGTTATGATACAGGAAGTCGAAGTCAACGAATACCTGAAGGATAAACGCCTGCAGGTATCTATTTTTATGAATATGTTTAACGTGCACGTCAACTGGTATCCCTGTGCCGGTGATATTGTATACTATAAATACCATCCGGGAGACAAAATGGTAGCGTGGCATCCAAAATCTTCCGAAAAAAATGAACACACTACTGTTTTCCTGGATAATGGAAAAGAGATCATAGGAGTCAGACAGGTTGCCGGTCTGATAGCACGCCGGGTGATCTGTAAAGCCCGTACTGGGAAACAGGTCTTACAATGCAGCGAACTTGGGATAATTAAATTCGGTTCCAGGGTGGATGTTCTCCTTCCGGCAGACGCTGTTGTCCGGGTAAAAAAAGGTCAAAAGGTTTGGGGCTGTGAGACGTTGATAGCCGATCTCAAAGAATAGCTTCTATGGCAGCAAGCGGATCCTTTGCCGCGAAAACGTAATTTCCGGCCACCAGTATATCTGCCCCGTATTGATACAATTCAGAAGCATTTTTTTCATTTATTCCGCCGTCAACCTGGATCAGAAAATCCAGATTCTTCTGCATTCTCATCTCTTTCAGGTCACGGATCTTGTTAAGGCTTTCCGGGATAAATTCCTGGCCTCCAAATCCCGGATTTACAGACATGACCAGAACCAGGTCTGCGTAATGAACGGCTTGTTCAAGCTGACATACCGGAGTGCCCGGATTTATGGAGACCCCTGATCTCATTCCCAGGCGCCGTATTTCCTGCAGGTCCCTGTTCAAATGGGGGCAAGTCTCCCAATGTACAGTAAGCCAGCTGATACCCAAATCCCTGTATCTTTTGTAATACCGGGAAGGGTCTACCGTCATCAGATGTGCATCCAGTGGTTTTTGTGAGTAACGGGAAACCGCTTCAATAACGGGGAACCCATATGAAATATTGGGGACGAACACCCCGTCCATAATATCCAGGTGAATACTCCAAGCTTTGCTTGCATTGATCATATTGCAGGCATCGGCCAAATGTGCAAGATCAGAAGACAATAAAGAAACAGATACCTTTCCCATAATCACACGTTCCTTATTATTTCCAGTAAAAGATCCCAAAATTTTCCCACAGTCGCAATTTCCAGTCTTTCCGTAGGAGCATGCACCCCTTTAAGTGTCGGCCCTATTGATATCATGTCCAGATCCGGGAATGCATCCAGAAAAATACCGCATTCCAGGCCGGCATGTATGGCCTTCACCTTTGCCGGTGTATTGAACAGTTTCAAATAGGCTTCCTCACAGACCTTCAGCACGGGGGATTCGGGGTTGGGAGCCCATCCGGGGTACTCTCCTTCATGAGATACAGCGGCACCTGCCAATTGAAACAGACTTTCAATCCGCTGAGCCGCGTTTTTTCTTGCCGAGTTAACGGCACTGCGCTGACTGCTGCCAATGCGTATCACCTTGTTTTCCTGATCCATCCGGACTGAAGCCAGGTTGGTGGACGTTTCCACCAATCCGGGAATATCCCTGCTCATGGCAAGGACACCGTGCGGACAGGCATACAGGGAAGCCGTCAGGTTTGCGGCCGTTTTTTTATCCATTACTGTTTGCGGCTGTTCACATTCATTTATGGTGCTTTCCAGCTCCGGATCGGTATGTTTGTATTCGGCTTTCCATTCGGAAGCCATGGTCTGGAACAGTTCTGTGAAAGCATTTCGGTCAGTTTGCTGTACAAGACAAACGGCAACAGCCTCCCTTGCTATTGCGTTGCGTTTGTTTCCTCCCGCTATGAACCCGATGTCAAAACTAAATTTTTGCTGTGCGTTCCATAGAAAACGGGCAAGTACCTGAACCGCGTTGCACAGATCCTTGTGGATTTCGTCTCCGCTGTGTCCTCCTGTAGCACCTGTTATGCTAACTTTCAGTGCTGTGATTCCTTCTTTGGGAGCGGGTTGTTCTTCATAAGAGAAACGTGCTGTAGTGTCAATCCCCCCGGCACATCCTATGAATACTTCTCCTTCATCTTCAGAATCCAGGTTAATAAGGATCGATCCTTTAATGAACCCGGGAGCTACGGCACGTGCTCCGTCCAGGCCCGTTTCTTCCGATACGGTAAATAAACATTCCAGGGGACCGTGTACCAGAGATTTGTCATCCAACACAGCCAGGGAAGCAGCAACACCTATTCCGTCATCGGCTCCCAGTGTAGTTCCCTTTGCTTTTAACCAGCCGTCTTCCACATAAGTCTGGATGGCATCTTTCGAAAAATCAAAAACAGTATCCTCGTTTTTTTCACATACCATATCGGTATGACTTTGCAGGATCACTCCCGGACGGTTTTCCCTGCCCTTTGAGGCCGGCTTGCGGATCACCACGTTCCCCGTTTTATCGGTTTGGTGTTCCAGGTTACGGGCTTTGGCAAAGTTTTCAAGAAAACGGGTCATCCCCGCTTCATTGCCGCTTTCCCTGGGAATTTTACAAATGTCAAAAAAGAAGTTAAAAACTGATGAGGGTTCCAATTTACTCATGATGATGGATTATTAACCGTTTTTGAGCCTTTTCTCAATGTCCGTCACATATTGGCGGAACATACGGTCGGTGTCCATCAGATTGCATACGGTATTGTATGAATGCAGTACGGTTGCATGATCTTTGCCTCCAATCATTGATCCGATGGAAGAAAGTGAATTCTTTGTGAGGTTCCGGCTCAGATACATGGCAATTTGCCTTGCCTGGCATATTTCCCGTTTGCGTGTTTTTGAAAGCAGGTTTTCCTGGGTTATTCCAAAATAATGACAAACGGTCTTTTGAATATCCTGAACGGAGACTTCCCGTGTCACCGAACTAACCAGCCGGTCTGTGATAACCTGGGCCAATTGTAAGGTAACGGGTTGTTTGTTAAAAGTCGACTGTGCCAGAAGGGAGCAGAAGGTGCCTTCAATTTCCCTGACATTGGTCGTGACTTGTTCCGCTATGAATTCAAGCACTTCACGAGGGACTTCCACCCCTTCGTTATAGCATTTCTTTTCCAGTATAGCAAGTCTTGTCGCATAATCGGGAGCAAGCAACTCTGCTGAAAGCCCCCATTTAAAGCGCGATAAAAGCCTGTCATCCAAATCTTTAAGCTCAACAGGCGCCCGGTCACTAGTCAGGATCAGTTGTTTGCCTGACTGGTGCAGGTGATTGAATATATTGAAATATGCATTCTGTGTCCCGGGTTTGCCGGCGAATTCCTGTACATCGTCAATGATAAGTACATCTATCATTTGATAGAAATGCATAAAATCCGTCAGTTTGTTCTTGATGTTTACGGCGTCCATAAACTGGATCTGGAACAAATTGGCCGAAACGTACAAGACTACTTTTTCAGGCATCCGTTTTTTAATTTCAATACCGATAGCCTGTGCCAGGTGTGTTTTTCCAAGTCCCGAACCGCCGTATATAAACAAAGGGTTAAACGGACCTCCCGGTTTTTCGGCTATACTCAGTCCGGCTGTACGAGCCAGACGGTTACAGGATCCTTCCACAAAATTATCAAAAGAATAAGCGGCATTGAGCTGGGGATCGATTTTAACCTGTCTGATGCCCGGAATAACATACGGACTGGCCACTTCTTCCCTGTTAGCCCGGGAAAAGGGAATGGTTTTATTCTGGAACTGTCCCTGTCCCTGGTGAGGCACGGGGACCCCTTTACTGCAGGAATCCACCTTAACACAATACTCCAATTTGGCTGCACTGCCCAATTCTTTTCTTAAGCAATGACCAAGCAGATCTATATAGTGTTCTTCTATGTATTCCCGAAAAAAATGGGAGGGAACCTCAATGGTCAGAACATTGTCTTTCAGCTGGACCGGGACTATAGGTTCAAACCAAGTGCTGAAACCGGAAGGTTGAATGTTATCCCTTATGATACTCAGACAGTTATTCCAGACAATTTTGTGAGGCGACGGAGACATATTTAGATTTGGGGTTTATGTATACAAAAATGGTTAAAAAAAACGGTAAAAAAAAAAGGAAAAACACTTGTATTTTTCAAAAAAACAATAATGACCTAATAATCAGAGCGAAAAAAATGTGTTTTTACAAATCTCTGATAATGAGCAAGCTAATAAACCCCAAAATATGCTATCTATTGACAGCTGTGCGTTTGAGACAAATATTAATATTTTAAAAAACCGTAATTCTAAGGTATTTTTTAGGATTTTCGCTGATCAGACGTATCAGGGAATCGGCCCTTGAAAGAATATCGGTCAGGGAATGATACAAAGCCGGATTTGAACCAATTTGACCCAGGGTCCCTTCAGGATCGCTCAGGTTTTCAAGTAATTTATGTAATTCTTCCACGGTTCCGGCAAGATCGGCCCCTTTCAACTCTTCCGATACAGCGTCAAAATTTGCCAGGGTTCCCGAAAGCCCTTTTACGGCATGGTTAAGTTCACCGGCCAGGGTGTCGGCTCCGGCCAGGATATCGTCTATACGCGAGGAGTTATTGCCCAGGGTTTCGGTTAAACGGTTGATATGACCTAATGAATTGTTTAAACGTGCCAGGCCGTTTTTAATGTTTTTACTGTTCTCTTCGTCCAGTATATCATTAATGCGGGTTACCGTCAGATTCAAATTGGAAATTAATCCGGAAATATCGTCTTTCAGAGATACCAGTTCTTTAGAAAGCAGAGAGATCAGATCCGGTTGGATGGAAGAGGCGAGTGTATCACCCGGTGAATGCCAGGTATCAGAATTGCCCAGGATCAGCTGAACTGCTTTTCCGCCAAGTATATCGGCACTGTAGATTTCTGCTTTTGTCCCTTCAGGAAGGCTGAACTTTTTTTTCAGTCTGATCTTAATGATCATCTGTTGATTCTCCTGATCAAAATCTATCCGGTCTACCGTTCCGGCTGAAAGGCCCAGCACATATACCGGACTTGTGGGAGCAAGGCCTTCCACATTGGGGTAAAGTGCATAATAGGTATTGGTTCCCCTAAAAAGATCATTCCCTTTTAAAAACTGAACCACAAAGTATAATACAACGATCACGATCAGGGCAAACAGACCGATTTTCAGTTCACGGGACATTTTTTTGGTTTTCATTACGGTTTAATTAGCAGGAACCAATTTGCCATCCTTTACGGCTATCACAAAGGCGTCCGGGAAATCGCTCTTCCTGAGGTTGTTACAATATTGTTGAGCTTCCTCTCTATTGGAGAAGTTCCCCAATGTATACTTATATTTATATATCTGGTCGTTACAAATAACAAGTTGTGTGCCCGGAAAAGCTTTCAATGTCTCATTTGAAGCAGGAAGGGCCTCCCTGGAAGACAGAATTTGCACCCTGTATTGTGTTTCAGGCATATCTGTCTGAACGGCAGCAATTCCGTTTTGTCCGTAACTTTCAAGGTATTCTTCAAAGCCGATCATTAATTGCCGGGCAATATTCCTGCGCCCGTTTTCTGTACTAAGTATCTTTCGGTCCGCGCTGCTGTTAAGAAATCCCATTTCTACCAGTACAGCCGGCATGGAACAATAAGCCAGAACCACAAATCCTCCTTCTTTCATCCCCCGATCCTTTTGATTTCCCCGCAGGGGGCCCTGGCGCAATGATTGCTGGATGCAGGTTCCCAGTATTCTGGATTGTCTCATTATTGCGTCTTTCTGAAAATTAAAAACAATCATGGATTGGGGATTGTCAGGGTCAAAACCTTCGTATTTGGCTTTGTAATTTTCTTCAAATTTGATGACTTCATTCTCTTTCAATACCACATTATAACTATCGTCTTTTCTCCGGCTGCGGTCTCCTCCGAAAACCCATGTTTCCGGCCCCACCGGTGTAGAAGTGGCTTTTTTTGCCGAATTGACGTGAATGGATATGAAAAGATCCGCATCTTCTTCTGTCGCCAACATACCGCGTCTGTCCAGGTCTACAGCAACATCTTTTGTCCTTGTATAAAGAACTTCTATTCCGGGATATTTTTTGTTGATCTCGGCCCCAAGGTGTTTGGCAACAGACAGATTTATATCTTTTTCCCTCAGTTTTCTGTCAGGGCTCAGTGCTCCCGGATCGTGTCCTCCGTGACCGGGATCAATAACCACCTTACGGACTGACGGACCTGAAAAACCTTGAGCCATGATGGCATACGAATTGCAGACAGAGAGAATTACAACCAGTACGGGAATCAGTTTTTTCATATATATTTGCAGCTTATGTCTGCGGAAGACAAAGATAAAAAAAGTATTTTGCATACCGTATGTTGTCTGGTATTCCTTGTTCTGGGAGTATTACCCGTCCATGGCCAGCAGAAAAGGATAATTGAGAATTCAATAGCTCCTGTAAGCCAGATGTACAGACAATACCTGTATACTCCGGTGGTGTCCCGTCCGGACAGATCCCCCTTGTCATTGATGTGGGATCGCTTGAGCAGCTATACCGGACTGAAAGAAGCTGCGGTAGGACTTTCTCCGTTGGACCTGGACAGCCTGGCCCGTTTGGATAGTATCAGGGCACATACCCAGCTGGAAGCCCCGGCTTTTTCGGTAGCCAGGGACTCTGTGGTAGAAGATTTCAGGGGTGGAAAAACCATGTTGTATTATTATGGGGACGTTAAAGTTACTTATGACAATATGGAAATTACTGCAGAATATATGGAATACGATGCCGACACAAAAACGGTTTTTGCCACAGGGGTTGTGGATTCTACCGGTGTTATGCAGGGAAAGCCTGAAATGAAAGAAGGGAACAACAGTTATGTAATGGAATCGGTCTATTATAATTTCGGGTCAAGAAAAGCTAGAATAAACAACATGGTAACCCAGGATGAACAGGGATTCCTGCATGGATCGCACCTGAAAAAGATGCCTGATAATTCCATAAATATACACGGAGGAAAATATACCACCTGTGATGCCGAACATCCTCATTTCTATCTTCACATGACCAACGCCAAGATCACTACCGATGAAGACGGAAATGTAGGACAAACGATCTTTGGCCCTTCTTATGTGGTTATTGAAGATGTTCCTACTCCCATAATCGTACCGTTCGGTTTTGTGCCCAAACGTCCAGAGCGTTCGGGAGGCTTGTTGATCCCGTCTTATGGTGAAGAGGTGGCCCGTGGTTTCTTTCTGAAAGATCTTGGTTATTATTTTGTGTTTGGGGATTACCTTGATTTTTCTGTCACAGGGGACATATATTCAATGGGATCATGGGCCGTCAGGGGAACGGCAAGGTACAAGAACCGCTATAAATACAACGGGAACCTGAACGTGAGCTACTCCAGAAATATTACAGGGGAGAGAGGCTCGTCCGATTACCAGGAATCGGGCGATTTTTCCATTCGCTGGAGCCATACGCAGGATCCAAAAAAACGTCCCGGGACGTCTTTCAGCGCCTCGGTCAATTTTTCCAGTCCCACCAACAACCGCTTTAACAGTCAATCAATTGATGAAGCGCTGCAATCACAGACATCCTCCAGTATATCATATGCCAAAACCTTTGCTGGAACGCCGTTCAATCTTTCCATCAACTTATTACACAGTCAGAACAACAGGGATTCGTCCTATGCCCTGACCTTGCCTAACCTGACCTTTACAATGAGCCGTATCAATCCTTTCCAGCGGAAAGAAAGGGTAGGGAAGAAGCGTTTTTATGAAGATATCACCCTCAGTTACAATACGGCTTTTCAGAACAAACTGAATTTTAAATCCTCTCAATTCGGAACACCCGATTTCTGGAAAGATTATAAAACGGGTATGCAACATAATTTTTCCATAGGACTGCCCAGTTTTACATTACTCAAATATTTGAACTTTACACCTACCGTTAGTTATGGAATGAACTGGCATTTCATGAGCGAGACCCGAACTTTCGACCAGACAGAGCAAAAAGTGGTATCCAGTACTTCTCAACCGTTCAGCGAGTTCGGGATCACGCAGTCTTATTCGGGAGGAGTCTCCATGTCTACACGTATATACGGGATGTTCAATTTCAAACCTACGGGACGTCTCAGGGCCATCCGTCATATGATGACACCTTCGGTGAGTTTCAGTTACAGACCGGAATTGGGGACGAAAGCCAACGGCTATACCACTTTGAATTATACTGATTCACTGGGACGGGAATATTCGGTGGACTACAATAAATACAGTAAATCGGTGTACGGACCTCCTTCCAAAGGACGAAATGCTTCCATCAGTTTTTCATTGGGCAACAACGTTGAGGCCAAAGTGTTAAATAAAAAAGATACGACAGAGAACGGAGGGGTAAAAAAGATCAAAATTATTGATAACCTGTCGTTGAACGGCTCATACAATTTCCTGGCAGATTCCATGAAACTTTCCAATATAAGCGTCAGTTTGTCAACCTCGATCTTCGAGAAACTCGGCATAAATGCCAATGCCATGTTTGATCCTTACGCCGTAAATGAAAGAGGGCAGCGGATCAACACTCTGAATGTGATGAGGACAGGAAATCTGGCCAGGCTTACCAACGCCAGTTTTTCGACTTCCTATTCGTTCAAGGGTGGAGATCAGAAGAGCAAAAATGATTCTTACCAGTTGGTATATGAAGATCCCCTTACCGGCGAATACATACCGGGTGGATGGGTATATTACATGGACCCTGAGGTGCCCTGGTCTGTGAATCTTAATTACAGTTTTTCTTACAACAGGTCTTATACATACGCCAACGAGCAATTAAACACCAATCATAATTTCAACCAGACACTCGGCATTTCGGCGCAGGTCAAACTAACAAGGGATTTCAGCATCAATCTTCGCAGCGGACTGGATATGATGAAATTTAAACTTACGACCACACAGCTGAGTGCCACATATGACCTGCATTGTTTTCAGATATCTTTCTCCTGGGTTCCCAACGGGAAGTGGGAAAGCTGGAGTTTCCGGATTGCCGCCAAGGCATCTGCACTGGCTGATGTACTGCAATATAAGAAGAACTCCAGTTTCTGGGATAATTAAATTTTTTATATATTTGTACCGTCTTAGCTTTATCCTTCAAGCTTTAACCCAATACTTAACATATTTTAAATGTACGACATTATTGAGCTTAGCAGCAAGTCAATGGAAGAACTCCATAGAATTGCCAATGCATTGGAGATCAAAAAAATTGAATCCTATGCCAAAAATGAATTGATTTACCAGATTCTGGATGTTCAGGCCGAGTCGGGCGCTTCCACCCAGGCCTCTTCCGGTGACAAAACCAATACAAAAAAACAAACCACACGCCGCACCCGGAAACCACGGGCAAAAACACCTGCTCCGGAAACAAAAGAAAAACAAGCCGGAAAAGAGGAAAAACCCGGTCCGGGATCAAAACCCGCGATGGAACAAAAATCCGTAAAGGAATCAAAACCTGTACAGGAACAAAAACCCGTACAGGAACAAAAACCCGTACAGGAAATAAAACCCGCACAGGAATCAAAACCTGTGATTGAAAAAAAGACTGAGGTCAAAACAGAAGAGAATACTCAGCCAAAACCAAGAAAAGGAAGACCCAGGAAAAAACCGGAAACAGGAATTAAGCCGGATGAGAAAAAACCTGAAGAAACAGGAAAAATTCCTGAACAACGGCAACCTGAACAACGGCAACCTGAACAACGGCACCCTGACCAACAGCAACCTGATCAACAGAAACTTGACCAACAGAAATCGGCCCGGCATAAATCAGGCCAGCAGAAACCGGCTCATCAAAAGCCCGAACAGCAAAAACCAGAACAGCATGCCGGGAAGCAGGTTCATGAAAAGAAACTTGAGTACGAAGGAGTAGTAAAGGCTATCGGTGTTTTGGAAATGATGCCCGACGGTTACGGATTTTTACGTTCTTCCGATTACAACTACCTGAATTCTCCTGATGATATTTATTTATCACAACAACAGATAAAAATGTACGGGTTGAAGACGGGAGATACAGTAAGTGGTGAAATACGCCCGCCCAGGGAAAGTGAAAAATTCTTCCCACTTGTGAAAATTCATGAGATAAACGGAAGGGAACCCGAATTCATCCGCGACAGGATCCCGTTTGATTTTCTAACACCTCTTTTCCCGGATTCCAAATTTGACATTACTTCAAACGGACACAACACCTTGTCTAACCGCATTGTGGATCTGTTCACTCCTATAGGAAAAGGCCAAAGGGGTCTTATTGTAGCCCAGCCGAAAACCGGAAAAACGGTGCTGTTGCAATCAATTGCCAACGCTATTGCCGACAATCATCCGGAGGTTTATATGATCGTCCTGTTAATTGACGAAAGACCGGAAGAAGTGACCGATATGGCCCGTAACGTTAAAGCGGAAGTGATCGCTTCAACATTTGACGAATCTGCGGAACGTCACGTGAAGGTTGCCGGCATCGTACTTGAAAAAGCAAAACGCCTGGTAGAATGCGGTCATGATGTGGTCATCCTGCTGGATAGTATTACACGTCTGGCTCGTGCTTTCAATACAGTTCAACCTGCAAGCGGAAAAGTGTTGAGCGGAGGTGTGGATGCCAATGCCCTCCAAAAACCCAAACGGTTCTTTGGGGCTGCCAGAAATATTGAAAACGGAGGTTCCCTTACTATCCTGTCTACGGCACTCACCGATACCGGTTCCAAAATGGACGAAGTGATCTTTGAAGAATTTAAGGGAACCGGCAACTTAGAACTGCAACTGGACAGGAAGCTCTCCAACAAGAGAATATTCCCTGCTGTTGATGTAACGCTTAGTTCAACGCGTCGCGACGATTTGTTAATGGACAAGGACAAACTCAACCGCATCTGGATACTTCGCAATTACCTGGCAGATATGAATTCTGTGGAAGCTATGGAATTTATGAAAGATCGCTTGTTGCGGACCCAGGATAATGACGAGTTCCTGATCACGATGAATAAGTAACAGGATCTGTTACTCATAACAATTTCAGTAGTTCAGAGGCAGCTCGAAAAGAGTCCGTCTGCCCATTTTTAACCTTTTCCTCCATCAAGGGCAAGGCCTCTTTGATTCGGGCATTGTCGTAAAAACGGGATACCAGGTAATTATTAATGCTTTCTCTCATCCAAAATACCGCCTGTTGGGCGCGATTTTTTTGAAAATATCCGTTTTCACGTGTTATGTTCATATACTTGTTAATGGATTCCAGAATTTCCTCCATTCCTGTTCCTTCTGTAGATGAAGCAGTCAGAGCCGAAGGAATCCAGCCAGAAGGCGACGGCGGAAAAAGGTGCAGGGCTCCCTGGTAAAGGGTTTTTGCCTGAAGTGCTTTTTTTACATTGTTCCCGTCGGCTTTATTGATTACAAGCAAGTCCGACATTTCCATGATCCCCCGCTTGATGCCCTGAAGTCCGTCTCCGGCTCCTGCAAGCATGAGTAACAGGAAAAAATCCGTCATGGAATGAACGGCAGTTTCCGACTGACCTACGCCTACCGTTTCAATAAATATTGTGTCAAATCCGGCAGCTTCGCATAAAAGCACTGCTTCCCTTGTTTTTCTTGCCACACCTCCAAGAGAGCCTCCGCTTGGTGAAGGACGAACAAAAACGCAGGGATTGTTGGCCAGGGTCTCCATCCTGGTTTTGTCCCCCAGGATACTTCCTTTACTTCGTTCGCTGCTCGGATCAATAGCCAGTACAGCCAGCCTGTGACCGGAATCGATTATGTATTTTCCAAACGTTTCAATAAAAGTGCTTTTCCCGACCCCGGGAACTCCGGTGATGCCTATCCTGACTGAGTTGCCCGATAAAGGAAGACAAGCCGAGACAAGTTCGCGCGCTTTTTCGCGGTCTTCCCCCAGGGTGCTTTCTATCAATGTAATGGATTGTGCAAGAATGGAAATATCCCTGTTTTTGATGCCCTTCAGGTAGGTGGGTACATCATAACTTCTGCCGGGTCTTTTTTTTATAATGTCCCTGATCCGGGGATTAATGTCAGGCGGCTGAGGTATTCCTTTATTAACTTTTAAAGCAGAATCCATACCTGTCAGGGTTTAATATTTCCGTAAACAAGTATGTTAACGGTAGGTCTGGATGGTGCATTGGTCGTAAGACTTACCGTATAGATCATCTCCCCTGGAGATTTCGTCTCAGAGGCCGGGATGGTAATTTCAACCGGGATTTCAGCCCCGGGAGCAATTTCACGTTCCGTTTCAACCCGGATACCCGGATGACTGGTATCTGTTTTATAGATGATCAGAGGTGTTTTTCCTTTGTTCGACAGACGAAAAGAAGCGGTGATTCCGGCCCCGGTTTTAATATCATTAAATTCAAAGGCACTTCTGTCCATTTGAGGAATGGGCGCATTGGCTTTTTCAGCACGGCTCATACCGGAGGTGTTCATTTTGACCGACCCCTTAATGGTCAGAACATGCAGGGGGTCCTTTTTGTCGTTGATGATCAGCTGGGCCGTATACAAAACATTGCCCCAGTCTTCCTTTTTTCTGGTATCAATGGCATATATTACAACTCCTTTCTCGTCGCTGTTAAGGCGGGAGGGGTTGGCACTTACTGTCAGGTTGGGATGAGAAGAGTTAAATGTCAGGAATACCGGGTATTTTCCCGTGTTGATGATCTCCACTGAATCGGTTTTTACCGTTCCCTGACGGATTTGTCCCAATTCCAGGTCCTTGTTTCGCAGACGAACAGGTCCCATAACTACGGGGTGCGTGTCTTCCAGGCTAAATTTTTTCTGATGGACTACTCCTCTGACTCGTAAAACGTAAGGGTTGCTGAATCCTGTAACATATACAGACAACATTTTATCGAACGGATAGGGCCCTTGGTCATTGGAATAAGTAACTGTGATAGAGCCCTTTTTACCAGGAAGTATCGGTTCTTTAGTCCATTCCGGGACCGTGCATCCACACGAAGAAATGACGGTTTGAATTACCACAGGCCTGTCACTGTTGTTGGTCATAATAAACGTATGCGATCTTGGACCGTCATCAATTCTAAAATCACCGAAATCGTGAATGGTTTTATCAAAAATCACCAGATTTTCTTCCTGTGGAAGAGAGGGCCCTGAAAATAAGACTGAAGCGAGTATAAGAAAGAGCAGTTTCATCTTACCAAATGTTGTTCATATACAAAGGTAGTAAGAATTTAATTCATATATTTGCAGTAATTATTTACTCTTTTAACAGTCAAATTATCATGGCACACAGAATTACTGAAACTTGCACTGCATGTGGAACCTGCATTGATGAATGTCCCGTAGACGC
Source organism: uncultured Muribaculaceae bacterium (assembly GCA_964542305.1). Lineage (GTDB taxonomy): Bacteria > Bacteroidota > Bacteroidia > Bacteroidales > UBA932 > DMER64. Next base: position 12,902 of record CAZITX010000023.1, on the reverse strand, counting down.
AATTTCTCCGGGTGACATTTACGTTATAGATCCCGATGAATGTATTGATTGCGGAGCATGTGCTGCAGTTTGTCCGGTCGGCGCCATTCTTGCCGAATAATTTACTAGATCCAGACAAATCCTGAAAAGCATACTTACGGGTATGCTTTTTTTATGTCTTTTTGATAGTAAATATAAATTCCACTCCCCCCTCTTCCCGTTTACGGGCATGTATAGAGCCTCCGTGAAGTAGAAGTGCGTTTTTCACAATGGACAGTCCCAAACCTGTTCCTCCCATACGACGGCTTCTGCCTTTGTCAACCCTGTAGAATCGTTCAAAAATCCGGGACAGGTGTTCCCTGTCAATGCCAATGCCGTTATCTGCGTATATAAATGCATAATGATCCGGGCCAGACTCCGTAAGCCTTACCGTGATGGTATCACATCCCGAATAGGTTATGGCATTATCTGTCAGATTTCGAAAAATAGATTGTAATAATCCGTGATTCCCCTGGACAATGATTTTATCCGGAAAATCAAGAACCGTCTTTATATTCTTTTCCTGCAGGTGAGTATCCAGATCTAAAAACACATCTTTAATGATGTCACTAAGGTTTAACTCTGTTTTTTCTATGATATCACTGGCTTCATCCATACGTGTAATGGTGGAAATGTCATTTAACAATTGAGCCAGTCTATCGGATTGTTTGTAACAACTCTCAATAAACGCCTGTTTTTTTGAGGGAGGCAGGGCGGGGTTGTTCATCAACGTTTCAAGGTATCCCTGGATGATACTTACAGGGGTTTTTAATTCGTGATTAATGTTTTGTGTAAGCTGTTTCTTAATTCGTGTCTGTTCCTGCTTTTGCTGTTCCACCACTTTGTGTTCACTTTCCAGTGCTTCTTTTGTCTGTTTAAGCCGGGAGTACAGCTGGATAATGTGATTGGAAATATCCCCCAGCTCATCTTTTGGGAATGGCCCAATATCATGAAGCGGTTCTCCGTTGTCGGCCAACCTGGCAAATTTTTTTAATCTTTTGATATTATTTCCCAAACGACGTGTAAAAATTAAAGCTAAACAGCTTATAATGATTGATATGCCTATCATGACAGGAAGAAATAATTTATCCGTTTTCAAAACTTCCTTCAAGGATATTGAATAAGGGATGGCTGAACGGACCACATAATCTCCCGTTAAGGTGGCAGCATAGAAATATTCTTTATTGGTGGTTTCGGACAAGCGACGGATCGTATACCCGGATCCATTTTTCATGGCACGAATGATTTCCGGCCTGTCAGCGTGGTTGGCAAATGAATCCAGGGGAATGGATTTATCCGTATCGTAAAGAACGGTTCCTGTTTTATCCAATACGGTTACCCGTAAGTTTTCAGTAACAGACCGCCTGTTCTCCATTACTATTGAATCCATGGCAGTATGGTCTGCAAGAGAATGGCTCAGGCGGGTATTGATGATCTGTAATTCTGTATTTACCCGCTCTGCTTTATACAACCGTTCCCTGCGGAACTGAAAGAGAAGGAAACTAAGCAGGAAAAGCCCGAAGAGCAACAACAATGTCAGGAAGAGCCTGATGTGAAAAGAGATTCTATATCTCAAATCCGTACCCATATCCCAATCTGGTTACAATGTGTTTTCCGTAATTCCCTATTTTTTTCCGCAGGCGTGTAATATTGACATCTATGGTTCTGCCCAGTACAATTACGTCATCACTCCACACCTGGTTCAGTATCTCTTCACGGGAAAGGATTTTGTTTTTATGACGAAGTAGTAATATCAGGATCTCAAATTCCTTTTTTGTCAATGGAATATCCTGTCCGTCAACCAAACATATCTTTTTTGAAAGATCTATCGTCATACCTTCAAAAACGATTGTCTGAAGGGGTTCCGGATGTAATAAAGGTTCAGTTCTTCTCAAAACGCTTTTTACCCTGGCTATCACTTCCCGGATTGAAAAAGGTTTGAGGATGTAATCGTCTGCTCCCAGGTTTAATCCTGCTACAGTATCGTCTTCCGTATCCTTGGCCGTGCAGAATATTATGGGTACCAATGCTGTTTTTTCATTTTCTTTTAAGATCCGTGCCAATTTGAACCCGCTTAACGGCCCCATCATGACATCCAGGAGGATCAGGGAGTATTTTTCCGGATTCATTTTGAGGACTTGTTCGGCACTATAAGCTACATCTACCAGGTAGCCTTCAATTTCCAGATTGAACTGCAATATTTCACACAAGGATTCTTCATCGTCAACGACCAATATCCGTATTTTATTTTTTTCCAAAACGAAAGGATTAAAGTTTTACAAAGATATATGATTCCGTTAAAATAAAAGGTGTTACAAAATCCGTAAGCATTATTTTATGTAATTGTAAAACAGTTGTATCCGTATTGTAACACGAAGCCGCGACTTTTGTCACGGATTATGAATAAGAAAGTTACACAAGCAATCAAAGCCGCCTTTTTTGTCCTGGTATTACAGCCGGGAATCATGCAGGCGCAAACGGTTATAACCGGACAAGTAACCGATGATAAAATGAATGAACCACTTCCCGGCGTGTATGTCCTGGTTTCAGGAACTGAAAAAGGGTGTGTCACAGACAATGAAGGCGTATATAATTTGCCCCTTCAGGAAGGTACCTATATTTTGGAATTCAGATATATTTCCTATGAAACAACTGTAACAGACCCCGTTTTCATTAACGGAGAACCCGGAAAAATAACCATGAACATTCAGATGATACCCGGGGAAATGTCACTGGAAGAACTGTTTGTTACTGCCCATAAAAACCTGGAAACCGAAACAAGTCTCTTATCTGAGAGACGAATGTCTTCAACAGCCCTGGAGAATATGGGTGCCCGCGAAATGAGTGAGAAAGGAATATCTACTGTTGCCGAAAGCGTGAAAAAAATCACCGGTATATCCCTGGCGGAAACCGGGCAGGTATATGTCCGGGGCCTGGGAGACAGGTACAGTACTACCACACTCAACGGATTGCCCATAGCTTCTCCAAATCCCGACAACAAACTTATTCCGCTGGAATTGTTTCCTTCAGGAATTATCAGGAATGTTACGGTAAGCAAAGTATACAGCGCAGCCTCCTATGCCGATTATTCAGGAGCACATATAGATATTAGTATCAAGGAACATACGGGTACCGATTTTTTTACTGTTAATGCAGGTGCCGGGGAAAATTCCGGGTCCTTTCTCAAAAGTTTTGCCGGGCGTGAGAAAAAAGGAGGAATGTTGTTGACCGGGAACCTTGTTCCTGAGGTTAAAAATATGACAGCCAATGAATTTTCTTCTTATGTAAGAAATAATGATCCTTTCGGAACCTCTTTTTCTGTTTTTCAAAGAACACTCATTCCCGGGATGAATGCGGGACTGGGATTGGGAAAAACATGGACATCAGGACGTCATAAAACAGGCTTGCTGGTTTCCTTGAATGCTAATTATTCGGGTAATATAGAGCCGGATTCTTATGTTTCCACCATTAACGCACAGGGTACTGTTCTGAATGAATTTAACTACGACAGTTATACAAAGAACCTGGATATTGCTGCCCTGATGCACCTGAGTTATGAATTGGGATCAGTTCATTACCTCAGTTATTCTCTTTTGTACGCACGCAATGCGGAAGACAATTACAAAAAAAGGGAAGGATACGATTCGGAAGGGATCCGGCTCATAGGAAGCAACAGCGTTTTTCATGTATACAATTTGTTGAACAACCAGCTTTTTTATTCCTGGACTGCTTCAAAAAAATGGTCAATCAATGCGGCTTTCTCTTACGGGTTAACAGGCAGCTATGAACCTGACCGCAGGCAGGTTATGTTCCGGCAGGACAACGGCACATTGTCCCTTTTTAAACTCAATAAACAGGAAACAATGCGCTATTTTGGAGAATTGGAAGAACAAGAAGCCGCTGCAAATGTTTATGCAGTATACAATATGGGTGAAAAGGGTACCCTTAAGTTTGGCGCTTCTTACAAGAACAAGGCCAGGGATTACTCATCCATTCGTTTTTATTACAACCTGAACAACCTCAATCCGGAGATTTCGGATATCTATAATACGGATCCCTATCTGAATAATGAAAACATCGCAGACGGGACCATAGTTATTACCAAGGATGCCCAGCCAAAATCCTATTATTATGCCGGACAGGATATCGGGGGTGTTTACGTGGAAGCAGATATACTCCCGATTACAAATCTGAATGTCAACCTTGGATTACGCTATGAGCCTTCCCTTCAATGGGTGCGCTACTGGACAGATGCTTCCATAGAAAAGATTTCCCGGTTAAAGGGACATGATTTTTTTCCGGCTATAAATATTAAATACGGGATTGCTGCAAATCATTTCTTAAGACTGGCCCTTTCCCGTACAGTTACCCGCCCGTTGTTCATAGAGATGGCTCCCTTTCTGTATAAAGAATCTTATGGTAGTGCAGAAATCAGAGGTAACGAATTGCTGGTTAACGGTTACAATCTGAATGCAGATATGCGTTATGAGGTTTATGGAGAAAAAAACAATCTTTTTTCTGCAACGCTATATTACAAGAACCTGAAAACTCCCATAGAGCGGGTTCAGGAATCATCGGGTGGTTCTGCGGTACATTCGTTTCGCAATGCCAGTGAAGGTATGGCGGCCGGAGTGGAGGTGGAAACACGGATCAACCTGTTGCCCGGCTTCAGGATTGGATTCAATGCTTCCTATATGTACACCAATGTTATTTTGCCCGAAGGAGGTGGTATTTATACGGACTCACACAGGGCATTACAGGGAGCCTCTCCGTATTTGCTCAATGCAGACCTGGCTTACGGGTGGAAAGTAAGAAAAAACGATCAGATAACACTGACTATGCTATACAATTTGCAGGGACCCCGGATCCATGCCGTGGGCATTTACGGGATGGGCAATGTTATGCAACAACCTCTGCACACATTGGATTTTGTGGGCATTTACAATGCCGGCAGCAGATGGAATATTAAGGTTTCGGCCGGAAATATCCTGGACAGCCGGATCCTCTTAATCCAGGAAGTTAAGACTACCGAAGACTTGATAACGGTAGAATCATATAAACCCGGGATCTCTTTTCAGATAGGGTTCTCATATACATTCAAAAAGCAATAAAAAAATGAAACACATGAATTGGAAAATGGCCGTTATGGCATTTGGGATCCTGTTTCTGACAGTTTCCTGTGAACAAGGGATAGATCCCGAAACTGAATCAGCCGATCTGGCAGGTGAATTAACCCAGGCAAAAACACTTAAAACCGGAACGACCTATACTTTATCAGGGGGATTTCACGTAAAAGCCGGCGGAGTGCTAACCATAGACCCCGGTGTTATTATTGTAGCAAAGGACGATGATATTGTAGATTACATACTTGTTGAACAGGGTGGAAAAATCCTGGCACAGGGTACTGCACAAAACCCAATAGTGATGACTTCTGAAAAGAAAGAGGCCGGAGCCTGGGGTGGTGTTCATATCTGCGGCCGTGCTCCTATCAATGTAACGGGAACCCAGTCAAAATCGGAGATAGGGGACGCTTCGTACGGGGGGAATGATGCTTCCGATAATTCAGGTACGCTGAGTTATATTCGTGTGGAATATACCGGTTATGCCTTCAGTGAGGAAAAAGAAGCCAACGGATTTACATTTTACGGAGTGGGGAACGGAACGGTTGTTGATCACCTTCAATCTTACAAAGGATCGGATGACGGATTTGAATGGTTTGGAGGTACGGTTAATGTAAAATACCTGGTAGCCACTGATAACAGCGATGATTCGTTTGACTGGACCGAAGGCTGGCAAGGAAAAGGCCAGTTCCTGGTAGCTGTCCAGGGTTCGGAAAGTGCCATCGGGTATGAATGTGATTGCCTTATAGAAGCAGATAATAACAGTAAAGACTTTGCAGCTCAACCAGTATCTGCTCCCATTCTGGCCAATCTGACCTTATGCGGCAACGGATCTGCATTGAATAAACGTGGGATTCGTTTGCGTGCGGGAACAAATGTAAAACTCTACAACGCACTGGTAACCGGAAAACCCAATTGTCTGACTACAGAAACCATAGAAACGGAATCTTCCCTGGTAAACGGGACCTCGGAACTTGATTTTATTTACCTGGCAGGGAAACTATCTGCAGCCGAAGGCTATTATTCAGAGAGTATGTTCACGGCCAACGGTAATAATGGTATTGACAAAGAAATTCTTTTCACTTCAGATTATATTGGTACCGTTGAAGGAGGGAAAGACATGAGTCTTGTTCATTCATTCTTTACCAAAACAAATTATAAGGGAGCTGTCCCGTCAGGAAACGATTGGACAGCAGGTTGGTGTAAATAGGGAATCCTTCAGGAGCCATGTCTGATATAATGTTTATTGACAAGAAAAGTGTAACTTTGTAAATTGTCAAAAAAATGAAAATACCAGCACATGGCTTCAGTTATAAATATTATAGGTAAGATTTTCGGGTCCAAATCTGACAGGGACCTGAAACAACTGACTCCTTATGTAGATAAGATCTTACGGGAGTATGAAAGGATAGATAAACTGGATCACGATGAATTACGCCTGGAAACGGAAAAGATCAGGCAGATCATACGGGACCACATAGAAGAAGATGAAAAGGCCAAGGCCGCACTGAGGGAACAATTGGAAGATGTTGAAATTGAGGTGGATAAAAAAGAAGCATTGGCCACAGAAGTCGATAAACTCACCAAAAAGATAGACGAAAAAATTGAAGAAATTCTGAACGATGTGCTCCCGGCCGCTTTTGCCATAATGAAAACCACGGCCAGACGGTTCAAGGAAAATAAAACCATAACCGTAACGGCTACTGATTTTGACAGGCAGCTTTCCACCAATAAAGATCATGTTGAAATTCACGGAGACAATGCTGTCTGGCGCAATACCTGGATGGCAGGAGGGAATATGATCACCTGGGATATGGTGCATTATGATGTCCAGTTAATAGGTGGCGTAGTGCTTCACCAGGGAAAGATAGCGGAGATGGCAACCGGGGAAGGAAAAACGCTTGTGGCCACCTTGCCTGTATTCCTCAATGCACTGGCTGGTAAAGGTGTGCATATAGTCACTGTAAACGATTACCTGTCCAAACGTGACTCGGAATGGATGGGACCGCTCTACGAATTCCACGGGCTGAAAGTCGATTGCATTGATAAACACCAGCCCAATTCAGAAGAACGCAAAAAAGCTTACCGGGCCGACATTACTTTCGGGACGAACAACGAATTCGGGTTTGATTACCTGCGGGATAATATGGCCATAAATTCCCAGGACCTTGTGCAGAGAAAGCACCACTATGCCATCGTGGACGAGGTTGACTCGGTATTGATTGACGACGCACGGACGCCGTTGATCATCTCGGGTCCCGTTCCCCGCGGAGAAGACCAGCAGTTTAACGAATTCCGGCCAATTGTGGAACAATTGTACCAGGCACAGAGATCGCTCGTTCAGCAATACCTTGCCGAGGCGCGTAAACTGATCTCGGAAGGAGATGAAGAAAACGGCGGGAAAATTTTGCTCAAAGCCTTTAAAGGTTTACCAAAGTATACACCCCTGATCAAATACCTGAGTGAACAGGGGATCAAACAACTGCTGCAGAAAACGGAAAATTTCTATATGCAGGATAACAACAAACAGATGCACCTGATCACCGACGATCTGTATTTTGTTATTGAAGAACAGCAAAAATCCGTTGACCTGACAGAGAAAGGACACGATCTGATCGCCAAAAAGATGAGCGATGCCAAATTCTTTATCTTACCCGATATGGGGAATGAGATATCGGAATTGGAAAAGAAAAATCTTTCAGATCAGGAAAAAGCAGCAGCCAAAGACGCCCTGTTAAGCGATTATGCCGTGAAATCCGAAAGGGTCCATACGGTCAACCAGTTGCTTAAAGCCTATGCGATGTTTGAAAAAGATGTGGAATACATTGTAGTAGACAATAAGATCAAGATCGTAGACGAACAAACAGGACGTGTTCTGGAAGGAAGACGTTATTCCGACGGTTTGCATCAGGCTATAGAAGCCAAGGAAAAAGTTAAGGTAGAAGCAGCTACACAGACATTTGCAACTATTACGCTTCAGAATTATTTCCGAATGTATCACAAACTGGCCGGGATGACAGGTACCGCTGAAACGGAAGCCGGTGAGTTTTGGTCCATATACAAGCTGGATGTGGTTGTGATCCCCACCAACAGGCCGGTGATACGGTTGGACGGGGACGATATGATCTATAAAACCAAACGGGAAAAATTCAATGCCGTAATTGACAAGATCATTGATCTGACACAAGCTGGCAGGCCGGTACTTGTAGGAACCACTTCTGTAGAAGTATCCGAATTGCTAAGCCGCATGTTAAAAATGCGCGGCATTAAACACAATGTCCTCAATGCCAAACAGCATGCCCGGGAGGCCGAGATTGTTGCCGAGGCGGGTCATGCCGGTGCGGTGACCATTGCCACGAACATGGCCGGTAGGGGAACCGACATTAAATTGAGGGAAGGGGTCCGGGAAGCCGGAGGTCTTGCTATTGTGGGAACGGAACGTCATGACAGCCGACGTGTGGACAGGCAGTTGCGGGGACGTGCAGGACGCCAGGGAGACCCGGGGTCATCCACCTTCTTCGTATCCCTGGAGGATGACCTGATGCGGTTGTTCGGAAGTGGTCGTATTGCCTCAATAGTGGATAGGATGGGTATGAAAGAAGGCGAAGTGTTGCAACATTCCATGTTGTCCAGTTCCATAGAAAGGGCACAAAAAAAGGTAGAAGAAAATAATTTCGGGATCCGGAAGCGGCTGCTCGAATATGACGATGTGATGAACTCACAACGGGAAGTAATCTATACCCGTCGCCGGAATGCTTTGTATGGTGAACGTGTGGATGTGGATGTTGCCAACATGATGTCCGATTTTGCGGAATCGTTTGTGCAGCAAATGGAAGGATTTGATTATGAAGATTTTACTCACGAATTGATCCGCCAGATATCCATCGACTCCGGTATTGAGGAAGGAATGTACCGCAGACAAAATATTGCCGAATTATCACAGGCTCTGGCTGAACAGATCCAGAAAGTGTATGATCGAAGAGCAGAAGCACTGGTTGCCCAGGCCTGGCCCATCATGAAAAATATTTATGAGACACAGCGCGCCACTTATGAAAATGTAGTAGTTCCGGTAGGAGACGGAAAACGAATCTACCAGGTCATCGTGAATATTAAAAAAGCTTACGACAGCAAAGGAAAAGAGCTTATCCGGGCTATCAACAAGACCATAAACCTTGTGATGATAGACGAGTACTGGAAAGAACATTTGCGTGATATGGACGATCTCAAGCAATCGGTACAAAATGCCACGTATGAACAAAAAGACCCGTTGCTGATCTATAAATTCGAAAGTTTCAAACTTTTCAGTGAAATGCTGGAAAAAATCGCCCGGGAAGTATTGGCTTTTCTGCTTAAAGCACATATACCACTGCGTCAGGATCAGGATAAACTGGACAAAGCGGGTAATGAAAGGCGCCGTACCGATCTAAGCAACACGCAAACATCTCGTCCCGATTTGCTTACACAATCGGCCGAACCCCGTTCCAACGCCCCTGTTCATGTAGAAAAGCAGGTGGGAAGAAATGATCCCTGTCCGTGTGGAAGCGGAAAAAAATACAAGCATTGTCACGGGAAAGATTCATAATCACAATTTTTTAATAGTATATGAGTTACGATCTAATCATTATCGGATCCGGTCCGGCAGGATATGTAGCAGCCGTCAGGAGTGCCCAGTTGGGCTTTAAAACCGCAATTATTGAAAAAGCCCTTTTGGGAGGGGTTTGCCTTAATTGGGGCTGCATTCCCACCAAAGCGTTGTTGAAAAGTGCAGAAGCATTGAATACGGCAAGGCATGCAGATTCCTATGGTGTGAAAATTACCGGAAGTGTGGAACCTGATATTAAAGCCATCGTTGAAAGAAGCCGCCAGGTAGCGGCACAGATGACAAAAGGTATAGAATTTTTATTGAATAAGTATAAAATTGATGTCATACACGGGCGCGGCAGTGTTCAGGCTCCCGGGAAAGTTGCCGTGGGGGATCAGGTGCTGGAAGGGAAAAATATCCTGATAGCCACAGGATCAAAACCCAATTCACTTCCAGGGGCATCCATAGACGGAAAAAAGATCATAGGATACCGTCAGGCAATGGTTCCGGAATCCATACCCAAAACCATGGCCGTGATAGGATCAGGGGCCATAGGTTCCGAGCTGGCTTTTTTCTACAATTCACTCGGCACAAAAATAACACTGATTGAATACATGGACCAGATAGTGCCTACCGAAGATTCGGATGTGGCTACCCAGTTGAGCCGTTCATTCCGTAAAGCAGGGATGAAGATCATGACATCGGCTGGAGTGCAGTCGGCTGAAAAATCTGCTGACGGCTGCCGCCTGGTGGTTCAGACCAAAAAAGGCATTGAATATGTAGAGGCAGACATTGTTTTGTCTGCGGTTGGTGTTGTGCCGGTTACTTCAAACATGGGCCTGGAAGAACTGGGTGTGGAAATGACCCGCGGCCGGATCAATGTAGATAAGAATTTTATGACAACGGTTCCCGGTATTTATGCAGTGGGAGATGTATTAAACACCCCGGCACTGGCCCACCTGGCTTCTGCCGAGGCTCTTTGTTGTGTGGAAAGAATGGCCGGACTGGATATTCCCGACGTAGATTATGACAATGTACCGGGATGCATTTACACAACGCCCGAGATCGCATCGGTTGGATTGCGTGAAAAAGATGCCGAAAAGAAAGGCATAAAAGTGAAGATCGGGAAGTATCCTTTTACAGCATCTGGTAAAGCGGCTGCCGCAGGGGAAAGGGACGGTTTTGTTAAGCTTGTTTTTGATGCAGAGACGGAGGAATTATTAGGTGCCCACATCATTGGAGCACATGCCACCGAAATGATAGGCGGACTGACAGCGTCCCGCGGTATAAAGATTACGAGTCACGATCTGATCCATTCCATTTTTCCCCATCCCACTATGAGTGAAGGGATCATGGAAGCCGCAGCTCTTTCATGTGATCAGTGTGCCAATATGTAAACGATTATGTACAGGAAAAATCTGGCTTTAGTAGCCCACGACAACAGGAAAAACGATTTGATAGAATGGGTGGAATTCAACAAGGACCGTCTGATCAAACACAAACTCGTATGTACCGGAACCACAGGACGTATGGTTGAAAAGGCAACCGGAATTGATGTTACCACACTCAAATCGGGTCCCTTGGGAGGTGATCAGCAAATGGGTGCTTTGATTGCCGAAGGGAAAATTGACATTCTCATCTTTTTTTGGGATCCCATGCAGCCGCAGCCGCATGATGTAGACGTTAAAGCATTATTACGGATTTCCAGTCTTTACAACATTCCCACTGCCTGCAACAGGTCAACGGCGGATTTTGTGATTTCATCTCCTTTGTTTGAAAGTTCGTATATACCTGCTCCACAGTCGTTTGACGAATACATGAATCGCCCTTTGTAACGTTCAGGACTCTTTCCGGCAGACAGCCAGTGTTTCCACGTGATGGGTATGCGGGAACATATCAAATGGCCGGACAGCGGTCAGGCGGTATCCGTTTTCAGTCAACTGCTTCAGGTCCCATGCAAGTGACACGGGATTGCAACTCAAGTAAATGATCCCGGCGGGTTGTGCTGCCAGGATCGTTTTTTTGATCTCGGTAAGTGTCCCGTTTCGGGGAGGATCCAGAAGAATCAATGAAGGGCTTCCGTTCCGGGCTATATAGGAATGGGTAAAAGTCTTTAGGATGTCTCCTTCAACAAACTGTGTCCCGGGCACATTGTTCAAAGACGCATTGTTGATAGCATCCCCCACAGCTTCGGGGTTTCCCTCGATACCGGTAATGGCGGTCTTTTTGAATTTATCTGCCAATGTCAGGGCGATCGTCCCCACTCCTGTGTATAGATCATAAACCGGATCCGTTTCCGTTATAAAACCTTCTGCCTGTTTCAGTATGTGATTGAAGATCACGGTAGCCTGAACGGGGTTGGGCTGGTAAAATGAGGAAAGGCCGTATTGAAAACGCAAAGTCCCGGATCGTTCTTCCAGGTAAGTTTTTCCGGTATAGTGACAGAAATCCGGAGCGTAATAACGGGATGTGGAATGAGGGTCCCATACAGTATAGGCCCATGATGATACCCCGGGAAAACGGCTTGTCAGGATTTCGAAAAATGGAAGGATACTACTCGGCTCATTACGTGTGAATCCTGCAATAACAGCCAGATCCCCGGTAGTCGTGCAACGTAATGTAAGGTTTCTTAACAGTCCGGACCGGTCTTCAAAACGGTAAAAAGGTATCTCTTTTTCCAGGGCGGTTTCCTTTATTTCAAGGGCCATTTTATGCATTCCTTCCGGCAACAGAAAACATTCCTTGCAATCAAAAACAGAAGACAGATCTCCCGGTTGGTGAAATCCCATGATATTCATTTCCCCTCCTTTCCCGGCTTCAAAAGTATACTCCACGCGGTTCCTGTATCCTTTCTCTAACGGAGAAGGTACGGTTTCGGGTAATCCTTCCGGGGGTATTTGAATTGTGTATTTATCCAGGGCACGCCTGAGGATATCCCTTTTCCAAACCAGTTGTGCCTCATACCGCATGTGTTGCCAGGGACATCCGCCGCAAATGTTTGCGTGTACACAAAAAGGAAGGATTCTGTCCCCGGAGGCACGGAGTATGTTTACGGGAGTTCCGCTGCGAAAACCTTTACCCCGTTGTGATACAATTTCCACACGTTCTCCGGGAATGCCGCCGCTTACGTAGATCTTCTCCCGGGAACAGGCACGTCCGCCCGAATGAAAATGAGTTAATTC
>CAZITX010000022.1:0-43913 GCA_964542305.1 uncultured Muribaculaceae bacterium | reverse complement strand
CACCCCAAGGACAGTTAGGGAAACCTACTAATTCAGAGGTGTTTATTTTATTTAGGATTGCATCACCCTCGCACAAATCAATGTATGTGTTTTCAATTGGATATGCCCCTACAAGTTTGTAATCTATAGTACTTAATGCCGATTCTTTTAATTCTAACACTCTTACATTAGTTGTTTTGATTGAAGCTGTTACCCATTTAAAAACTTTTTAAATGATTCTGAATCTGTGTTTTTAAGCAATAATACTAGCTCTGTAATTTTCCCAAATATGCTTGTGTCCATATTGTCGCTCAATGAGATTACAACCATTTTTGATTTTGATTTAAATTTTTGGTGCAATATATCAAAAGCAGATTCATACTTGTAAGTAGGATTTCCATCCGTAAATAAAAAACCAATTATTTACCAATCGCTTTTAATTTCAGGAGTAGTTTTTTGTAGTGAAGAAACAAAATCATTCATTAAAACAAGAAGTTTATTTCCCATAGAAACGCTCCAACCAATAGGTGATTATGGCGGATAGAAATTGTTAAGTTCAATTAATGGTGTTATCTTTTGAGTTTTACCAGCAAAGAAAATTATTGAAACATAAATGGGTTCCAACGCATAAGGGTATGTTCTAGGTTCCTTAATTATCGTTTCAAAACCTTCTTGAACCTGTTCAATTGGCTCACCAATCATTGATTCAGAAACATCTATTACAAAATATCTGAGTAGTCTGCTCAAAATTATTAATTTAAAACATGATACTATGCTAAAAGTAATGTTTTTTTATTGAATATATATCATCTTGCCCAATAACAGCGTTACAATCGCCAATATTGGAGTACATGCTTATTACTTTTTCATTAAATGCACAAAAACATAATGATTCCTTTGCCTCTTCTTTTAACTCTTTCCTGCAATCATCATCCCAACAACTATCTGGATCTTTTTCTGGTTTCTTAAATAAACTAAGTGTCGATAATAGTGATAGAGCATTCTCATTCCAATCAGATGATTCTCCTTTAATAAAAACTAATATAAAAGGTCTATAATCAAAATCCCTTTCCCATGCTTTTCTCGGCTTAAGATTATTAACTATATCTTCTTCTAAAATTGCAAAAGTATCTCTTAAGTTTCTTTGTCCATGAAATTCAATAAGGTTTAAAAACTCCAAACTTATTTCTGTTAAATACGTTAATGGCTTAACTATTTTTGGCTCATTACCAAATGTTAGAAATGCCAATTTCATAGTTTCTATTGCTAAAGGGTCCGTCCTTAATTTAGTTATAAGTTCAGAGAGCTCTTTCTTTATCAAACATATTGGTTCACCAACCAGATAAGTTGATGAATCTATCAGAATATATATTGGTGCTTCCCTCATAATATTTTTATAAATGTTTAATAATCAAGATTTTTTATTTATACAATTTTTCAATTACTAATAATACCATTATCCGTTTCGGGATACCTTGCAACATCACTCAAAAAACAAAAACTGAGGAAAACAGTGTTGAAAGTGGGATGCTGTGGAAGTCATGTGAAAGCATGTTCCGTCAGAATTTCAAGAAGTCAGATGAAGTAAAATCTGGAAATACTATGGATATCCATTGTAGATGCCGGTCTAAAGGAGGTCACAATTTTGGTTTTGATCTGATTACCCATTTCTGCGAAGATTTCATTTTGAAGTATCTCTATCACGGTCCTATACCGGGAAAAAGTTAGAACTCACAGATTTACAGGCAAGGTGACATAAAAGATCTGAATATGGATACCTTCCACCAGAAATACGTCTATGACGGGAAACAAGCGTACAAACACTATACTGCTGACCTTTAGGCAGTATGCCTTGGACGAGAAGATTGGGTGGTTATCGTCGATAACATATACACTGACATAGCGTCAGGCAAGCAAGGTATTCTTATCAACGGATCTCAGTCTATCAATAAAGAATATCTTTAACATTTAGACGACATGTCACAGGGCTTTCACCCTGCCGGTTTCGTAACAAAACTTCGCCGTCATTTACCTTCAATGCGTCTCTTACATACATCAACCTGACAAGCGTCTTGGCCCGAGAGTAGAGATTTTACCTCTCCGTTAGAGCGGCCAAAGTCTTGTTGCAAAATACTGCCATGGCGGATCGATTGTTGCATTGTCCTTAACATATCCGAACCTGCATTAAAATAATACTGATTTCAAAGAACTATTATTCTACGGTTTAAACCCATCGGGTGACCTTGAATTTGTAACGCACAATTGAGTTAAGAATATAAAATATAACTATAACAAAAATTATTAAGAATAAATATTAGTCTTGGAGATTTATTATCATAAGACTGAATGTAACTCTGGCGGTGTAGGAGGAAGAACAAGAGCATCTATCGCACCTAAACTCCTGCCACCTATACCTACCACATCTGAAACCCATTTAAAATATTGACTAAAAGTTGCACTATCAGTTGTATTTAAACATAGAACGATTTCAGTTAGTTCTTTAAGATACTCCGGTTTAGCATCATATCCAGCTGCACATGCAATGATTGCTGCAAATTTTCGCTTTTTTACTTCAAGTACCATTTGCTTATATAGTAAAATATCAGAAGGTTTACCGTCTGTCATTATGAAAAGAATTGGCATCCAATCACCTTTTCTTTCTTTTGTTGATAGAATTACTTCTTCGTCAATTTTTTCACATAGAAATTCAAGGGCTTTGCCAAGATGAGTAGGCCCAGCTTCAGGTGTTGTTATTTCCGGCAACTGAATGTCTGCGATTTCTGTTAGTGGCACTATATTATTTATATCTTTATCAAAAGTAATAATACTAATGTAAGCTGATTCTGTTGCTTGTGGGTCTTTCCGCAAAGATGAAATAAGTGCATTTAAACCAACATTTACGGAAGCAATTGCTTCACCTCGCATTGAACCGGAGGTATCTATTAATAAATATACTGGTAATCTTCTCATAACTATCCTTATCAAAAGAATAAAGAAAAAATAAAACTTTAAAAAATGATGAACCGACTTTGCATTCAAACCTCGATTTTGTGTCAATGCCTATTGGCCTAGCGGAACCTTGTTTAGCTACGAATATTTCAAAGTTCTCCTTTTTAATTGAAAAGGAGAACTTTAGTTTTTTTTACCACTATTAAATTACAATATTAACTTCTGGTGGTGGTGGTGGTAATTCATTTAAGCCTGTCACATCTTTACCGCTTGCTTCAATTTTTTGGCTACCTGTACTTACGGATGCTGATACCCATTTAAAGAATGCCTTAATAGTTGCACTATCTGCCGTATCAAGCTGAACAACAACTTCAGTAATTTGTTTTAAAATACTGGTATTAGCACCTGATCCAGCTGCACAAGCTACTACCATCCCGAATTTTTGGTTTTTAAAGTCATTTAAACCTTGCTGCCAATTGTCTGTAGGTTCACCATCGGTCATTAAAAACACAAGTGGTTTCCAATCTCCTTTTACTTCTGCTGTTGATTTTGCAACTTCTGTATTTACTCTATTTGCAAGTAAAGAAAGTGCTTCGCCCAGCGAAGTGCATCCTGTTGCTTGAATATCAGGCATTTGGAACATTGACAATTCTGTTAGTGGAACTATTTGTCTTGCAGAACTATCAAATGTAATTACACTTAAAAAAGCCGTTTCTAAAGCATAAGGATCTGTTCTTAAAGTTGAAACTAAAACTTGAACGCCATTTTTAACAGCTTCTATTGGTTCCCCGGCCATTGAACCGGAAATGTCCAAAACTAAATATACCGGTAATCTTCTCATTTTTATAAATATTTAGAAATAACTGTTAAAAGTGTACCTTTCAAGTCCCTATCATTGGTAGGTTCGCCAATTGCATTAAACTTCCATTCTCCATTTTTTTTATATAAAAGACCTAAAACCATAGATACTTTACCAGCAAAAGATTGTCCATTAGCAATGTCATAAGTTGCAAAAACTTCATTAACCATTGTTGGAGTGCCTTCATATATACGAATTGACGCAAATGGTATAGTCTTGAAGTCTTGACCCTTAAAACTATTAAGAACGAAAGCGATTTTAGAAACTTGTGGATCTAGATCCTGTAAATCAACAGAAATTATTTCATTATCCAAATCGTCATCACCGTCAGTATCACCAACCAAATCATCCCCACTATGTCTAATTGAATTATCATCTGATTTTAATTTCCCAAAATAGACAATGTCAACCACGTCATTATTATCATCAAATGTCGCACAGCTTGCATCTAAATCAACCGCCTCCACTGTTTTGTTACCCCAGAAGCCCTTCTTTTCAATAGCTCCCCAGTTAACTCCAACACAAATATTCAGAAGTTTATTCCCATTTTTTTTCTCAAGGTTAATCCTTTGACCTTTTTCCAATTTAATAGCCATAACTTTAAGTTTAAAAATTAATTATACTTGTTTAAAAAATCCTGCAACCCACCTTTTAGCCCAACTCCAACAGCTTCAAATTTCCACTCTCCATTTCGTTTGTATAGTCGCCCAAATTCAACCGCAGTTTCAACAGAAAAATCTTCTTCTAACTCATACTTCAAGATTTCTTCGTTATTATCCGGGTTATAAACTCGAACAAAAGAATTGCGAACTTGGCCAAAATTCTGTTTGCGGTTCTCTGCATCATGTATTGTAACTACAAAGCATAATTCTGTTGCATTTGAATCGATTTTCGATAAATCAATCTTTACACTTTCATCATCGCCGTCACCCTCCCCAGTTAAATTATCGCCTGCGTGCTCTACAGCATTGTCAGGCGAGATCAGGTTGTTATAAAATACAAAATGAGAATCTGTAAGGAGTTTTTTATTCTCACCTAAGATAAAAACAGAAACATCAAGATCAAAATCTTGTCCAGATTCACTTGCTTTGGCATCCCAGCCAAGCCCAACAACGAATTTCGGTAAATTAACACTAATACGCTGTCCTTTTTCTAAACTTATTCCCATAACTATGTATTATACGTATTTGTTAATAAAATATTCTAAACCACCTTTATAGCCAATTCCCATGGCTTCAAATTTCCACTCATTATTTCGTTTATATAGTCTCCCAAATTCAACTGCCGTTTCCACTGAAAAATCTTCTTCTAGCTCATACTTTGCAATTTCTTCGTTTGTTTGGGAATTGTAAATTCTTATAAATGAATTTCTAACTTGACCAAAGTTTTGCTTACGCTTTTCATAATCAAAAATAGTAACAGTAAAAATTATTTCCTTTATTGTTGAATCAATTCTTGCGATGTCAACTGTTAATGTTTCATCATCTCCATCGCTGTTTCCTCCTGTTTGGTCATCGCCAGATGACTCAACAGAATTGTCAGGCGATCTTAGATTGTTATAGAAAACAAAAAAATCCTCTCTAGGAATTTTTTTATTTTCACCAAGCATAAATGCTGATGCATCAAGGTCAAAGTCATAACCTGAGCCTTCGTTTGGGTCCCATCCCAATCCGATTCCGACTTTAGATAACCTAATGTCGACACGTTGTCCTTTTGTCAAATTGATTGCCATAAAATTTCATTATAATAAATCGTTAAACATAACTATTTGTGTTAAAAAATACACTAAATATTTGTCCGATAATTCTATCTTGACTCTATGGTTAATTCTAATCAGATAGTCGTTCGTTAAAAAAAAAAGAGTGTTGTAGTAAGTTCAACACTCTTTCGAATGTGGTTATTTTCCATTTGCCCATTTCCATCTGTCAAGGGCCTGAGAATGAGTCTCACGATTTGTACGCCAACTAACCATAGTTTTTCCACAAATTGGGCACTTAACAGGTCCTGTGGCTGAATACTGTCGTTCACAATGACCACAAAAAAAGACCTCGCTTGGTTCTGGTTGATAGCTCATATTTAGTGATTTATAATGTTTCCTACTCTATCCAGTTTTCGGCATCCCTGTTCTATTAAGCATTTTTTTAGTCATTTTTCAGCTACCAACTCCTTAACTGACCTGTTAAGTCTAATAATGCTCTAATAATTTCACACTTAACAGTTTTATCTGTGAATCGCTAGAATCAAAAAAAAGAATTCTTCAACAAAACTAACTAAAATATTGTGGATGAGCTTGATGTTTTAAAAGGGCTATTTTCAAATAATTAGTTAAGGTCTAGTGGGAGGATAAGGAATTACACCCTTACCATCACATACTAGACAAGGTGCTTTCCCGGTTCCCTTGCAAATAACACACCCTTGGTAAGGTATACCGTTTTTTATGCAAGAACATTTCTCACAAGATTTACTGTTTATTCCTTTACATTTTGGACATACTGGCATAATGTTATGTTTCAATTATAAAATGAATGAAAAATAATAGCTTATAGGATTAATGGTTTGCTAATTTAATAAAAATTTTTAATTAAAAAACTAATAATTACTATTAATTTGATTTTGGTTATTATTTATTGTTTTTTGGTCATTTTTGATTGGTAATCGGTTTAGTATATGACATATTTTGTAGTGAACAGTCTTCAATATATCAATAGTCAAAGCATAACCAAATCCGAGATCGGTTTTTCAAACAGTGTTCTGATGAATGTTTTAGTCATTCTCCCATATCAAACTCCAGTATCCCGCCGGCCATTATATCATCATAGTCAATATAGATCTCATGATATAGTTTGCCATTCAGGCACACATTTTTTATGCGATAGTTTTCCGGGCCGTTGTTACGAACCACTATGGTAAAGGTTTTGCCCTCTCCTACGTGAATGACCGCTTTATCCATAAGGGGTGAGCCAAACACATAGCGGCCGCCGGCCGGTTCCACCTGGTAAAATCCCAGTGCCGAAAGGATGTACCAGGCTGACATTTGTCCTACGTCTTCATTACCGCTCAGTCCGTCGGGCGTATTGCCGTACATCGAGGTGACGATCCGGCGGACACGTGCGGCAGTCTTTTCCGGCTGCCCCGCAAAGGCATACATATAAGCAATATGATGGCTCGGCTCGTTGCCGTGGGCATACTGCCCTATCAGTCCGGAAATGTCGGGAGAAGCATCTTCTCCCAGATCTCCTTCCACTATAAAAAGGGAATCAAGTTTTGTCAGAAACGGTTCTTTTCCACCAAAGAGATCCATCAAACCCTGAATATCGTGCGGAACAAGCCACGTATATTGCCAGGCGTTCCCCTCGGTATAATCATCTTCCCGGTGGGAAGACCGAAATGGCGAGAACGGCTCCCTGAAATGTCCCGTGGAAGAGCGCCCCCGGACAAAACCTGTGGCGGGATCGAATAAATCTGCATAAGCTTTGCTGCGTTCGGTAAACAGCTCTTCACCCAAGGAATCTCCCAGACTGGCCGCCACCCGGGCCACGCACCAATCGGCTAAGGCATACTCAAGAGTTTTTGCTACTGTTTCGTGTCCCGGATCCTTGTCATAAGGAATATACCCGTATTCTTTGTACCATTCCAATCCCCTTTCGTCCAGCATGGCAGACTGTTTCATGGCTTCGAAGGCACGGGCGGGGTCGTTGACATACCCTTTCAGGACCAGGTCTGCCAGCACGGGTATGCCGGGATTTCCCACCATACAGTCCGTTTCGTTTCCCATCAAATGCCACACCGGCAGTTTGCCCTGTTTATCAAAGATGTTCATCATGGTCATCGCATAATCTTCCATTTTTTCAGGATGTATGATGGTAGCCAAAGGATGTGCAGCACGATAAGTGTCCCATAATGAAAATGTTGTATATTTTGTAAATCCGTCGGGGATGTCGTGATCACAAAACAAAGACGGAGCGATCATGGTATGGTAGAGTGCCGTATAAAAAATCGTTTTGTGGGATTCATTGGTAGTTTCGTAATGAATTTTTGACAATTCCCTGTTCCACGCTTCATCGGCTTCTACCCGAATACTATCAAAATCCCACCCCGGCAATTCCACCAACAGGTTCTCGGTTGCTTTTTCCATACTGACTGGTGACAGGGCAACTTTAACCAAAACCTTACCATCCGGTGGAAGATCCGGCACTACCCTGGCATATGATCTGCGGGATGTAATGCTGTCTCCTGAAACCGGGTCAGTTCCGTCAAACATTTCAACCGATTTTAAAGGAACTGAAAAAACGGCCGTAAAGTATACCTCCTGGTGCCGGGCCCAACCGGACGATACCCGGTATCCCTTAATAGTACGGTCCCCGTCCCATTCCAGGTGTCCTTCAACAGGGCTGTCCCACCCAATTCCGTGCTCCAGATCAATGACAACGCTTTCACAGGTCTCCGGATCACTGACCACGCTTTCACAGGTCTCCGGATCAATGACCACGCTTTCACAGGTCTCCGAATCAATGACCACGCTTTGACAGGTCTCCGGATCACTGACCACGCTTTTAGAGGCAGTATCCCGGGGAAAAGTATACCGGTGAAAGGCTACCCGTGGCGTAGCTGTCAACTCGGCCCGGATTCCGCTATCTTCCAGTTCCACGGAATAATAACCGGGTCTGGCCTCCTCTTTTTCGTGTGTAAATAAAGCAGTCAATCCTTCGCGATCGGTCCGGACTTTTCCCAAAACCGGCATCAACGAGACGTCTCCCAAATCCCCTATCCCCGTGCCGCTTAAATGCATCTGGGCAAATCCGATGATGGTTGAATCCGAATAATGGTATCCCGAACACCAGTCCCAGCCCTGGTTGTACTGGACGGGCCCGGCCTGTACCATTCCAAAGGGAACATTGGCCCCTACAAAAACATGACCATGCCCTCCGCTGCCAATAAAAGGATCTACATATTGTGTGTAAGAATCCGCATATTGTGTGAAAGAATCCGCATCACGATCCCGGGAATTGTTTAGATCACAACTTGTCATCAGGACAAAGGCCAGGATAAGGACAAAAGCCAGGATCACTGCTAAAAGTGAAAAATAAAAACGCGACTTCATACTTACAAATTTTTAACAAGATAATGAATTCCTTCAAGTTTGCCTTTTTTCATTTTTCAAGTAACTTTACGAAAATATTGTTTTAATCATGAATAAATATTGTCTTACAGCTGGTTTAGGCTTATTGGCATTTTTTGCGACGGGATGTCAAGCTCCCGTGTCTTATACAAAAGGCGTAGGTATCTATCCGGGAGACCCTTCACAGGGTTTTTCACCCGAATTGGTAACAGACAACAACCTATACGGCAATGTGGCCCGGAACCGCATGACGTATCATTCTTCTGCTTTCGACTACAACCTTACCGGGCAACTGGCCACAGACGGAATCATTGACACATACAGCCCTTCTTACATCAATGTTTCCACTCAAAACGGCGATCTGAAAAAGCGGGAAAAAGGATGGTTATTCGATTTTAAAGTGAATTCGGTATATCAGATAACGGGAGAGGATATATTTATCATGCTGGAACTGCAAGGCCGGATTCCTGAATTCACGCGTATGGACATGAAGGGATTACTGATCTATGAACCCGAAAAAAGATCCCGTTACCGGGTCTTTTGTTACGGTTCCTGCGACGGGGAAAACTGGGATTTGATAAAAAGCGAACAAGGCTATGGATTCCCGGGCACCGAACGACCCAACCCTAATGCACAATGGGCAGGGATACCCAACCCTCCTGCGCCTGAAGGGCCTCAGCCTTCTTTTCAGTTTTCTTTTTCACCTCCCAGACCGGAACGCATCATTGAGCAATCTTATGATTTCAAACAGCCGGTTCAATATAAATATTACAAAATTGAATTTCACGTCCCCGGGGCAGAAGAATGGACTTTTGCCGATTGGGACTTTTACTACAACGACAAAATTGTTTCAATATCTCCTTCCGTAGATTTCCACAGTGCCTGGATGAGTGCCGGAACCGGCAGCGAATGGCTGATGGTAGACCTTGGCACCACGTCTTCAATAGACAGCATTGCCCTGCACTGGATCAATAAAGCGGTTAAAGGGACACTTACAGGTTCTGAAGACAAGAGTAACTGGACGCAAATTGCATCCCTTCCGGGAGGTGAAGACCCACTGGATATCATCAAACTCCCCAACCCGGCCAAAATAAGATACCTGAAACTTTGCACAGAAGAATCCATTAACGGGGAACGTTATGTGTTATCTGAACTGGAAGCTTTTGGGACCGGATCTGTGAAACCCGTTCCGAAACCCAGAAACAGCCCTCCCGCAAACAGAAACAGCCCTTCCTCAAACAAACTCTCACTTAACGGGGGTGACTGGAAATTGCAACGCAGCTCACTGGTGGCCGAAACGGGCCAGATTATCTCCAGGAAAGATTATAAAGGTTGTGACAACTGGATTACGGCCACCGTTCCGGGAACAGTGCTTACCAGCTATATGAACGCAGGCGCGATCCCGGATCCGAATTACGGAGACAATCAGCTCCAGGTATCCGAATCATTTTTTCAATCGGATTTTTGGTACAGAACCACTTTTTTCGTTCCAGCAAATTTCAACAAAGAAAAGCTTTTCCTGAATTTTGACGGCATTAACTGGAAAGCTCCGGTTTATCTGAACGGTGTGAGAATAGGAAGAATTCGCGGTGCATTTACGCGCGGAAAATTTGATGTTACCAAATACATCATTCCCGGTGCTGACAACGTGCTTGCCGTCAGAATTAGAAAAAACAGGCATTTTGGTGAAGTCAAGGAACAAAATGCACAAAGCCCGGATCAGAACGGTGGTATACTGGGCGCCGACAATCCCACATTTCATGCTTCAGTAGGATGGGACTGGATCCCCACCATAAGAGGAAGAAATATTGGAATCTGGAATGATGTATTCCTCACAACTACCGGTTCTGTGAGCCTGGAAGATCCCTTTATCCAAACCTTCCTCCCCTTACCGGATACAACGCGCGCAGAGGTAAGCATTGAAGCCACCCTTAAAAATCACCGCGACGAGTTTGTCCTGGGGTCTTTACAAGGAACTTACGGAAATGTTCCCTTTACCATGGAAGTTGGGCTGGAACCGGGAGAAACACGCACAGTTACCACACAGATCACATTGGAAAATCCCAAATTATGGTGGCCTAAAGGATACGGTGCTCCCCACCTGTACCCGGTAACCATAGAATTTCATATGGACGGCTTAACATCTGACAGTGTGTCCTTTTATTCCGGTGTCAGGCAAATGGATTTTGATGAATACAACGGGATACTTTCCCTGTACATCAACGGCCGCCGTTTCATAGGCCGGGGAGGAAACTGGGGATTTTCAGAATCAAACCTGAATTACCGTTCCCGCGAATACGATATTGCCGTTGCTTATCATGCAGATATGAACTTCACAATGATCCGTAACTGGGTAGGACAGATAGGAGATGATGAGTTTTATGAAGCCTGCGACCGGCACGGCATTATGGTCTGGCAGGATTTCTGGCTGGCCAATCCCTGGGACGGCCCGGACCCCTACGATGAAAGGATGTTTATGCAGAATGCCGAGGACTTGGTACGCCGGATCAGGAATCATCCGTCTATAGCCATTTATGTGGGACGTAACGAAGGGTTCCCTCCAAAATCGCTGGATGATGCGTTGCGTGAAATGATCCCCGGCCTCCATCCGGGAATCCATTATATTTCACATTCTTCAGCAGGTGTGGTTAGTGGTGGCGGTCCATACCGCGCGCTCCCGGTCAGGGATTATTACTTGTTATACGGCAAAGACCGTATGCATAGTGAGCGCGGTATGCCCAATGTCATGAATTACGAAAGCCTTGTACAAAGCATGCCTGAAGAAACCCTCTGGCCCCATAACGACATGTGGGGATTGCACGACTTCTGCCTGGAAGGGGCACAGGGTGCCGCTTCATTTATGGAAATAGTGGAAAAAGCATTCGGTCCGGCTCAAAACGCCAAAGAGTTTACCGAATATGCACAATGGATCAATTACGACGGATACCGCGGCATATTTGAAGGCAGAAGTGAATTCAGAAGGGGCATGCTGTTGTGGATGAGTCATCCTGCCTGGCCTTCACACGTTTGGCAGACTTATGATTATTATTTTGATCCCACGGCAGCCTATTTCGGATGCAAAAAAGCTTCCGAACCGCTTCACATTCAATGGAATCCTGTTTATGATGATATTGAAGTGGTCAATCTTCATGCCGGCTCACGCAACAACCTGGTGGTAAAAGCCATATTGATCAATTCAGACGGAACCGTGCAATGGGAAAAAGACACCCTGATAAACAGCCGGGAAGATGCCACTGTAAAATGTTTCCGTCTGGAATTCCCGGAAACATTGAGCCCGGCTCATTTCATCAAGCTGACATTAACAGAGAATGAAGCAATCGTCTCTGAAAACTTTTACTGGAGAGGCCTGGAAGAAGGAAACCTGCAATCACTAAAGGAACTTCCCAAAGTAGCCCTGAAAGAAAAAACCAAAAGGCAGAAAACCAAAGAAGGCTGGAAACTGACTACTGTCCTGGAAAATGAATCGGACACCCCATGCCTGATGGTATGTCTTGAAGTAGTCGGAAATAAAACAAAAGAAAGAATTTTACCGGTGTTTTATAGTGACAACTACGTGTTCCTTATGCCGGGTGAAACCAAAGAGATTGTCATGAAATTGAAAGAACAGGACACAAGGGGAGAAAAACCGATCGTGAACATATCCGGATTTAATTATGAACCGTAACCTGATCCTGATCCTTGCCATTATTGCCTTTACGGGTTGCCGGTCGGACAAAGACCTGCAACTGTGGTACGACAGTCCTGCCTCTATTTGGGAAGCCGCGTTGCCATTGGGAAACGGCAGGTTGGGCATGATGCCCGACGGCAATCAATCACAAGAAAACATAGTCCTGAACGAAATCTCCTTATGGTCAGGATCTGTACAGGATGCTACCAACCCTACGGCAAGGGAATACCTGCCGCAAATAAGACAACTTTTGCTGGAGGGCCGTAATGACCTGGCGCAGGAATTGATGTACAAACATTTTGTATGCGGGGGTGTGGGTTCCGGATATGGAAGCGGCAAGGATGTTCCTTTCGGGTGTTACCAGGTGCTGGGAAACCTGCACCTGGATTTCGCAGAAACTGAATATAAAGAAGGACCATACAAAAGAAGCCTCAATCTGAGGAAGGCATTGGCCCGTACTGAATTCAAGGACCAGAAAAGAGAATACTTCACATCCTTTGCCGATGATGTGGGAGTCATCCGCATCAAATCAAAGAAAAAGACACGCGTGGTCATTCGGCTTGACCGTCCCGAGCGGTTTGCCACAACGGTTGAAAACGACCGGCTGGTCATGCGGGGAACCATGAACAGCGGAGCGGAAGGGATTGACGGGATGCAATACGTTGCCAAAATAGCCGTCCGTTCAAAAAAAGGAACGGTAGTATTTGACGGCGACAGCATTGTTCTGGACAACATGAAAAAAGCCACGCTGATCTTTTCGGCGGCTACGGATTATATCTCCGAAGATCCGGAAAAGCACTGCGACTCCCTCCTGCAACAGGCACTCGACAAACGCTACAGGCGGTTGCGCAAGGACCATGTCCGCGCATACAAACGGTTGTTTGACCGGGTCTCCCTCCAACTCGGCCCGGTAAATGATTTGCCGGACATTCCCACGGATGCAAGGCTTGCCGCTTCCGGCACAAAAGACGATCCCGGACTGGATGCCCTGTATTACCAATACGGGCGCTATTTGCTGATATCCTCTACGCGTCCCGGACAATTGCCTCCAAACCTGCAGGGACTCTGGGCCAATACCGTCCAGACTCCGTGGAACGGCGATTACCATCTGAATATCAATCTGCAAATGAACCATTGGCTTGCCGAGCCGGGGAACCTTGCCGAGTTGCATATCCCGCTGATTGATTTTACCCGGGCCATCGTTCCTTCCGGCCAAAGAACGGCCCGTTCGTTTTACGGAGCCGAGGGGTGGACTGCCCACGTGATCTGCAATCCCTGGTACTTTACCGCCCCTGGTGAACATCCTTCATGGGGAGCAACCAACACCGGCGGAGCCTGGCTTTGCCAGCATTTGTGGACGCATTACATGTACAATCCAAATGAAGAATATCTACAGGAAATATATCCTGTAATGAAAGGAGCCTGTGAATTTTTCCTGTCTTCCATGATCCGGGAACCTTCCCACGGATGGCTGGTGACAGCTCCTACCACATCTCCGGAAAATGCCTTTTACATGCCCGACGGAAAAACCGTTGTTAGTGTATGTATGGGATCGACCATGGACAACCAGTTGGTCAGGGAATTGTTTACCAACACTTTCCGGGCAGCAGAAATACTGGGGATTGACAACGGCTTCCGAGAACAATTGCAAAAGGCACTACACGATTTGCCCCCACATCAGGTAAGTCCGGAAGGCTACCTGCAGGAATGGCTGGAAGATTACCGGGAAACAGAGCCGCACCACCGCCATGTTTCACACCTGTACGGGTTGCATCCGGGCGTACAAATCTCCCCCGAGACCACTCCGGAATTGGCCAGGGCCTGTGAAAAAACGCTGGAACGGCGTGGTGACGGAGGTACCGGATGGTCACGTGCCTGGAAGATCAACTTTTGGGCACGGCTTCATAACGGAGAACGCGCGTACAAATTGCTGAAAAACCTGCTATCCCCGGAAAGTACGTATCCCAACCTGTTTTGCGCACATCCCCCGTTCCAGATTGACGGCAATTTTGGCGGTGCATCGGGCATCACCGAAATGCTGCTGCAAAGCCATCAGGGAACCATCCGTCTTTTACCTGCCATTCCGGAAGCCTGGTCAGGAGGATTGTTCCGGGGTATGAAGGTGCAGGGAAACGCCACGGTTTCCTGCCGCTGGAAAAACGGGAAAGTACAAAAAGTGATCCTGGAATCTGCCGAAGGCGGCACGTATGAATTGGAAGCCAATGGGGAACGTGTCAGCGTCACCCTGTCACCAGGTGAAAAAATTCGTTTGCGCTTTCCTCTGAAAAAAAAGAGATCCGAACGGGAATGACCCATCCCGGGATACCTGAAGAAACCAGCCTTACCGCATCTTTGGCTGTAGTAATCATTTGCATATAAGGATTTTTGGCCAATAATGCCCGGATCTTTTCAAGGTCTTTAGACGTAAAGCAATGGTGATCTGAAAAACGCAGATGGTATTCAATCTTGTAATTAGTTTCCAAAAACTCCACAAGCGGTTTGGGATTGGCTATGCCGGTTACCAGCAAAAGGGACGCACCCTTTTGAGGTTCATTTTTGGCATGATTGATCGGGACCAAACCTCCGTAAGACATATATGTATAAAATTCCGGCACATTCCACGAAGTCTCTTTGGGCAGGCATTTGGGATCCGGCACATGCGGACAGCGAGTGTAAACTAGACAATCGGCCCTTTTACGGGCCCGGGGCACATCCCGAAGCCGTCCAAACGGCAACAAGGTGTCTTCGGAAACCGGGCGCGTATGATCAACCAGCAGCACATTTTTAGAGGCACGCACCCTTCGGTGTTGAAAGGCATCATCCAAAATCACAGGAGGATTGCCCGGAAAATCCTTGCTGATCCGCAGAAGCCCCTTTACCCGGTCTTCGCATACGGCAACGGGAACATCCGGAAAGTGTTGTTTGATCTGGAGCGGTTCGTCACCTGCCTGATCCCAGGTATCCGAAACATTGACATAACGAAATCCTATGGTTTTACGACCGTACCCCCTGGACAACACGACCGGTGTAACGTTCTTTTCCAGAAAACGGCCCACCAGGTATTCCGTCATGGGTGTTTTTCCTGTTCCTCCCACGGTAATGTTGCCCACACAGATGGTATGAAAGGGGAACGCGTAAGATCTGAAAATTCCTTTGTCGTAAAGGACATGCCTCAGTTCCAATATCCAGGCATACGGTGAAAACCACATCAGGTAATTACTGCTCATCCCCATTTTTCTTTTATATAGTCCAGTATTTTAAACAATTCCTGCGGATCGTTCTCGGTGACCAATCGGAGACGGGTTGACTTGAAATCAGGCAACCCTTTGAAATAACAACTTAAATGACGGCGCATTTCCAGGACACCTACCCGGTCCCCTTTTACTTCCAGGGACTTTGCCAGATGTCTTTTTGCCAAAACCACGCGGGCGGCTATGCTCATGGGAGCCAGCACATGCCCGGTTTCCAGGTAATGCCTGATTTCCCGGAACAGCCAGGGATGTCCAAAACTCGCACGACCTATCATAATGCCGTCTACCCCGTATTGATCGAAAGCACGCCTGGCCTGCTGCGGGGTACAGATGTCCCCGTTCCCGATAATGGGAATGCGGATGCGCGGGTTGGCTTTCACCGCGCCAATCGGCTCCCAGTCGGCCTCGCCCTTGTACATTTGCGCACGGGTTCGGCCGTGAATGGTAATCGCCGCAATACCCACATCTTGCAACGCCTCGGCAAGCTCCCCTATGATGATGGAATCTTCGTCCCACCCCAGGCGGGTTTTGACCGTAACGGGAATCTTGACTGCCTGCACCAGGCGGCGGGTGATTTCCACCATGCCTTCAGGATCACGCAGCCATCCGCTACCCGCTCCCCTTTTGGCGATTTTGCTCTTGGGACATCCGAAATTGATGTCTATCACATCCGGGCGGGCTTCTTCGGCCATTTGGGCCGCCTGGATCAGGGCTTCAGGAATATGCCCGTAGATTTGTATACCTATAGGTCTTTCATCATCGGATAAAACCAGTTTTTCCCGGCTTTTCCATGCATCCCGTATCAACCCGTCTGCAGATACGAATTCCGTATACATCATATCGGCCCCGTATTCCTTACAGATATAGCGGAAGGACGCATCAGTCACATCTTCCATGGGAGCTAAGAAAAGAGGCTCTTTGCCCAGGTCAATACCTTCTATTTTCATACGACAAAGATAATTTTTTCTACTTTTGCAGTCGTATGAGAAAGATTAAAACTATAGGAGTCCTTACTTCCGGGGGAGATGCCCCGGGAATGAATGCCGCCATCAGGGCGGTTGTCAGAACATCGACGTATCATGAATGTAATGTTATAGGTATACAGCGTGGTTTCACCGGTTTGTTGCAAAACCTGTTTGTGCCGCTTCAGAATCATTCCGTGGCACAGAAAATTTCCGTGGGAGGAACATTTTTGAAATCTTCCCGCTGTCCCGAGTTTAAAACAAAGGAAGCCCGTTCGCAGGCTTTTAAGAATATGCAGCAACAAGGTATTGACGCCCTGGTTGTGATCGGGGGAGACGGTTCGTTCCGCGGAGCAGACCTGCTTGTAAAAGAATACGGTGTCCCCGTTATGGGAATTCCGGGAACCATAGATAACGACATTTACGGAACGGATTATACCATTGGCTTTGATACTGCGGTAAACACAGCTGTACAGGCAGTTGATAAACTCAGGGATACGGCCGATTCGCACAATATGGTATTTTTTGTGGAAGTGATGGGGCGGGATGCCGGGTTCATCGCGCTGAACACGTCCATTTCTACCGGGGCGGAAGCCACCATGATTCCTGAAGTCCAGACCGATATTGGTAAGCTCTGCGAATACCTGGAGCTGGAACGACGTAAAAACAAAACCTCCGGGATCATCATTGTTGCCGAGGGGGAGGAGCAGGGAAGTGCGTCTGTTGTGGCCGCCAAAGTCAAAGAAAGGCTACCAAACTACGAAACCAGGGTAACCACACTGGGGCATGTGCAGCGCGGGGGATCTCCCACTGCCAACGACCGTGTGCTGGCCAGCATTCTTGGACATGATGCCGTCGTTGCCCTGGTGGAAGGCAAAACCGGGATGATGGTAGGTGTTGTCAACAACCAAACTGTCTTCACGCCGTTCCAGGAAGCCTACTCCCGTCACAGTGAAATCAACAAGCGCTGGGTCAATATCGCTTATATACTATCGCTTTGATTTCTAGAAAAAAGTAGTATCTTTGCAGCCCCTTTTAATTTAGGGATCGCAATTTTATTGTATAATTATTATAAAAATCAACCAGGTGAACACATTATCCTACAAGACCGTTAGCGCCAACAAGGCTACCGTTACCAAAGAATGGGTAGTTATTGACGCAACCGATCAGGTGTTGGGCCGACTTGCCGTAAAAGCAGCTACCCTGTTGCGCGGCAAACACAAACCCAATTTTACCCCTCATGTGGACTGTGGTGATAACGTAATTATCATCAACGCAGAGAAGGTCCGCCTGACAGGTAACAAGCTGGACGAAAAAACGTATGTCCGGCACTCCGGATACCCCGGCGGTCAAACCAGCGAGACAGCCAAAGAGCTGCTCAAACGCAGACCGCTTGCTCTTGTGGAACACGCCGTTAAAGGTATGCTTCCCAAAACACGCCTTGGTTCCGAGCTTTTCCGCAACCTGTATGTTTATCAGGGACCGGAACATCCTCACCAGGCACAGCAACCCAAACAAATCAACTTAAACGAAAACTAAACAGAGCATGGAAGTAATCAACGCCCTTGGAAGAAGAAAATCAGCCGTTGCTCGCGTTTACGTTCAAGCCGGAAAAGGAAACATCATCATCAATGATCGTCCTTTGGAAGACTATTTTAAAGAAGGCACCCTGCAGTACATTGCCAGACAGGCATTGGAACTGACAGGAACCACTTCTCAGTTTGACGTGAAAGTCAACCTGGACGGAGGCGGTATCAAAGGTCAGGCAGAAGCTTTACGCCTGGCCATTGCACGTGCTTTATGTAAAATCGATTCCGAAGCCTATCGTGGTGTTTTGAAGTCAAACGGGATGCTTACCCGCGATGCCCGCGAGGTAGAGCGCAAGAAACCCGGACAACCCGGCGCACGCAAACGCTTCCAATTCAGCAAACGTTAAACCCCTGATTTATCAATGCACGGCAATTGTCAAAACAACTGCGATCAATATTTGCTACCGGATGTTTCGATTGCCGCGGAAAATTAAAGCGGACTGTCACAGACACTACCCTTTAATTGATAAAAAGAGTTAAAAACAAAATTAAAAAACACAGTAATGCCAAGAACAAATTTCCAGGACCTTCTTGATGCAGGTGTACATTTTGGTCACTTAAAACGTAAGTGGAATCCTAAAATGGCTCCCTATATCTTTATGGAAAAGAACGGGATCCATATCATAGACCTGCACAAGACCATCGTCAAGATAGATGAAGCGGCAAATGTAGCAAAACAGCTGGCAAAAGCCGGTAGAAAAATATTATTTGTCGCCACCAAGAAACAAGCTAAAGATATCGTTGCGGAAGCTGCCAAATCCGTCAACATGCCGTACGTTACGGAACGTTGGCCCGGTGGTATGCTTACCAACTTTCCCACCATCCGTAAGGCCGTCAAAAAGATGAACACCATTGACAAAATGATGACGGACGGGACTTTTGAAACCCTTGCAAAACGCGAACGTTTACAGGTTACCCGCCAACGGGCCAAGTTGGAAAAAAACCTGGGATCCATTGCTGATCTTAACCGTTTGCCCGCCGCCCTTTTTGTTGTGGATATACAGAAAGAGGTCAATGCAGTAAGGGAAGCATTCCGTTTGAACATTCCGGTGATCGCTTTGGTTGATACATGTTGCGATCCTACACCCATTGATTACGTGATACCGGCAAACGACGATGCAGCCAAATCCATTGCTCTTATTATTGAGGTAATACGTCAGGCCGTAAGTGAAGGTCTGGAAGAGCGGAAAATGGAAAAAGACAAAGAGGTGGTCATGGAGTCTTCAGAAGACGACAATGACGCACCGGTCAAACGTTCCCGCACACGCAGGCAGCGTATAGACGAAGACAAAGCTCCGGTGAAGGAAGAGAAACCCGCCAAAGAAGAAGCTCCCGCTAAAAAAGAAGCAGCTCCTGCTAAAGAGGAAGCTCCGGTGAAGGAAGCAGCACCTGCTAAAGAAGAAGCTCCGGTGAAGGAAGCAGCACCTGCCAAAGAAGAAGCTCCTGCCAAAGAGGAAGAAGCTCCTGTAAAAGAAGATGCATCAGAAGATGTACCTGAAGATAAAAAATCCGAATAAGTCAAATATCATACATGGAAATTAAAGCAGCCGACGTAGCAAAATTACGTAAAATGACCGGTGCCGGAATGATGGATTGCAAGAATGCACTTGTGGAATCCAACGGAGATTTTGAACGGGCACAGGAACTCATAAGAGAAAAAGGAAAACTGGTAGCCGCCAAACGCGCTGACCGTGAAACAACGGAAGGTTCCGTGGTAGCTATTACAAACGATAAGAAAGACCGTGGCATTCTTGTATGCCTGGGTTGTGAAACCGACTTTGTTGCAAAAAACAGCGACTTTCAGGATCTGGCCATGGAGATTGCCCACACCGCCCTGGAAAGTATGCCTGACTCACTGGAAGATTTACTTAAATTACCTTTGGGTGAAGGTTCAGTTAACGATGCCGTGACACAGCAGACAGGAAAAAGCGGTGAAAAACATGCCATTCCTTTCTACAACAAACTGGAGGCTCCTTTTGTGGCTTCATACATTCATATGAACAACAAAGTGGCTACTATTGTAGGATTTACAAAACCCATATCTGCAGAAGCCGGCAAGGAAATTGCCATGCAAATCACGGCCATGGTTCCCGTTGCCGTTAATCGCGATTCCTGTCCTCAGGATATTATAGACAAGGAACTGCATATTTACCGTGAGCAGATACGCATGGAAGGCAAACCTGAAGAAATGGTTGAAAAAATCGCTATGGGTAAACTCAATAAATTCTTCAAAGAATACACTCTGGAGGACCAAACTTTTGTAAAAGACGGAAAGATTTCGGTAAAAGAATACCTGAAAACCATTGACCCGGAAGTAAAAGTTACAGGTTTCCACAGGTTCTCGCTGAACGATTAAGAACAGGAATATCAATAAAAGAAAGAGGCTGACTTTACAGATCAGCCTCTTTTTTATTGCTCTTTATGCATTTGCTCTTGACTTATTGAACGACAGACACCTCCCATTTGCTTCGCAAACGGGTCCTTCCCTCCGCGGGCGCGAGGTCTTTCTTATCAATAAGTCAATGAGCAAATAACACATTAAGCTTCTTAATTCCAGCCGGGATTCTGGGTAATTGCATACCCTTTATCTTCATACATTTCAATGACATCCGTACAAACAGGCTGCAGGTAATTTCTTACAGAAAAGTCATCGCGGTTCTGAACTCCCTGAGGAATGTAAAATCCTACCATATCGGCTTTGTTTGTTCCGTCATAAACAATGATTGTCCCGTCCGGTTTCATTACTTTCAAAGCTCTGGCATCTCCCTGGTCAATCTGTTTTCCAGGGATCAGGTAATTGAAATTAATGTCGTTCCCGGATTGGGTGGTATTGAAATCACACCACGTTCCCAATAACAGGTCGGGATTGTTGGACCCGTTCATTAATTCCAGTTTTCCCCATCTTCTAAGATCCAGGATCCGGTTATTCTCAAACACAAATTCCATGCGACGTTCCCTGCGTATTTCCCATAGAAGCGGATCATTGACAACTCCCGCCAGTGTATTGGCTTCACAGGAAGCTGTACGTGCCGGATCATCGGGAATGGCACCCAGCATTAAAGGAGCTGTTTTCTGTACCCCCTGAGCAATGGCGAAATCATCCAAAGGCCTGTTACGTATGGCATTTATGGATTTATCCAGGTCGCTTTGTGTGACGGCGGATCCTCCGAAGGAAAGAGCCAGTTCCTGTTTTGCTTCTATCCAGTTCAGCACCACCTCGGCAAGTCTTATTACCGGGAAACCGTTCGTATTGGTGCTGGATCCGTATTTTGCGGGACGTGGATCCGAACAGTTGTCAAAAGAATACGTTACCCCTACCCTGTCAATAAACTTGCATACATAAAGCAATGTTGCTGAAGACTGCAAAGGGGCTCCCCAGAAGGTGGCTTCAAAACGCGGGTCACGGGTGACGGTCATTTTTTTCAAGTCAAAATTACCGGCTTCCTCAACCGTTGAATTCTGCCAAGGTCTCCCGTCATTGCAAATGAACGATTTGGCAAGAGCAAGGTTTGCAGCAGGAGTCTGTGATTCCGTTAAGTTTGAATACGAAGCTATACAGTGGGTTGTAGACAGTTCTGCACTGTATTCCCTGAAAAGCAGAATTTCGTTTCCCGGTTTGCTGTCGGATCCAAAGAGTGAACGAAAGTCGGTATCAAAAGCATATTTGCCCGAGTTTATAACCATGTTACCTGCCGATACAACCAATTCCAGGAATTTTTTTGCCAGATCGTTGGACCCCGATCCGGGATGATACTTGTACCAGGTGCCTTCAAAGAGCATGTAACGCGAAGCCAGTGCTGCCGCTACATATTTGTTTACATAGTTTTCTCCGTCGTTCGTCCTGATGTTTTCAATGGCATAGACGAAATCTTCATACACCTTATCCATAACGGTTGACCTGGGATCCCGGTCTTTGTACTGTTCGTCCATATCGGTGTCGCTAACGGGATGATCGTAATAGGGAACATCTCCGAATGATTGCACCAGGCGGCTGTATTCCATACCCCTGAAAAGCCTGGCAACACCGTTCCAATGATTATACTGTTCTTCAGTAAGATACCCGTCCTCTTTCATGGTAGCCAGACGGTCAATTAGGGTGTTCCATTTGCGGACCCAGCCGAAGTTCCACGCAGAAGCTCCGCTTTTATATAGCCAGTAAATGGTAGTAGCCGATTCCGAACGGTACCAGTTATCAGCTGGAACGGCAGCTAGAAATGATGTTTGTTTTCCGGCCGAGGTCATATCGTCGTTAAAATTCGCACCTCTGTAAGGAACGTAAGCGGTACCCCATGATCTGTCGTATCCGTTGAAATAATTGGGATAACCTCCATTCACAAACAGACGTACATTGGACTCGTTGGTCCAGTAGTTTGAATCGTCCATAGCCGTCTTCTGGGGACGATCCAGAAAATCGCTGCACCCCGCCAGGGTGAAAGCGGCTAATAAACTTAAGATGATTATTTTTTTATTCATTGTGTCTGGTTTTAGAAAGTTAACTGAAGGCCCACAGATGCGCTCTTGAAGGTGGGTACGCCCACACCTGTACGGGAAGAATTGTAGTTGGTCTCATTAAGGTAGGAATATCCTGCTATTTCCTCCGGGTCTATAGGCAAACCGCGAAGGTGATCAAAAGTCAGGAAATTTTCCAGAGACACATAAATACGTACATTGCTGATCATCGCCTTACGGGTCAACTGCCTGGGCATGGAATACCCGATGGTCAGGTTTTTCATTCGCAGATAGGCCATGTTCAACAGATACCTGTCGGATACCTGCATGTTGTTACCGGTGCTGCTTGCTCCCAGGTTATAGGCCCGGGGATAAAAGGCATCGTAATTACTATCTATCACGTCACCGCTCCCGTCATATGTTTCGTACCAGAAATCCTGGGCAATGACCTTAGGCATGGCTCCGTCGGAAGAATTAAATCCGGGAATGGTAAGCGGGCTGGCTCCCCACATTTCACGTTTACCCACACCCTGGAAAAATACCGAAAAATCAAATCCCCTGTATTCCATACCAAGACGGAAACTGTATTCGTAACGTGGAGTAGTGTTCCCTATCACGGTCAAGTCTCCGTGATCATCTATAAGCTGGCTCCCGTTGTTGATCACGCCGTCCCCGTTGAGGTCCTTGAATTTCACATCACCCGGACCAAACCTGAAGTTTGAGCTTGTCTGCAACTTACCTTGTGTAGGAGCATTTGGATCAACCAGTTGGTAGATGGTATATCCGTCTGAACTTTGCATGGTTACAAGACTGCCATTCTCATATACAAAATCATCGTTCTGATACAGTCTGTCAACCTGGTAACCCCATATTTCACCGTATACTTTGCCTTCATACCAGGAATTGATACTGGTAGTACTTCCGTACTTTGTAATATGGGTAAGGGCATCCGATAAAGCAGCGCTTGCCGTGATGCGAAGTCCGTTTCCAAATTGGTGTCCGAAGTTTAAGGAAAATTCCCATCCATTGGTCCTTAAGGATCCGAAGTTTCCCTTGGGTGCCGTTGTCCCGAAAGTATAAGAAAAACCTTCCCCGGGAACGATCATGTTTTTGGTATCTCTCTGGTACCAGTCAAACGAAGCACTCAGCTCACCGTTCAGCAGACTGATATCAAACCCCAGGTTAAGTGTAACTATGTCTTGCCATGTGATAATGGAGGATACAGAAGCCGGAGTACCAAAATAAGTATCTCTTGCCCCGGCGTGGAGCCAGTAAGAATTAGCTCCGCTCATGGTAGGAACATACAATGCGTTACTTACAGACTGGTCCCCAATGGAGCCCCAGGACCCACGCAGTTTAAAGCTTGTAAGAACAGGTCTTGCAAAACTCATCCAGGGTTCTTCCATCAACCGCCATCCGAATGAGAAAGAAGGATACCAGCGCCATTGAAGGTCTGTGGGGAACTTGGATGTTCCGTCATAACGAAGATTGGCCTCCAGCAGATACCGCTCCTTAAAATTATAGTTGATACGGCCGAAGAAACCCAGCTGGGAATCCCAGCGGGAATCTCCGCCCGAGGTTTGTGTCCCGGAGGCCAGGTCAAACTGTGGATTGGTATAATCCAGCAATTGCAATTTCTGGGACCAGGAATAGTTGTAATCATAAGCCACCGAATTCATTCCCACCATAAAATTGAACATGTGAACATCGTTGATATTCAGATCATAAGTGGAAGTAAGGTTCAAGGTGCTGCGGGCACGATTGGCTGCAGACCGGTAAATGTGGTCGGGATTGGAACCGGGAGCTGTATACCGTGAATAGTTGAGCATATAGGCCGGGATGGAAGCTCCCAGGGCGTTGAATTCATTCCACTCGTTGTCCCTGTATACCCGGGAGCCGTCTTCATTATTTAACGGTATTGCTGCCACCCAGGTGTTTCCGGCCAGAAAACTGGTTCCGGGTTGAAGTTGTATGCTTTCCTGGTTTGAGTAAGTGTAATCCAGGTTGATATTCCAGTTTTCCGTTGGTGTTAATGTCAATCCGGCGTTGGCACTGGTAAAGTTATTGGTGGCAGATGCCGTATTGGCCACAGCCGTTTCATAAGTGGCATTGCGAAGCGGATTGCCGCTCTCGTCTGTTTCCGCCATTGGGTAAGTAGGTCCCCACCTATACATATAATACCAGATATCTGCCGTTGTGGAGGATGTGGCATAAGCCCAACGTTTCTGCGTTTTGGAATACATCAGACCGGCGTGTACGGAAAGGTATTTATTGATCTGGGTACTAACCCTTGCCGATGCGTTCCAGCGTTGGAAGTCATCGTGTTTGGCCGTTTTCATCATACCGTTCTGATCCAGGTATCCCAGGCCGATATTGTAATCCGTTTTCCCCGATTTGCCATTGACAGATATGTTGTGACTTTGGGTGGGAGCCCATTCACGGATCAGGTAATCGTACGGATCGTAAGTCCTGACCCCAATCTTACGGTTACTGGCATCTACATACCAGTCACGGCCGTATGTCATGGGATCGTAGGGATCTATGGTGCCTCCGTATTTCTTTTCCCAGGCAACTGCCGCATTGTACCCTGCCCTGTCTATGAGCCAGAATGCCCCTACAGGCGTGGTGGTTCCAATACGCTCAGCAGCTTCAACCGTATAATGCAAGGCATCTGCACCGGCCATTTCATATTTTTTGGACATATTCTGAAATGACATATTTCCCGAATAATTCACACTGACACTTTCTGTCCTGGCTCCCTTTTTTGTAGTGATCAGAATTACTCCGAAAGCAGCCTTGGACCCGTAAATGGAAGCGGAAGCCGCATCTTTTAATACAGATATGGATTCAATATCATCCGGATTGACCAGCTGTATGCTGGGGATCTCAACGTTGTCCAGCAATATCAGAGGTGTAGTTGATCCTTCAGCGGAACCGACGTGACCACGAATCTTCATGATGGCATCCGAACCGACTTCGCCGCTGCCCACCTGAATGGTAAGCCCGGGTGTAGAACCCTGAAGTGCACGGCCTACGTCTGCAACGGGACGTGATGTCAAAGCCTCCTGTACGTTTACGGAAGATACGGCTCCCGTCAGGTTCACTTTTTTCTGGGTGCCGAATCCCACGACCACTACGTCTTCCAGTGTAATGGCATCTTCCTCCATAATAACATCAATCCTGGCCCGACCGTTGACAGGTACTTCAATGGTCTTATACCCAAGTGAGGAAAATGACAATGTTGCAGAAGAAGGCACCGTGATGGAATAGTATCCATCCAGATCCGTGGTGGTGGATGACACCGTCCCCTGCACAACAACCGTAACCCCTACCAGGGGGCCGGTTTTATCCGAAACATTCCCGGTTACGGCAATGTTCTGAGCGCTTGCATACGCCGAAATCAGCATGATGCAAACCATGAGGATAGTTTTTTTTGATAGCATTGATTAAGTTTTTAGGTTAGATATGTGATAAACAGGAACACTACAAACCACATCCAACAGATGTGCTTGTTTTTGGATCATGTGGAATGGAACTGTCAGGAGCAATAAGGGACCAAATCTGAAGAGAACAGGATTGGAACAAATTGAGGATCAGTTCCGCGAATATAATAAATTATATCGACAAGTAATAACTTGGAAGTATTGATCAATAAAATTTGTATAAAAGTTATCCAGCAGTAGCGTTTTTTGATTATATTTGAAGAATAATTGCACAAGTAATTATAAACCTTAACCATTAATCTAACCTAATTTAAATTACTTATGGATGTTTACAGAAAAAGTGGCCGCCTGACCCTTACCTGCCTGGCGACCTTGGTTATTGCAATGATTGCAGGACCTATGTGGGCCCAAAACGTAAATGTTACAGGAAAGGTTACCGATAATTCGGGAGAACCTCTAATGGGCGTTTATATTTTAGTCCAGGGTACTTCGCGGGGTGTATCTACAGACCTGGATGGGAATTATGCCATCTCTGCCCCTGCTGACGGAACCCTTTTATACTCATTTATGGGGTTCGAGGACGTTGTAGAAGCAATCAACGGCCGTTCCATAATTGACGTAACCATGAACGTGTCTTCCGTAGCCCTGGAAGAGTTGGTCGTTACGGCGCTTGGTATTAAGAAAGACAGAAAAGCTCTGGGTTTTTCCGTTACTGAAGTGGGCGCAGAAGAGTTGCTTAAAAACAAGCAAACCAACGTTATTAACTCACTGGCAGGTAAAGTTGCCGGTGTAAACGTAACCCAGTCCGGTGGTGCTGCAGGTTCGGGATCAACCATCATTATCCGAGGTGGTAACTCTGCCAGTGAAGGTCGCGATAACCAGCCTCTTTTTGTTGTTGACGGAATCATCTATGATAACTCCACTGTTGTTGGGGGTAATTCCGGAACGGACGGTATGACCAAGAATGCTACTACTTTTAGCAACCGTGTTATGGACATCAACCCCGAAGACATTGAATCCATGTCTGTACTTAAAGGCGCCGCGGCTGCCGCTTTGTACGGATCGCGTGCAGCAGACGGAGTGATTGTCATCACTACCAAGAAAGGAGCCAACGACGGGACCGTAAGGGTAAACGTTGGTTCAAAATACAGTTATTCCTGGGCCAATTCACTTCCTGAACTTCAGGATGTTTACGGAAGGGGTTATTACAATCAGGCCGGAGTTTTCAGCGATTATACCTATAACTCCTGGGGGCAGAAGATCACCGGGACAGCTTACGACAATGTTGGAACCTTTTTTCGCGGAGGTAATATTTTTGACAACAACGTAAGTATTTCCGGAGGTAACAAGAACAGCAGTTTCTACCTGTCTGCTTCCCGTTACGACCAGGAAGGTATTGTTCCCATGACAGGATACGATAAAACCACACTCCGTTTTAACGGAGAACAAAAATACGGCAAACTGACCGTAGGTGCGAACGTGGCTTATACCATCTCCAATACGCAAAAGACACTGACTACAGGAGGTCTTTACGGTGGCGGAGGTAAC
The DNA here is from genome assembly GCA_964542305.1 of uncultured Muribaculaceae bacterium. Classification (GTDB taxonomy): domain Bacteria; phylum Bacteroidota; class Bacteroidia; order Bacteroidales; family UBA932; genus DMER64. The sequence continues at coordinate 16,077 of CAZITX010000022.1, read as the reverse complement.
GGAGCCATGACAGCCGTATACGGATGGGCACGCAGTGATGATATGACACGTTATCTGAATGAAGACGGCACCAAATACAGAATGTTCGCCGAATACCAGGATCTGGCTTCTGACCGTGAAAATCCTTACTGGATCATCAATAAGAATAAACTGTCTGACCAAACTCGCCGCTGGACGGGGTCCGTCAACGCAAACTTAGACGTAACGGATTGGTTCAACATTGTTTACCGTTTAGGTCTTGACACTTATGCTTATGACGAATATACTTACATTGCTCCGGGTGGAGCCGTATCCGACAGATATCAGAACGGCCGTCTGTCTAAAAGCGACAGGAACTACCAATATTTGTCTTCCAACCTGATGCTGAATTTTCACAAGACATTCGGTGATTTTGACTTCAACCTGCTCTTGGGACAAACTTCTGAAGACACCAAGAATATCCGTCAAAACCATTGGGGATACGACTTCGTAACTGCCGGCACCATCAGTTTTGCAAACATTGCCAATGAAAATAAATTCTTCACGGAAGCCACCACCAATAAACGCCTGATAGGGGTATTCGGAGAATTTCGTGCCGCATACAAAAACATTGCCTATCTGACCATTACAGGACGTAACGACTGGTCATCCACCCTTCCTATTGAAAACCGGTCGTATTTCTATCCCTCAGTCAGCGGTAGTTTGGTTTTCACCGAATTAATGCCAAAGAATGATATTCTTTCTTTTGGTAAGATCCGCGCCTCATGGGCACAGGTTGGTAAAGATGCTTCGGCTTATGCAACCAATACCTACATGTGGTCACCGGCTGCTGTCAGCCCCGGCTTCATTGGAATTGGGAACAGCTGGACACGGGGTAACCCGTTCCTCAAACCCGAGATCCAGACCTCCTGGGAGGTGGGTGCCGAAATGCGCTTCTTCGGAGGCCGTCTTGGCATTGATTATACTTATTATAACAGTTTAACCACCAACCAGATAGCTGCCCCCCGTCTGGGTCAGTCCACTGGATACATCTTTATGTCCATCAATTCCGGCTCTGTTTCCAACAAAGGTATGGAACTGATGATCACTGCCACTCCTGTAGAAACCAAGAACTTTTCCTGGGATCTGACACTTAATCTTTCAGGGAACCGTGGTCGTCTGGGAGAATTCATGAAAGGCGTTGACTTGTTCTATGTCACCGACGTACAAATTGGAGGCGTTAAAGCGGCTGCCGTACCCAATGGAGGTTATTTCCTCGGGATCACGGGGGACTACTGGAAACGGGAAACACGAATTGAACAAGATGCAGAAGGCAATGACATTGAAGTTGAAATCCCTGATGGCCGTTACATTATAGATGAAGCAACTGGTCTTTACAAAACCACCGGCGTAGCTACCAACCTGCTTGGTAACCGCGAACCGGATTTGATAGGCGGTCTGGGAAATACCCTTACCTACAAAAACCTGAGCTTTTCCATACTATTTGATATCCGTAAAGGAGGTTTGATCTACAACGGTACTGAGTATTTATTGCTGAACAACGGATTGTCCCCGCAGACACTGGATCGTGAATCAGTAACAGTGGAAGGCGTTTCAAGTACTACAGGAGAACCTGTTTCCTATACTTACAATGCCGGTCAGATGTACATTGTTAACGGAGCTGAAAAGAGCGGTGATTATATGATCCAGAGCTACTGGAGCAATTATGCATCCAACGCACATAACTTATTGACTGACACCAACTGGCTGCGTTTACGCGCCGTATCTCTTGCTTACGATTTCAGAGGCCTGTTCAACAAACAGAGTTTCATTAAAGGGCTTACGGCTACCGTTACAGGAACCAATCTCTTCTTGTGGAGTAATTACAAAGGTATGGACCCTGAAGTCAGTGTTTCAGGTTCCGGTACGGGTGGCTCCGGTTCGTCAGGTATTGACTATTGCGGTGTTCCTGCTACAGCCGGTTTGTCATTTGGTTTAAACATCACTTTCTAATAACAAACGGATTTAAAAATTCAGATTATGAAAAAAATACTATATATAGCTTTAAGTCTGTTGATTACTTTAGGGATAACCGGCTGTAACGACTGGTTGGACGTGAACGTAGACCCGGACAACCCGAACAATGCCAGTGCTACGGTCGAAAGCCGTCTCCCCTGGATTCAACACTATTATATGTATGCATGGGGCTCTGCCTGTATGCGTGGCGTCACCATTGGCGGTTTGATGAGTCAGACCTCAACGACTTCCTCCAACGGAAAATTATCCGCCTGGGATCCTTATCAAAGTTCCACTACTACATCTTACCAAAACTGGTTCATTGGAGCGGCATGTAACATTGACGATATGATCAATGCCGCAGAAAAAACAGGCGCTTACCATTATATTGGAGCTGCTCATGTGATGCATGCCATGGGATTCATGCTTATGGCCGACCTGTACGGGGAAATGCCTTATTCAGAACCTCTTGGAAGTAACCCTACCCCCGTATATGATGACGGACAGACCATTTTTAACGGATGTATGGAACGCATTGATCTGGCTCTAGAATATTTCAACATGACACAGGAAGAAGGTGCCACACCTCTTGCCGCAGGTGACAGCTGGAACCAGGGTGATGTTCAGAAATGGATCAAATTGTGCTACGGTTTGAAAGCCCGCTGGCTCAACAAACTTTCAAAAAAATCAACACTTTATGACCCGCAGGCTGTTCTGGATGCTTTGGCAAAAGCCCCGCAATCCAACAGCGAAAGTACCATAATGAAACACAGCAACGCAGGAGATCAGGACACCAACTTCACCGTTGGCGACCCTTATCAGACAAGTGTAATATGGGACTGTGCGGCATGGGGAAGCACACAACGTTATACCAAATGGTATGTTGATCTGCACAAGAACCTGAGAGGTTCCGGAGTAGTTGATCCACGAATGAGCAAGGTGTTCCCTGCCCGCATGAGCAAGATCCAGGTATCTGATGCCGGAGAAATCCTGAATCACGAATGGACCCGGGATGAAGGTGTGGATGTAATGTACGGAACCAGAAGAATATATGGAGCCCTTCTAAATGCTAGCGTAGCTTCTTCAAACGTTGACAAAAACTACACCATTACCAATGCCACTGAAAAGGCTCAGATATTGGCATTCTTTGACCATGAAGGGTTCCCCTACACCGTGAACGGGGATGTTGTGAGCGTTACCTACCCAAAAGGCTGTTTGTACATTAACACCAATGACTACAAGCAGATTATGGACCTGAATTACGTGAATATGAGAGCCTTGGCTGTTTCACAGACCGGCGGTCGTGCAGAAAACGATATGTATTACTACCCGAGTTCAGCATTTAATACTGTCGCCGGTACCGGTTCCTTCTGGGCACGTCCCGATTCCGATTCGGACATCCTCACTTATCACGAAATGTGTTTCATTAAGGCCGAGGCTAATATGCGTATGGGGAACTCCGCAGCCGCTTATACAGCTTATATGGACGGAATCAGAGCCAGTTTCGCACGTATGCAATCCAAATTGCAAGATTGGTCTGCAACAGGCACAGACAACCCCGACCAACAGCCTATGAATCAGGCCGAGATTGATGCTTACATGGTCAGTGGAGCCGTCGCACAAAACGCCGGGGAACTGACTATGGCCGACATTATGTTGCAAAAAGTCATTGCCATGGGTATCCATGTGGAAACATGGAACGATATGCGCCGCTTCAATTACGGAGCCGGAAACATTGGCAATTTCGGACAGGTTTATGTTAACTACGTCAGACCTGCTGAGTTTATTGCTACCAATAAAATCCCCGGGACTTCTCCCACACAGGAAAACTATTGGTTCCGCCGTTACAGCCAGTGTTCACACGAAACCAACTACAACAAAGACAATGTGGAACTTTCAAACCCGCTGGCCCTGACTTACGCGAACGGGCCTATCTGGAGTGATCCGGTATGGTGGGACAAAGCTGAATAATTATTCGTAACACTTTATGAACAGAGCGGTCAGAACAGGCCGCTCTTTTTTCCTATTATGGATGATCTTTCCAGACACATTAGAGCGACTGTCCCCATAATACTGGGAACCGTTATTTTTCTGTTTTTCTTTCTTTGTGCCCCCGGCATGATTTGGTTCCGTGAGCAATACTATTTATTTTTTTATACAAAAGCATTTTTTCTGGATCACGTAACATATCCGGGGGGTCTGGCTTCTTATGCGGGTGCGTTTCTAACACAATTTTACGCTTTCAGTTGGGCCGGGGCATTAATACTTGCCGGGCTCATTGTCCTGATACAACAAAGCATCAACAAGCTTATGGCCGTCATCGGGGTAAAGAATTCCTGCCGGGTCCTTTCACTGATACCTGCGGTTTTATTATGGATCTTTTCGTGCGATCCAAATTATATGACGGGTGCGCTTGTCGCTTTGCTTATATCTCTGTATAGTGTTCAACTGACAGTCAAAATACGGCATCAAAACACGTATATGGTACGCATCGCCATTCTTGCTGTTTTATTATATGTGACTGTGGGGGGATCTTTTTTGTTGTATTTGGCTTTTATCCTGGGTTTTGAGCTGTACAATCAGGAAAAAAACGTGAAAAAGCGAAGACAAATTTTCCTTGCAACCGAAGTCATTGTACTTGCCATTGGCCTTCCCCTGACGGCCGCTTTCCTTTCTCCTTATCCCCTGGAACACCTTTTCCTGGGAATCGGTTTTTACAGGTATCCCGGCGAAAAGTTCTACCTTCAATATGTTCCATGGCTGGTGATAATAATAACCGTGATCCTGGCAGGAAAAATCCCTGTTATTAGAAAATCCCGTATACAATTAGTCACGACCCTGTTATTCCTGTTTTTAGTTTTTGGCAGCGGGTTTCTGTTGGCGCGTAAAGCGGTCAATCCCGCCATGGAAGAATCGCTGGAATACGATCAAATGGCCTGGAATCAGCAATGGGAAACAATAATCAGGAAAGCCGGCAAAAAACAGCCTTCCACATCAATGTCTATGACATGTCTGAACCTGGCATTGGTTAAAACGGGAAAATCAGGAGATATGTTGTTCAATTATTTCCAAAACGGAACGGAAGGGCTCATTCCCGAATTCGGGGGAGACTTCACCTCTCCACTCACTACTGCAGAAGTCTTTTTCCACTTGGGATTGGTAAACGAAGCACAACATTATGTATTCGAGGCCATGGAAGCCATACCCAACCATCGTAAAAGCGCCAGGTGCATTCAACGCCTTGCCCAGACAAACCTGATTAATGAACAATACGGTGTGGCAAAAAAATACCTGGACCTTCTGCAAAAAACATTATTGTACCGCAACTGGTCTCATAATGCCTCTTTAGAGAACCATCCCGAATGGAGTATATTACAAGAATACCGTCTTACAAAGGAAAGAATTTTCGGTTCGACCAATATGTTAAACATCTTGAAAGATCTGACTGAAAAAAAATCGGACAATAAGACTGCTTTCCAATATCTTATGGCCTATACGCTTCTTAATAAAGAATGGGAAAAAGCAACTGAATTCTATGAATCGGGAAAACAGCATTATACCCGGATACCCTGGGCATATCAGCAGGCCATGGCCTTTGAGTGGTATCAGAAAGCCGGGAACCTCAATCAAACTCAACAAGAGCTTGATCAGGAAATAAAGCAAGGCTTGACTGAATTTATGAAAACCATGTCGCTTGCTTCAGAAAAACAGGCCCGTGCAATTTTGGAAAAACCTTTTGGACACACGTATTGGTATTACCTTTATTTCATATTTTAATCTCATGAAACGGATCTTCCCGGTATCTTTAATATTGATCTCCCTGCTTCACTTTACAGGCTGTATTCCCAATACGTCAACCCAGGTTCCGTCAACTGCCATTCCCGCAATTTTCCCAGATTACACGTATGTAACGGTTCCCTCCACAATAGCTCCGCTGAACTTCGCCCCGCAGGATATTTCTTATACAGCAGTAATAGCAGAATTTTCAGGAACACGGGGAAATTTGTTCCGCGTTAAAGGCAGAAAAAATATTACTATACCAAAAAACAAATGGACTGAATTATTAAACGCCAATAAAGGAGATAGCATTTCTGTAACACTGAAAATCCTGAAAGAAGACAAGTGGATACAACACACTTCTTTCCCCATATATATCAGCGAACACCCCATTGATCACGGTCTTGTATATCGCCTGATAGCCCCCGGATATGAGCTTTACAGCAGGATGGGAATCTACCAGAGAGACCTTCAATCATACAAGCAAAAAACGATCCTGGTAAACACCTTGCTCCCCGAAACGTGTATGAACTGTCATTCCGTCAATCGCGGAGATCCGGATTTTTTCAACCTGCATTTGAGAGGATCAGAATCGGGAACCATTATTTTAAAAGACGGGAACCTGGAAGTCTATAACACAAAAACTCCGGAAACACTTTCAAATTGCGTATATCCATACTGGCATCCCTCAGGACGTTTCATTGCATACTCGGTAAATACTACGCGTCAAATGTTCCCTATGGATCCCGGACGAAGAATTGAAGTGTATGACACGGCTTCAGATGTTGTAATCTATGACACCGAACAAAACCGGCTGATCTCCTCCAAACACCTTACTACGGAACATTTTGAAACGTTTCCTGCATTTTCTCCGGATGGGAAAACCCTCTATTTCTGCGTTGCTGATTATCAAAATATGCCACAAGATTATAAAGAGGTCCGTTATGCTTTATGCAGCATTGCTTTTGATCCGGAAACCGCTACATTCGGAGCAACGGTTGACACATTGTTAAACGCTCCCCGAATAGACAAAAGCCTCACATTCCCCCGTCCTTCTTACGACGGAAAATATCTGATGTTTACCCTGACCGATTACGGAACATTCCCAATTTGGCACACGGAAGCAGACCTGGGTCTTTTGGATCTGCGAACCGGAGAATGGCAGCTGTTGGAGGGAATTAACAGCCCCCATGTTGACAGTTATCACAGTTGGAGCAGTAATTCCCGCTGGATGGTCTTTTCCAGTCGCAGAGGAGACGGATTGTATACCCGTTTGTATTTAGCATTCATTGATGAAAACGGGAACACCGGAAAACCTTTTCTACTCCCTCAGAAAGATCCCGCAAAATACTATCCGGAAACTCTGTATTCATTCAATATACCCGAGTTTATTACCTCGCCTGTGGATTTGGACATGAGAAAAATTGCAAAAAAAACCGCCCGCAAAACAAATCTGCAATGGGGCGGTCTTAAGGATCCTGTTACAGTTACTGAACAGTAAGAAATTTAAACAACATCAGGGCTTCATCCGGATTGGAATAATCCAGGGAATGATCCTTTGCATACTGTTCAATAAGTGCTTTCTTTCCGGGGAAAAACCTTCTGAAATTTCTTTCGGTCAAAGCATATGCCTTCTTATTCCTAATCAAATATGCATTCTGATGAACGGTATAAGGAGTTGATTCCCCTGCCAAAAACCGGCCTCCCGTTGATACATTAAATCCTTCGCTTCTCAGGTTCCTTTTCTCAATGGGAACGTTTGGAGATTTTTCCTCACGGCCAAATGCTCCGTAACGCTTTTCGGCTTCCAGTTCCAGGAATTGCTCTACTCCGAACATAACATTCCCGTCCGTATCAAGTATCTGGATATAATGCTCCAACAATGGAATAAAATAATTCCTGCCTATGGAAACAGCCGTCACCCGGCTCATGTCCTGCAAAATATCGGGATTTCCGTCTTCATCCAGAAAACACAGCGTTGAAGAAGCAAGCAAAATGTTCAACTGACCCGTATAAGCCGTTCCGTCTTCAAACTGAATGGTACCGGTCATATAAGCCGGGAACATATAGATTTCTGTATAGGGCCTGGTATCATCAATGTCCAGGAAAACCGTTTGTGCATGACCAGAAGAAAAAGCAACGGTCATAATAACAAACAGAATACAAAACTTTTTCATATCATTCCACAATTGCCCCTGCAACAATATTTGCCACCCGGGTGCGCATGCTGACAGCAGCCCCGTCATCGTAAGGATGGACGCGGTTGGCCAGCAATATGACGGCTGTATCAGACTCGGGGTCAATAACCATGCTCGTTCCCGTATATCCCGTATGCCCGTATACTGTGTTCGGATTGAAAAGGTTTCCGTTCCAGGAGCCTGCACGTCCCCAGCCAAGGGTGCGCCCAAAGGCAGCTACACCTTCCGGTACCCGTGCCATAGCTTTGACCGTAAGGGGCCCCAGGATGCGTTTCCCGTTCACTTCCCCTCCGTTGAGCAGGGCCACAGCGATAACGGCCAGGTCCGTGGCATTGGAAAAGACACCGGCGTTTCCTGAATTTCCTCCGTTCATCAACCGTGCCAGCGGATCGTGCACTTTCCCGACCAACGGGAGCCCGTCCTCTTGCAGCTCCGTAGGAGCACATAATGCCAGAGTTTCTCCTTGAGGCATATATGTAGTATGTTTTAAGCCGAGTTGATCAAAGACGTTTTTCTGTGCGTATTCGGCCAGTGTCACCCCGGTAATCTTCTCCAGAACATTCTGCAAGGTGATGAAATTCAGGCAACTGTACTGATACCCCGTTTTGGGTTTGAAATCCCTGGGACATTGACAGATGTATTCCATCAGGCCTTGCGGAGAGGGGGACCCGTAACGCTCTATTAACTCTGGTGTGGGGCCGTAAGGAGGAAGTCCGGATGTATGGGTCATCAGGTCTTCGATTGTAATATTTACGTTTCTCCCTGTTTTAGGATCCGTCCAGGGTTGAAAACCGGGCAGGTACTGATCTACACGATCCATCAGACGGAGTTGACCTCTTTCCACCAATTGCATGATGCTTAAGGTCGTTCCCACGCATTTGCTGACCGAAGCCAGATCGAAGACCGTTTCCAGGGTCATGGGAAGGGTGTCGGGTACCAGTTGCCGGTTCCCGTATGCTTTCAGGTAGGCTATCCGGTCATGGCGAATAACAGCCAACACGGCACCGGGGATATCCTCGGCCCGGATCGCCTCCCCTATCACCTGATCCACAAGGACAAGATGCTCCGGATTCAGTCCCACAGACTCCGGAGAAACCACCGGGATTGCGGAATGCGTTGCCGGCTGGGTGCAAGCAGCTACAGCCCACACCCCCAGCATCAGAAAAAACAATTTGTATTTCATAAACGTCTTACAATAAACCACGGTTACGAAGTAAGGGATTTTCGTTGGGTTCTGAACCACGGAAACGAATATACTGTTTCATGGGCTCGTCCCAGCCACCTTCGGTAAGAATGTATTTCCGGAATTTTCCGGCAGTTTCGGGATCAAAAATATCACCGGTTTCCTTAAAGGCATCAAAAGCATCAGCATCCAGGATCTCGGCCCACAGGTATACATAATACCCTACGGCATATCCCCCGTTGAAGATATGTGAAAAATACGTGGAACGGTAACGTGGAAGGATTTCGTCAATCAGCCCGTATTTTTTCAGGGCCTTCTTTTCAAATTCATTTACATCGTATTCCTGCTCTTCACCGGCTGAATGCCATTCCATATCAAGCAATGCGGCTGCAATGAATTCAACGGTCATAAAGCCCTGGTTGAAATGACTGCTATTTACCAGCCGTTCAATAAGTTCTTCAGGCATGGGTTCTCCTGTTTGGTAATGCAGGGCATATTCCTTCAGCACTGCCGGCTGAATGGCCCAATGTTCGTTGATCTGTGAAGGCAATTCCACCATATCACGAGGCAACGCACCGCAAATACGGTCGTAATCCCCGCGTCCAAAGAATCCGTCCAAAGCATGTCCGAATTCGTGGAACAAGGTCTCGGCTTCGTCCCAGCTTAAAAGAACGGGCTCTCCGTCCACAGGGGCAGGGAAATTAGTGGTAACCGTTACCAGGGGAAATTGCTCGGTCCCATCGGCATTTTTCCGGTAACCGCGCAAACCGGAACACCAGGCTCCGGCATTTTTCCCGGCCCTTGTAGGATAATCCAGGTATAATATAGCCAGGTGGCTGCCATCCCGGTCTTTAACCTCAAAGGTTTCCACAGAAGGATTGTAAAGAGGAATGTCAGTCCGTTTTTCAAAGGTCAACCCGTAAAGGTTGTTGGCGACGTAAAACAACCCGTTCCTGACGTTTTCCAGTTTCAGGTATGGTTTGATCTCGTTTTCGTCCAGATCGTATTTTTCTTTACGCAGTTTCTCGGCATAATACCACCAGTCCCAGCTTTCCAGTTTGAACCCGGCACCTTCGCGATCGGCAATTTTCTGCATGGCTGCCAGTTCTTCTTTAGCCACCCGTAAAGCCGGGTCCCAGACTCTTTGAAGGAAGGAATATACAGCTTCCGGGGTTTTGGCCATGTTGTTTACCAGAACAAAGTCGGCGTATGTGTCAAATCCCAAAAGCTTTGCCCTGCGTACCCTAAGGTTGACTATCTTACTTATGATCTCTTTATTGTCGTTTGCGTTATTGTTGTCACCACGCATATAATACCCTTTGTACAATTTTTCTCTCAGGTCACGGTTGTGTACGTATTGCAGGAAAGGGATCCAGGAAGGTTTGTTGGGGGTGAAGACGTATTTACCCTCCATACCAAGAGACTCGGCCAGGCTGGCGGCTGCACGAACGTTGCTTTCAGGAAGACCGGCAAGATCTTCCACGTTCTCTACGACCATTTTAAAGTCGTTGGTCTCGGCAAGGAGGTTTTGGCCAAATTGAAGGCTCAGGTTGGAAAGCTGTGTATTTATGTCCTTCAGTATTTCTTTGTCTTCATCCGACAGAGCAGCACCGCCCCTGACAAAATCATCATAGTATTTTTCCAGGGTTCTCATTTGCTGTGCATCCAGGTCCAAAGAGTCCCGTTTCTGGTAAAGGCAGTCAATTCTTTCAAAAAGAACGGGATTCAGCTGGATCTCGTTACGGTGTTTTGTCAGTTCAGGGGTGATCTCACGGGCCAATGCCTGTAATTCTTCATTGGTGTCCGAACGGTTCAGGGTAAAGAAAGCAGCTGTAACACGGGAGAGCAGGTCTCCGGCCCTGTCATAGGCAGCTATAGTGTTTTCAAAAGTAGGCTCTTCCCGGTTGTTGACAATGGCGTCAATTTCCGCACGGTTTTGTTCCATGGCTTCCCGAACGGCAGGCATGAAATGCTCCGTTTTTATCTGATCAAACGGGGGAGTTTGGAAAGGAGTGTTATACTCCTGCAATAAAGGATTGTTTTTCATTGGATTGGATGAACAGGCCACTAAGAAGCCCAATAATAGAATTAGTAGTGATTTTTTCATGGTTTATACGGGTTTTGGTTTTACTTTATTTACAAAATCGGTTATTTCCGCCGCAAAATGTTCCCAGGTAAGGATCTCCTTTTCTTTCCGGATGCTTTCCCTGAAAGGATTCCTGTCCATACTGAAAAATTTTCTAATGGCAAGCTCCACCGAGCGGGCATCGGTTCCGGCCGCCACCAGGCCGGTTCCGGGACCTTCCACGGCTTCAGCCAGGCCCCCTGCAGGAGTTACGATCAAAGGCACCTCATAATGATAAGCCATGGCGGAGATCCCGCTTTGCGTGGCTGTACGGTATGGCAGGACGCAGACATCAGCGGCAGAGAAAATCGCGGGGACTTCCGAATCGGCAATATACCTGTTAAACACCTTAACTGAAGACGGATCGGGTAAATCACGGATTTGTTTCCCGTATTTTTCAAAACTCCCGTAACTTTCTCCGGCAATAACCAATTGATACGTATTCCCCAGATCCGCAAATGCATCCAGCAGCAGGTCCAGGCCCTTGTAATCCCTTATGAAGCCGAAAAACAACAATGTCTTTCTATTCGGATCCAGGCCGAGTTGTTTTTTTGCCTCTGTCGATGGGATCGGCGCTCCAAAATGATCGTACAGGGGATGCGCTTTCAGCAGATAGGGGAGCTTGGGATCAAGTGACAGTATGTCGTCCCGGACTGTCCGGCTCATGGCAATACACCCGTGGTTTTGCTTTAAAAACCAGCGGGACAGCGCTTTGTCCATAAAAGTTCTCTCATGCGGCACCAAATTGTCAACAATGGATACTACGGTGCATCCTTTATGTTTTAATCGACGCGCAACCCAGCCCAGAGACGGAGCAAAAAAAGGCATCCAGTAACGCATTAAAAGAAGATCGGGATTGTATTTCAGTATCTGTCTTGCGGTACGACCGTATGAAAAAGGATTAATGGAATCCAGTACCGGTGTACTTTCAATGAATAGGGCCTTATCGTCTTTGGGAATGTGTTGGGTTTTCCCGGGGAAAAGAATTTTGGGGTATTGCCTTTTAAAATTAAACGCTTTAACCTGGTGTGATTTTTCCAGTTCGCGGTAAAGATTTGCATTAAATTGCGCAATTCCTCCGCGATAAGGATAAAAAACAGATAAATAAGCGATTTTCATATCATACAAAGTTAGTATAAAGTAATTATCTTTATGTTCTTGAAAACAAAAATTAAGGAAACGGTTATTGGCGTACAATACCTGTTTGTCGCCTTTGGAGCAACCGTACTTGTTCCGCTTTTGGTTGGACTGGATCCTTCCATAGCATTGTTCGCGGCAGGAATCGGTACGCTGATTTTCCATCTTATCACCAAAGGAAAAGTGCCTGTTTTTCTGGGTAGCAGCTTTGCCTTCATTGCCCCTATTATCAAAGCCACAGAGCTTTATGGAATGCCGGGTACCATGTCGGGAATCGCGGCCGTTGGTTTGGTTTATGGCCTTATGAGTCTGGCTGTAAAAATATGGGGTCCGGGGTTTATCGGAAAATTATTCCCCCCTATTGTGATAGGGCCCGTAATCATACTCATTGGCCTTTCCCTGGCTTCTACCGGGGTAAACATGGCCGGGTCTGACTGGTTGCTTGCCGGCGTGTCACTTACGGTTGCCGTACTGGTCAGTTTGCTGGGAAAAGGCATGCTAAAACTTATTCCCATCCTGGCCGGCATAGTTGCCGGATACGTGGTTGCCTGGATCTTTCGGGGGATAGATTTGTCGCCTGTCAAAGAAGCCGCGTGGATAGCGCTTCCTTCTTTTACCAGACCTTCTTTTTCATTGCCTGCCATTTTTTTCCTGGTTCCTGTGGCAATTGCTCCTGTCATAGAACATATTGGTGATGTATATGCCATAGGTGCAGTGACCGGCAAGGACTATGTCAAAGATCCGGGGCTGCACAGAACGATGTTGGGTGACGGGGTAGCCTGCTTCCTATCCGGTCTTGCCGGAGGACCTCCCGTTACTACTTATTCAGAAGTAACCGGAGCCATAACGCTTACTAAAGTTTCCAACCCCTATGTTCTTCGCGTAGCAGCCGTCACGGCCATATTATTCTCTGTGATAGGAAAAGTGAACGCAGTACTATGCACCATACCCCAGGCCGTAATGGGTGGCATCATGTTGTTGTTATTTGGAAGTATTGCATCTATCGGGATAAACAATATGATTACCAACAGAATAGATTTCTCAAACACAAGAAATTTGATCATCGTTTCCCTCATCCTGACTGTGGGGATCGGAGGTGCTGCTTTATCTGTCGGCAATTTTTCCATGACCGGCATTGGATTGGCAGCTCTTCTGGGTGTTGTGCTGAATCTGGTGCTGCCGCATGGCAGAAATAGTGCAACGCACACTTGATGCATTTGCCTGATCTGCTGTTACATAACAAAAAAGCACCCCCGGGGGTGCTTTTTGTTATCGTGCTGAATGCCAGTACTATGCATCAAGTGTGCGTTGCACTATTGGCGCTGGCCTCTGTCCCTTCTTCCGTCTCTGCGGTCTCCACCGCGATTGTCTCTTTGATCTCCGCCTCTTCCGCTCCTGCGGTCACCACCACGACGATCACGATCTCTGCCACCTCGTCCTCCGCGCCTGTCAGAAGGCATATTGCCTGTTCCGGCAGCAGATGCGGCTGTTCCGATGTTGGGGGACAAATCACGTTTTCCATATACTTCCCCGTTACAGATCCACACTTTGATCCCCAGCACGCCTACTTTCGTATGTGCCTCGGCAAGTGCGTAATCTATATCGGCCCGGAATGTATGTAAAGGTGTACGGCCTTCCTTGAACAGTTCCCGACGTGCCATTTCGGCTCCGCCCAGACGACCACCTATTAATACCTTGATCCCTTCGGCTCCCATACGTATGGTGGAAGCCATAGCCATTTTAATGGCACGGCGGTATGAAACACGACCTTCAATCTGACGGGCTATGTTGTTGGCAACAATGGTCGCGTCCAGTTCGGGACGTTTAACTTCAAAAATGTTGATCTGTACTTCTTTATTGGAAATTTTCTTAAGCTCCTCTTTCAGTTTCTCCACTTCCTGACCCCCTTTACCGATAATAATACCGGGACGGGCTGTATGGATAGTCACAGTAATGAGCTTCAGGGTCCGTTCAATCACAACGCGTGAGAGACTGGCCTTTGCCAAACGGGTAGTAAGGTACTGCCGGATCTTGGCATCTTCGGCCAATCGTTCTGCATAACTTCCGCACCAGCTTGAATCCCAACCACGGATTATGCCTACACGGTTACTGATAGGATTAGTTTTTTGTCCCATATTATGCTTCTTTTACTTTTTGTTGTTTTTTATCCAATACTATAGTCACGTGGTTTGAGCGCTTGCGAATCCTTGCGGCACGTCCCTGGGGGGCAGTCCGGATCCTTTTTAGAATTCTTCCACCGTCCACGGTAATGCTTTTTACAATAACGTTTCCGCTTTCCAACTCTTTCCTTTCTTCTTCATTCTTGCCTTCCCAATTGGCTACGGCCGATTTGAGAAGTTTTTCAAGACGTATGGAAGGTTCGTTCTTTGTATATTTTAAAATATCCAAAGCACGGTTTACTTCAACGCCCCGGATCAGATCAGCGACAAGACGCATCTTCCGGGGGGATGTAGGAACATTATTCAGCTTTGCATAAGCTGTTTGTTTCCTTATTTCTTTTTGGCGTTCGGCCATTTTTCTTTTTCGAGCTCCCATTAGTGTTCTTCTTTATTCTGTTAACGATTGCCCGAGTGCCCCTTAAACGTGCGGGTGGGCGCAAATTCACCTAATTTATGACCGACCATATTCTCGGTTACATATACCGGAATAAATTTGTTTCCGTTATGCACGGCAACCGTATGGCCTACAAAGTCGGGAGAAATCACACTGGCCCTTGACCAGGTTTTCAGGACTTCTTTCTTTATTTTGCCTTCATTCATGGCAAGAATTCTCTTTTCAAGACTTGCTTCAATGAAAGGACCTTTTTTTAATGAACGACTCATATTGCAAATTTTATCCGGTTATTTTTTCCTTCTGTCTTCGATAATGAATTTCCTGGAATTCTTTTTGGGATTACGGGTCTTGTACCCTTTGGCGGGTATTCCCTTACGTGAACGCGGGTGTCCGCCGGAGGCGCGACCTTCTCCACCTCCCATGGGGTGATCTACGGGGTTCATAGCCACACCACGGTTACGTGGACGGCGGCCAAGCCATCTTTTTCTTCCGGCTTTACCGTGTTTCTCAAGACTGTGGTCGGGGTTCGAAACAGTTCCGACAGTCGCACGGCAGGTGATCAGCACCATTCTTGTTTCACCCGAAGGCAGACGAAGGATGGCATGGTTCCCTTCCCTGGCAGTCAACTGTGCGTATGCGCCGGCACTACGTGCCATGGCCGCTCCCTGACCGGGATGTAATTCCACATTATGTACCAATGTTCCAAGAGGTATCTCGGACAATAGGAGTGTATTGCCGATTTCCGGAGGAACACCGGGACCGGATTCAATTTTCTGTCCTACCTGCAAACCGTTAGGTGCTATGATATAGCGTTTTTCACCGTCTGCATAAGCAACCAAAGCAATGCGTGCACTGCGGTTGGGGTCGTATTCAATCGTTTTCACTGTGGCGGAATACTGGTCTTTTTCCCGTAAAAAATCAATAATACGGTACTGACGTTTGTGCCCGCCTCCCATATAGCGCATGGTCATTTTGCCCTGGTTGTTCCGTCCGCCTGAGCTCTTTTTGGGAGCCAGCAACGATTTTTCGGGAACGCTGCAGGTAATGTCATCGTATGCGCTTATGAGTTTATGTCTTTGACCGGGTGTTACCGGTTTAAATTTACGTAC
>CAZITX010000021.1:0-44371 GCA_964542305.1 uncultured Muribaculaceae bacterium | reverse complement strand
GCCTCTTCTTACAAACTTGAGGTGGGTCACCCTCCCGGAAATCCCACTTACCAGCTTTTTGGCAGGTTGTTTTCCATGTTCGGGAGCGACCAGCAAGCCGCCATGCTTATTAATGCTATGAGTGCGTTGGCTTCTGCTTTTTGCGTGCTGTTCCTGTTCTGGACCATCTCTCACCTTGGCAGGAGGTTGCTGGAAGTACAGCAAATCCCTCTGAAAAAAGGGAACGCCATTGCAATATGGGGAGCGGCAGCGGCAGGGGCGCTTGTTTATTCCTTTTCTGACACAGCGTGGTTCTCTGCCGTAGAAGCCGAAGTATACGGTATGTCTTCGCTTTTTACGGCGGCCGTTTTCTGGGCCATGCTTAAATGGGAAGAAAACGCGGATAAACCGCATGCAAACAGGTGGATTGTGTTGATCGCTTATCTGATGGGGCTTTCCATAGGCGTTCACTTGCTAAACCTGCTAACCATACCGGCCCTGGTCTTTATCTACTTTTACAAAAAGTATCCTTTTACCTGGAAAGGAGTTGTAAAAACAGTTCTCATATCCCTGGTAATTATTGTATTTGTATTGTATGGGGTCATACCCTGGCTACCAAAAATTTCAGGATGGTTTGATCTTTTGTTTGTCAATGTTTTTGGGTTGCCGTTCAATACAGGAATGTTGTTTTTTGTGCTTCTGTTGATAGCTGCTTTGTTCCGGGGAGTACTGGTTACTCATAAAAAAGGCAAAGTGCTGTGGAATACCATGCTGCTCTGTCTGACGGTTATCGTCATAGGGTATTCGTCTTTTGCCATGGTGGTGATTCGTTCCAGTGCCAAAACACCTACCAACGAAAACCAGCCGGACAATCCTTTTGCCCTTGGACGTTACCTGGCCCGGGAACAGTACGGCTCTTCGCCTCTGGTATATGACGGAATTTACAATTCGCCTTACGACACATGGAAAGCCACCAAACAAACCGTAAAACTGGATGGCCGTTATGCCAGGGTGAAAGGTCCGGAAGTGCCTGTATACAAAGACTCGGATAAAATGTTCTTTCCCAGGATGTGGAGCAAACGGGAAACACATGGCTCGTTTTACGATTCGTACAACTCGGGTAGCGGACAGCTCAACTCGGAAGGGAAAAACATGCCGTCTTTCGGGGACAACCTGCTCTTCTTTTTTGATTACCAGGTGAACTATATGTACTGGCGTTATTTCATGTGGAATTTTGCGGGACGACAAAACGATATACAGGGTACTATCCCGGGAGACCCCATTCGCGGAAACTGGGAAAGCGGTATAAAATTTTTGGACAGGGCGCGTCTGGGTGACCAGGAAATGGCTCCGGAAATGCTTAAAAACAACAAAGGCAAAAACCATTATTATTTATTGCCCCTGATATTGGGTATAATGGGTTTTGTGTACCAGGTATCCAGGGACAAACGCAACGCCTGGATCACTTTTTTACTGTTTTTCCTGACCGGATTGGCTGTGGTGGTTTACCTGAATCAGCCGCCGTATCAGCCCAGAGAGCGCGATTATGCCTATGCCGGATCGTTTTATGCCTTTTCAATATGGGTAGGGCTGGGTGTGATGGCCCTGTTTTCCTTATTACGCAAAAAATTGCCTGAAACCATTTCCGGAATCCTGGCTGCCGCCCTTTGCCTGTTTATACCTTTCCAGATGCTGGCCCAAAACTGGGATGATCACGACCGCAGCGGCCGTTATACAGCAAGGGATTTCGCCTACAATTTTCTTAATACGTGCGATGAAGATCAGAATGCCATCATTGTAACCCACGGGGACAACGATACTTTTCCGTTATGGTACGCACAGGAGGTAGAGGGAATCCGTACCGACGTAAGGGTTCTGAATACATCCCTGTTGGGAACGGACTGGTATATTGATCAGATGCAATGGAGAACCTATGATTCCGCACCGCTGAAATTTTCTATTCCACGAGAATCGTATTTGTACGGAACCAATGAAATATTGCCGGTATACGAAAGGGTTACAGAAAGGGTTTCTGCCTTACAGGCTGTAGGTGTAATGGGTAATCCGAAGGCAAAGATCCAGCTGGCAGACGGCACAAAGATCAATTACCTGCCGGCAAGGAAATTGCGTATTCCGGTCAATAAAGAAAACGTTTTGGCCGCAGGAATTGTTGCTCCCAAAGATGCACACCTGATTCCTGAGTATATGGATCTGGATATTCCCGAGAACAAACATACACTTATGAAAGTGGAAATGATGTTCCTGGACTTGCTGGCCAACTATCAGTGGGACAGGCCTATTTATATGGTTTCCAAAGGGGGGGATCTGAATATAGGTATCAGGGATTATTTGCGCTTTGACGGGATGGCCTATAAACTCATGCCTTTTAAAGTGGACTCGTTGAGCGGCGAAGTGCCTTATATGGATACGGACAAACTCTATACATTGCTTATGGATGTGTACCGGTGGGGAAGAATGGACCAGCCCGACGTGTTGCTGGATTACCATGTGACTTATTTATATCTGGTACAACAGGCTGTCAGACAGATGTATACTCAGGTGGCCAAAGCTTTGATCCTGGAGGGAAAACCGGAAAAGGCAGAAGCCATTATTGATAAAGGGATGGAAGTTATGAAACAGTATCCTTTGAATTATTTTGTGCAGCCTTCCCTGAACGAAGTTGGGATTATGGAAGCTATAGAGTTGTATTATTATTTGGACAATCCTGAAAAAGCCAGGGCTCTGGCAGTTCCTTTCCTGGACGAAACTTATACAGCCATAGAGTATTTCCTGAGTCCTTTCAGGGACGGATTCCTTTCTTCCGCAGACGCCGAGTCGGCAATCAGCACCTTCGTACACGTGAACGATATCTTGAAAGCGAACAAAGACCAGGAACTGGCGGATAAATATACTGCCATGATAGAAGAATTGTTCAGTAAGTATCAATAAGCATATTGCATCCCCGGCGTTCGGCGTCGGGGATTCTTCCCAAAACTTGGAAACGTCCGTCTGACAGACGAAATCCCAGGTCTTCGGTTTCAATGAAAGAACAGGAATGGCGGTTTGCCAGGTCAATGATATTGATGCCTCCCCGGTGGCCGTCAGGCTCTTCCATGAAAGGGTCCTGGAGGTTCCGGATCTTCACCTGCATAACAGGCGGACAACTGAAAAAATCATCTTCTGTGCAGGAATAGGCCTGGGAAAACAACTCGGCCATTCCGTATTCGCTGTGTACCGGACTTTGCGGAAAACCTTGCTTTAACTGCCGGTGGAGTTCCCCGCGGGTTAAATCGGTTCCCCGTCCTTTCATGCCTCCTGTTTCCACTATTGTAAGACCCGGGTGATGAACCGTGAATTCTCTGGCAAAATCAAGCAAGGCAAAACTGACCCCTAAGAGCCAGACGGGCATGTTTTTGGCCGCCAGTGCCATAAGGCGTTCATACAAAGCCTGCCTGTTGTAAAGGTAAAAACCGTCTTCGGAAATGTTGCCGTGTTCCATCAGAACCTTCATCATATATACCAGGGAAGAACCTTTTCTTTCCAGGTAAGAAGGCAGCAGGCCCAGGACGGTGTATTGTGACGGGTCACCGTAAAAATGACGAAAAATTTCCAGGACGTTTTTCTCATAACGCTCCAGACTGTCTACCGGGTGTCGGGAAGGTATCATGCCGGTAGTGGCTGAACTTGTGAAAACCTCCATGGGGGGTTTCAGGCCGTTGTATACATTGTGGGTTTTGAAAAAACGGATGGGAAGAAACGGAATGGCAGACGGAGACTGTACCCGGAGGGGATCTATACCGAGCAGCTCCAGGTAACGGGCATACACACCTGTATGTGTTGCCTGGTAACGAAACGTTTCAATGATATCACAATCCTTCATTGATTTTCAATAAAGCTTCCGCATATTGACGGGTGCTCCACAGTCGGGGCACTTTGTTTTGTCCGCCCAGCTTATCATTGAGCGCCATCCACCGGTAAAAGCTTCCTGTTTTCATACTGGTTATTTGCGGCATATCCATAGTTCCGGTATCCAGCCTTTTAGCTTCATAATCGGAATTCTGGTCCATCAGGGCCCTGTCTAAAATTTGTGTAAATGTTTCCATATCCGGCGGCATGGATTCAAATTCTATAAGCCATTGGTGGGTCCCTTTCTTCCGGGTATCCATAAATACCGGAGCCACTGTATATTCATGGACGCTTGCGCCCGTAACATCACAAGCATGTGCCAAGGCACGTTCCGCATTTTCTATCATCAGTTCTTCACCGAAAGTATTGATAAAAAGCCTTGTACGTCCGGTGATCCGGATCTTGTGAGGATATAGGCCTGTGAAACGGACGGTGTCTCCTATCAAATAGCGCCATAATCCGGAATTTGTGGATATGACCATGGCGTAAGGTGTGTCTTTTTCCACATTGTCCATGGTCAGGAACCGGGTATAAGATCCGTTTTGTGCGGCTTCCAGTTTGTCCAGGGGTATGAATTCATAGAACACACTTACATTGGGCAGCAATTGAAGACCGGGATCGTTCAGGTCTGTCTGGAAAGCAAAAAAGCCTTCAGAGGCGTTGTATGTTTCCAGGTAATGCATGTCCGGAGAAGGAAACAATGATTTGTAATGGACCCGGTAGGGTTCAAAACTTACCCCTCCGTGCATAAAAAGTTCCATATGTGGCCAGAGTTCACTGAGGTTGCTTTTTCCTGTGATCTCCAGCACTTTGCGCATTAAAATCAGGTTCCATGAAGGCACACCGGAAAAACTGACCAGGTTTTGCCGGGCAATGAGCTTGCTAACCTGTTCAATTTTGTATTCAAAGTCCGGAATCAGCCCGATCCTTTTGGTAGGAGTGGTAAACATACGCGCAAAAAGCGGTGTGTTGATAAGCAAAAATGCCGAGAGATCTCCGTAGCAGCAGGACGTGTCTATGCTTTTGTCTATGTGGCGGTTTCCTCCAAGAGTAAGGGATTTGCCCAGGAACAGCTTTGATTTCGGGAACGTTCTCACATACGAAGAGAGAATGGTTAACATGCCTTTGTAATGACAAAACTGCAAGTTTTCCCTGTTCATGGGAATGAACTTGGATTTTGCGGAAGAAGTTCCGCTGGATAAAGCAAACCATTGCACGGGTTTGTCCCATAATATGTTTTCTTCCCCTTTCAGGCTACGTTGTATATAAGGTTCAATCTGGTTGTACGTATGCAGGGGAATCCGTTGTTGAAAGGCATCAATACTTTTGATCCCGGAGATTTTGTGATCTTTCCCGAAAGCGGTATTCGACGCATGTTCCATCAAATAACCAAACGTGGCTTCCTGGAAAGGAAAAGGATCCCGGGAAGCAAAGTCCAGTTCTGTCAGGAGTCTTTTGTTATAGAGCCTGTAGGCGGTGTTGATCAGTGACATGAGCGCACAAAGTTACTAAAGAAAAACCTGATGCAAAACCTCAAGAGATTTAATCTCGGGGCATTTTCCCATGTGGTACCCGTAATAGTTTATCAGACTGTTGAGGAAATGATTTCGTCGTGAACCGGAACACAATAAAGGAATTTTTTCCTCTGAAGCACAGGCCAGGATTTTCTGCATCAGGGCGGAATCTTCCCGGTCAAAAGCCCCGAACGATGTATCGGGGTTCTCCCGGAAACAGGCATCTTTCATATGGAAGAACGGCTTTTCCCCGGAATACGTTTCCAACGCGGGTTCGTAACCCAGGTATTTGCCTAAAAGTGTGGCAAAATACAGGTGAATATCCGGCAGGCCCTCCGTGGCACGGTCCAGGCCTAAGACGGTTTCTTCCATAAACCGGAACAGGGCGGGATTTTTCTCCGATTCCCTGACCGTTTTATACAAGAACTCTCCTATGAAAAGACCTATACTGCTTTTACGCACATCTCTGCATAGTCCTTCCAGCAAGTATTTTTTTTCAAATTCTTTCAGTTGATGCAACTCTCTTTCGCTCTTGTAATATGTTTGCGCTTCCAGTATGCTTAAGGGATGGAAAAGGGAAGCCGCCGCCCTTTGGCCGGGTGTCCGGATGCCCTTGATCACAAAATCGGCCCTTCCCCAGATATTTGTGTAGGCATTGACCAACAAGCTGGTTTCCCTGTAGGGTCTGGTGTTTAGGACAATAAGCGTAACCGGTGTGATCATTGGAATAGCAGGGCCATTTTTTCCAGGGCCCGTTTTCGGTGGGAAATCAGATTTTTTTCCGTGGCCGTTAATTCGGCAAATGTTTTGTCATAGCCATCCGGTACAAAGACGGGATCGTAACCGAACCCTCCGGCACCTTTTGGCTCCCGGATGATCTTTCCTTCAACCACCCCTTCAAAGAATTCAGGCTGTCCGTCCGTAATAAGTGCGATAACGCAACGGAACCGGGCTGTCCTTGCCGAGGTGTTTTGTAACCGGTGCAACAATTTCCTGACGTTTTCCAATGGGGAACAGGATTCTCCGGCGTAACGAGCCGAGTATACTCCCGGAGCCCCGTCCAGTGCATCCACTTCCAGACCGGTGTCATCGGCAAAACAGGGAACACGGAATTTTTCCCAAATAAATGCCGCTTTTTGCAGGGCATTTTCTTTTAACGTTGTGCCTGTTTCGGGGATTTCTCCGGAAAACCCGAGTGCGGACGGCATAATTATTGAAACCGAAGGTCCCAATATGGTCCTTGCTTCTTCACATTTATGTTTGTTGCCTGTGGCGAAAATCAATTCCATACCCAAAGATATAAGAATTGTAGTAATTTTGTCTAAATAAGATTTTATAACAATGAAGCTCAAAGCGATAATTCTTGCACTTCTACTGCCCCTTGCGGCCAATGCCCAGAGTGCCGATTTCAACACATCCAAAAGCCTGGACATTTTTCACTCCCTGTTGCGGGAAATATCGCTCTATTATGTAGATTCCGTGGCCTTGGATGACCTGGTCTATACGGGGATACAGGCTATGCTCTCCACAATGGATCCTTATACGGAGTTCATTCCCGAAGAAGAGAATGAATCCATAGAAATAATGACTACGGGAAGTTACGGAGGCGTGGGCGCACTAATCAAAAAACGCCCGGGCGAAGGAGTTCTTGTGTCCGAGCCGTATGCCGGATCGCCCGCCGTAAAAGCGGGACTGGTTGCCGGTGACATCATACTTGCCATAGACGGCCGGCCGGTAGCTGATTTAAGTGCCGATACGTGCAGTTCGCTTATGAAAGGAATCCCCGGCACAGAAGTGGAGTTTTTGGTGAAAAAACTCAAAGGCGGGGATACCTTATCCATGAAGGTAGTGCGTGATAAAGTACATATATCTGATGTCGGTCTTGCCTGTATGCTACAGGACAGCATAGCTTATATCCGTATGACAGGATTTACGCAGGGAGGTGCTTCAGACGTGAGAAAAGCCCTCGGTGAAATGAAAGAAAAGCATCCCGTTAAGGGGATTGTACTTGATCTGAGAGGCAACGGAGGCGGGTTGATGGATGAAGCCGTTAAACTGCTGTCTGTATTCCTGCCCAGAAATACAATGGTGGTTTCTGCCAGAGGCCGGATAGAACGGTTTGATATAGAACATTATACCAAAGAAGAACCGTTGGATACCGAGACTCCTCTGGCGGTATTGGTCAACAATCATTCTGCCTCTTCGTCCGAGATTGTGGCCGGTGCGGTACAGGACCTGAAAAGAGGTGTCATCGTGGGTGAGAAAACTTTTGGGAAAGGGCTGGTGCAGACCATCAGGCCCTTAAGCTATAATGCAAACCTGAAAATTACCACGGCAAAATATTACATACCCAGCGGCCGGTGTGTACAATCCCTGGATTATGAACACAGAAACGGGGACGGAACACCGGGCCTCAACGAAGAAGGCGGCATTGTTCCCGATCATCCGCTTTCTTTGCCTCTGTACAGCAGGATAGCTATGGAACTGGTAGCCAGGGATTACCTGCATGAATATTCCTTGCGTTATTATACACGTCACGATTCCATACCTCCGGCAGCCTCTTTTTATTTATCCGATGAGGATTATAACGATTTTGTGGAAGTGACGGCTTCTAAGGAATTTGATGATCGCAGTGCAACGGAAATCCTTTTGGAAACGTTCACTAAAACGGCACAGGCGGAGGGGTATGACAAGCTGATTGAGAAAGAGATAGACGCGTTAAAAAATGCATTGTCCGCCGACAAAGCCCGGGATCTGCACCATTACCGTCACGAGATACAACCCTTGCTTGAAGAAGAAATTGCCTGCCGTTACTACTTGCAGGAAGGCAGGTTCAGAAGCATGATACGGGATGACGTTCAATTGCAAAAAGCATTGTCAGTAGTGGAAGACAATAAATAATATGTTATATTTGTTTTCGAATAAAAAAACGATTATGGCTCTAGATAAAGAAAACGGTTCAGCTCAACTGAACAACGTTACCCGCATATGCGGCAACACAAAGATTGTAGGAAACATAACTACTCAGCATGACATCCGGATTGACGGCTATCTGGAAGGAAAAATCAAAACCGATGGAAAGCTGGTTATTGGCGAAACCGGGAAATGCAGCGGGGAAGTTGAATGTAAATGCGTGGATATCAGCGGCAGTTTTGACGGAATATTACGGGTTTCGGAACTTGCCTCTTTACGGGACAAATGCATTTTTACCGGAGAACTTCATTCGGATCAGTTATCCATTGAACCTACCGTACGAATAAGCGGGCAGATCATTTCTCCCGAGTTGTCAAAAAAAGAAGATAAAAAGGCTATTCCCATACCTCCGCCTTCTCCGGCCTCCGGGGGTACTCCGGATATAAAAACACCCGAAAAAAAATAAAGAAAGTCAGATTATCCTGAATACGTGTTTGCGCGCCAACAGGGTTTGCACCAACGATCGTGCAACCAGATGTGCCGCGTATCCAATCCATAAAGCCTGTATTCCCAGACCCGGTTCCAATATAAGGTAACCGGCATAAAATGCCATGACAGAAATGATCATGGTATTGCGCAATGCCTTGCCGGCCGTAGCCCCTATGAAAATCCCGTCCCACATGAACGTAAGACTGGATATCAACGGCATGCTGTACAACCACGGTAAAAAAGGCCTGGCGGCATGAATAACTTCAGGGGCAGAAGTCATCAGGCGCAGCAGCCATTGGTCTCCGATAATGTAAAGGATGGTAGAAACGATTCCGACTCCGGCAGTCCAGATAAAAAGAATTTTTACCGAACGCACCAGGGATAATTTATCCCGCGCGCCTATGAATTTGCCTGTCAATGCTTCTCCGGCATAGGCAAATCCGTCTACAAAATAGGCAAACAGAAGCAACAATTTCATCATAATGGTAGCCACAGCCAGAAGGGTATCCCCATATTTGGCAGCCAAAAAAGTGAATCCGGTATAGACCAGTAACATGCAGATTGATCTCACAAAAAGATTTCCGCTAAGGGTAAAATACCGTTTCCATCCGTCTTTTCTCCAAATGGATTTCCAGTTTGCAAAAGGTGCCAGTTTCCGGTAATACACAACAAGGAGCACCATGGCGCATAAGATCCCTATGTATTGAGAAGCCAATGTTCCCAGGGCAATTCCCCGCAGACCCATGTGGCAATACAATGCAAGGTATATGCTCAGGCCAATATTGGACCCGTTGATAACGACATCCATGATCATAGAAGCAAACGTGTTTTGCACGCCAATGAACCAACCCCTCAAAACAAAAAGCATAAGTACGGCCGGAGCTGCCCAGATCCGTATGAAAAAATATTCGCGTGCAAGCATTTCCACCTGGGGTGAAGAAGGGGAAAGCCACAGAATCATGCGTGCAAAAGGCCATTGGATCAATAACAAAAACAAGGAAAAGCCCAAGGCAACGGCCAGTCCCTGCAGGCCGGTGCGGACCATTTCCGAACGGTCTCTTTTTCCGTAAGCCTGGGCAGTGATGCCTGCGGTACCGATCCGCAAAAATCCGAAGTTCCAATACAAAAGGTCAAACAAAGTAGATCCAATGGCAATGCCTCCTATGGCAGTAGCAGAGCCCAAACGTCCTGCAATGGCCGTATCTGCCATTCCTACAAGAGGTATGGTTATCCCTGCCAAAATGCTGGGCAGTGCCAGGTCCAGTATTTGCCGGTTAATGCTTTTTATTTTCATAGGGAATGTCAGGTGCGGTATTTGCCTCCGTCGGGATCTTCCAACATTTTCAGGTAACTTTCATAGCGCTCTGCCGGAATCAGTCCTTTTTCCACCGCTTTTCGCACGGCACAATCAGGTTCTTCAGCATGCAAGCATCCGTTAAAACGGCATGCGGCGGAAGCGGCAAAAATCTCAGGGAAATAATGAGACAGCTCCTCTTTGCTGATTTCCAAAAGACCGAACCCTCTTATGCCCGGACTGTCAATAATGTAACCGCCGCTTTGTAAAGGATGCATTTCGTAAAAGGTGGTGGTGTGTTTTCCCGTAAGATGTGCCGTAGATATTGGAGCTGTTTTAAGATGCAGGGAAGGATCCAGTTTGTTGGCCAAAGAAGATTTCCCCACGCCTGAGATTCCTGAAAAAAGAGAAATTTTATCTTTCAGTTGACAGGCTAATTCAGCCGTTCCCTCTCCCGTTTTTGCAGATACTTCCATCACCGGGTACCCTGCTTTTTGATAAATGTTTCTAATGTGCGCCGCTTGTGGTGCATAATCGGTCGCCCATTGTAATTCGTCTTTTTTGTTGAGAATGAGGGTGACCGGTACCCGGTAAGCCTGGCAGGTAACCAAAAAGCGATCAATAAAGGGAAAAGGTGTTTCCGGTTGGGTGGCACTCAAAAAGAGATATGCCCAGTCAATATTGGCTGCAATGATATGTGCCTGCCTGGAAAGATTTACGGATTTACGGATCAGGTAATTTTTCCTTGGCATAACGTCGGTAATTACAGCCTGGTTTTCTTTTTGTTTGTCTGCCCGTTGCCAGTATCCGTTTACTTTGTCACCCACTGCAACAGGATTGGTCAATTTGTCTCCCTTGAGCCTCAGCTTACCGCTCAATACAGCGGTAAAGGGATCCCATCCCGGCAGAAAAGTAATCCGGTACAGGGATCCTGTCTGTTTTACGACTGTCGCGTTTTGAAAGACTTGCAGTTCCATCAGGTCCGGGTTTAAGGGCTCAAAGGTACGAAAATGCTGAAAAAAGACTACCTTTGTAAAATGTTTACAGTAAACGAAATACAAGGCTTTGTAAACCAAGGAATTCAAAGTCTGATTGAATCGTATGAGCATAGCAGGCTGCATCTTCCGGTAGAATATGCGCTGTCTTCGGGGGGTAAACGACTGCGTCCCGTTTTGTGTCTTATGACATATAATGTATTCTCGGACAATTTCCCTTCTGAGGTCCTGTATCCGGCACTGGGTCTTGAAATATATCATAATTTCACACTGGTACATGACGATGTCATGGACAATTCGTCCATCAGAAGGAACCGGATGACGGTACATAAGAAATGGGATCTCAACACGGCCATTTTGTCCGGTGATGCATTATGTATGCTTGCTTACAGATACATGAGCCGGTGTAACCCGGAGATTATCAATCCGGTTCTTGATGTTTTCCACAAAGCAGCTGAAGACGTTTGCGAAGGACAGCAATTGGATATGGAATTTGAGTCACAGACGTATATCACGGAAGGTGAATACATTGACATGATATCCAAAAAAACCGGGGCTCTGCTAGCCTGTTCTTTACAAACGGGCGGCTTGTGCGCAAAAGTCCCGGAAAAAACCGTGAATGACCTTTACAAAGCGGGCATAGCACTGGGGATTGCCTTTCAGATTCAGGATGATTACCTGGACGTATACGGAGATCCCAATGTGTTCGGCAAATCCACGGGAACCGATATAGCCAACAATAAAAAAACATGGCTCCTGACTTATGCTTTACACCATGCCTCGGGGCAGGATCTTGCCACACTTACGCGGTTGCTTGAAAACAGGCAAGAACCTGAAAGAACAACCCGGATACTGGAGCTTTACAACAAACTGGGAATGAGACAGGCGGCAGAAGAGCGGGTAAGCAAATATTTGGAAGAGGCCCTCAATATCATCAATACAATCAACCATCAGAAAGACAGAACGGAATTGTTGACCGAATACATTCAGGGCCTGATGAACAGAACACGTTAACCATGGATACTTATTTGTTCAGCGACCATTGCAGCCGGATATTTGACAATGCCATAAAAGAGTATCATAAAGAAGATCATGTAGATGCTTCCTGTAATAATCCCTGGTCTGATTCCTCCATGGATGGATTGCTGTATAAAAAAAACTGGATAGACACAGTGCAATGGCATTTGGAAGATCTGATCCGGGATCCTTCTATTGAGCCAGCAGAAGCATTGCGCATAAAACGCCGGATTGATGCCTCCAACCAGGAACGGACGGATCTTGTAGAACAACTGGACACCCTGTTTTTTCGTGAATTTTCGGGAGTCCCCCGTTTGCCGGGTGCTGTATTGAATACGGAAACACCTGCCTGGGCTATTGACCGGTTGTCCATTCTTGCCCTGAAAATCTATCATATGCAGATAGAAGCCCTCAGGAAAAATTCTCCCAAAGCCCAATCATGCCGGGAGAAATGGGAAATACTCACCATACAGCGCAAAGATCTTTCCCTGGCCATTGATCAATTGCTGGCAGATCTGAAAGCAGGCAGGAAATACATGAAATTGTACAAACAAATGAAAATGTACAACGATCCGTTCCTTAATCCCGTTTTGTATGCTAAAGGGAAATAACAAGCCGCATGTATTGTGTTTGCGTTTTTCAGCACTCGGAGACGTTGCCATTGCCTCTGTTGTGTTGAAAGCCTGCGCCCGGGACAATCCCGGTGTGCAATTTACCCTGGCGGGGCCCGGATTGCTTGCTCCTTTGTTTGAGGGGGTTCCCAATCTGAATTTGTTTCCTGTAGACAAAAAACAGTCCCTCATACATATGTTCAGACATTTCATGCGGCTGCATCCCACACACATAGCCGATCTGCACAGTGTCATAAGAACATTTATCCTGAGGACTTGCCTTTTTTTCTCCGGCTACCGCATTGTTTTTTTACATAAGGGAAGAAAAGCCCGCAGACGTTTGCTTAAAGATCCGGTAAATGCATCCCCGTTGATTCCCATGTACAGAAGGTATGCACAAACCCTGGAAAAACTGGGATTTGCCATACCCTCGCTAAAAGACACCAATACAATATCCCTGGAAAAAGGTCCCTGGAAAAAAGTGGGAGTAGCTCCGTTTGCACGTCATAAGGGAAAGCAATGGCCTTTGGAGCGTATGCGCCGTATAGTAAACCATTTGGCCGGACAGGGAACCGCCGTTTATTTGTTCGGAGGAGGTCATGAAGAGAACAGGATCCTGCAAGAATGGGCAAATGAAAACAACCGCATTATTGTTGCCGGAGAAAACGGAAAGGGATTTGCCGCGGAATTGTCAGTGATCAGGGAGCTGGATGTGATGATCAGCATGGATTCGGCCAACATGCATTTTGCCTCGGCAGTCGGAATCCCGGTCATTTCCATCTGGGGAGCCACCCACCCCAAAGCCGGTTTTTACGGATTTCGTCAGGATCCGCAACGAGCCATACAATATTCCCTGGATTGCCGCCCATGCTCAATCTTCGGGGCAAAACCCTGTTGGAAAGGCACGTATGAATGTATGGAACAAATCACGGAAGAACATGTCATCTCCTTTTTTGAAAGAATTTAACCCTGAAATTATGGCCCCAGCAGGGAATTGGGCCTCACTCACCGCTGCGGCTCAAGCCGGTGCGGGATCGGTTTACCTGGGAGTCGGGAATCTGAACATGAGGGCACACGCCGCCCACAACTTCTCCGTAGAAGACCTTCCGCAAATTGTGGCTTTTTGCCGGCAGCACAACATCCGCTCGTACCTGACGGTAAACACGATTTTTTACGATCAGGACCTGCCGGAGCTGAAACACCTGCTCGGAGTTGCAAAAGAAGCGGGCATAACAGCCGTGATTGCTTCCGATATGGCTGCTATACTGGAGGCCCGTTCACTGGATATTGAAGTGCATATTTCCACCCAGCTGAATGTTTCCAATATTCAGGCGCTGGCGTTTTATGCTCAATATGCAGAAGTAATCGTATTGGCCAGGGAGCTTACCCTGGAACAGATAGGCGAAATAGCGCGTCAGGTCAGGGAACGGAACATAACCGGTCCGTCAGGGAAACGAATCAAATTGGAACTTTTCTGCCACGGGGCTTTATGCATGGCCGTTTCCGGGAAATGTTACCTGAGTCTCCATGAATACAACAAATCGGCCAACCGCGGGTCGTGTTACCAGATCTGCCGCCGTTCCTATACGGTAACGGACAATGAAACAGGCGCGGAACTTGAGGTTGACAATAAATACATTATGTCTCCCAAAGACTTGTGCACCATTACTTTTTTGGACAAAATACTGGAAGCGGGTATAGAAGTCCTGAAAATTGAAGGAAGAGCCCGTTCCCCGGAATATGTGAGAACCACCGTTCAGGCATATACACGCGGGGTGCGTGCCGTTTTGGAAGGCACCTATACTCCGGAACTGGGCCAAGAACTGGAAACACAATTGAAAACGGTTTTCAACCGGGGATTCTGGGGCGGGTATTACCTGGGCAGGAAACCGGGAGAGTGGAGTGATGCGTACGGCAACCAGGCTACTGAAAAGAAAGTCTATATCGCCCGCGTTACCAATTATTTTTCCCGTTCCGGGATTGCCGAGTTGAAAGTTGAGACAGCCCCCTTGCATGTGGGCGACAAGGTCATGATCATTGGCCCGACCACGGGAGTCGTGGAAGATGTCGTAAGAGAAATACGGTTGAACGATGTACCTGTTCAATCAGCACCCCAGGGTGCCGTATGTTCGGTACCCTGCGCACAAAAGTTGAGGCGTTCCGATAAATTATACCGTATAGATAAACGGGACTAAACGATTTCGGCTATCATACACCGGGCAGATCCTCCTCCGTGGGTTTCAACAGTATCCAATGATGGGGTGATGAATTTGTTGAACGCACGAAGGGTTCTTCGCTGTACAGGTGTAAGTGCCTCACGGGCCTGGCGCGATATGATCAAAAAAGGTTCGTTTTCCCGTGAAAAGACCTGGAACATATTGCCTGCAAAATGATGCATTTGATCCCGGGTGATTTCCACCACTTTTTTGTTGTCTTGTTGAAAAATGCCCAACAGCATTTGTCTTTGTTCTTCTGAAGGAACGGCTTCCAGGCAGATCACCACATACTCTTTGGCCATACACATCAATACGTTGGTGTGATAGACAGGTGTTCCTTTGTCCAGCGCATCAAAACAGACGGCCCGGTAGTCAAGCGTTTCGCATATATCCCTGAACAAACCTTCATCCGTACGGGGAGAGCGGCACGCATAAGCACGCTTGTTTTCCCGGTCAAAAACCATGCTCCCGGTACCTTCCAGGAAACGGTTTTCCCTCTCGCGGGGACTCATATCTATCCAGCGGATGCGGGGGGCCTGTTCCTGAATGATGCTAAAAACGGATTTTTTCCGTTCCAGCCTGCGGTTGGGCGCATACATGGGGTATAAAACCGCCATTTGACCGGGATGAAAGGAAATCCAGTTGTTGGGAAAAATGGAATCAGGGGTATGCGGTTCGGGTGTATCTTCCGCCACCACCACATCTATATGATGTTTGCGCAACAGGGCCACGTAAGCATCAAACTCGGCAAGAGCCTTCTTCTGTATTAAAAACGGATCTTCCCCGGTGGGGACCTGGTAGGCGTTGTTGACTGCCGTCTGGGGATTGAATCCGAAACAGCAGGGGCGTACCATCAGCAGTTTACTCATCCAGGCCAAGGATTGTTTTACGGATAATTTCAAGGGCGTGCATCAGCTGGGATTCCTTGATCACCAAAGGCGGTGCCAGGCGAATGATATGCCGGTGGGTGGGCTTGGCAAGCACACCGTTTTTAGCCAGTTCCACACATACATCCCAGGCTTCTTTGCCTTCTTTGGGCTTGATGATAATGGCGTTCAGAAGGCCTTTTCCACGTACGCTCTGAATACGGTCGGAGGGAATGGCTTTCAAAAAATCGCGGACTATCTGTCCCAGATAGGCGGCCTTCTCGGCAAGTTTCTCGTCTTCCACCACTTTTAGGGCTGCATGTGCCACTTTGCAAGCCAGGGGAAACCCGCCGAATGTGGATCCGTGCTCTCCGGGTTTTATGGTCAGCATGATCTCGTCGTTGGACAGGACGGCCGAAACGGGCAGTACGCCTCCGGAAATGGCCTTTCCCAGGATCAGGATGTCCGGATGGACGCCTTCGTGGTCACAGCAAATGCGTTTTCCGGTGCGGGCGATACCTGTCTGAACCTCATCGGCCATAAACAGGACGTTGTGTTCTTTACACAGATCGTAACATTTTTTCACATATCCGTCATCAGGAACAAAAACGCCGGCTTCACCCTGAATGGGTTCCACCAGAAATCCGGCAATGCGCGGACCGTGTTCCTGAAGCACTTTTTCCAGGGCAGGCACATCGTTGTACGGGATCTTGACAAATCCCGGAGTATAAGGCCCGAATCCTCCGTATGAGTCGGGATCCGTGGAAAGGGAAATTACCGTAATGGTCCGGCCGTGGAAGTTGCCTTCGCAGCATACGACCAGGGCCTCGTTTTCCGGAATGTTCTTTTTTTCGTACCCCCAACGACGGGCCAGTTTCAGGGCGGTTTCAACGGCCTCGGCCCCGGAATTCATGGGCAAGACCTTATCGTATCCGAAAAAGCGGGTTACGTATTCTTCGTAAGGACCCAGGCAGTCGTTGTAAAATGCACGCGAGGTCAGGCACAGCTGTTTGGCCTGGTCATTCAGGGCTTTAACAATTTTTGGATGACAATGCCCCTGGTTGACTGCCGAGTAGGCAGACAGAAAATCATAATATTTTTTTCCTTCAACGTCCCATACATAAGGACCTTTTCCCCTGCTCAGGACTACCGGCAGCGGATGGTAATTGTGTGCTCCGTAAACTTCTTCGAGCGTAATGTATTCTTGTGATTTCATAACTGCGAAGATATGGATTTTTATTGCGCTTCTAAAATAGAAAGTTAATTTTACATGGTGAAAATTGGTTTAAGCATATTGCCTGTACTGTTGTTCCTGTTTTTTTTGTTTTTACTGGATAGTTTTAAACTGGTTCAGAAAAAGCAGGTAGGCCTGGCCATTCTATGGGGATGTTTCTGTGCCCTGATCAGTTACCTGATCAATTCTTTTTTGCAGGATACTACAGGTGCCGCATTTGAATACTTGTCGCGTTACCTGGCTCCTGCCGTAGAAGAATTGCTCAAAGCGGGATTCCTGTTCTTTTTGATCTACAAAAAACGAATCGGGTTTATGGTGGATGCCGCCATATACGGGTTTGCCATCGGGACCGGATTCGCTTTGTGCGAGAACCTGTTTTATGTCTATTCCCTGCCGGACGCCTCTATGCTTACCTGGATCATAAGGGGGTTTGGAACGGCGGTAATGCACGGGGGATGTACTGCTTTATTTGCCATCATATACATAGGAGCCAAATCCAGGGACCGGATGGTCGTGTTCCGGGTTCTTTTGGGACTGGCTTTGGCTTACGTGGTTCACGCCCTGTTCAATCACTTTTATGTGCATCCCGTTATCCAGACGCTGGTGATCCTGGTGTCTTTACCCGTGCTCTTCGTTTTGGTTTTCAGGCATAACGAAATTCTGCTCCGGGATTGGATGGAGCTGGAATTAAGCAGTGAAGTGGAACTGTTGAAAATGATCCGGCAGGGGCGTTTTTCCGCTTCCCGTGCGGGGGAATTCCTGGGTTCGCTGAAAGACCGCTTTTCCGGGGAGGTGATCCTTGACATGTACTGTTACCTGCAGCTTTACCTGGAACTGTCGCTGAAAGCCAAACGGAACATAATGCTCCGGGAAAACGGTTTTCCTGTGGAACCCGAGGCCGGGATTGGAAGCAACCTTGCCGAGTTGAAGGCCTTGCACAAAAGAATCGGACCGGTGGGAGAGATCGCTTTGTCTCCCTTGATCCGCATGAGTTACAGGGATTTGTGGAAACTGAACTTATTGCAATAAAAACTTTTACCAACATTTGGCGGGATGTTTACTACTTATTATAGCCATGACCGCCGTGGAACTTTATGAAAGACGAACGAACGATCATTAAGGCGATCCTTGCAGGGAAGACCGCACATTACGGGGTCCTGGTGGAACAGTACCAAAATCCTGTATTCAGGGTCATATTTAACATAGTGAATAATTATGAAGAGGCCAGGGAATTGACGCAGGATGTTTTTGTGAAAGCTTACGAGTCTTTGCACCAATACAATCCGGAATATAAGTTTTTCAGCTGGATATACCGGATAGCCATTAACAGGGCTTTACTGTTTGTAAGAAACAAAAAACCTTATGTGCCTCTGGACAAAATTGCATTGCATGAAGAAACGGCCCCCGGACCGGAAACAGAATATGACTTGAAAACAAGGGATGCGTTGGTTGGCAAGGCGGTAGGCTCATTAAAAGAAAAGTATAAAGCAGTGATATTGCTGAAATATTATGCCGGATTATCCTACGGGGAAATTGCAGAAACCCTGGAAATACCTGAAAAAACAGTGAAATCCAGGTTGTTTGATGCCCGGATGTTGTTGAAAGATAAATTAAACGAAAATTTGCATCATGTTGACTAATGATGACATATTGATCATTCAAAAAAAGGTTGACGGAACGCTGACCGAACAAGAAGAAACGGTATTCCGTGCGTTGACCGCATCCAATCCGCGTGCGGCGGAGTTGTATAAAGAATTGCTACGTGTCCAACAAAAATTGCGTGATGATGCAGCCGGGATTCCCGCCGTAGATGTTACCGGGGATGTGATGGCTGCTATCAAACGCAAATCAACCGTGAAAAAGGTGTTTCTTGCCGGATGGAAAAGCTTTTACGCTTATGCAGCCTTGCTTGTTTTGGTGTTTACCTTGGGTGTTCTTGCTGCCAATTACCTGATTCCGCCGCTGGGCACATGGCAACAGGAAGATATTGCCGGTACCATGACCGGAAAGCACACTTCCGCCTACAAAGATCATGAGGAAGGGATTGAAATAGATATGGAAGCATTCCGGAAAGAAGGATTGTTTGTGAATACGCTTTTTGTAAAAAGCCGGGACAGTCTTAAGGTGGATTTTATTCCGGGTCAGAATCATTCCGAGAACTTGTTTTTTAGACGGATATGGCCCGGAAACAACCCCGAACCACATGTTGAAAGGACCCATTACGTATATGGTGTTTGCGGGGAACTTGCTATATTTACAATAACAAATCCTCCCGTTTGTTCAGAAATACTGTTCACAAAAAACGGGATTCGCATACATAAAATCGTTTTTTAACCAACTTTTTTATCAGGAACGCATATTTATAAGTGAAATGAAACAGTTATACACATTATCATGAAAACAAAGAAAGGAATATTAACAGCTTTGGTGGTGGTTATTTCACTGGCCGCAGGTTTTTTGATGGGGGTCCTGGTGGATTTCCCGAAAACTGAAAACACGCAACTTTCAGGAACTATTGGCAGGGTTCAGAATTACAAAAACGTGAAAATCACGGAAGAAGACATTGAACTTAAGAATCAACTGACATCTGACACATTAATACTAAAGGCTATATCCAATTATTTCAATTATTATTATGTAAGTGCAGTATCCCAGGGTGAAAAGATCCGTTATACGCTTGACAATGTTAATCCCTTAAAAGAATTCCGTGAATTCAGCGGGCTGGTGCTGACGGAATTTGAAAATTACGGAACATTCCTGAGAAACGCACGCAAAGACCTGCTTTTGGCTGCAATGGTCTGCAATGAACCGGAAGACGCGAACCCGGTCATGATGCGCAATGCCATTACACAGGCCAACAACGTTATTTCCCAGATGAGCTACAGGAAACAGGCGGTTCTGAATTTCCTGGAGAACGTAGAAGCATTTCTGGAACAAAACAAGGATGGTTCTTCACAGGCACTGGCCGACATTCACCTGGTGTTAACCATGGATCAGTTGGCCAATGCCATGGCGCTGAACGACAAAATGGTAATAAAGTATTTTGAAAAGAAAAAACTGTTCACGGAAGAGATACAGGGGTCTTTTTCAACGGATCTTAAGGGCATAATTACAAGCGACGTGAACAGTCTGGGTACAGGCTTTACGGATAAAACCGGTATTGAAAATTTCCCCATAATACAGGATGCCTCCCTGATAGGTCGTCAGTTTATTCTGGGAGATGCTGCCCTGGGAAGTATTCTGGACAGTATGTCCGAATTGGGATATTATGTAAAAAATGCAAATACCCTGGCAAATATGCAGGAACTGTCTATGGGTGGCATTATGATTATTATGGATGCCGCCGGCGAGCTGGGTGTCATGTTGAACACAAACGATCTTGGCGGCTATGTTATTACTGATCAGGACAATCTGGGAACTGTCTGGGATGCCCAGAAGTTGGGCAGTGTTCTGGATGCCCAGAAGTTGGGCAGTGTTCTGGATGCCCAGAAGTTGGGGGCTGTCAATAATGTGAACCAATTGGGCTTTTACAACATGACCCAATTGAATGATATTTTCTTCAATGCCTCTGAGCTGGGAATGGTCACCGGATTAAACCCAAACTGGCCGCCGAAAGTGTTTTAATTCATTATGATAGTATATTTAGAGTATTATGAAAAAGAAAAACAGTTTATTATTTATCCTATTGATTATCATTTCATTGGCTGCCGGATTTTTGGCCGGAACCTTAATTGATTTCCCAAAAACCGAAAACGTACAACTTGCCGGGACCATTGGCAGGGTGCAGAATTACAAAAACGTTAAGGTGACCGAAGAAGACATAGATTTGAAAAACGATCTGGTGGCCGATACCGTTATGCTTAAAGCCCTTTCTGCGTGGTTTAATTATTATTATGTTAGTGCGGTATCTCAGGGAGACAAAATTCAATTTGCACTGGATCAGATACAGCCGCTGGAACCCTATAAGGAATACGCCGGAGTCGTTTTATCGGATGTGGCAGGTTACGGAACATTTCTGGAGAATTCACGTACCAACCTGTTGCTGGCCATAGCCATGATCAATGATCCCGGGGAAATTCATCCGGTACTGTTACGCAATACCATTGTTCAGGCTAACAACGTGATCTCGCAGATGAGTTTTCGGAAAGAAACGGTTCTGGACCTGATAGATAATATGGGATCTTACTTGGATGGGAAAGGCGCTGATCCTGAAGGAACGCTGGCCGAAGTTCATACAATACTGACCATGGACCAGCTGGCTAATGCCATGGCCCTGAATGATAAAATGGTGATACGATATTTCAATAAGAAAAAACTTTTTACCGATGAAATACAAGGGTCCTTCGGCTTGGATCTTAAGGAAATTGTTGTGGAAGACTTGAGCCGTCTGAGTGATATCTATAATGATAAAAACTCTTTGAACCTGTTAGTATTACTTGGGGATCAGGCGTTAGGAGGCAATCTGCCTATCGTTAAAGACGCCGCCTTGGTAGGAAATCAATTCCTGTTGAATGAAACGGCTTTGCAATTCTATTGTTCCAATATGAGTGAACTTGGCTATATCAATAAAAGTTCCGGTACCCTGGAAAATATGCAGGATTTGTCTATGGGCAGTATTATGATTATCATGGATGCCGCCGGGGAACTGGGATGGG
This sequence comes from uncultured Muribaculaceae bacterium, assembly GCA_964542305.1. GTDB lineage: Bacteria > Bacteroidota > Bacteroidia > Bacteroidales > UBA932 > DMER64. The sequence continues at coordinate 22,682 of CAZITX010000021.1, read as the reverse complement.
TTTATAATGACAGAAGTGAGTTGGGAGGTATTGGATCATTTGATAAAGCAAATTTAGGATCAGCCGGATTTTTGAATGCCCAGAAACTGGGCATATGGAATCTGAACCAACTGGGTGCTTTCATTGCTAACAGATCCAGCCTGGGAGGACTTTTTATTCCGATTGATCCGAATAGGCCGTGAACAAGTTCAAAACCATTATATTACTCTTGGGAGTCATTATCCCGGGCTTGCCCGGGATTTTGCATGCGCAGCTGATCAATAGTGTTAAAAAAGACGATTTGCACCTGGTCTATTTCGGGAACAGGTATTCTTACCTGGTGCCGCACGTATATCAGACTTACCTGAATGCCATGAATTTTCACAGCAAATTCTGGCCGTATCGGGATACCACCACCTACGTGTTTTTGACTGATTTTGAAGATTCCGGTCACGGCGGAGCCATAGCCATGCCCTATAACCAGGTGATATTGGGGATAGAACCGTACAGTTTTGCTTTCAGCATCATCCCTTCCAACGAACGGTTCCAGTGGCTGTTCAATCATGAGCTGACTCACGTGGTGATGACCGACATGCCCAACAAAACGGATGCAAAATTCCGGAAACTGTTGATGGGAAAGGTCTTGAGAGACGATCAAAATCCTGTTTCCGCCCTGTGGAGCTATTTCACGACTCCCCGCTGGTATTCCCCCCGCTGGTACCACGAAGGAATTGCCTGTTTCATGGAAACATGGATGTCCGGAGGATTTGGCCGGGCCATGGGCTTTTATGATGAAATGTATTTCAGGAGTATTGTGGATGCCGGGGAACCTTTGTATTCCCTCATAGGTTTGGAGACCGAAGGTACGACCGTGGATTTCCAGGTGGGAGCCAATTCGTACCTTTACGGGGCACGTTTTGTTACTTACCTGGCCTATAAGTACGGAATAGACAAGTTAAAAGATTTTTATGTGCGTTCGGATACTTCCAAAGCTTTTTATGCCGGCCAGTTTAGAAAAGTGTACGGCCGTCCTGTAGCAAAGGTATGGGAAGAATGGATTCAATGGGAGTATGATTTCCAAAACACAACTATTGAAAATATAAGCCAGTACCCGCTGACGGCATTTCATCCCGTAACGTCTCACCCGTTGGGAAATGTTTCCAAAACGGAATACAATCCCGTTACCGGTAAAATATACGCAGCCATCAATTATCCCGGTATCATTTCACAAATTGCCGAAATTGATGTGGCTACCGGAAAGCGCAGGAAACTGGCCACCCTGGATTCTCCCAATTTGTATTATTCCACGCATTTAACGTATAACCCCCTGGGAGAAAAGATTTATATATCTGAACACAACAACAACTACAGGAACCTGGTTGAAATTGACGTCAAAACGGGTAGAAAAAGGGTGATTAACAAGTTAACCCGTACGGGTGATCTGGTTTTTAATCCCAAAGACAATAGTATATGGGGCGTACAGAATGATAACGGATATTCCATCCTGGTAAAAATGCCGCCACCTTATGACAAAGCGCTTCCGGTCTTTTCGGCTCCTTTCGGAAAAGTGCTTTTCGATCTGGATATTTCCAATTCCGGCAGTTTGCTGTCGGCTTCCTTATCGGGGATCAGGGGAGAACAATCGCTGATCCTTTTTAATCTGGAAGATTTGGATGCCGGAAAATCGGGGTACCGGACTATAGCTGAATTCCAGGACAATACGCTAACCCAGTTCCGGTTTTCTTCCAATGACAGTTCTCTCATAGGAACCTCTTATTATACAGGAGTTTCCAATATATGGAGGATCAACCTGGAAGACGAGCAGATGGAATTGCTGTCCAATACAGAGACGGGGTTTTTTATGCCGTTGCAGATACATGAGGACTCATTGCTTGTGTTGAAATACGAAAGGGACGGAATGGTTCCCGGAATCATTCCCGTGAAAGTGTTGGAAGATGCCAACGCCATTGAGTTCCTGGGCAATATGGTTCACCGGGCGCACCCTCAGGTGGAAGAATGGTCTTTGCCTCCCGCCTCGGCATTGGAAGGCGTAAATGATTCTATCATTGAAAAGCCATACAAGCCCATCAAAGAGATGAAGATCGCCGGGGCGTATCCGGATATTGCCGGGTTCAAAAACACGGTAGCTCTGGGTTATCGGCTCAACTGGAGGGATCCGGTGGGGATAAGCAATGTCAATTTGTTCCTGGCGGTTTCTCCCTGGAGTGCTTACGGAGTGGAACAAAAATTTCACGCCATGCTGGAATGGAATTTCTGGAACTGGCGGTTGAAAGCCAATTACAACCCTACGCATTTTTATGACATTTTCGGACCTACAAAACGAAGCCGGGCCGGGTATTCAGTAGGGGTAGGCTATAAGCGCCTGTTTACATTAAAAAAGCCATTGCAATATTACGTAGACGCAGCTGTTTTTACTTACGGCATGATGGAGGTTTTGCCGGGATACCAGGAAATTGAGGCGCCTATCAGGAACATGCAGGCAGCCAGCCTGTCTTTTGGGCTTTCCAAATTGCGCAGAACCCTGGGCGGCGAAGACGATGAATTCGGATTTTCCTGGGATATCAGCAGTACCACTTACCTGGCAAAAGGGAAATTTTATCCTTCATTCATGTCCGATCAGAGCGTCGGTTTTCTGATTCCGTTCATAAGGAACACCAGTTTCTGGATACGCAACAGCGTGGGACAATCCCTGGGAGACCGCACCTCGGCGTTGTCGCATTTTTATTTTGGCGGGTTCGGCAACAATTACGTGGACTGGCAACCGTCTGAACAATACCGCAACACGCTGTCATTCCCCGGAGCCGAAATCGATGCCCTGCCGGCATACAATTACGTCAAAACCATGGGAGAACTGAACCTGTTTCCTGTCAGGCTCAGAGGCGTGGGTTTCACCTGGTTGTATCCCACTTATATCCAGCCTTCCCTGTTCGGGACACACCTGATGACGGATTTCGACCGCAGGGATCAGGTTGCGCATACTTTCAACTGCGGCGGGCAAATTGATATACAACTGGTATTGTTTTCCTACCTGAAAACCACCTGGTCGTTCGGATATGCCAAAATGTTCCGCCCGGGAGAAAAGTCAACCAACCAATTTATGTTGTCGCTCAAACTGTTAGGAAACTAAGTGAACATGAATAAGCGTTTTCCCGTTCCCACAGTTATAATTTTTATACTGATACTGCTGGCAGCCCTTTTTACCTGGTTGCTCCCCGGGGGAAAATACATTGAAGGAACGTTTCACCCGGTGGATGCCAAACCCCAGACATGGCAGGTTTTTACCGCTTTTTATGACGGTTTTGTCAAGCAGGCAGGTATCATCGTGTTTATTCTTTGCGTGGGAGCTGCTTTTTGGGTGGTGAATGCCACCCGTGCAATAGACAACGGGATCCGTTCGTTTCTTTCTTTTTCGCAGAAACTGGAGCGTTTCTCCCTGATGCGCCGCATTGGGGTGAACAACCTGGTGATCGTGCTGGTAATGCTGCTTTTCAGCCTTTTTGGTGCGGTCTTTGGGATGAGCGAGGAAACCATAGCATTCACGGCCCTGATCGTGCCCCTGGCTTTGTCTATGGGGTACGATTCCATTACCGGGGTATGCATGGTATATGTTGCCGCACATGTGGGATTTGCCGGTGCCTTCCTGAATCCATTCACCGTGGGCATAGCGCAGGATCTGTCGGGATTGCCCATCTTTTCCGGAATGGGGTACCGCCTGGTATGCTGGGCCTTGCTTACCTCCGGAACCATCTTTTTTGTGCTCCGGTACGCCAAAAAAGTGCGCAAACGTCCCGAATCATCACCTATGTGGGAAGCTGACAACAGGCGTAGGGAGGCGATCCTTGCCGAGTCTGCCGCTGCCGCTGAAGACAGAGCGGTGGAGAACAGGCCGGGCCGGGGCACCTGGTCGTCTTTTGTGCTGGTTTTGGCGGCCCTGGTAGGTTTTTCCGTTTTTTACCCGGTGACATCCATTACGATGGGAGCACGGGAGTTGTCTGTCCCCGGACTGATCCCTTTCCTGACGCTGGCTTTCGCCTTGTGGGGTATCCGGATACTGGTATCCCGGAAAAGAGACGCTGCCAAAACACGCCTGATATTGCTTTTTGTGGGATTTACGGTAGTTTTCCTGGTGGTGGGTGTTCTGGGCTATGGATGGTATATAAGTGAAATTGCGGGTCTGTTTCTGGCTCTGGGCATTTTAAGTGGCGTGGCGGCCGGCTATCCGGCCAACACCATTGCGGGAAAATTGATCGAAGGGGCGAAAGACATACTCGGCGCGGCCCTTATTGTGGGCCTGGCAGCGGGGATTGTCGAGATACTGGAACAAGGCAGGATCATGGACCGGATCCTCTTTGCCATGGCAGGGAGCATGAAATCCATGGGTCGTCCGGGCTCCCTGGAGGTGATGTACATGATCCAGACGGTCATTAACACGCTCATTCCCTCCGCCTCGGCAAAAGCAGCCATGACCATGCCCATTATGGCACCTTTCAGTGATCTGGTGGGGGTGTCCCGCCAGGCAACGGTGCTGGCGTTCCAGTTTGGGGACGGATTTACCAATATGATCACCCCCATTTCCGGGGTACTGCTGGCGGTGTTGGGGATTGCCCACGTTCCCTATACCCGGTGGGTCCGGTGGGCCTGGCGTTTCATACTGGGTCTGATCCTGGCAGGTGCGCTGCTGCTCATACCGACGCTTTTCGTTTGGTAATGAGGGAAATTGTCAGCAACTTGTTTGTAAATAAGAAAATTAATCCTATCTTTGCAACCCGTTTTACGTAGAGTAAAAATACATAAAGCAAAGATTAACAATACATTATGCCAACAATTCAACAACTAGTTCGTAAAGGAAGGGAACGTGTGGTAGAAAAAAGCAAATCACGTGCTTTGGACTCCTGTCCTCAAAGACGCGGTGTTTGTGTACGTGTGTATACCACAACTCCCAAGAAACCGAACTCCGCTATGCGTAAAGTTGCCCGTGTTCGTCTGACCAACCAGAAAGAGGTGAATGCCTATATTCCGGGTGAAGGTCACAACCTTCAGGAGCACTCCATCGTATTGGTACGCGGAGGTCGTGTAAAAGACCTGCCCGGTGTCCGTTACCACGTTCTTAGAGGTGCTTTGGAAACCTCGGGTGTGGAAGGCAGAACACAATCCCGTTCACTTTATGGAGCCAAAAGGCCCAAAGTGAAAAAATAATTTAATTGATTAAAACAAATGAGAAAATCACAGCCTAAAAAGAGGATTCTACTTCCTGATCCCAAGTTCAACGACGTGCTTGTAACCCGTTTTGTGAACAATTTGATGCTTCAGGGAAAGAAGAGTATTGCCTACGGCATTTTTTACGATGCCCTGGAGATCGTAGGTGAGAAAATGAAAGATTCTGAGAAGGCTCCTTTAGACATTTGGAAAAAAGCGTTGGAAAACATTACTCCCCAGGTTGAGGTGAAGAGCCGCCGTGTGGGAGGAGCCAACTTCCAGGTGCCTACAGAGGTGCGTCCTGAGCGGAAGATTTCGATAAGCATGAAGAACATGATCAATTATGCCAGGAAACGTTCCGCACATTCGATGGCCGAAAAACTGGCCGCCGAGATCATAGCTGCCTACAACAGCGAAGGTGCCGCGTTCAAGCGTAAAGAAGACATGCACAAAATGGCGGAAGCCAATAAAGCATTTGCACATTTCCGTTTCTAATACGGGAATTTTTGTCAGCACCTGAAGAATGTCAAGAGATTTAACATATACAAGGAATATTGGCATCATGGCCCATATTGATGCCGGTAAGACCACTACCACCGAACGCATTCTCTATTATACGGGTAAAACCCATAAAATAGGGGAAGTTCACGAGGGGGCGGCTACTATGGATTGGATGGTCCAGGAGCAGGAGAGGGGTATTACCATTACCTCGGCTGCTACCACCGCGTTCTGGAATTGTAACCGGAACCGGTACCAGATCAATATCATAGACACCCCGGGTCACGTGGATTTTACCGTAGAAGTGGAGCGTTCCCTGCGCGTACTGGATAGTGCCGTAGCAACGTTTTGCGCTGTGGGCCGTGTACAGCCCCAATCCGAGACTGTCTGGCGTCAGGCCGATAAGTACAAGATTCCAAGGTTGGCCTTTGTCAACAAAATGGACCGGGTGGGTGCCGATTTCTTTGCCGTAGTGGAGGAGATACATGAAAGACTGGGTGCTAATGCCATTCCCATCAGTCTGCCCATAGGATCCGAGGAATCGTTTAGCGGGATCGTGGACCTGTTATCCCGTAAGGCATACATATACGATAGCAACAGCAAGGATCTGATCAATTTCACTGTAGAAGAGATCCCACAGTCAATGCAAGAGGAAGTGGAAGAATGGCGTGGCAAACTGATTGAAGCTGCAGCGGAATTTGACGATGCTTTGATGGAAAAATATTTTGAAGATCCGGGTTCCATTACTTCGGAAGAGGTGACCGGTGCTTTGAGAAAAGCCGCTCTGGCGTTGAAGATCGTTCCGGTTACCTGTGGAACTTCTTTGAAAAACAAAGGGATACAGTTCCTTCTGGATGCTATATGCCAATACCTGCCATCCCCTATGGATATTGAACCCGTAGTTGGCGTAAATCCCTACACACAGAAAAATGAAAAAAGAGCCCCGTCTGCCGAAGAACCTTTCTGCGGGCTGGTGTTCAAAATAGCTACAGATCCTTTTGTTGGCCGCCTGGCATACATAAGGGCCTATTCGGGTAAAATTGAAACCGGGAAGACCGTTTTAAATGTCCGCACAGGCAAGCGGGAACGCATAAACCGCCTGTACCAGATGCACTCCAACAAGCAGAATCCTATAGAGTATTTAGAAGCCGGTGACATTGGCAGCGGAATTGGGTTCAAAGACCTGCGTACGGGAGACACCATATGCGTGGACAAACATCCCATAGTGCTGGAAGCCATTACCTTCCCGGATCCTGTGATTGGGTTGGCAGTGGAACCTAAAACCCAGAAAGATCTGGACAAGCTGGGTGTGGCCCTCTCCAAACTTGCCGAGGAGGATCCCACCTTTACCGTCCGTACCGATGTGGAAACGGGCCAGACCGTTATCAGCGGCATGGGCGAATTGCACCTGGAGATCATAGTTGATCGCCTGAAACGCGAGTTTGGCGTGGAGATCAACCAGGGTGCTCCCCAGGTCAATTACCGGGAAACCATACAGGGAACCGTCTCGCACCGTGAAGTCTTCAAAAAACAGACCGGGGGACGCGGAAAATTTGCCGATATTGTCTTTACCCTGGGGCCTGCAGATCCCGGTGTAACCGGATTGCAGTTTATTGACCAGGTTAAAGGCGGCAATATCCCCAGGGAATACATTCCTTCGGTTGAAAAAGGATTTAAGGCAGCCATGGAAAACGGCGTTTTGGCCGGATACCCCATAACGGGAATGAAAGTAACCCTTACCGACGGGTCTTACCATGCAGTTGATTCCGACAGCCTTTCTTTCGAGATTTGCGCACGGATGGCATTCCGTAAAGCGGCTCCCAAAGCGGGACCGGTTTTGCTGGAACCTATCATGGCTTTGGAAGTGGTTACCCCTGAAGATTACATGGGTGACATTATAGGTGATCTGAACAAACGCCGCGGTCAGGTGACAAACATGGACTCAAAAGGCAATGCCCGGATAATTAAAGCAAAAGTTCCCCTTGCCGAGCAATTCGGCTACATTACCACCCTTCGTACCCTTTCTTCCGGACGTGCCACAAGCAGTATGGAATTCTTCGATTACGAAGAACTGCCCCCGAGCCTCGCTAAGGAGGTTATTGAAAAAACCGGCTGGGCAAAAGGATTTCATGCATCAGATGTTGAATTTTAATATACTTGGTTAATACATAATAAAATGAGCCAAAAAATCAGAATCAAATTAAAATCTTACGATCACATGTTGGTAGATAAATCTGCCGATAAAATCGTGAAAACCGTCAAGGCTACCGGTGCCGTTGTAAGCGGCCCCATTCCCCTGCCCACTAATAAAAAGATCTTTACGGTCAACCGGGCAACATTCGTAAATAAAAAAGCACGCGAACAGTTTGAATTGAACTCATTCCGCCGCCTGCTGGATATTTACAGCTCTACCCCCAAGACGGTGGATGCCTTAATGAAACTGGAATTGCCCAGCGGCGTTGAGGTTGAAATCAAAGTCTGACGTATTTTACGCTTTCGCTCTTTGATCTGGATTTTATTATAACATACCTTTCGTGTATATTTGTACGCGAAAAGGGGGCCCATAGCTCAGTTGGTTAGTAGCACCTGACTCATAATCAGGGGGTCGCTGGTTCAAGCCCAGCTGGGCCCACTCCTTAAAAATAAAGCACTCACGTTTACGCGGGTGCTTTTTTTTGCTGCGCAACAAATGGAGTTTGCTGCGCCACAGACCCCCTTTTGGTGCGCCCGAAATGGAGTTTGACTGCGCCAAGATTTAAAGGCGGAGAGCAAGGCCTTGATTGCCAGCCTGTTATTCTTTGGCGTTTTTTTTTGGCGCAGTCAAACTCCATTTGACATTTTTAATGAGGACCATCATATTTATCCGTTCCATAAGGTGTAAGGCTCAGCCCCTTTTTTCTGTTGCCTGTTTTGTTCCTTGTTATTATCCGGTTTTATATAATTATTCTACCCTATACCAGAGCAATGGTATTGGGATTCCTGTGACAACCCATTTAAACTTATAAAATGAATTATTTAGATAACAATCGTGTCATGTCTGGCAGCCAGACAGATCAGGATAACTACGTTCCGCCTGAAATCACCTTTTTTGAGATCAACCCGGAAAAAGGCTTTGCTGCTTCTTCGAGTACTGATGATTGGGGATCAATATCTTGGTAAATTTTGTATTATGAAAGCTTGTATAATAGTCTTTTCTACCGTTTTATTTATAACGGTCATTAGCGCGTGTACTTTGCAGGAAGTCCCTGATAATAATTCTCTTGGAGAGATAAGTATTACAGCGGAAACAGTGCGGGAACAATTTGTGACGGATGCGCCGGGCACAAAAACCACATTGTCCGGTAGTGAAACCCACTGGGTGGCCACTACGGATAAGATCGGGATCTTTTCACCCGAGGCCAAAGCCACAAGTGATGGCACCCCGGAAGCAAATCCCGCCAATAATCTTGCCTTTGAGGCGCAGACCTCGGCAAAAAGTTCGGATTTTTCAGGGACTATGTTTTGGGGGAGCGAATCCGATCATCATTTTTATGCCTATTACCCCTATAACTCGGCATATGAAGGAAATCAGACTGCCGTGCCCATTTCCCTGCCATGGGCACAGACCCAGTCTGCAGCGGGGAATACGGATCATATTGGAGCACTGGATTATATGGTGGCTACTCCCGATACAGTTGCTTCAGGCGGAGCGGTAAGCCTGACATTCAATCACGTCTTTGCCATGATCGAATTCCAGATAGTTGGCAGCGGGACTTTGACCCAGGTTAGCCTGAGCGGGGACGATCCCCTGGCTTGTGAAGGCACCATTGACCTATCTCAGACTCCGTCTACAAATACGTATGCCATTACTACAAGCGGAACCACGAAAAACGTAACTGTCACACTGACCACTCCGGTGTCTCTATCCGATAGTCCTGTGAGCATTTATATGATGGTCCTTCCCGGTATCCAAACAGGTTACATCAAGATTGCCATTACAACGGACGGGATCTGGAAAGAAGTGGAAAAAGCAGCTCTTATAGTTGACGTACCATTTACTCGTGGTCTTTCGGATAGCGGCTTCGTAAGGGGCAAGAAGTACGTTGTAACCCTTGATGCAGATGATACCGGGTGGACCAATGAGTTTACAGATTCCCGGGACAGCAATACTTACAGTTATAGACTGATTGGTACTCAGGTCTGGATGACAGAGAATCTGGCATATTTGCCTGCTGTCAGTACGCTTGCCACAGGATCAGATACAGAACCTTATAATTACGTTTACGGTTATGATGGAACGGATGTAGCAGCAGCCAAAGCCACGGCCAATTACAGTACCTACGGGGTGTTGTATAACTGGACGGCAGCCATGGCAGGAGCCTCAAGCAGCACAGCAAATCCCAGTGATGTACAAGGTTTATGTCCCACGGGTTGGCACCTGCCCAGCGATGCAGAGTGGACACAACTGACGGATTATCTTGGAGGAGTATCAGTTGCCGGTGGCAAAATGAAAGAAACCGGAACAACTCTTTGGAACGAACCAAATTATGGAGCAACCAACGAAAGTGGTTTTACCGGCCTTCCGGGAGGGTTTCGAAGCCACGATGGAGTAGTTGCCGAGATGCGCAATTACGGCTATTGGTGGAGTTCTTCGGAGGGTTCTTCAAGTACTAATTCCTACAGACTGTACATCTGTTACTATAACAATGACGTTGACAGAAACTTCACCGTCAATAGATACGGCTATTCTGTCCGTTGTGTACGGAACTGACTGCGCCTGAAATGGAGTTTGACTGCGCCAACCTTTAAAGGCGGAGGGTAAGGCCTTGATTGTCAGCCCGTTATCCCGCAGCATATTATTGTGGCGCAGTCAAACTCCATTTGAAATCTATGTATTCCCAGCTGAATTGCTCTCCGGAAACATCAATCTTCAGGAATCCTTCTTCCATGCCATTTCGCGGGCCAAGCCACCAGCTGGCACAGACGGCTCCTCCTGTGACATAATGAATGCCGTTGTATAATACATCTTCCAACATATGCAGGTGTCCCTGGAGTACCAGCTTAACGTTATACTGTTCCAGAAGATTCCGAATTTCTTTTGCATTTATTATGATTTCGGAGGGGGAAAACGCGCTTGTAGGTTCACCAAAAATCTGTTGGCCGACACTTAAAAGAGGAATATGTGTGCTTACAGCAATCGGTTTTTCTTTATTGGCTTCCAGGTCTGCTTTTAACCATTCCATTTGCAGGGAGTCAATAACGCCTACATATTTTCGTTCCGGTGTATATTCAATACCGTCTAGAACAATAAAATGCCAGTGTTTGTGGTCAAAGGAATAGTAACGATCGCCTATCCGGTCTTCGTACATTTTCTTGCCATAGAATTCATGTGAGGGATCTATCCCGCTTGCCGGGTGCAATCCAAACCCTTCATGATTGCCTATGGTTTTGTATAAAGGCATTTCAAACCGTTTAGAAAGGCTATCGAAAAGGCAATAAAGACTATCGGCTCTTCCGTAGCCTGCTTGTAAGGCATCAAAGATGTTGTCTCCACCGGTTAAAACGAAATCAGGATTCAGTGCGTTAACCGTATCTATTGCCTTGGCAAAACCTTCAGCAGCCTGCAACTCTGGCTTAAGGTGTATATCCGTCATAAATACAAAAGAGAATTCTTGGTCCTTATTGTTACGGGAGGGAAATTGACTGCATTGTACAAATACTAAAAGGATCATAAAACCGATAACCGGGAGTATGCTGTCTGCTTTTTTCATATTATTAAGATTTAAAAAGTAAAGTTAACATATAATTGCTTCTAAGGTGGTTCGGGAAAACTCTTCATGAAGTCCTATTGTGTCACACCGGATACATATGCAAAAACTGTTTGTATTTGTATATGTTTGATTAATAGATTATATTTGAAAAATAGAGCCGTAGTAAAAGACATCATTTTTATCCTCTATTTGTTTTCTCGTTTGCCCATACATATTCGGTAGCCAGGGTTGTGGCTTTCCCGATTTTACCTAAACAGAGTTATAAGGACCCCAAATACATAAAATGATTGTAATAATACGTGTCCAATAATGTCTCATAAGTAAAATTTAAAACTAAAATGTATGAAAAACATTATTTATTTCTTATTCACAGTGGTATTCTTGTCTTCCTGTACACCTGGGAACAACCCCAACACATTCACAGATATTCGTGACGGCAACGTATACCGCATAGTAACCATAGGCGATCAAGTTTGGATGGCACAGAACCTGGCTTATTTGCCATCGGTTAATTCCTCCACAATTCAGTCGTTAACAGACCCTCATTATTACGTTTACTGGTATGACGGCACCGATGTTGATCAGGCAAAAGGAACGGCCCATTACCAAACCGACGGGGTATTGTATAACAGGCCGGCGGCCTTGACAGCCTGCCCCGCCGGGTGGCATTTACCTACTGATACAGAATGGACTTCGCTGACCAATTACCTTGGAGGTGAAGAAGTGGCAGGAGGCAAGTTGAAAGAAGCGGGGATAGCACATTGGGCTAGTCCTAATGAAGGGGCCACTAATGAAAGTGGTTTTACAGCGCTTCCCGGTGCCTACTTTGCCCTTTACAACGCGGGTAGTGACGGTTATTGGTGGACATCAACCGAGCAACGCCCTAATTACGGTTGGGGCAGGTATATGTCTTACGCCTACAGCTACGTTCTCAGGGACGAATACCCCTATAATTTTCGGTACCACGTACGTTGTATCAAGGATTAAGCGTGAAAGGTGGAACCTCCTGCGCCAAATTCTTTCTGTTAAACTTCCAATTAGCAGTATGTCAGTTACTTAATAAATTAGGTCCGGTCAATTGGCGCAGGAGGTTCCACCTCCCCACCACTCCCATCACTACAGCAAGTATAAGGAACAATCCTATATTGCCGGCCAGAAAAGCGTAGTCATTCAGGGTGAGCAATACGTAAATGAAAGCGTAAAGCAATACAAGCAGGCCAAAAACCAGCCAGGGTGTTTTTTTGTCTTTAATAACCAATGCCGTGAAGACAGCGATTAATACAATAGTGGCTCCGGATGCGGCCAGGTATGCCGCGTTGAATCCCAATTGTTCACTTAATGCGGTTAAGAGAGAGAAAAAGAGTATCAGGGCCAGCGATACCAATACGTAGTGAATGACCGGGATGGTTTTTTTGCCCCTGATCTCTATGAACAGAAGAACGAGAAATGTAAGGGCAATAAAAAGTATTCCGTATCGGGCACTTCTCCAGGATTTTTGGTAATGATCTACCGGTTGCACCAGGTTCACCCCAAAGGCACTTTCTTCCGGCTGAAATGCGTTGCCCGTCCAGCTCTGGGGAAAGTTCCGGTTCAGGTGGGTTACCTCCCAATCTGCAGTAAACCCGCTTTTATCTACAACTCGGGAAAGGGGAAGGAAGCTCCCGTAAAAACCCGGAGAGTCCCAGGCGGATCGCAAACTGGCATGGGTGTTTTTGCCGAGAGGGGTCACGGAAAGACTGGTGGAACCGGCCAGGGTGATGCTCAGATCGAAGGCCACCGTGCTGCCCGGTTTAAGCTCCGTCTCGGCAAAAGAAAACCCCGAGTTGAAAACATCCTGGTCTTTCACGCCCGGTTCTGCCCGGAGTGCGCGTGCCCCGGCGTGCATTTCGATTTCTCCTTTCAGCCCCCTGTTGTCGGAGATGCCCACTGTATAATACGCCTGGTTCCATAGAATCTCGGCCACAGGTAAAGCAGATTCCACCGGTATCGCAAAAGTCCCTGAGATTTTCAAGTTGGCATTGTATACGGCTGTTTTATAAATACTTCTGTACCTGATCTCCGGTAGTATGTCACCGTCAATGATTATTTCTTCGGGCAGTATATGCCAGATCTGTGTGACGGTTCTGGTTTTGTCTTCGGCAGAAACCGTACGAATCGGGATATTGATCACCGGGCCCGTAAGACACTGACTGTTTGCCCATTCGCCGGATATTTCTTCCTGTACTTTTTCTGCATTGGCTTGCCTGTCTTCTATGATCTCTTTGATCATTTGCAAAGGGATGAGTAAAAATAATCCCAAAACAGCCAGTAAGGCGATTTTCAACGTGAGGGAATTGTACCATTTTCCCTGGTTTGTGATTTCGATTTTCATGATATGTGTTTTTAAAAGTTCTTTGTAATTCAAAGTGGAGGGGCAAAAATTTTTAAGTCTCCCGGATCAGGTTTTCCAAAGCCGAGATGTGTTCACTAAAAGCGGCGCGTCCTTTTTTTGTTGCCGAGTAGCTTGTATTGGGTTTGCGGTCAATGAATTGTTTCTCCACGGCGATCATACCTTCCTTTTCCAGTGCTTTCAGGTGGCTGGCCAGATTCCCGTCGGTTACGGCAAGTGCCTCCTTCAGGCTATTGAAATCATACGATTCATTAACCGTTAAAACCGACATGATCCCCAGTCTGACCCGGCTCTCAAATATTTTGTTCAAGTTTGTTATGAGGTCTTTCATTTCCCGTATTTACCGTACATCAGCAATCCATATACAATATGCAAAACACCAAATCCAAGGCTCCATCCAATCAGCCACAGATCCGGAAATAACGTAACAAGAAGCCCTGTCGCGATTTCAAGCAGACCCAGGTAGAAAATTTCGCCCAGGGTAAACTTTGAGGCATTGATCAAGGCCAGGCCGTAAAAAATCAGGAACACCGGCACTACCAGCTGAAAGTTACCCTTTATAAGAAATATTATTGCCAGCGCACCTCCTGTTGCCAGGGGGATAAACAAGTTCAACAACATTTTCCGGGAAACAGGGGTCCAGAAATGCTTTTTATCACGTTTGGCTTTTTTGATTGATAAGAAATAAGCAAAGGTCAGCGAGATCACAAGCACAACGGCGGCAACGCCTGCCAGAGACCACGTATCATCAATAAACAACCAGGCCAAAAGGGCTCCGGCAAGAGCTGCTGTTCCGGCTATAACTCCGGACAAACCGCTCAGCGAAAGAAACCGGGTAGATTCCTCCATCAGCTTTCTGATGGCTTTTATATCCTCGAGTGTATTAGGTTCGTTTTTCATGTTTGAAAGTGCTTTGTGATGCAAAGTTAATAAAAAAAATCAAATGGAGTTTGATTGCACCAAAATTTTTCTGCTCAAAAATAGGGCGTTGCACTTGTGAAGGTGGAACCTTCCGCGCCAAACTCTCAGGCATAAATTCATAAACCACTGTATGTCTGATTTATAAGAAATCAGGCACTGACTTTTGGCGCGGAAGGTTCCACCTCCTCCCGCCATTTGACTATATTTGTACCTATTATGACTACATTGGATATACAACGGGAAGATCAGCAGGATCAAAGAGTTGTGCTTCACTGTTCCGGCCGGCTGGATGCTACCAGTACAGATCATCTGACGGATTACATGGAGCGGTTGGTGAGGGAGGGAAAATACCATGTGGCACTGGATCTTTCGCGTGTGAATTACCTGAGTTCTGCCGGGATACGGGTGCTGGTCATGCAGCATAAAAATTTGCAGGCGCTGAACGGATTGTTCTACATTACGGAATCTTCTGAAAATGTAGCCCAGGTGCTGGGGCTGGTGGGTATGGCAGGCATGTTTAGTGCGCCGGATCTTCAGGCCGGCGCCTCGGCAAAAGAGAAGGAAAAGGATCTTGTTTCGGAGGCTTACGGGTACACGTTTCGCATGCAAGTCCTGAGTGCAGAGGCGGCCACAAATGTAATGTGTGAGGGAACACCCCAAAAGCTCAAAACAGCTGATTATAACGAAGGTGATACACGAACGGTGGTTGCCCGTCAAGGGGAATATGCTTTGGGATTGGGAGCAATTGGCGAATCGTTCCAATCGTGCAGCCAGCGATTTGGGGAGTATGTGCTTTTAAACGGAACAGCGGCTTACCTGCCGTCTGACGGTTCAAAAAAACCGGATTACATGATAAGTCACGGACAGCTTACCGCGCAGCTTGCTGAGTTGTACGGCCTTCATTTTTTCGCATCTTTTTCGCACAGGATCCTGTTTGATCCGGGGAAAGAATCCTCCGGACTGGAACTTTCCCGATGGGCACGGGAGGTAGCCCGTCTGACCGGTTTCGAAAATTGGGCATTTGTGATGATTGCCGAGAGTGCGGGCCTGATTGGCACTTCGCTGAATGTTTCCCCGGTTGGCGGAAGGCCGCTGTTTTCATTTCCCGAGGTAAAGGATGCCGTGCGTTTTACGACGGAACCTGCGCATTTTAAAATGCAGACTGTTTCCGTGGGCGTGGTATCCGAAGCTCCCGAAACCCCCGAGGCTCCCGAAGCGGGATACCGGATTTTTTTAAGACCTATGAAAGACAATGCTTTGCACGCACATATCCACACGGCCGTTTTTCCTTACATCCCGTTAAGGAAAGCCGAGTCGGGTCCCGAAGACACCATTGCACATCTGTTTGAAAATGCGGGGTTGACCGACATTCTGCACCTGTTGCCCGATGACCGTCTTCTGACAGGTCTTGGAGAAAGTGCCTTCCTGCAGGGTGTTTGCTGGGTCGTATCGGTAGAAAAATTTGTGAATCACTGATATTGCTATATGTCCATTTTAATTACATCAATGATCATAGGACTGATCCTTTCTCTCCTGGCACTGGGAATTTTTATCAGTTTCCGGGTATTTGATTTCCCGGACATAACGGTTGAAGGTTCATTTACTCTGGGAGCCGTCTTGGGGGCGATGCTCATCGTAAAGGGAATGAATCCTTTATTGGCTTGTGTGATTGCTTTTGCCGGCGGGATGATAGCCGGAGCACTGACAGGGTTGATCCACACCCGGTTCAAGATCAATCCGCTGCTTTCCGGGATCCTTGTCATGACGGCCCTTTACTCGGTAAACCTTCATGTTCTGGGAAGGAGCAATTTACCCATGCAAGGGGCCATGACTGTCTTTAGCCCTCTTGAAAAAATATCATTATGGATTTTCGGCGGTAAGGAAAAAATCTTATTGCTAGGCTGGAGTGTGGATGCAAAAGATCTGTTGGTTCTTTTAGCGGCTTTGATAGTCATATCCCTGATATGTATAGTTCTAAGATGGTTTTTCAGGACTCACCTGGGAACTGCCATGCGGGCTACCGGGGATAATGCCCAGATGATCAGGGCACTGGGAGTGAATACCAAAAATATGATTGTCTTTGGGATTGCCCTGGCCAACGGCTTGGTTGCCCTGTCGGGTGCCATGTTGGCGCAATTCCAGGGATTTGCCGATGTGCAGATGGGCATTGGTATGATGGTCTGGGGCCTTGCCAGCGTAATCATAGGACAGGCTGTGGTAGGGGAAACAAGCGTAGGTTATGTGATCTTTGGAGCCGTACTGGGCTCTGTGCTGTTCCGCCTGTTGGTGGCCATCGCGTTACGTCTTGGAATGAATCCCAACGATCTGAAGATCATCACCGCGGGTTTCGTATTTATAGCGCTTATTTTGCCTGTTTTAATGAAACGCAGAAAAGGGTTGTTTAAAAGAAAAGAGTATGCTTAAGATAACCGGTCTGGAGAAAACGTTCAACGAAGGAACGGTTAACGAAGTCAGGGCGCTGCAGGGAGTTTCCTTTGCCCTGGAGGAAGGCGGTTTTGTTTGTGTGTTGGGGACCAACGGATCCGGCAAATCCACGTTACTCAATGCCGTAGCCGGCAGTTTTTCTGTGGATGAAGGAACCGTTATGCTGGACGGAGTGAACATAACAAGCTGGCCCGAGCATAAAAGGGCCCGGTACATAGGGAGGGTTTTCCAAAATCCCCTGAGCGGTACAGCTCCAAATATGACTATAGGCGAAAATCTTTCTCTGGCACTGAAACGAGGCAAATCCAGGGGCCTGGGAAAGGGGGTTTCAGCCGCACAGAAAGTAGAATTCGCTCAGCTGGTAAAGCCACTGAACATGGATCTGGAAGAACGACTTGACAATCCCATCGGCAAGCTTTCAGGCGGTCAGCGGCAGGCACTTACGCTTTTAATGGCCTCGGCAATAAAACCAAAGCTGCTGTTGCTGGACGAACACACGGCGGCTCTGGATCCAAAAACGGCCGCCAAAGTGACAGAGATCACCCAAATGATCGTAAACAGGGACCGGCTGACTACCCTAATGGTGACTCATTCCATGCAGCAGGCGGTGCAGATGGGAGACCGTATCCTTATGATGCACAACGGCCGGCTGGCATACGATTTCCGGGGAGAATCCAAAAAACGGTTGAAGATTAATGACTTATTGGCACTCTTTGATGAACTGCGTCAAAAAGATACCATTGACCCGGGGGTGGCCGAGTTACTCAGCAATAAATACGTATAATGAAAAGCATAGGTAAAGGGCTCTTGTTTTTATTTGTGGTGGCCGGGATCTTGTTGATCCTGGATCTGGGAAACCGCAAAAAGGTTAATGATAAGGAATTGAAGATTGCTGTTTTCAATATGATAGCACGACCCATGCTGGAAGATGCCGAAAGGGGAATCCTGGAGGCGTTCACGGAAAGAGGGTACGTGGACGGAGCAGCATGTGTAATTGAGCGTTTTTGCGCTGACGGAGATATGGTCACGGCCAACGCCATTGCACAAAATATTGTGAGCAGCCGGTTTGATATGGTAGTAACCATCAGTACGCCGGCTCTCCAGGTAATGGCTAATGCCAACAAAAAGGGAGAGGTACTTCATGTTTTTTGCACTGTGACCGATCCTTATATTGCAGGTGTAGGGATCACAGGGCCTGAACCTGACCAGCACCCGCCACACCTGGTGGGCATAGGGACGTTCCAGCCGGTAGAAGAATCCTTTGATCTGGCCATAAAAATGAATCCGGATCTGAAAAAAGTGGGAACCGTCTGGTGTACGAGTGAAACCTGTTCCGAGGCCTGTGTCCGCCTGGCACGTAAGAAATGTGCCGAGTTGGGCATTGAGCTGCTGGAAATGAGCGTAGAAAATACCACTCAGGTCTTGGAAGCCGCCATGTCACTTACAGCTCGTGGCGTTGAAGCTTTATGGGTAGGCGGGGACAATGTGGTGGAAGCCGCCATGGACCAGATGATCAACGCAGCGGCCAAAGCACAAATCCCCTTGTTCATTAACAATACAAACAGCGTTTACGGGAATACGTTATTCGGACTGGGTGCCAAATATACAGAAGTGGGCTACCTGGCTGGACAAATGGCGGCTGATGTGCTGGAAGGCAAACCCACCTCTAAAATCGGTGTCAAAAATGTAGTCCCTGTTAACCTGGTCGTAAACCGGGAGGTACTTCAAAATGTGAGTGCCAAATGGAGTTTGCCAGTAGGAGGTGGAACCTTCCGCGCCAAATCCCCAGAATAAAATCCATAGACTGTTGATATACTGTAATATACAAAATGGTGCGCTGATTTTTGGCGCGGAAGGTTCCACCTAATTCATCCCTCCAAATACCATTCCGGAGATTGTAGCCATTATGACCACCAATACTACATAAACAATAGTCTTCTGCGTACCCATCACACCCCTTATCACCAGCATATTGGGCAAAGACAGGGAAGGGCCGGCCAGCAGCAGGGCCAATGCAGGGCCCTTGCCCATTCCCGAGGCCAGAAGTCCCTGGATAATCGGCACTTCGGTCAATGTGGCAAAGTACATGAAAGCCCCTACAATGCTGGCAAAAAAGTTGGACAGGAGCGAGTTGCCTCCTACTGCCCACTGTACCCATTCGTTGGGTATCACACCCGGAATGGCTACATTATCGTGCGTGGAACCCAGCAGGAATCCGGCCGTTACCACACCTACAGCCAGCAAAGGCATGATCTGCTTGGCAAATGCCCATGCTGAAAGCGTCCACTCCCGGTTTTCGGGATTTTTCTTATCCCGGAGCGTCATCAGGGATAGGGCAATGATTCCCGTCATCATGGGAACCAGCGGAGCCAGTTTGGCCGGTGTCACGTAAGCTTTCGCCAGGAAAGCCGAGGCTGTGGTCACCACCGCTCCGGTCAGCACCCAGCGCCAGTTGATCTTAAGAATCCGGATCAGAGAGTAGCACAGGATAATGGCCAGTGCCCCGGTGATAAACCATTTATAGGTAAAAATGAAATGCCAGGCGCTGCTGGTGTCTCCGGCCGAGGGAGCCCCCCAGTTGGCAAATACCAGGATAAGTACCAGGGTGAAAAAATGGAATGAAGTCTGCCACATAGGCCTTTTTTCGGGCGGAGGGGTAATGTTCATCTGCTCTTCCTTTTTGACCTTTTCCTCTTTGCGGTAGATCAAAGACATAATGAGCCCTATTACAATAGCGAAAACAATGGCCCCTATGGCCCGGGCCAGTCCCATTTCAAATCCCAGGATCTTGGCCGTCAAAATGATGGAAAGGATACTTATGGCCGGACCCGAATACAGAAAGGCAACGGCCGGCCCCAGGCCGGCACCCCTTTTGTAAATGCTTGAAAATAAAGGAAGGATGGTGCAGGAACAGACAGCCAGAACGGCACCCGAAACGCTTGCCACCGTGTAGGAAAGCCATTTTTTGGCATTGGCCCCGAAATATTTCAGGACCGAGCCCTGGCTGATAAAGACCGAGATAACACCTGCAATGAAAAACGCCGGGAGCAAACACAAAACCACATGTTCCCGGGCATACCATTTGGCCAGGTCCAGGGTGGCGGTAATGGCCGTCATGAAGCGGCCGCTCTCCAGGGGCAGGAAGAACACGGCGGCAAAAACCACCAGTATCCAGATCAGTATTTTAAGTTCTTTTTTTAAATCCATGGCAGAAATACATTAAAGGAACAACAACATAACATAATAGATCCCGACGGTAATAAATACCACGGCAATTACTCGTCGAAACCAGAATTCAAACGCTTTGATCTTATTATAAACGTTCCCAATGGAACTCAGGGAAAAGGCAATCAGCCAGGCGAAAAGGATCACGGGAATACCTGTGGCCAGGGCAAATACCAACGGTATGTATAGCCCCGAGGCACTGCTTATGGTCATTGGAATCAACATCCCAAAATAAAGCACCCCGCTGTAAGGACAGAAAGCCAGGGCAAAAACAATCCCCAACAGCAAAACACCCCAAAATCCTTTATTGGAACGTTTTTCCATGCGGGCAGTTAGTGATCCGGCGCCTGGCAGTTTTATGAAATTAAAAACCCCCAGCATAAAAAGACCGATGATGATCAACAGCGGTCCTAAAAGTTTTTCACCCCATTGCTGCAATATCCCTGATACGTTGAGTTCCCCCATGCTGAAAAACAGCATCAGCCCTATGACCGTGTAAGTGATGGCCCGTCCCAGTGTATAAATCAGGCCATTGTAAAAAACCTTGCGTCTATTGTGAATGTCTTTGCTAATAAAACCAATGGCCGTTATATTAGTGGTCAGGGGACAGGGACTGATGGCAGTCATCAGTCCCAGAACAAAAGCAGAAACAAACGGGAACTGTGCGTTTCCCAGAAGATTTTGCAAATATTCCATTTGGGGCCCGGGATTATTTTAGAGAATCCAGGGTTTCCCTGATTTTTTGGACAAATTTGTCGGGATCGGTACGCGCATAAAGGAATCCGTCGGTTGTCAAATCAATCTTCTTGTCTCCTTTTACAATAAGCAATGCCTGTCCTTTTGCCCCTATCTTGTTGATCAGATCCTTATTGGTCTTGTCATCCAGGTTCACGGATTTTAGCAAGATCTTCCCTGCGGAAAGTTCCTTAAGGGCGTTGTAAGCCACATCCTCCACCGCCTTACAGGTAACGCAACGCCGTGTATTGTGAAAATAGTAGGCTTTAACCTCGGAGACTACATCATCTTTTTCATTTCCCATGGCGGACAGGGCAATAAAGGAACATGCCAGCAATAAAAGTACTTTCTTCATAATAGTTGTCTATTTAAGGAGTTTTTTGATTTCTTCTACGGATGCAACGCGGCCTTTCAGGACAATTTTACCGTCAACGACCAAAGCGGGAGTGGTCATTATCCCGTAATTGAGGATTTCAGCCATATCTTCCACTTTTGTAATCTGGGTGTCAATTCCCATTTCCGTGACTGCTTTTCTGGTGGCCTCTTCCAGGGCCTTACAACTGGGACAGCCTGTGCCCAAAACCTTGATTTCCATAATATTCGTGTTAATCATTTATTGTTAATTCTTTATAAAACGCTAAAAAAGCTTCCTTTATCCGGTCTCTTACCCTTTGGAATACAGACAAGACTTCTTCCGGTGTTCCTGTTGCTTTGGCCGGATCTTCAAACCCCATATGGAGTCTGTGTTTTACTTTGCCTGTAAAAAGAGGACAACTTTCATTGGCCTGGTCACATACGGTGATCACGTAATCCCATTCGCGGTCCAGGTAATCGTCTACCCTGGCGGGAACGTTCTTACTGATGTCAATGCCGGCCTCGGCCATGGTCTTTACGGCCAGCGGATGTACTTCTTTGGCAGGTTCTGTTCCGGCAGAATGAACCAAAAGGGTCTGACTGAATGACTGCAGAAAGCCCTGTGCCATCTGGCTGCGGCAACTGTTCCCGGTACATAATATCAGGATATTCATGAGCATTCAATCTTTTTAAGGTCGTTAAAAAAAACACCGAACAGATTACGTGCCACATCCCAGTTTTCTTTATTGATGCAATACTTAACCTGGGGAGGTTTGATCTCACCCTGGATCAGTCCGGATTCTTTCAAAACGGTCAGATGTTGGGATACCGTAGCCTTGGCAATGGGCAATACATCGTGGAGATTGCCGAAAAAACAACATTCGCGTGCGGCCAGAAACTCCAGGATGGCCACCCTTGCCGGGTGAGCCAATGCCTTGGCATACAGCGCAATTTGGTGGTGACGGGTCGTGTAGTCAATCTTTTCCATAAATACAGTGATCTGTTTGTTCGCAAATATACGAACAGTTCGTAAAATCACAAACAAAAATAAACCCGTTTTACTGATAAACAGTATATTTATACCATGAAAGTCATTTTACACAACTCAATAAGCCTAGTAGGCTGTAACATCTAAATGTTGTATATAATCAAAAATAGTTGTATCTTTG
>CAZITX010000020.1:0-49455 GCA_964542305.1 uncultured Muribaculaceae bacterium | reverse complement strand
TAATTACGCCATGCTGGCCATTTTTGCAGCAGGTTTGATTCTGTGGATCACGCAGGCCATTCCCAATTACCTGACTTCGCTCATAGTAATAGCGGCCATAATCCTGACCGGGATATTGCCCGAATCCGTTGCCCTGCAACAACTGGGACATCCCGTAATGTGGCTCAACATCCTGTCCTTTATTATGGCAGGCGTTCTGGTAAAAACCCGTGTAGCCAAACGGTTTGCTTTATGGCTGGTGGTATCTTTCGGGAAAAGTACTGCCGGAGTGATCCTGAGTTTTGTGGTGATCAACCTGGTCCTTTCTGCTTTTATATCTGCCACTACAGTCAAAGCGGCTATCCTTATGCCCGTTTTCATGGTAGTGGCGACCATTTACGGGGCAACCGGAGGAAAGAACAGAAACAACGCAGGAAGAAACATCGTCTTGCAAAACCTTTTTCAGATCAACCTGGGTGCCAACGGTTTTTTGACCGGATCAGGAGCCACACTGCTTGCCGGGGCCTTGATGGCCGGAGCGTTGGGCAAAGATTTTTTCCCTTACACCGATTGGCTTGTTGCCGCTCTGCCCATGAGTATTCTGCTTATCCTGATCGCATGGCTGGTGGGAACACGCTTGGTGTTTACCATAAATAAAGAAGAACGCGTTCCGCAGATAGAAGGAGGTCTGGATCGTTTAAAAGAAGAACTCCGCAGCATGGCCCGGTAAACAGGCAGGAATATAAAGCAATCATAATATTTTCCTGTGTATTGCTGTTGTGGGTAACCGAACGCTTGCACGGACTAAGTCCAACTTTGGTTGTTTTCCTGGGCGCGGTAGTAGCATTACTCCCCGGTATAGGAATCGTAAAATGGAACGATGTGGACATTCCCTGGCACCTGATGTTGTTTTCTGCGGGAGCTTATACACTGGGAGCCGGCCTTAATGGTACCGGATTGCCCGGTATCCTTGCCAGAGAGTTGTTCAACGCCGTGGGAATCACCCAACAGACTCCGTTCTGGGTCATCTACATGCTCCTGACAGGAACCATGCTTGTAAGTGCTTTGCTCTTCCAGTCCAAGACCATGCAAACGCTACTCTTTGTTCCTATTGCCATAAGTGTAGCCCAACAATTCGGGTACCCGGTCATGTCGTTGGCATTCCCGGTTGCCTTGCTTATAGGCCACGTTTACGTACTGCCGTTCAACTCCAAGCCGGCCGCATTACTCTATACTTCCGACCAATACAGCCTGGGTGACAGTTTTCGCTTTGGCATGGTTATGATGGCCGTCACCTGGGGGGTCATTATACTTTGGGGAGAAACCGTACTTCGTTGGCTGGGTTATACCAACGGCGTTTTCTGATCTAGCGGTCGCCCGGAAACAGTTTCCGCATCAGGGCATCGGGTTTTGGATCGCGTCCCCTGAACTTACGGTACAGCACATCCGCGTCTTCAATATTTCCCCTGGAAAGAATGTGTTCCCGGAATTCAGCGGCTGTTTCGCGGTTGAAGATACCTGTTTCCTTGAACAGTTCAAAAGCATCCGCTTCAAGCACTTCGGCCCATTTGTAGGAATAGTAACCGGCACTGTAACCGCCCGAAAAAATATGAGAGAATGCCGTTGAAAAAGCAGTCCCGGGAATAGCCGGCAATATGATGGACCCGCCCAAGGTAGTTTCTTCAAATTTGGAAATGTCCATGGAAGGAACCTGATCGGAATCGTGCCAGGCCATATCCAGTATCCCGTATTGCAATTGCCTTACCTGCCCGAACCCGGCCAGGTAGTTTTTGGAAGCCACTATCTTGTTTATCATTTCCTGAGGTATGGCCTCTCCGTTTTGGTAATGAACGGCAAATGTTTTCAGGAACTCCGGTTCGTAAGCCCAGTTTTCCAGTATCTGGGACGGCAGTTCCACAAAATCACGAGCCACACTTGTACCTGTAAGCGATGCATAGGATCCTTCTGCCAGCATCCCGTGCAGGCAATGTCCGAATTCGTGAAAAAGTGTAGTCACCTCACTGAATGTAAGCAGCGACGGTGTTGTGGCCGTAGGCTTGGTGAAATTGGTTACCAGCGATACCAGCGGACGGTATTCCTTACCATTATGTTTGTATTGTTCACGGTAAGAAGTCATCCAGGCACCGGAACGCTTACTCTGGCGAGGATAATAATCCACATAAAGCAAAGCCGTGAATTCTCCGTCTTCCCCGGTTACTTCGTATACTTTTACATCGGGATGATAAACCGGAACCTCCGGAGCAGGCTGGAAGTGCAAGCCATATAATGTTCCTGCCAGCGAAAAAACGGCTTCCTGTACCTTGTCCAGTGAAAAATACGGTTTCAATGCTTCCTCGGTAAGATCAAATTTTTCTTCTCTGTATTTTTCAGACCAATAGGAAAAGTCCCAGGGCATCAAAAGCCCTTTGAATCCTTTTGAACGCGCATACTGTTGTATTTCGGCAACTTCCCGTCGCGCATGAGGCAAAGTTTTTTCCATCAGATCCTGCAAAAAGCGGTTGACCGTTTCCGGTTTTTTGGCCATACGCTGTTCCAGGGCATAATCCGTATATTTTTCGTATCCCAACAGGTTCGCGGATTGCAGACGCAGCGATACGATTTCTTTGATCAGCTCCCGGTTACTGTTTTCATCCAGGCATCGTGAATTATAAGCTTTCCACATTTGTTCCCTCAGGTCCCGGCGCGTGCTGAATTTCATAAACCCGCCGTAACTGGGATAATCGAGTGTAAATACCCACCCGTCCTTTTTTAAAGCGGCTGCAGCTTCTTTCCCCATTTCCTCCATATAGGAAGGAAGGCCTTCCAGGTCTTCTTCAAGGGTGAGGTGGAGGGTGTATGCATTGGTCGCTGCCAAAACATTTTTGGAAAATTCCAGGGAAGCCAGCGAAAGTTTTTCCTGTATGGCCCCGTATGTTTTTTTGTCTTCCGGGGACAGATTGGCCCCGTTACGAACGAAGCCTTTGTACGTTTCCTCCAGTAAGCGGGCTTGTTCCTGTGTCAGTTCAAAAGACGATTGATCCCGGTATACATCCTTTACCCGTTCAAACAAAGCAGGATTCAGGGATACATACAATTGGTATTCGGTATACAAGGGAGAGAGTTCCTGTGCCAGTTCCTGCATTTGATCGGAAGTGTGCGCCTCGTACAGGTTATAAAAGATCATGGCCACCCGGGCAACTTCCTCTCCGGCATATTCCAGGGCTTCTATGGTGTTGGTGAAAGTGGGAGGCTCCGGGTTAGCCGTTATTGAATCCACACGGCCTTTGGCAATATCAATGGCCCGGATCAGGGCAGGTTTGTAATCTGTCAGTTCAATACGGTCAAAAGGAGGCGCCTGGTATCTGTTATCCGGTGTTTCAAGTAAAGGATTGTTTTTTGTCATGGTGCAGGAAGTCAGCAGAAATAAAAAAGTGATCTTTAATAGATTTTTCATAAGCGTTACAATTCACAGGTTAGAATGTCTCCACTTAGCAAAAGTAATGATATTTCACAGAGTTTTATGTTGTATTCCACAGTTGAAAGACGTTCTTCCGACTGCAACAGGCTCAATTGTGCCTCACGCAGCTCTATCCCGGAAAGTTCACGCAATCGGTAACGTTCCATGGCTATCTCAAAATTACTGCGGGCTACGTTTAGATTGCTTTTTTCAATTTCCCACAACTGCAGGTTGTTTTGGTAGGCCATCCACAAACTGGCCAGGTCGGCTTGCAGGGCATTTTCCATTTGATCCAGGCGTAACCGGCTGTTTTCAATACTAAGCCGTGCATTGGCCTGTTCCCGCCGGCGGTTCCCGGCATCGTACAGAGTAATTCCCATGGAAGCACCCAATGTAGGTCCAAACTGATTGTTTCGGTCATAGGTGCTGTTACCGTACCAGTAATTCCTGTAACCGTAACCTGCATTTAGTCTGAGGTAAGGATAATTCCTGCTTTTTACCCGTTTGTAGTCCAGTTGGGAAATGGTTTGATCACTTATTGTTTGTAGTAACGAAGTGTTGTTTTTCAGCGTGTTCTGCCATAGCTGCGCCTTATCCAGATCACAATTCAGGACAATGGACGTATCGGCAGGAACTGTTTTGCGTTCCACTTCTTCCAGTGCCATCAGTTTGTTCAGGTTGATGACCGATTTCTTAACCAGTTCCACCTGGGACAGGTAATCGGATGTATCCGCGTTATAGTCTACCTGTGCCTGCTGGTAATCCAGCCCGGAAGAAGCGCCAATCTGGTAACTCTCCTGCACAATCCGCAATCGTTCCCTGGACAGGGAAACGCTTTGGCGCAAATTATCCAGGCGTATCTGCTGCCGGATTAAATAATAATATTCAGAAGCTACAGAAGCTACAAAATCCTCCAGGGTCAGGCGCATGTCCAATTCTCCCTGTATGCTTAGTTCCTTCAGTTTTTCATAGTTCGCCTGAATCCCGAACCCGTCAAACAGCGTCCAGCTTACATCCACACCTGCCTGTATATTGTTGTTCAGGGAAGAAGCAGTACTCCGTTCCCCATCCGGATACAGGTAGTTGTTTTGATAATACGAGCCTCCGTAGGAAGCACTCAGTCCGACCGTTGGCAGTTGACCGGCATTCCCGCGGGTGGCATTGTTTTCTGCCTGTTGTTCCAGATTTCGCATAATCCGGACCGAGTAGTTGTTTTGCAGTCCCGTTTCTATGCATGCTTCCAGTGTCATGGGGTGCGAGGTCCCGTTTACCATGGGATCCTGCCGGCCCGTGGCCGCAAAGGCGGTTACGGGAACCGCCACGGCCAGGACAATCATGAACCTAACAATCATGAACTTATGTATATGTCTTTTCATTAGATTTCCTCCTGATTTTGCTTCTTTCTGCTTCTGTCGGTAGCAATAAAACCGTACATGGCCGGTACAATGAACAACGTCATAAGTGTAGAGAAGACCAACCCTCCAACTACGGCAACCCCCATGGCAATCCGGCCGTTTGCTCCTTCGCCGGCTGCAAAAACCAGCGGCAACAGTCCCAGTATGGTAGAGATACTTGTCATCAATACCGGTCGCAACCGTTGTGCAGCCGCAGCCGTTATGGACTCCATTTTCATCATGCCGGCAGCCTGTTTCTGATTGGCAAATTCCACTATCAGGATCCCGTTTTTGGCCACCAACCCTATGAGCATGATCAAGCCTATCTGGCTGAAAATATTCATGGTCTGACCCGTCCAGCTCATCAGGGCCAATCCGCCGGCCAAAGCCAGGGGAACGGTAAACATGACAATGAGAGGATCCTTGAAACTTTCAAACTGGGCCGATAACACCAAAAAGATAAGGACAAGCGCCAAAACCATGGCAAAGACCAAACTGGAAGCACTTTCCCGGAATTCTTTGGATTCTCCTGCCAGGGCTGTCCGGAAACTGTCGTCCAGTACCCGGGCTGCAATTTTATCCATTTCTTCCAATCCGTCCCCAATGGTATAACCCTGGTTTAAGCCGGAAGAAACGGTAGCCGAAACAAAACGGTTGTAACGGTACAATTGCGGGGGGGCAACGTCTTCGTACAAGGTAACCAGGTTGTCCAGCTGGATCATTTCTCCCTTATCGTTGCGAATGAATATGGCTTTCAAATCAGCCGGAGTATTGCGTTGCTGGCGGTTGATCTCTCCCAGTATCTGGTATTGTTTCCCATTCATGTAAAAATAACCCATCCGCTGCCCGCTCAGGGCATATTGCAGGGTCTGTGCGATATTCCTTGTGGTAACACCCATGGTGTTGGCCTTGTCCCGATCAATTATGATGCGCGTTTCCGGTTTGGTAAATTTCAGGTTCACATCGGCCATCCTCAGAACCGGGCTTTGATCCACCTGTTCCATAAAACGGGGAATCACTTCCTGCAATTTCTCAATGGTGGGGGCCTGCAATACGTATTGTACGGGCATACCTCCGCGCCGGCCTCCAAAGGTGGATGTCTGCTGCACAAAAACACGCGCCTGCGTTTCGCTCATGACGCGCTGCGTCATGGCCTCGGCAATTTCCATTTGGCTCCGCTCCCGCTGCTTGATATCGGGAAGCAAGACATTTATGAAGCCGCCGCCTGTCCAGGAGCGGGAAACCAGTGCCCGGTTTTCGTATGCCACCGAATCCGCAATATCTGCAATGCGGTCGGTAAAGTCACGAACGTACTCAAAAGTACTACCCTCCTGACCGGTAACGCGTACAGTGAGTTGCGAACGGTCTTCCAGGGGAGACAACTCGGAAGGTATGGATATCCAAAACCAGGCTATGATCCCCAATAGCACAAAAACTACCGGGATAGCGACCCATTTAATATTCAGAAATGCCTTCAGCCACCGGGTATACCCGTTGATCATCCCGTTGAAGAAAGGTTCCGTTTTTGCGTAAAGCCAGCTTTTTTTGTCTCTTTTTTTGAGGATCTTGGTGGCCAGCATGGGAGTGAAAGTAAGCGCGACCAAAGAAGAGAAGGCTACGGCACCGGCGATTACTATGCTGAATTCCTGGAACAAACGTCCGGTCATGCCCTCCATGAATATGATAGGCAGGAATACGGCAATCAGGGTAATGGTGGTGGAAACCACGGCAAAGAAAATTTCCTTGGACCCTTCAATACCTGCTTTCCGTGGTGAAACACCCCGTTCTATGCGAATGTATATGTTCTCTGTGACCACAATGGCATCGTCCACAACAAGTCCCACGGATAAGACGACGGCCAGCATGGAAAGAACGTTTATGGAGAACCCCGCGAGGTACATGACAAAGAACGCACCTACCAGGGAAACAGGGATAACCACTACCGGTACCAGCGTGACCCGCCAATCCCTCAGGAAAACGAAAATGATGAATACCACCAGGAAAAAGGCAATGAAAATGGTGTTTCTAACTTCCTTGATGGAAGCCCGGATGTATTCCGTATTATCGAACATTACCTCTACGGAAACGTCTTCCGGGAGGTCTTTTTTCATTTGTTCCACACGGGCAATGGCCTCATCGGCGATCATAATGTGGTTGGCTCCGGGCTGTGGTATGATTACAACAACCACCATGGGCACCCCGTCTTTACGCAAAGCACTGCGGGTGTCCTCGGGCCCCAACTCGGCCCTTCCCACATCCTGGAAACGCACAATGCGGCCACGGTCCTGCTTGATGATCAGGTTGTTGAATTCGTAAGGAGTGGTCATCAGACCCAGGGTGCGGATAGACAGTTCTATTTTATCTCCTTCCACCCTTCCGGAGGGCAATTCCACATTTTCACGGTCCACGGCATTTTTTACATCCATAGGAGTTACCCCGTAACCGGCCATTTTTACCGGATCCAGCCACAGGCGCATGGAATAACGCTTTTCTCCCCAGATGGACACACCGCTTACATCCTGAATGGTCTGCAATTGTTCTTTTACCGTGAGTTCAGCTATGTTGCTCACTTCCATCAAAGACCGCTTGTTGCTGCGAACCCCTATCTGCATGATGGGTGTGGCATCGGCATCGGCTTTGGATACGGTGGGCGGGTCACAGTCACGGGGCAAAAAACGCTGTGCCCGGGAAACTTTGTCCCGTACATCGTTGGCAGCCGTTTCCAGATCTACACTCAGTTCAAATTCTATGGTAATGCGGGAGCTCCCCTGGCTGCTGACGCTGCTCAGGGAACGGATCCCGGGAATGCCGTTGATGTTTTGTTCCAGGGGCTCGGTGATCTGGTTCATGATCACGTCGGCATTCGCGCCCGGGTAACTGACGTTCACGGTAATAATGGGACGGTCAACGCTGGGGAATTCACGGGTTCCCAAAAAAGTAAACCCAATCAACCCGAACAAGGTGATCACCAAAACCACAACCGTTGCCAGGACGGGACGTTTTATGCCTAATTCGGATATGTTCATAATGCGTCCTCTCTTTCCACAATCCGGTCTAGGATCACCTCCAGTCCGCTACGCAATTGCATCACTCCTGAAATGATCAGCGTATCGCCGGCTTTTACCCCGCTCAGGGCCTGAACCCGGTCTGCAGTGCGTATCCCGGCATCCATGATCACCGGCTGCGCTTTCCCGTTTTTGTAAATATAAACCAGGTTCTCTCCCATTTCGGGGATGATCGCCTGGGAAGGAACGGATATGGCATCGGGAATTTCGTCTTTCATGATCTTTACCGAGACATACCTCCCGGGAATCAGTTGGTTTCCCGAGTTGTTGTACAATGCCCGTACGGTTAAAGTCCTTGTTTCGCGATTGATGCCGGATTCCACGGCATAGACGTTCGCGCGGTACGTTTTGTCGCGTCCCTGATCGTCGGTCAGTGTAAATTCTATGGGCGTGCCCTTGTGAATATCACGGGAATAAGTCTCGGGAACGGAAAACTGTATCTTCAGTTCCGAGACTTTTGCCAGGGTGGCAATTTCTGTCCCGGGCGATGCAAAAGCACCTTCGCTCAACTGGCGGAGCCCGATCACTCCGTCAAAGGGAGCACGTAATTCCGTTTGGGCTATCTGGGCTTTGACCAGTTCAATATCGGCTTGCAGTTTATTGTATTCGGTCAGGACGGCCTGGTAGGCTTCCTGGCTGACAGCATCCCGTTCAAGCAGGGTTTGCTGGCGGAAGACCCTGTCCTCTGCCAGTTTCACCTGGGTTTCCAGTTTTTTCAATTGGGCCTGCAGGGGGGCGTCGTTGATCTTTGCCAGCACCGTGCCCTTCCTGACATAAGCGCCTTCGGTGAAGTAAATAGCCACCACTTTCCCTGATGTTTCAAAAGTCAGGTTCACTTCTTCTGCCGGAAGGATATCTCCCGTAGTAACCGTGTGGTCGGACATGACATGCGGTTTGAGCACTTCTGCATTTACATGAAGTGCCTGCTGTCCGGAACGTTGTCCCGGTATAAGGTCCGATCCATCCCCGCGAACCATTCTTTTGAGAACGGGGAAAAATATTATAAAACCCAGCACCACCAAGGTCAGGGCGCCTACAATCCATCTGGTACGTTTTGACATAATTTATACTGTTAATAAAAAGAAAACAGTTGATCGAAAGTTAGACTCCGGTCAACGGGATTGGTTTAATTCAAATTGGTTCAATTTGAATAGGTATTGACGATTTTTAACGTAATGGAGAAACTGAAGAAAACCATGATTACATAGGCAAAACACAATATGGCCAGCAGCATGGACCGGGTTTCAAAGAAAAACGGGGCGTGAATAGCAAACGGCAAGGCCATTACCAACAGAACAATGGAAATGATCAGTAAAACCAGGTAAAACACTTTTTTTATTGTGAAATAGATCTTGCCCATATTGTAACATTGCAGGATCAGACCCATAATCAGACCAAAAGCCAGGATCTGTATCACGTACATTTCCAGGTATTGCCTGAAAAACAGGATGGCCACCGCTGCCGATACGGCTACCAAGCCCAGGTAAAACAGGATTTTCACCGGTCTGCGGTTGTTCCCGCACTCACTTGTTTTATTTATGCCCCAAACAATGAAACAGGCTTCCCCTCCCACAATAAACATGATGGAGAGCAATATAACCTGTAACGCCGGCGATGCCAATAATAAAAGCAGACCGCCGGAAATTCCCAGCAGCCCTCCCAATAATGTGACATAAACAAAACGTTTATCCGGAATGCTCATACGAAGGATTTTTGAACTTCAGCGAAATTAAGCAAATTTTTAACAAGTTATGCACAATTCGTTAAAAATCTTTATTTTTACCCGTGCACATCCAAAACAATGACTTATGAAAATTACCTCTTACAAAGATTTTGAAACTTCCCAAAACCCACACGGCGTGGATGCCCGTGTTATTTTCAATACAGAAGCCGTCCAGGTAGTTCATATTACCCTGGGGAAAGGCGAAGGACTAAAGTTGCATACCACTCCCATAGATGTTTTTTTTTACATCCTGGAAGGCGAAGGATATATTGAAATTGGGGATGAAACCCAAAAAGTGGTAAAAGACATGCTGATTGACAGCCCCAAAGACATTCCGCACCGGCCGTTTAATAAGGATAGCGATATTTTCCGTTTTCTTGTAGTGAAACTCAAAAAATAATTACCGCAAACCGGCCTTGCTCAACAAGTAATCAGGAATATCCGCGTCAAAAACTATTGACTCAATGCGAAACTCGGTCCCGCCTCCGGTTTTGAGCATATCTTTGTAAACCATCCGGGTAGGAAACCACCTGCCCTGAACACGTTGCACATCATAAAGTTCTATTTTTTTGAGCAACTGGCCGCTGCGCGCATACATTTCCCGTTGCAACGGGACGAACTTTTCTGCATCCACCCACATTTTTTGCCGTGGATAAGCAACGTCGTTTACTTTTGCCGTCAGCTCCACAACCAACACCCGGGTCCCCCTTAGTGTGTCTTCTACCGGTGCACCTGCACGGTACATCTCTGTGAGCTTTCGATCATCCATAAAGTCTTCGTAGGAAAGGTCAGAACCCATCACAGACTGTCGCAGCATGTGTCCGGATATCTGGATGGTCCGGTCTGCGGCAGGGGTATATATCCAGAGATTATCCCCCAGTTTCAGCATTTTTGTTCCCGCCTCGGAAGCAGGAGCAAGGTACTCGGTAAGGGCCGAGTCTTCTCCCCGGCTCCAGCTTTTTGAGGTTAGTGTACGGTCGGACCTGCGGCCGTGAATGGTCATGGAAGATTCAAAGATCCGGCTTCCGGAAGACAAGTTGTTGTCAACTTTCTTTAAAAGAGCCAAAGCTTCCGGATTATCCTGGGCACACAGGGGCACCGGCAAGATTCCCGGAAATAAAACACCGGCCAGCAGGCTTGTAAGAAGTATAGCAATATATTTCATATAGTTATTCGTTTTAATGTATGATCACACGTCCAATTCGTTGAACAGCCTGGAAGTTTCCCGTTTGTAAATGCCCGTACCGGCAAGCATGTTTCCCAGGACCATTGAGAAAACACCCGGTATAAATCCTATATAATAAATCACGGGAGTTATGGCAGGACGTACTACCCCGGGGATCAGGATGGTGGCGTTTTGCATGAAGCTTGAAAAGTCAAACCCCCTGGCACTGAAAATGAACACCAGGGCCACCCCGACGGCTGTTCCCAATACCGATCCAAGGGCTCCTATCATCAAGGCTTCCCAAATCAGGGAACGGTAAATATGGCCTTTAGATTCTCCCAGTGCTATCCGGACCCCGAATTCCGTATACCGCCTTAATCCTCCCAACAGACCTGCGTTCCATAAAACGATAGCCATGGCCGCCACGAATAAAAAGATGAGCATGGCGCTGATTGCCTGGGAATAAACCAGTATCTGGGCCATTCCTTCCTGTTGGCTTAACGTGAGCATTGTGGGGGAAAAGTCAGCATCATCACCGGAAATTTCAGCAAATTGGCC
This sequence comes from uncultured Muribaculaceae bacterium, assembly GCA_964542305.1. GTDB lineage: Bacteria > Bacteroidota > Bacteroidia > Bacteroidales > UBA932 > DMER64. The sequence continues at coordinate 38,114 of CAZITX010000020.1, read as the reverse complement.
AAAATGATCGTTAAAGCGGACCACCGTTTCATGCGCCCGGCGATCGTCGTAATGGATCTCCGGCAAAAAACCAAGGATTTCCCCTGCGGCATCCTCCATGGCAAACGCCGAACGGGCATCTTCCAAATCCATCAGAACAGCACCCCGGTCCAACCCGGTGGTCCCAAAGCGGACCGTACCGGCAATTACAAAATTGACAAATGAAAAGCCCCCTTCCATAGTTGTTCCGAACAAAGTAAACGCATCTCCGGGACTGGCACCAAAGCGGGCCGCCAGGTCTTCCGACAACAAAACTTCTCCTCGTTTTTGTGGAACTTTTCCCCGGATAATGGCCGCCGGCAGGTTAAAACGTTCCGGTTCACGGGTGTTTTCAGATAAAAGATCCATTGCCCATCCGGCAACAGGTCCCTGCCCCCTGGTTTCTCCAAGGGAATCAGGAAAATCGGCCAGCGCACCAAAACGAATCCTGGGCGCCCAGTTTATTTCCGGAAAAACCGTTTCCAATTCTTTCAGGAGCTCTTCCACATCCAACAAAGCCAGATCATTGGGGAACTGGTTGAACTCGGCAGCATAAGCTTTCGTCATTATTTTGACATCTCCTCCTTCAAAATTGGAGCTCATTTCTATGGAATCTCCCAGGACCCCGGTGACCCAACTGTACAGGAAGACGGTGAGTAAGGCTCCCAACGACACCACTATGACCGGGAGCAGGCTCCTGCCTTTGTCCCTGAGGATTCCTTTGAATATAAATTTTTTCATACCAGCTTTCCTTTTAGTGCTTCAGTAGGTTGCATTTTTGAAATTTTGCGTGCCGGAAGATAACTTACTATTAAAGAAGTAATAAAGACCAACACCACAGTAGTCAGGATCAGGGCCATACTGTAAGCCGGTATGATCTTGTCACCTACGGCCAGGCCTGCCTGATCGGTCATTTCCGGCATAGGGATACCGGTCTTTTGTACCCACCCCAGCAAGGGGATTCCCCAAAGCGAGCCCAACAATATGGCCAGCAGGGCGTGTATGGTTCCTTCTATGGTAAAAACCGTAACCACCCGACCCCGGGTCATCCCAAGGGCAATGTACGTTCCGATCTCTTTTTGCCTGCGGAAAACAGATAATACCTGTGTGTCAAATATGGCCAGCAGGGCAATGCACAATAAAAGTATGGATATGACCATCATCCCGCCTGACTTCGCTTCCACTACGGCTTCAATATCCTTCATCAGGGCGTCCAGGTTTGTATAGTGCCAACCTCCGGCGTACGCAGCCCCGGATGCCGGCTCTGTTTTTTCTGCCAATTCCTTATCCAGGAGCACATAGGTTGATTCTCCTCGCATACCGGTCATTTCCTGTAAGGTTTCCAGTGGGATCCAGACCTGGCTTACATCCACTGTGGGAACATTGGTGCTGAAAATTCCCGCAATAATCACATCCCTTGCGTCAAACACCCCGTTTACATCACGCCAACGTACAATCATCCTATCCCCTGTTTGCAATCCCGAGGAAAGGGACATCCGTGACCCGATAACTGCCCCGATGGCATCTCCACGGATGGACGGAGACAGTGAGTCCATCACACCTGAAGGGATTTCCAGGAGTGTCTGGCCCGGATCGATGCCTTTTAAAATGATATTGATCATTCGCCCTCCGGGATATGCCGAGGCCTGTGTCAGGAGCACGGGAACTGCGTGTCCTGCGTTGATCTCTTCTTGCAGAACCCCCGGCGGAACACCGTGGGAATCAGAAAACGTATAGGGATCGTATGGATCGTAAAGGGGATGACTCCATCTTCCGTAAGCAGTCTCCCAGGCAATGGTGTCTGTTTTTGCCTGTTTATTCCAGCCGTCAAGCATCCCGTTGAAGAATATGATGACGACAAAAGCAATGGACAGAACCGACACGTTGAGCCAGGTTCTCTTTCCGTTGCCCATCAGATTTTTGAATGCTAATTTAAATGCTAACATAATGGATGTTTTTAAGAATCCTTCGGGTATTCTTCCCGGTCAACCGCCCCGTCTTTCAGGTAAATGATCCGTTCAAGGTATTGCATTACTTTTTCATCGTGAGTGGAAAATAAAAAAGTGGTTCCCAGTTCCCGGTTCAACTTTTTCATGGTTTTTACAATGTGATGTGAATTGTCCGAGTCAAGATTGGCAGAAGGCTCATCGGCCAGAACAAGTGCCGGCTTTTTCACCATGGCCCGGGCAATGGCCACCCGCTGGCATTCACCACCCGAAAGCGTAGAAGGCCTGGCATGGGCGCGGTCGGCCAACCCCACCCATTCCAACGATTCCATGACCTGTTTTTTTCTTTCTGCTGTATTTATCTTTTGCAGCAGCAATGCAAATTCCACGTTTTCGTATACCGAGTAGACAGGCAACAGGTTGTACGTCTGGAATATAAATCCTATTCCTTTATTACGCAGCAACGCTGCCTGTTTTTGAGAAAGATCACTTATCCTTTTTCCCAAAACGGTAGCCGTGCCTTCGGAAGGAGTATCCAGGGATCCGATAATATTTAGCAGCGTTGTCTTGCCCGACCCGCTGGGACCCACGATTCCTGAAAATTCTCCTTTTCCGAAGGTGAGGTTGATATCACGAAGGGCAGTAAACAAGCCTTTCCCGGACGGGAATTTTTTGGTTACCCCTTCAAGTGTTACAATGACATTATTTTTCATATGTTTTCAATTGATTGTTTTTGTTGTTTTTTGCCGGGTCAAATGACTGATGACCAACATAATGCGGATCCCCTTTCCCGGTAAACGGTTTGCGGACCCTCCCATATCTGGGAGTATTGAAACATCCGGATTGGCAAAGGCCATAACATACAAGTCTCCGAAAGCCAGGGTGTGTTTCCATTGCAAAAAATTGTACACGCCTTTCCCTTTCCAGTCGTAATAAAAAATGTACCCCAGGTGATCCCACAGGCTTATGGGATAATCCATCCAAAAAGCCGTCAGGTGACGGCCTCCCTTCATATCAAATGCCTTTTCTCCGGCCGCCGTAAACATATGCTCGGCAGTAACGTGCAAACCGTTTCCCAGACCAAAGGTGTAATCGGCTCCGGCCATCAAAAGTTCCTGGTTGGTGAGGTCTCCCGCCGCTCCCCTTTTGTTGATCCAGGAGGCCTCGGCCCAGAATCCTATCACGTAATCAAAGCGCAGATCCACGCCGTAGCGGTTTTCGTACAAACTTTGCATCTCTGTTTTCCTGCGGTGGTAAGTGACGGCCGCAGACCCGCTCCCCGCGGGGATTTGCAGACGTGCCCCAAACTCGGGTACGTGTTCATCTGACAAACCTATGTCCCAGGGGCGTTGGCGGTCGTTACCCAGCAGACCCCACACCCAAATATTGATATTGTTGTCAAAGTAATACCGTCCCAGGGCTCCCAGGACACCTTCCGTCATTTGTAGCGGGTCCCTGGGATCCATGGTATCAAACCACATCAGCGGACGAAGCATCAAGGCAGACCCGAAATTGATCTTTTGCAATCCCACACGCAATTCGGAACGGGGTCCGGCAATTTTTACCTATCCCCTGTACAGACGGCTTTCCGCTTCCCATTGCGAAGTACCCGGTTCCCATAAATAATGGGCATAGAGGTTTCCCGCCATTTCAGCTTCAAACCGGAACGCCCGGGGACCCGTTGTACGGCCCATCTGGAAATTTATCTGCGGGATGTAACGCATTCCCGGTGCCACAGATTTCCACCCGGCAGTAGTCCATCCGCTCCATTGCCCTTTTAAAGTGATCTCCGCCGGGATCGTATCCTGCCGGATCTGAGAAAAGGCGGGACTAACCGGCAAGAAGACCGGTACGGCAACAATCCAGATAAGAACAAAAATTTTCACGATCCTTAAGGTTTTGTTCCGGCACTTACACCGCAAGTAATAATACGTGTTATATCACCTATCATTTCATTTACATTCGGATAAAGAGCGGACAAACGTTTATCTGTAAGCAGGTCTATCATTTTCATACTCATGGCAAGAAGCATTTCCGGTTTAAAATCTTTGCGGAAAAACCCTTTTTCCTGGGCCTCCCGGAATGCCTCCATGATCAGGATCCCGGTCTTGCCGGAAAGTTCCATCATATATTCCTGTAATTGTGATCCTTCCCGGCTGTAAATATCTTCTATGAACTCCCGGCTGATATCGGCAGTTCCTTCCATTTTCATCAGTATCATCCGACGCATTTTTTCTTCTGCCGGAACCTCTGCGTTCATAATACTTCTGAACCGCTCCATACCTTCAGCGGCGGCATTGTCAAGTATGTGTTTGGCCAAAACTGTTTTGTTCTCAAAATACCGATAAAATGTCATTTTACTAACTCCGGCACTTTGACAAATCTCCTCAACAGTCACTTTCGTGAACCCGAATTTCCAGAACAGGCTGCGACCGGCTTCTGCCAGCCTGGCTTGTGTGGTTTTTTTGACCGGTTTTTTCATGAATGTTACTTTTAAATACTCATGTTACGCTTTTCGTAATTTTATCCAAATATAGTAACTTTTTTAATTGTGCAAAAAAAATTGTTCCTTTATGTTCGCTTTCCAGGCCACCGCCTTTGTTTTTTATGAAAAAATTACGATTTATTATTCCCGATCCCTTGTTCCTGGCACTTGGCCTTACCGGGATCACACTTATTTTAGCATTCTTTTTCGGTACGGAGGTACGTTCCGGGTTACCGGGAATTGCCGATGTGCTGGTTTACTGGACAGAAGGGTTTTGGGAATTGCTGGCTTTTTCCATGCAAATGGTCCTGATCCTGTTGCTGGGTTATATGCTGGCACTTTCTCCGCTCCTTGACCGGTTGTCTTCCCGGTTGAGCACCCTGAGCCGGCAGCCGGTGCGCGGCACGGTTATCCTGACGCTGATCGCCATCGTGCTGGGATGGCTCAACTGGGGACTTGCCCTGGTTTTCGGAGCGATTCTGGTGAAAAAGATTGCCGAGCAGGCCGCGCGCTCCAAATGTGCAATTAATTACCCGCTCCTGGGAGCCTCGGCATATATCTGCATGATGGTCTGGCACGGCGGTTTGTCGGGTTCCGCCCCCCTTTCCGTTGCCGATGCCGGTCACTTCCTGATCTCAAAAACCGGAATCATCCCGCTACGGGAAACCATCTTTTCTCCCATGAATATGGCAGTAACAGCGGCTCTTCTGGTGTTTATTCCACTAGCATCCGGTATCTTCGCACGAAAAAACGGAGGCGCAGTTCCCGTTACCCGCCCGGCTCCTTATACGGAACCCTTTGAAAAAACACCCTACCGGCATTCTCGGATTTTGCCTGTTTTCGGGATTTTGCTGCTGGCGGGTTTTTTCATATATACATTTACCCGTAACGACAGCACCCTGGGATTGAACCAGGTCAACATTATACTTTTTTCCCTTGTCCTTATGGCCTTTCCCAATTCCGATGCACTGGGGAAAACGGCAGCAAAAGCCGTGCAAAGTACCACCGGCATCATCATCCAGTTCCCGCTTTATGCCGGCATCATGGGGATTATGAAATATTCGGGACTGCTGGTAGTCATTACCAACTGGTTTGTTTCCGTATCCACACCCCAAAGCCTTCCTTTGTTTTCGTTTTTGAGTGCAGCCCTTGTCAATTTGTTCGTACCCAGCGGCGGCGGGCAATGGGCCGTTCAGGGGCCTGTTCTGATGGAGGCAGCCGGCCTGGTAGGGGTCAATTATGCGAAAGAAGTCATGGCCCTGGCCTACGGGGACCAGCTGAGCAATATGTTGCAACCGTTCTGGGCACTCCCCTTATTGGGCATAGCCGGGTTGAAAGCCGGGCAAATACTGAAATATTCCCTGCCGTTCATGATTATTGGAGCGGTGATCTACGCGTTAGCGCTTCTGATTTTTTAACACCTGCTAAAACCCCAATTCTTCTTCTATGGGAGCCAAAGCTTCCAGGGCCAGCTGAGTGAACTCGTTTAGCGGGATTCCTATGGTTTCACATTCCATGATGGCTTCCCTGTTAACGGAAGCAGCAAATGCTTTTTCTTTCATGCGCTTGGTTACGGACTTTGTCTTCACACTGGAAATCTTTTTGTCCGGATATACCAATGCAACGGCAAAAATCAAACCGGTAATGGTTTCCCCGGCTGCCAAAGCATGCTGGAACAATGTGGTACGCTTCTTATCCCCGGTCGCCTTTTCGTTGTGCATGCCAATGGCATCCAGCACCTCTTGCGGCAGATCCTCCTGCTGCAGTATGGCGGCTCCTTCCGGCCCGTGCCGCAACGGATCCGCACCGGTCAGCTCCACATCAATATCATGCAGCAGCCCGGCCATCCCCCAGACATCTTCATTTTCCCCAAACCTCCTGGCCAGCGCCTTCATCACGGCCTCTGAAGCCAGGCTGTGAGCAATCATTTTGGGATTTACAATGTAACTTTTAAGAAGACTCAGGTAATAATCTCTGGATTTCATTCAAATGGAGTTTGATTGCGCCACAAATTGAGTTTGTCTGCGCCAAATTTATACTGTATACCAACGGCTCATAGCATCCAAAGGCTTACGCTTTTTCTCGCGGATCGGGGCATCTGTGTAACCCAAAGACAGAACTAGCGCAATTTCCTTTTTTGTATCTATTTTCAGATGTTCCTTGATTTTTTTTTGGTCAAATAACCCTATGATACAGGTTCCTAAGCCCAGTTCTGCCGCCTGAAGGCAAAAATGACTAACCGCAATTCCAACGTCATAGCCGGAAAATTCAGTGTGTTGCATCCAACCTCCCAGTGCAGTAAACAGGTTAGCCCTCTCCCTTATTACGACAATTAAAACCGGGGCTTCACGCGTAAATTTATTAAAGCCGAGTGTGACCGTAGCTTCCGCTACACGGTTTTTCAATTCACCGTTGTCCACCACCAGAAAAGTCCAGGGTTGCGAATTGTTGGCCGAGGGAGCCATCCGGGCAGCTTCCAGGCATTGTATAATCTTTTCTTTTTCAACCGGCTGGTCCTTATAACTGCGTACGCTCCGGCGTTGTTTGATGAGTTCTGAAAAAAGCATGAACAAATATATAAAAAATGGAGAGCGCTACCTTAAAATTCTGTATATTTACAATATACTAAAAAATATAAGTTATGAATAAGACGCTGATTTTCTGCTTTTTATGCTTATCCCCGCTCTTATTGTCTGCACAAACCAATTTTGATTACCTGAAGGTTATCGGGAGGCAGGGGGAATACATTACTGTTATGGATGTTACCTCAACAGCCATTGAATACGAGAATTCGTACGGTGTGAGGAAGACCATTCCTGTCAGCGATGTGGAATTCCTGGAATACGACGGGAAAGTTGTATACTACAAGTACAACAAAAAAGCCCACGATGTCTACGACGAATACCTGCAACGTATTTCCCGCAGGGATCCGGAAAAACTACTGGAAAAAGGAGCAAAAGTCTATGTACCTCTTATGTATGGGGACACACGCTGGCAAATAATGGGCTGCATTAACACCCGCGAAATGCTTGTTAAAGACCATAGCAAGTTCTGGAAACTGGTGGATACGGAATACGAGGCCGAGATCATTCTGTATTATGTGGCGAAATACGACGATGATGATGTCAATCATTATTACGTAATTGAAAACCGCGACGGAGAAACCATTTATAAATCGGATGACGAGGATTTTGAAGGCGGTTGGAGAGCAGACATGGATGAAAGCCGGGAACACGTGGAAGATCTGCTGGATAACATGATTGGTGATATTGACTGATCCCGGAAACAAGCTTTTGTTAAAGACGTTTTGTCCAAAGCCTCTGCAAAAAATCAGTTGCCGGAAACACTTCCACAGGCCCCACTTTTCGTGGTCTGTCATCAAGAGTGACGGCGATTAGTGCTGCTCCCGGATGTTCTTCCTTGAAGGCGCGTAATCCTTTTGTTTCTGTATAAGAAATATTCCTGGTTGCCTTGATTTCTACGGCAATCCTGGCATCTCCCACAACAGCATCAACTTCAAGACCTGTAGCCGTTTTCCAGTAAGTAAGTTCTTCCCCGCTTCCTGAATAATCCAACCAAGCTTTCAGTTCTTGAATAATGAAGTGTTCAAAGGATTTCCCGAATTCTGCCGTTCCGGGCAAAGGCTTGTGTTGATGACGCAGATGGTTGTAAATACCCACGTCAAAAAAATAAAATTTTGAAGCCTGCACCAGTCTGCGTTTTTTTTGTTGCCGGTAAGCCGGAACAATATATCCGATCAGGGTTTCTTCCAGAATGGAAAAATATTCCTTAACGGTTACGGAGCTTACCCCGCAATCGGTTGCGATCTTTGTATAATTCAAGACCTCGCCGGAACAAAAAGCAGCCACCTCTAAAAACCGGGTAAAAACACTCAATTTCCGAACCAGTGCTTCTTCTTTGATCTCTTCCTGCAGGTAATCCCCTATATTAGCCTGCAGCCTCCGTTCAGGATTTTCAACAAGATAATGCCGGGGGATCATCCCGTTCTTGCAGGCCTTGAACAGATCAAAATCCGGGATCTCTGCACTTACAAACGGATATAAAAAAGTTCTTATTGCCCTCCCTCCCAGCAAATTGGCCCCTGAACGCCTGAGCTTGCGGGCACTCGATCCACTCATAATAAACCGAAGGTTTTTATTAACCATTAACCAGTGGACCTCATCAAGAAGCGAGGGAATCTTTTGTATTTCGTCTATGATCACCGGTCCCGAGCCGTCTGCGGTCATCATAAGTTCTTCCCTTAACAGGGCCGGCCTTCTTTGGTATTTGGCATATATATCCGATTTTAGCAAATCAATAATCAGAGCATCCGGAAAAAGCATTTTTAACAAAGTGCTCTTTCCCGTTTGCCTTGCTCCCCAAAGAAAAACGCTTTCAGAAGAAGTTTCCTGTAATTTTAATATCCTTGTAAACATAAATCTATACTTTAAATTTACATTACAAATATAAACTTTTACTTTAAATCTACAAGCTTCTCCTTCTGCCAAAAAATACAATCATAATCAATCCATACACACCTATTGCTATAAGGGGAATGTCCGGAATCCAGCCGGTGGCAACTGTGGGCAGACCAATGACCAATGAAAATGTCGTTAAAAGATTAAACAAACGTCTGTTCCCTGTCGGATATTTCATGGTAAACAAACCCAGCACCACCATAGTGGTTGGACAGGGCATCAGGCCAAAATTGGAAAACAACAGATCCCTGCCCTGAAAAACAAAACCATCTGCAAAATGATATGTGGGATACCAGAAACCCCATACCATTATGAGCAGAATCCAATACCTCCATAAAGGAATTTTTCTGAGATCAAGATCAATGCGGGGATGAAAGACTTCCCGTATCCACTCAGCCGCAATCAATCCCAGCAGGATGGGGGTCATTGCGAATGTTGCCAGGTAAACCGGACCAATCCGGGCCCAGTATATGATTGCGTATACGCCCCAGTACCCAAACAAGAACAGCCAGTTAAGGGTAAAGTATACGGTAAACAGTCTCCTCACCCTGTTTCCGTAAATAATAACCAGCAGCAATATCAGGAAAGCCAATACATGAAACAGGACACCAAGAGGTACTGTAAACAAGTCCATTTCCTGCTGCACAAACCGGTGAAAACCTTCACCGAAAATATGTACATCAAAATTCATTCTACTGTAAATATAGGAATTTGGCGCATTAGGTGGAACCTCCTGCGCCATTTGGATCAAACCATATTCTTAAACCCCTGACTTACTTATAATTAAGAAATTCGCCTTCGGAATTTGGCGCAGGAGGTTCCACCTAAAAAAAATCACCCGCAACAAAATGCAGGTGAAATTTCTGTGTAGCGAGGACGAGAATTGAACTCGTGACCTCATGATTATGAATCATGCGCTCTAACCAACTGAGCTACCTCGCCGCTACGGAGCTGCAAAAGTAAGAATTATTTTGAAACACACAAACGTGAATCCTGATTTAGTCTGCCGGCCACAGAAGCACTGTAGCATAAACGGCCACCCCCTCTTTCCTGCCCACAAATCCCAGTTTTTCGGTTGTAGTAGCTTTCACCGATACACACCCGACCGGTATTTCAAGGATCCTGGCAAGAACGTCACGCATACCGGGAATCAGATGCCCTATCTTAGGTTCCTGCAGACAAACCGTGCAATCCACGTTTCCGGGCCTGTATCCTGCAGCCCGGATCATGTCGTACGTTCTCTTCAGAAGGATCTTGCTGTCAATTCCCCTGAATTCTTCAGAACTGTCAGGAAAGTGAGTACCAATATCCCCTAATGCCATTGCGCCCAGCATGGCATCGCACACGGCATGAATAAGGCAATCGCCGTCAGAATGTGCTATACAGCCTTTTGAATGATCCAGCTGTACGCCGCCCAGAAAGAATGGCAGGCCCGGGGCAAGGGCATGTACGTCAAATCCGTTCCCTATACGGGGAAATGCGCCCCCGTCAACACGTTGACGGCTATCAGATTTCGTTCCGTTTTTCATCATATCACAAAAATAACGATTTTTCCATACCTTTGTAAGTTATGACAAGAATTGCCGTATTTGCATCTGGCAACGGAACCAACGCAGAAAATCTCATCCGCAACCTGACCTGTGGTAAGGTTGTGCTGCTTTTGTGTAATAAACCCGGTGCATACGTACTGGAACGTGCGCGGCAGCTTGACATCCCGTCCATTATCTTTTCCAGGGAAGAACTGGAAAATCCCGATCACGAAAACAGCCTTTCCTCCACCCTGCAAAACCATAAAATTGATTTCATCATACTGGCCGGATTCCTGTGGAAGATTCCCGAACACATGGTCCGCCAATGGCCGGGCAAGATCCTGAACATTCATCCTGCACTGCTCCCCAAATACGGCGGTCCCGGGATGTACGGAGAACGCGTTCACAAGGCCGTATTGCAAAACGGGGAAAAAGAATCCGGGATAACCATTCACATTGTGGATCGCATTTACGATCACGGTCAGATCATATTCCAGGCCAAATGCACCGTTGATCCTTCCGAATCCCCGGAAACCCTGGCCACTAAGATTCACCACCTGGAGCATATTCATTTCCCGAAAGCGGCAGATGACTACATATCCCAAATCTTTAAAGACCAATCCGTATGATCAGAGTAGAACACCTCTCCAAAAAATTCGGAGACCTTGAAGTGCTCCGGGACGTAAACGCCCACATAAACCGGGGCGAGGTGATCTCGGTCATTGGTCCTTCGGGAACCGGAAAAAGCACCTTCCTGCGTTGCCTGAACCTCCTGGACCCTCCTACCGGGGGCCGCATTTTCATTGACGGACAGGAAATCACCGCCCCGAACGCAAACGTCTCGCTGTTAAGGCAAAAAATGGGTATGGTCTTCCAGGATTTCAATCTTTTTTTGCACCTGAATGTGCTGGAAAACCTGACCCTTGCCCCTGTCAAACTCCTTCATAAAACACCAGTCCTTGCCCAATCAAAGGCGCGCGAACTGCTGCATCTGGTTGGCCTGGCAGCCAAGGAAAAAGCCTACCCTGCCGAGTTGTCCGGAGGGCAGAAACAACGTGTAGCCATTGCCCGTTGCCTGGCCATGAACCCGGACATCATTCTTTTTGACGAGCCCACCTCGGCCCTGGATCCAACGATGGTCAGCGAAGTTCTTGGGGTGATCCGCCGCCTGGCCGGAACCGGGATGACCATGATCATCGTTACCCACGAAATGCAATTTGCCAGGGATGTTTCTTCGCGTGTTTTCTATATGGATGAAGGAATCATTTACGAAGAAGGATCTCCCTCACAGATCTTTGATCATCCCCAAAAGGAAGCCACGCGCACTTTCATAAACCGTATCCGGAACCTGGAGTGGTTCATAGAAGATTACGAGCATTACGACATTTATGCACTGACAACGGAGATCATACAATTTTGTGAAAAACATTTCCTGGGACCCGCGCAGCGGGATGCTGTCATCCACCTGGTTGAAGAAACCATGCAACTTTGCATGGGAACGGACAATAGTCCCCAAACCGTCAGCCGCAGGGAAATCCTCCGGGAAACCGGAGGCATTGCCCTTTTTATTTCATACTCGGAAAAAAACAAGCAGATCCATACACGATTTACAGCTAACGCCCGTCTTGAAACCATACTCAACAAGCAACAGGATCCGGACGGCCTGGGCATGATGATAATCAACGGCATCACCAAAGGAAAGGCCGTGGAAAAAACTGAAGAAGAGCGGGTTGTATTAGATCTGCCTTTATAAAAAATTACTGTTATGGCATTTAGAATATCTTTTTTTCGTACCCCTCAACACCGGGTTTTCAATTACAGGCCCCGGTACTGGAACCCGGAAAAGGAAGCTTTTGAAGAACGGATCAAACAATCCAGGGAAAAAGTGGCTGCCGAAAAACGGAATGAAGACAAGCCTTACGTTCCCGGAGGATCCATAAAAGGTTCGTTCCAGAATCGCCACGAAGTAGAACGCCGCTATCCGGCACGTCAGGGGATCATACGCGCCATTATTATTGTCTCACTTATCATAATTATGGTAATGGCCCTATACTTTACCCAGGCCTTCAGCTATTTATTTAAAATATTCTGATGATCCACGTGCTTCCTCCACATATTGCCAGCCAGATAGCTGCCGGAGAAGTGATCCAGCGGCCGGCTTCGGTCATTAAGGAATTGATGGAAAACGCCGTCGATTCCGGAGCCGGCAGGATTGACGTGGTGCTGACCGACGGAGGAGCCACCCTTATGCAGGTAACCGATAACGGGTGCGGTATGAGCCCTGAAGATGCCTTGCTGGCCTTTGAACGCCATGCCACATCCAAAATCAGGGGTGTAGAAGACCTGCAAAAAGTTCAGACTTTCGGATTCCGGGGAGAAGCCCTGGCATCCATAGCATCCATTGCCCACGTACGTTTGCGTACCCGTAGGGAAGAAGACGAAATGGGCACGCAGATCACCATAGCCGGATCGGCAGTAACTTCACAGGAAGAAATTGCTTGTACCCCCGGGTCCGATCTGTGTGTAAGGAATCTTTTTTACAATGTGCCGGCACGCCGCCGTTTCCTGAAATCACAGGCAGTGGAATTACGGCACATAATGGAAGAATTTCACCGGGTTGTGTTGTGCCATCCGGAAAAAACGTTCACCCTCACCCATAACGAAAATACGGTCTATCACCTGCCTGCAAGCGACACACTCCGTTCACGTATTGTGGGGACAATGGGTAAAGAACTGAATGCGCAATTGCTGGATATAAATGTAGACACTTCGCTGGTGCGTATAAAGGGATACGTCAGCCGGCCCCGCGATTCATACAAAAAAGGGGGACACCGTTACCTGTTTGTCAACGGAAGGTATTTTAAAAGTCCTTACCTGCATAAAGCCGTCGTAAATGCCTACGGCAAATTGTTACCTGAAGACAGAGTCCCCACGTATTTTATTTACCTGGAAGCAGATCCCTCTATTATAGATGTAAATATCCATCCCTCTAAGACCGAAGTAAAATTTGAAGATGAATCGGTGATCTTCCAGATGCTTCAGGCTGTGATCCGCGAATCGGTAGGAAAGTTCGCACTGGGACCCAGCATAGATTTTGAAACGGGCGCTATGCAGCATCACATTCCCGTCCCTCCCGCTCCCGGTGAACATATACCTCAACCCAAATTAAAATACGACCCGCTTTTTGATCCTTTTCGCGAAAACACCGCACACGAATCGCTGCCTGTATTTGGAAAACAACCGGTACAGACATATGAAACACCCTTATTCCCGTTACGTAAGAAGTACCTGGTCACCCCGGTAGCCTCGGGACTATTGATCGTCCACAGGCAACGGGCGCTGGAACGGATCTTTTATGAAGAACTGCTGCCTAAATTTGTTGACAGGAAGCCCGTTCCGGAAAAGCTCTATTTTCCCGTGGCACTAAACTTGCAGCCTTCCCAGTCCCTGCTCCTGGAACAAAACCGCAAACGCCTCCATCAGATGGGCTTTCAGACAGACGATCATGAAAACATAACCGCTGTACCTCCCGAACATCCGGTAGACGCACAATCCGTGATCGCCTCGGTTCATGAGATCCTCTCGGAAACAGAGGAAGAAGACACACACATCCGTTACGGAGAACGACTGGCTGCTATGCTGGCCAGGAGGATGGCCGCATCGGAAAAGGAAGACAACCAAACAGCAAACCGGACGCTTATTGACAGGCTGTTTGCCTGCAGCCAGCCGGACAATACACCTGACGGGAGGGCCTGTACGGCCATAATCCCCATAGAACAAATTGATAAATATTTTAGCTAAATTATGTACCAGTACAACCGGGGCGGTTTTTTCGCCAGCATACCTCTTGTAATCAAGAACATTATCATCATCAATGCATTCATGTTGATCCTGACCATGATCAACAGGGAATTCATGATAGAACATTTTGCACTGTTTTACCCGGCTTCTGCTTTTTTCAAACCCTGGCAGATCCTGACCCATATTTTCATGCACGGCAATTTCGGGCATTTATTATTCAACATGTATGCTCTCTGGATGTTTGGATCGGTTCTGGAACAGCTCTGGGGCCCCAAAAAATTCCTGCTGTATTACCTGGTAACAGGACTTGGTGCCGCCGCCTTGCATATGGGGGTACAATGGATTGAGGCCTCATCACTATTCAACGCCATTAATGAAAACGGGCCCGATGCCATCAACGCGTTGTCCCGTTACAGGATCCTGATGAATACACCAACCGTAGGTGCCTCCGGGGCCGTATACGGCATTTTGCTGGCTTACGGAATGTTGTTCCCCAACAATGAATTACGGATTATCTTTTTACCGATAGCTCTGAAAGCCAAGTATTTTGTAATTATATTTGCCGTTATCGAACTGATACTGGGCCTTGTAGGCGGTGGAAACATTGCCCATTTTGCTCATTTGGGCGGTATGATCTTCGGCTTTTTCCTGATACGGTACTGGAAAAAAAGAAACAGACTTTATTATTGACAGTATGAAAGACAACCGCGACATATATCCACACGTGGAACAGGCCGGTGAAATACTTCGCGCCGGCGGGACCATTCTGTATCCTACAGATACAATATGGGGTATCGGCTGTGATGCCTGCAATGAAAAAGCCGTTCAGAAAGTTACGGAAATCAAAAACAGGCCCGAGGTGAAAAATTACATCATCCTGGCAGCCGACCTGAATATGGTATCCCGGTATGTAGAAGAGATCCCTTCCATTGCCGCGGAGCTTCTGGATGTTGCCGACAAACCGCTGACCATCATTTACCCGCGGGCTATGAACCTCGCCCCGGGCGTGGCCGCTCCGGACGGGAGTGTAGCCATCCGGATCCCCGACCAACGGTTGTGCCGGGCACTGATACGAAAATTAAAGAGGCCCTTGTTGTCCACCTCGGCAAATATCAGCGGGGCAAAAGCCCCGGTGCGTTTTTCGGAAATTGATCCGGCATTGATCCGGAAGATCGACTGGACTGCACCCCGTTTTATGGAAGAAAACGCCACCGGCCAACCCTCTTCCATAATACGTTTGGGCACCAACAACGAAGTTGAAATCATAAGACCTTAATCCATAAAACCATGCAGAGAACACCCATCCAGATTCGTTTCAATGACATAGACATGTTGGGGCATGTGAACAACGTCATGTTTGGGCATTATTGCGATGTGGCCCGTACGGATTTTTTTATCAACCGGTCAGCCTACCATCCCGATTTTTTTAAAGACACCCGCGTTTTGATTCTGGTTCATACCGAGTACGATTATATGTTGCCCTGTTTCCTGGGAGATAAGCTGTATGTGGAAACTTCCGTTGAAAAAGCCGGGGAACGCAGCCTTCATTTCCTGCAGGAGATCGTAGATGAAAAGGGGAATATCCGGGTCCGCTCCCGGAGTGTTATGTCAACTTTTGATAAATCCACCGGGAAGTCTTTTCCCTTGCCTGAAGAATGGTTAACCTTATAGGTTGGTATGCATTTATTTTACGCACCTGATATCCAAATGCCCGAGCATATCCTTTCCCCGCAGGAAAGCGTGCATTGTACACGGGTTCTACGACTTCAGGCATCCGACACCGTTTTCCTGGCTGACGGAAAAGGGACCCTGTGTACAGGGAAGATCACGAACCCGGATCCCCGGGGATGTCGCATTCGGATTACAGACAGGAAGGATAATTACGGTGCCAGACCCTATCATTTGCATGTAGCCGTGGCCACGCCCAAAAACATGGAACGTTTTGAATGGTTTGTGGAAAAAGCGACCGAAGTGGGGATAGACGAAATTACACCGCTGATCTGTGAACGGTCTGAACGGAAACACTGCAAAACAGAACGCTCCGAACGCATAGCCATTTCCGCCATGAAGCAATGCAAACGTGCCCAGATGCCCGTTATTAACCGGGCGGTTTCGTTTGCCGGGTTCTTGGAATCCGGGGTTTTGGATGACACATCGGCGGCTATTGCCTGTGTCTGGACCGATCAAAAACGCATTCCCGTAAAGGAATGGATACAAACAACGGGGAACAGGATCCTTTTCCTGATAGGGCCCGAGGGAGATTTTTCCCCTCAGGAAATTCAGGCAGCCATAGATGCCGGTTGTACACCCGTTGACCTGGGAGAATCGGTGCTAAGAACGGAAACCGCCGCATTGAGTACGGTTTTCCTGGCTTCTTTCAAATAATGTATATTTGTAAAAACTATCTGATAAATGTCTTCGGTTACAACAAAAAACAGGTACGTGGCATTGGACGTTTTACGCGGGATGACCATTGCCGGCATGATCCTGGTCAACAACCCGGGAACCTGGAGCAAGATATACCCCCCGTTGCGTCACGCCGAATGGTTTGGCTGTACGCCTACCGACCTGGTATTCCCTTTCTTTCTGTTCATTGTGGGAACGGCCATGGCGTTTTCCTTTGCACGGTATCTGGACGGGACTGTTTCCATGGGAAGCGGATATGCCAAATTGTATAAAAGGGCCGTACTTATCTTTTTGGTAGGCCTGCTGTTGAACGCTTTTCCCTTTTTCCTTGTAAAACCGGATCCCGGTTTAACGTTCTGGGAAAACCTGGGCTCTTACTATTCTCATTTGCGCATATTCGGGGTACTGCAGCGTATTGCCATGGCTTATGCCCTGGGCGGAACCCTGGCCCTCTGGCTTAAAAAACCACGTCGCATTGTATGGGCTTTCGGTTTGGTTTTATTGCTTCATTGGGGTTTGCTTTACTTTTTCGGAGGAGACGATCCGTATTCAAGGGAAACGAACTTTGCCCGGGTTATGGACTTGTTCCTGGTTGGTCCGGACCATCTCTACAGGGGCTACGGCTTGCCTTTTGATCCCGAAGGTGTCTTGGGAATGCTTTCCGGAGCCGGGACTGTCCTGATGGGATACCTGGCCGGGATTTGTATCCGTAAAAACACAGAAAAAATTGAAGCGGTCGGAAGCCTCTTTACCTGGGGCCTGGTCAGCCTGGGGGCTGCCATGATCTGGAGCATTTGGCTGCCCATAAGCAAACCGCTCTGGACCGCTTCTTATGTGCTCTACGCCGGAGGATGGACCCTGTTGATGCTGGGATTCTTTGTTTACCTGATAGACATTAAACAAAAAGAGAAATGGTTCATGCCTTTTAAAGCCCTGGGGCTTAACCCGTTGTTCGCCTTTGTGATGTCCGGCCTTTTTGCAAAAGTCTTTGGACGGCTCGTTCACTGGCAAACGGCTTCGGGAGGAACGGCAACTCCCCTTGGCTGGCTGTATCACAACGTTTGCGTTCCCGTTTTGGGAGATACGCCGGCAGGCTCCCTGGTCTACGCCATTATCTACGTGGCCCTTTTTACGCTCATGGCCATCGCCCTGTATAAAAGAAAAATCATCATTAAAATATAAACCTTAAAAAACCTAAATCTATGATAATGAAAAGGATGTTGCTATCTGGGCTGGTTGTTCTTGCCGGTATATCGCTCCAGGCACAACCCCTGAAAGGCCTGACACGTGAAAAAGCCAATTACGAACTGGCTTCACGTTTTTCCGCAAAAAAAATCAACAAAATAGTGTTTTCCACCGGTGTTCGTCCCAATTGGTTTAAAAACTCGGACCTCTTCTGGTATGAATACAAAACACCACAAGGCAAAAACTGGTATGTTACCGATCCCGGAAAGGGAACCCGTACGGAACTCTTTGACCGGGACAAGCTGGCGGCTGAACTCACCCGCATTGTAAAAGATCCCTTTGACGCACAGAATTTGCCCCTGAAAGATCTGGAACTAAAAGACGACCAAACTTTTACTTTCTACATCCAGGGCACAGAGATGGTAGAAAAAAAGAAAAAAGACAGCGAAGAGAAAAAAGACGAAAAGCCGGGCAAAAAGAACGGCAAGGAACCCCGTCTGTTCTTCTTTGAATATAGCTGGAATACCCGCACCCTCACCTGGTTGGAAGATAAGGAAAAAGAAGATCCTGTCCCCCGTTGGGCCAACATTTCCCCCAATAAAGAATACGTTGTCTTTTCCCGCAATTTCAATCTTTACTGGATGGATTGGGAAAACTTTGAAAAAGCCCGCAAAGACGATAAAGACTCCACCATTGTGGAACATCAGCTGACCACGGAAGGAACCCGCGATTTTGCCTTTGGATCGGGATCACAGGATTTTTATGCCGATTCTACCGAGTTGAACAAACGCACCGGCGTGCGTAGTTTGATCTGGAGCCCGGATTCAAAACATTTTGCCATGATCCGCTCCGATGAAACGAAAGTGCAGGACCTTTTTGTGGTGGATGTTCTTGCCCAGCCGCGCCCCAAACTGGAACGCTACAAATACGAAATGCCGGGAGAAAAGAACATGCCCCAGTATTCCCTGGTGGTCTTCAATATGGAAGACAAAACATGGAAAACCATAGAGACAGCAGCCTTTAAAGACCAGACCCTGGAATTGAGTTACAAACCCATGGAAAAACGGAAAATGTCCGATGAATACCGCAGCTGGGAATGGCAGGGAGACAATACCGGATTCTATTTTTACCGTACCAGCCGGGACTTGAAACGCATAGACCTTTGCCGGGCGGAAATCGCGCAAGACACGGCCCTGACCGTTATTGAAGAACGCCTAAACACCTACGTGGAAACACGCCCCCTGTTTCTGGCAAACAACGGAAAAGAACTGATTCACTGGTCTGAAAAAACAGGATGGGGACACCTGTACCTGTATGACAATAAAGGAAATGAAATTAATGCCATTACGTCAGGTCCCTGGCATGTAGAACAAATCCTGGGTGTAGATGAAGCTGCCCGCACCGTTTACTTTACCGCCTGCGGAAAAGACAACGGAATTGACCCGTACTACGAACATCTGTACGCAGCCCGTCTGGACGGCAGCCAGGTACGTTTGCTCACCCCGGGAGAATTTCATTACACGGCAGACATGAGTGATACCCGGAAATATTTCGTAATGAACCGTTCCCGCGTAGATGTGGCTCCTGTGTCCGAATTGTACGACAATACCGGGAAAAAGATCCTCATCCTTGAAGAAACGGACCTGAGCCTGCTTTTGGCAGCCGGGTACAAATTCCCTGAACGTTTCACCGTAAAAGCCGCTGACGGCATTACAGACCTGTACGGTATAATGTACAAGCCTTTTGACTTTGATCCCGAACGCAAATACCCCATCATTACGTACGTTTATCCCGGCCCCCAGGTTGAAGGACCCGGACAGGCATGGAGCCAGCGTATGGACCGGTTGGACCGGCTGGCACAAATGGGATTCATTGTTATCACCGTAGGAAACCGGGGCGGTCACCCCAACCGGTCAAAATGGTACCACAACTTCGGTTATGGGAATTTACGCGATTACGGGCTGGAAGATCAAAAATACGCCATTGAACAACTGGCATCCCGCCATTCTTTCATAGATGTTTCCCGGGTGGGGATCCACGGACATTCAGGCGGAGGCTTCATGTCTACGGCAGCCATTCTGCAATACCCCCAATTCTTTAAAGTGGCCGTTTCCTGCGCCGGGAACCACGAAAACAACATTTACAACCGTTGGTGGAGTGAAAAACACCACGGGGTTTTGGAAGAAATTACCGCAAAAGGAGACACAACCTTCACCTACAACATTAACACCAATTCCGAACTGGCCAAAAACCTTTCCGGCAGGCTGTTGCTGATCCACGGGGACATTGACAACAATGTGCATCCGGGAAATACCCTGAGAGTGGTCAATGCTCTGATCCGCGCCAACAAACGTTTTGATATGTTGATCCTGCCGGGACAACGGCACGGATTTGGCGATATGACAGAATATTTTTTCTGGAGAATGGCCGATTACTATTCGCGCTATTTGCTGGGTGATTACGAAAATACGGTAGACATTCCCCAGATGTATAACGATTAAGCGGGTTTACGGTGGCGTACCAGGCGGTCCACTCCCAGGAGCAGGGCAACGCCTCCCACCAAAAATACCACATACCATACCTGAACGGGCCACCCGGAAACTTCTGCGGTGGCCTTTTCTATAAATCCGCTACCAGCGGTTTCCCGAGCCCCGGACAAGCCGGCTGCGAGTGATGTTCCCGTAATTTTAAGGTAATCAGTAATATTTCCTATTATCTGAACAACTATTTCAGCTATGCGTTCGAAAAAAGCAGCCACGTACGTGCGGAAATACAGACCGGCACCTATTGCGCCCAGAACGAATACCAACCCACCGGCAATCCACCAATAGAGATCGTGTTTGCGACGGGCAATCTGCCGGGTCTCTATCATGGCAGCCAGTTGGGCTCCCATAGGCGGAATCAGGACGGCTTCCTGTTCCGTTTCCCGGCGTTTGTCTTCAAAGAAATCCCTTAATGTATCCATGTTCATTCTCCTTATATTGTCCTTCTGCGTTACGATGGACTCATGGCCTCCTGCAATTTCTGACGAATCCTGAAGATGCGCACTTTAGCATTGGATTGCGTCAAACCGCAGATATAAGCCACTTCGTCCATTTTCATTTCTTTATAATAATACAACTCTATAAGCATTCTATCGGAAGGCGGCAGTTCATCTACCAGCTGCCTTAATGTTTCGTATTGTGCTTCGCGTTCCGTATCGCGCTCTTCCTCCAGTGGGCTCCCGGTGTGCATTACCTCCTGCATGTAAGCGTCTCCTGCTTTCCCACGGCTTTTTGTTTTCCTGACATGGCTTATGGCCGTGTTGTATGCAATCCGGTACAGCCAGGTCCTGAAAGAAGCCGTTCCTTTAAACGTATGCAATTGTTCATAAGCTTTCAAAAAAACATCCTGTGTAACTTCCTGCGCATCTGCCGTTGTTTTGCATATTCCCCTCACCAACACAAAAATCAGGCTTTGGTATTTATCCACCAAAGCACCGTAGGCACGAGTATCTCCGCTCAGGGTTTTTTGTATGTTAGGTATATCCTGTGTCAAATCGCCGGCCTGCTTTGTCTTTTTGACGCAAACTGGACAAAAAAGTTACAAGGGGTGTAACCAAAAAAGGAATGTTACGTCAAAGAGATGAAGTTTATAAATGTTGAACGCTAAATTAGAAAAAAAATGGAATTAACTCCTGTATTGATCGTTGCATCTGTATTTTATTTTATCTATGCGATCTGGGATCGCACTGCAACAAAAAAAGAAAGAACACGTTTTCTGGAAACCCTGGCTTCCATGAGCCCGGATTCACTGGCTGCCTTTAAAGAAATCAATCCCAATTGGGAAGTAAGCCTGAAAAAAGATCCCCGCGGGATCCTGAGGCCTGCCTGCTTGCTGATTGGTTTGGGAATTGGACTGCTGGTAGTCTGGCTGGGACTTACTGCCTGGTATCCCGGAACAGGATTCGGCTCCATGCATGACGGGATCAACGGATTTTTGATGTTGGCCAGCCCGCTGCTTTTCGGTGGCCTGGGACTGCTTGTTGCCTACCTGATAGAACGCAAAAAGTAACCGGGTTTTTCATACCTTTGCGGTATGCCGGAACCGATCTCTGTTGAAGAATTTTTGGAAAAATCGCGCACCATACCGGTTGCCGATGTAAGAACGCCCGCGGAATATGAAAAAGCTCATATGCCGGGGGCGTTTCTTTTTCCCCTTTTTAACGACCGGGAACGTGCCGAGGTGGGAACCCTGTACGTGCAAAAAGGACGCACCGCCGCCGTGCTCAAAGGCCTGGAACTGACCGGCCCCCGCCTGGAACAAATGGCCCGCCGGGGCCTTGAAATTGCCCGCGGGGGCACGCAATCCGCTACCGAAGAGATACCAGCTGCTGCCGAGGGTTCTGGTGCTGCCGGAGTGCCGGGTGCCGCCGGAGGTTCTGCTGCGGGTTCCGGAGGTTCTGCTGCGGGTTCCGGGGACTCTGCTGCTGCGTCCGGAGGTTCTTTACTGCTTTATTGCTGGCGGGGCGGGATGCGATCCGCCTCGGTAGCCTGGCTCATGGAAAAGGTAGGCATCCGGTGCTTCACCCTGGAAAACGGATACAAAGCATACCGCAACCACCTACTCGGCTTTTTTGAAAACCTGGCCCATCCCCTGAACGTGATGGGCGGATTGACCGGCAGCGGGAAAACGGAGCGTTTGCTTCAAATGGCCGCCGCCGGGGAACAGGTCATTGACCTGGAAGGGCTGGCGGGTCACAAAGGCTCGGCATTCGGCAACCTGGGGCTTCCCCCGCAACCGACCACCGAACATTTCCAGAATCTGCTCTACAACGCATTTTCCCGCATGGACCCCACTCGGCCCGTGTGGCTGGAAGACGAAAGCCGCAATGTGGGCCGGTGCAGCCTTCTCGACGGACTGTGGGAAAAGATGCAACAAGCTCGTTTCTACTTGCTGGACACTCCCCTGGAGGAGCGGGTGGAACGACTGATGCGGGAATACGGGAATTTTGATCCGGACGTGCTGGAATCGGCTATTCTGAAAATTCAAAAAAGGCTGGGATACGACAAGAGCAAACAAGCCGTAGAAGCCTGTCACAACGGGAACATTCGAAAGGCCCTGGAAATCTGCCTGGCCTATTACGACAAAGCATACAATTACCAATTGGAAACACGTAAAAAGAATTATGGAGTCCATACGTTTGACACAATTTAGCCCCGGCGCGGGATGCGGATGCAAAATCTCCCCGGCACAACTGCGGGAAATCATTCAGGAAAGTCTTTCTGCTGCTGTGCAGACACAGGGGCTTGGTGCAGGTGATCTGCGTTCCGGTGCAGGTAAACAGCTTGCCGGTGCGACTGCCCGGAGCAACGGTGCCGGTGATCTGCGACCAGGAATAAGTGAGTTCCCGCAGCTTCTGGTGGGCAACGAATCCTGTGACGACGCGGCCGTGTACGACATAGGTGACGGAAAAGCCGTCATAAGCACCACCGATTTCTTCACCCCCATTGTGGACGATCCGTATGATTTTGGCCGGATAGCCGCCACCAACGCCCTGTCAGATGTATACGCCATGGGCGGGAGTCCCCTGATGGCCATTGCTATACTGGGCTGGCCGCTGGACAAACTGCCGGTCTCTGTCGCCGGAAAAGTCCTGGAAGGGGCCCGGGCCGTCTGTACCGCAGCGGGAATCCCGCTGGCCGGGGGACACAGCATCAGCATATCGGAACCGGTTTTCGGGCTGGCTGTGACGGGAATTATAGATGCCGCGCTTGTAAAAAAGAACAATACCGTTCAAAAAGGAGACCTGTTGTTCCTTACCAAACCCCTGGGTATAGGGATCGTAGGAACTGCCGTTAAAAAAGGTCTGGCGGAAAAAGAACATGTAGACCTGGCCCTGCAGCTGATGACCCGGTTGAATACAGAAGGTCCCCGGCTGGCGCTTTTGCCCGGCGTACATGCCCTGACAGACGTTACAGGATTTGGATTGCTGGGCCACTGCCTGGAAATGGTGGACGGCTCCGGCTGCACCGCCCGGATTAGGGTGGATGACGTGCCCCTCATTCCCGGCATTGACAAATACATTGCCCTGGACTGCATCCCCGGAGGCACCCACCGCAATTTTGCCAGCTACGGGCACCGCCTGGCCTTTTCCGCCGCTGACAACACCGTGATCGTGGGGGTCCCGGAAGGCGGCAACTCGGGAGATACCACACTACCTGATGCTGCGCCAAAGACTGCAACTGTAGGAATCACGCAAGCCGGCACCCCGGGAGGCAGCACCCCGGAAGGCGGCACCCTGCCCGACACTGCACAAAAACCCGCGATTTCAGGGATTCCGAAAGGTGGCACCCTGCCCGACCCGGTAAAACTCCGGCTCTGCGACCCCCAAACCAGCGGGGGACTGCTCATAGCCGCCCACCCGGACACCCGGGAGGTTCTGGAAAAGGAATTCGGAGCGGTTTGGGTGGGGGAGATAGGGTAATACGGTCTTACAGCAAGTTTATGTTCAAGGGGTTCGTTTTTGCGATTCCCCTTTTTTGTGATCTTGCTCATGGGCTTTATCATTTCACTTATTCATAGTTATGTAGGTTTATATATCCTTCTTCGCATTCTTGTTTACCTGAGGGTTTTTACATTTTCTCACAATTATATACAGTCCTTTTTTTACAGATTTTGAGAGAAGCGCCCCGGCCGCTTCCTCAATATTTTCCAGGGAAAAGATCCAAGCAAGGGTGCAACGTACACATTGTTCGTTTGGCTGATATTCAAAGAGTTAAGAAAATAGTGCCCCGGGGGGTTGAATTTCGTAAATGGCTGATAATGAGGCAAACGAACAATGTGTACGTTGCACCCTTTTTTCAATTCGCTGCTACCTCAAAAACCGGGAGCACATGGCAGACCAATGTACACTCCTCAGAACGGTGAGCACACTGCAACAGATGGCATAGGAATAATATCAATTTTTTGGGCATTCCGGATATTTTGAGTAAATTTACTCGCCGTATTGAGTAAATTGTATAAAATGTACGAACGCGCTTATTTAAAACAGGTTAAGTCAAGGATTGAAGAGCCTCGACAGTTCATTCAGGTAATACTTGGTCCTCGGCAGGTGGGTAAAACCACTATGATAAACCAATTGTTACCTGAATGTTCCATACCCTATGTATATGAATCTGCGGATGCGATTACAGCAACCAGCCCGGTATGGCTGGTGCAAGTTTGGGAGACAGCAAGGCTGAAAATGAAAGCCTTCGGGGCTAAGGAATACATCCTTGTTGTTGATGAAATACAAAAGATTAATAACTGGAGCGAAGTGGTCAAGCAACAGTGGGACAAAGACACTCGTGAGAAAGTAAATATCAAGGTTGTTTTGTTGGGATCTTCCCGCCTTCTTATTCAGAAAGGTTTAACGGAGTCATTGGCCGGACGTTTCAAGACATTTTATCTCGGGCACTGGTCGTTTGCCGAAATGGAGGCTGCTTTTGGCTGGTCAGTCCAGCAGTATATTTATTTTGGAGGATATCCCGGCTCTGTGTCATTGATCAATGATGAAGAACGTTGGAAAAGTTACATAAAAGATGCACTAATAGAAACCAGTATTTCCAAAGATATTTTGATGCTGACTCGTGTGGATAAACCTGCATTGTTGAAACGACTATTTGAACTTGGTTGTTTATACTCAGGCCAGATTCTGTCATATACAAAAATCATCGGCCAGCTACAGGACGCAGGCAATACGACGACTTTGGCAAATTATCTGAAACTGTTATCTGATAGTGGTTTGTTAGGCGGGTTGGATAAATATGCAGGAAGTGTAATCCGGCAACGGGCTTCCAGCCCTAAATTTCAGGTGTATAATAATGCATTATTAACAGCACAGGAACACGAAACCTATTCAACGGCCATTGTAAATCCAAAATTGTGGGGCAGACTGGTCGAATCGTCCGTGGGCGCTCATTTGCTGAATCATTCGGTTTCTGAGCGGTATAACCTGCATTATTGGCGAGAAGGCAATAATGAAGTGGATTTTATACTTGAGAAGGGAGATAAGGTCATAGGCCTGGAAGTTAAAAGCGGTACCAGCACAGATAACGCAGGAATGGGTGTATTTAATGAGAAATTTCATCCCCATAAAATTTTGCTGGTAGGCACAGGCGGAATTCCTTATGAGGAATTTTTAAAGATCAATCCGAAAGAACTATTCTGAATTGGCCCGCTTCCGTTTCTTTGCCTGCTCACCCTCGGCTTACAGTCAGCTTCCGTTCCCCGGAGGGAAGGACTTCCAGGGTGACCTGCCAGGCTTCCGGGGGAAGCAAGGGGGTTATCAACTCGGGCCATTCAATTAAAGAAAGGGTTCCGGGGGTTTCAAAATACTCCTCACAGCCTATGTCCACGGCTTCCTGAAGGTTTTTGATGCGGTAAAAATCAAAATGGTAAATGGGGATCCCTTCCGCGGAAAGGTATTCGTTGACCAGGGTAAAGGTGGGGCTGTTTACCTGGTCGCCTGTCCCCAGTACTTGGCACAAGGCCTTGATGAAGGTGGTTTTACCCGCTCCCATCTGCCCGTAAAAGGCAATCACGCCCGTATTTCCGGTATGTTGTAAAAGCGCCCCGGCCGCTTCCTCAATATTTTCCAGGGAAAAGATCCATTCCATGGGGCAAAGATAGGAAATTGGCAAAGATCCCAGCAAGGGTACAACGTACACATTGTTCGTTTGGCTGATATTCAAAGAGTTAAGAAAATAGTGCCCCGGGGCATGAATTTCGTAAATGGCTGATAATGAGACAAACGAACAATATGTACGTTGCACTCTTTTTTCAATTCGCTACCACTCCAAGAACCGGGAGCCTCGGCGTACCAAAAAAATGCCCGGTTCTTTGTGGTGCAGCAACTGATAGACGTTAAACCTGCAAAAGTTTCAAAGATCAGTACTCCCCAGTGCTCTCGATAAGCTTTTGTGATGAAATTCCTGCTTTGAGCAAACAGTTGGTGCTGGAAGGTAGTAAGTAGTCAAAAAAACACTAACAGCCGTAATTCACACAATATGAATGTATTGCTAATTTTTGCCACGCCACAGTTACTTACTACCTCCCCCTCAAATTGCCCAAAAACAGCAAAAACCGGGGGACGTGGTAAGTGGAGGAAATTTGTGAAACGCTTCCCGCGAGCTCACATTCAGGCTGTTGCGGATTTTTGCAACACTGCCGTTACTTGCCACCTCCTAATTCAGCGCATCAAAAGAAACTGCAAACCCGCCTCCGGGAGCTGCCGTAATGGAAATAATGTCTTCCCGGCTGACCGTTTGCTTAACGATTTCATAAGCCTGCGGGTTGGTACGGTAATCAGCATCAGGCGCATCTCTGTAAATGGTAGCTTCATAGTTGCAATCAGGCTCCAGGAAATCAAGTGCCAGATCAAAGGTCCTTTGCTGCTCATCGGTCACCCCACCCAAAAACCACTGACCGCTGTTTTTGGCTTTCCGCGCTATAACCACGTAGTCACCCGGTTCTGCCTGAAGGTACCTGCTTTCAGACCAGTCAAGAGCGACGTCTTTTATGAATTGGAAGGCATCCATGAATTGCGCATAATGCCGTGGAAGATCGGCTGCCATTTGAAGCGGCGAATACATGGTGACGTACAGACCAAGTTGATTGGCTATTGTGGCATTTACTTTTGAGGTGTTATTCGTAAAAGTACTCAAATCCATCTGGAATATGCCCGGAGTAAAGTCCATGGGGCCTCCGTTTAACCGGGTAAAAGGAAGAATGGTCACGTGGTTGGGCTGAGTCCCGCCAAAAGCCTGGTATTCGGTTCCCCTGGCCGATTCATTGCCGATCAGGTTGGGATAGGTGCGGCACAAACCGGTAGGACGTACTGCTTCGTGGGCATTGACCATAATACGATGCCGGGCCGCCTCGGTTACCGCATAAAGATAATGATTGACCATCCATTGTCCGTAATGGTGTTCTCCCCGGGGCAGGATGTCACCCACATATCCTGATTTTACAGCATCGTATCCGTATTGATTCATCAATGTGTACGCGTCTTCCATATGCCTTTCGTAGTTACGTACAGAAGAGGACGTTTCGTGATGCATCATCAATTTTATTCCCTTGGTACGTGCGTATTCATTCAACGCTTTTATATCAAAATCGGGATAAGGCGTTTGGAAGTCAAACACATAATCTTTGGAACAATCGGCCCAATCTTCCCATCCTATATTCCATCCTTCTACCAGCAAAGCGTCAAAGCCGTTCGCAGACGCGAAATCAATGTATCTTCTGACGTTTTGGTTATTGGCGCTATGCCGGCCGTTTGGCTCCGCCTGCGCGTAATCAATCTTGCCGAGTTTTACGGAGGGGTAATCCCCGGTATATGCCCAGGATCCTGCACCGGAAATCATTTCCCACCAGACTCCCATGTATTTTACCGGACGAATCCAGGATACATCGTCGTAAACGCAAGGTTCATTCAGGTTTAGGATCAACCGGCTGGCCAGCATCGTTTCCGCCGAGGGGGTAACCTGGACCGTGCGCCAGGGGGTGTTGCAGGGGGTTTGCATATAGCCCTTCCACCCTTGCGCATCGGGCGTGAGGTGCGAAACCAGAACCTTTTTCCGGGGATCAACCAGCAGGTGCATGCAGGGATAGTCTACCAGGGCCGCCTCGTGGATATTGACATACAATCCTGTTTGGGTTTTCATCAGGAGAGAGGTCTGGACACCGTTTATTGAAAAAGGTGTCTGGGAAGAATTCCCCGATATGGCATTTTGGAAATGTTTGGGAACCTGGGATATGCGGCTTTCCACATATTCATATTCCTGGGTGTCGTAATCACCCGGCAACCACCAGGCAAAATAATCATCGGCCAGGGCGAATTCCGTAAGCTCTTCTTTTATAACAAAATAATTCAAATTCTGGTTGCCCGGGAATTCATAACGGAATCCCACCCCGTCGTTGTACAACCGGAACCTGATGGACATTCTTTCGGAAGTTTCGCTATGGACCAAATCAACAAGCAGTTCATTATAATGATTCCTGATCTCTGATTCTTCACCCCATACAGGATTCCATGTCTGGTCAAAGGAATCCCTGTAAATATTGACTATTTTAAAGCGATCGTTAAAGTACCTGCTTGGCTTTGAGTCTGTCTTGCTAACGGTCTT
Source organism: uncultured Muribaculaceae bacterium (assembly GCA_964542305.1). Lineage (GTDB taxonomy): Bacteria > Bacteroidota > Bacteroidia > Bacteroidales > UBA932 > DMER64. The sequence continues at coordinate 9,116 of CAZITX010000020.1, read as the reverse complement.
TCCAAAATGCAATTCAGTTGCCTTGATGTTGCCGCGAAGTTCAAAACCAAGCGCACTTGGAAGTATGATATAGTTATCTGAATATTTCAGGGCATACATCGGTTCTCCTTTATCTGACAACATAAACATTGCCGTCAGCATTTCATCAGGAGATTGTAATAAAATAACATTTTGGGTATTTATGCGCGACTGGCAGCCGACCACCAAAATTAAAGCCGTAATAAGTGAAGAAAATCGTATCATAATTATTCGTCTTGCCTGCTGGAACACCCAAAGAAGGGGGACTTTTTTTGATTCAAATCCGGGCTGATTCTAACAATCCTGCAATGGTGAGGTTCCAACGTTGTTTCATATTTGTTTTTCATACTACCCAATTCGGTATGGGTCCATAAATCCCGTACATTCTCAGCTCTGCCTGTAGCAATTCCCAATTCAGTGACAAAGTCAATCCCGTATTGCAATGGCTCATCTTCACGGTTGAAAAGACCTACAATATAGTCTCCGTCGGGGAGTCTGCCTACCCAACGTGAACTGTTCTCATAATCATGAATGTCCGTACTAAGCGGTTTGGCATAAAAGCCATTTTTGTGCAAATGTAGCAATTCTTCATTCTTATAGATTTCCTCCACATCATCTGTGGCGGTATCATACTGATCTGCTATGGCAAGTGGTGACCCGGCCATGATCATAAGAGAGAAAAGGAATTGCCGTTCTGCATTGTCGGCCAGTTTGTTCAATCGCATGAAATCGCCATCCATCATGATTTTTCCCGGGCCGGACACTTCTGAAAAAGCCACAAAACCATCAAAGACGTTGGCATACATGGGCCAATTCTTTTTTACCTGGCCGCGTCTGCGGTCGCTTACAAAGTCCCAGTCTCCGGCAAAACAGTCATCACTAATGCGGAACATGTCTCCATAAGGAATTTCAGTGGCTGCCTGATTGAATGAATTGGGCATAACCAGGGAGATAAAAAGGTCATCACCTGCTTCTTCGGCTATCCAGCGCAGCGCTTTTTCATACCGTTCCGTACCATAATGGTTCTCGTAGTTTTCCAAAAAATCCACACGAAGAAATGACACACCCAGGTCAATAAAATACCGTACATACCCTTTCACCCATTCTTCAGCACCGGCTTTATCTACATCAACCCAGTGCAGTTGTCCGTTAAAAGAGTATTGTCCGGCAATACGACGGGCAGTAGTAGTGGTTCCCAAAACGGGGCAATCCTTATCGTAGGCAGCAGCGGTCATCCATAATGGATTGTAATAGACACCCACTTTCATTCCTTTGTTTTTGATATACTCATTCCAATACTCAAACCCGTGTTCCCAACCGCTGTTGTATTTTGTGATGTATCCGTTTTCGTTAATGGTCTGAGCCGCTTCAATCCATCCGTCATTCGATATCATATCGTATCCCCAATCCAGGAATGTCTCCGCCATCCAATCGATATTACACTTCCAACGCAGTTCGGTTATGGGACGGTTAAGATCATAACAATATTCGTAAGCGATCCAATATTGCGGAGCAACGTTTTTACGTGTGTATTTGCTATCCCGAGCATCAGCATTGACAAAAAGCAATGCTGACGCAAGAGATACCAAAATCAACCTAACTACTCTACCAACCATTCCACTTTTATCGTAAGTGTTTCTGTATCAAGAATCAGGCGGTAATTGCCTGCTTCTGTAACTCGCCATTTATGGTCTGCATGTCCGGCTTCTGCATCTTCCTTCCAACAAACCACGGAACCGTCCGCTATCCCCGAACTGCTGATCTCGGTCTGGTCAACCGCCGGACGGTAAAAATCTCCTCCCCAATCAAAAACAGTGGCAATTTTAAAATCACCGGCGTTCAATGCCCCTTCATAAGTATGTATGTTTTCGTTGCGTACCATAGGTGTAGGATTGGCTATTTCCCATCCGGAGGGAGCCGCATCACCAACAAGATAAAGATTCCCTTCTACCCATTCAATGATTTCCGGGTCATCCAAAGACGAAAGCTTGGTGGCGGTCAACGTTAATTTGATGGGGTTCAGTTCCAATTTATACCGTCCGCTGGTACCTTCGGCCATACCAAAGAAATGGTCACGCAGGTTCCCTACTCCGTCTTTTTCTTCAGATGTTTCAGCCAATTGGTTTACACCCTCTTTAAGGTATGCATAAGATTGACCATCTACCATACTTTCCAGGGCCGGCACAAGAAAATGAGCTTTATCCCAAGTATTTACATCAACACTGAATTTGAGTAATTTGTTTTCCGCGCTGCGTACTAAGTCCAATTCATGAACAAAAACATCTTTATCCGACGTTGCCGTCATAGGTAGCGGATCAGATGAATCCCAATGGCCGTCTGCGGCTGCGCCAAGCATGTAAACCATTTCATAATGGTGTTCAATATCAATTACTTCAGGTTCTTTATCCTTGTCGCAGGAAGTGAACAGGACGAGTGTTCCGGCCAGGAACAACATCATCAATTTTTTTGCATTTTTCATTTAACTAATATTTAAAAGTGTTATATACTAATACCCGGCATTTTGTTGCAAAACAGGATTGCTGTTCAGCACGTCTCTGTGAAGCGGAAATATCTCTGTATGGTTGTCTTTGTCTGGCGTTTTATCCCACCATATCCCGCTACTGAATTTGTCAAAACGGATGAGGTCCGTGCGCCGGCGCCCTTCGTGCAAGAACTCCCTTCCCCATTCGTCAAGCAATTCAGCCTTTGTAAGTGTCACGGGTCCCTCAGGCGCATAGAGGTAGTCCCGGACGGCATCTGCAGGATAATTTCTCCTTCTAACAGTATTAAGAAGTTTTGCCGAGTCATCCGTTTGGCCTGCACGGAATTTACACTCCGCCAAAGCATAAATCACTTCGGCCAGCCTGATCTCGACATAATCTGATTCCAATTGCCCCTCATCCGTATCCTGATAGAGAGGATACTTGACAAAACGCCAGCCGGAGCTGTGATCTCCGTGAACCATATCCGAAGTGACATCAGCCGGAATTTCATCCGGACCACATCCTTTGAAATTGCCCACCGCATCCCTTAAATACAGATCGTAATCACCGGTAGGTGACACCACTCGTTTGGCGTTTCCGTTTTCCACATAATCCAGATAACCAAACAACATCATTCCCTCACGTTTACTATCTCCAAGATTCTTATAAAGCTTTAAGCGAAAGTCCTCGGGATATTTTTTAAATTTTGCCACCGGTCTGCCCAATTCAGTGGTATAAGGCCTGCCGTCGGGAGAGAAACTCGGTGCCAATCCATATTTGCAATTGTGATCGCCATTCCCGGCTTTTGTGTCGCCCAGGTAATTGGCGATGGTGCGGGCGGGGACCGTCCACCAGAACAAGTCTCCCGAGTAAACATAATGACTGTATCCTTTTGCCGAGGGGAAGGCAAAAAGAACCTCCGGGCAATTTTCGTTGTCCCAATCGTAGACCGCATCCCACGTTTTTCCCAGCGAATATGCGCCAAATTCACCATCAAGAATTCGTTGCGCAAATGCCGCACACTCGGCATACATTTCTGTCCCGATCCATTTCTCGGCATTTAAATACAAGCGCACAAGAAGCGCCGCGGCACTTGCTTTATTCCATTGTCCCTGTGCCGTTCCGTTTCCCGCTGCTCCTTCTTTTGCGTCCAGCAGCTGAACGCATTCGGTGAGTTCTTTCTCAATAAAATCAAAGGTCTCCCGGGGAGGCACCTGGCCCTCGGAGTTCAACGACGCATCACGACTTACCGCTAACGGGACATTCCTGTAGCTTCCCAATAATCTCAGGTAGAACCAGGCCCTCAACGTGCGGCATTGTGCTTTAAGATTGTCGTATTCTTCTGTACTGAAATTGAATTTTTCAGGATCAAGAGTATTCAGATCATCCAGGACATAGTTGCATTGCATAATCCCGGAAAAACAACCCTCCCACTCTGTTTTAATTAACTCATCCTCAACGGTCCAGGTGTGGTAATGAAGTCTGCTCCAGCGTCCCCCGTCTTCCCACCAGTCATCCTTTTTCCAGGTTGCCACTAAGTCTCCCGATAGTTCTTCCAATTGGTGACGGGATTGAATGCTCCAATAGGCATGTTCAAAGGGACGGAATACGGCCCGGATCACATCCATTTGTGTATTGTAGTAGTTCTCACTTGCAACCTGATCATAAATGGTTTCATCCAGGTTCGTGCAATTTGCTAAAAGCACAAGAGCACATACCGCTAACGTATATTTGAAATAGTTCATCTTTGCTTTGATTTACATTAAAAATCTATCTGAATTCCGGCAATTACCTGGCGACTGGACGGGTAATAACTTCTTGACCCGGAAGCACCGGGTTGCAAACCGTTTATCTGATAGGTGGCAGGGTCCACTCCTGAGAATCCGGTAATAGTCAACAGATTGCGTCCGGTAAGATACAACCGTATCCCTTTCAGATAATCGTTATTCAGATTGAACGTATACCCCAGGTTAAGCATATCAAGTTTGACGTAATCACCTTTTTCCAAAAAATAGTCACAAACCAAAGGGTTGCCTTTGAACAATTTATTTTTGGTATAGGCAATCTTCATTATGTTACCCACTTCATCCTGGAAACCATAATAGAATTCGTGAATGTTGAAGATGTCAAATCCGAAAGCACCACGGAAATAAACGGAAAGGTCCCATTTTTTGTAGCGGAACGTATGTGTCATAGACGCTGTAAACAACGGGAGTCCGTTCCCGACTTCATACATATCTTCATCCGTGGCAGACAGACCGGGTATCAGATCCCCGTTTTTATCATATACCAGCCAGTTACCCTGTTTATTTACACCGGCAAACTTCCACATATAGTATGTCCCCAACCGTTTTCCGGCTTCAATTCGCTGCAGGTAATGAAAAGGGAACGGGTCTTCAGTACCGGCAACATAATAGTAATCCTGGCCTGTATATTCTGAATTTGAAAACGACACGAACTCATTATCCATAGAAGATCCGGCCAGGTCTATGGAATACACAAAGTCCCGGTTGTTTACAGCCGTCCAGTGAATATCCAATTCTATCCCGCTGTTTTTCATGGTACCCACATTTACAAAAGTGGTTGAGTACAGATAAGGGGGGATGGGAACATTATAGTCTCCCAGAAGGTCTTGTTGTGTTCGTTTGTAATAGTTGATTGATCCGGACAAGCTGTTATCAAAGAAGGAGAAATCCATCCCCACATTCCAGTTTATCCCTTTTTCCCACTTCAAATCCGGATTTACGTTTTTTGAAGGTCCCCAAACCGTAAAGTACTGACCATTATAATAATAGTCGCCGAACCCGGTTATGGTATTGAGTGAAAGGTAGCTGTCAAAATTTTGATTCCCGGTAACCCCAAAATCCGCGCGGATTTTAAGATCGTTTATCCACCCGGCACCTTGTATCCAGGGCTCCTGGCTGATACGCCAACCGGCTGAAAAAGCGGGGAAATTGCCCCATTTATTATTTATTCCGAATTTTGAGGAACCTTCCCGGCGGAATGAAACGGTTGCCAGGTATTTACCCATATAGTCATAATTGATCCTTCCAAAAAACGCGATCAATTTCGCATCGTTCTTGTAAGAACCCATTCCCACATAACCTTCCTCACGTGCCCAGGCCCCTTGTGCCAGGTTGTTGTATGTTATGCCGTCGTTGGGAAAATTCTTGTTTTCAGCATTCATCCCGGAATTTTGAAAATACTGGTATGAATAACCGGCCATCACCTTCAGGTTGTGATTTTGTATTGATTTGTAATAATTGGCCAACCATTCAAGAGAATACTGACTGTTTTTTGAATAGCTTTTTGAGGCCTCTCCGGCCCAGCCTTTGCTTATACCTTCTGTATTCGTGGAAGGACGAAACCAACTGTTGTAATAATCGTTTTGCTGGTCTGCAAAGGTAAGTTGTGTGGAAAGGTCTCTTGTGATGTTCATTTTTACAGTGGCGTCCCAATCCAGAAATTTCAACTCACGGTCATCCTTTACCGTCCTGATTTCTTCTACGGGGTTATACCCCGCCTGCTGGCCAAAGAAACTGAAGTACATGGAAGGATTGTCAGGATCCATAATGGGAGTGGTTGGATTCGCCTCAATCGCATTATGGAAAACATGCCAATCGGCCGATTTGGCTTTCACGATCCTTGGTGCCACATTGGCTGTAAAAGTGAACAGTCCGCTTTTTGTTGTGTGGTTGATTGAAGCACGAAGGCCATACTCCATCCTTTCTGAGCGCCTGTCTATCCCTTTGGCATCCCTGAAATCTGTACTTACACGGTAATTTGTCTGGGAACTTCCTCCAGACAATGTTATAGTATGTTGGTGGGTAAGCCCTATCCGGCTCACTTCTTTCAACCAATCCACGTTGCCTCCGTAATCCGCTCCGCTGCCATTGGCCACTTTGTATTCACGGTATTCATCCGCTGTCAGCATATCCAGTTCTTTGATCATGATATCTGCAGAGACCTGCCCGTAATATGCCGTATGTATGTTGCCGTCGGAAGTTCCTTTTTTGGTAGTGATCAAAACCACCCCGTTGCTTCCTCTTGTACCGTATATTGCCGAGGCCGCCCCGTCTTTTAAAATGTTTATGGATTCTATATCGTTTTGATTGAGGTTTGACATATTCCCTCCGGGAACGCCATCAATAACAATAAGCGGTCCCAGCCCGGCTGCCCTGGACGAAATCCCGCGTATCTGTATGCTGGCTTTGTTGTTGGGGTCAGCGGAACCGGTATTTACAACCGATACTCCGGAAACCTTCCCTTGTATCAACATCGCAGGATCCATAGAACCCGAAGACAAAAAATCTTTTGAAGAGACATGTGCAATGGCGCTGGTCAATTCTTTTTTGTCCATTGTTCCATAACCGATAACAATGGTTTCATCCAAATAACGTGTATCCTCCTCCATGGCAAAATCAATCGTTGTGTTTCCTTTAACAACAGCGGTTGCATCCTTATACCCCATCATGATTGCCTCAATGGTATCATTTTCAGATACTGTTAGCGTGTATTTTCCATCAGCGCCGGTAGTGGTCCCATTGGAAGTACCCTTGACCATTACGGTCACTCCCAATAGTAATTCATTGGTGCGTACGTCTGATACCACGCCACTTATTTTCAGATTCTGGGCAGTTGCTGTAAGTGAACTTGCAAGAATAAAACACGTACAGGTCAGAATTAATAATTTGTTCTTTATTTCCATTATTAGTTGTTGTTTTAGCTTTATAGATCGTTCAATCTATTCGGGTGATACAAATGTATTTAAGTAGATAACGACAATCAATGAATTAAGAGGGGAATATAGATGATAAAAAAACTAACAACCAGACATACTGGCTGTTAGAAAGGAGGGGTGAAAGGAGATTTAAGATCAATTATTTTGAAATTGCCATTACCAGAGCGTCAAACTGATCTTTTGACACAGAGGCCTTGGATTTGATCTTGTTTTTATAGACATATATGGTGTTCACTGACAGATGCAGGTACTCGGCCACCTGAGCAGGATCGTCAATGCCGAGTCTCATCAAAGCAAAAATTCTCACTTCCATAGGAAGCGCCCCGCTTTTGTCCAGTGTAATACCGGCATCTTCATGCATCAGTAAATTGAATGATTCAATAAAATTAGGAAACAACGCCAGGAAAGCGGTGTCGAATGCTGCATAAATTCTTTCGCGTTCTTCCTTAACGCCCAGATTATATAAAATGGCCTTTGCGTCTTCGTACTGTTTAATGGTTATTTTCCTGATAGCAGCCAGAGACTCCTTTTCAACATTATTGACAAAAGAAGTGTTTCCCTGGAGAGACTGCATTATGTAACGGTCTTTTATAACACTTGTCTCTTTCAATAAACTGTTGACTTTTGCCAACAATTCATTCGCTTTTCTAATTTCCCTGGATTTGGAGCTCAGGATCAAAAGAAGTATAAGGGTTAAAACCAGGAAAGAGAGAACTACAGCTCCGCCTATCATGAACATCAAACGCTGACTGTTAACATCAGAGTAACGAGATTGTTCAATGGCCGGAAAAATGGAATTGATTTCCACCATCCTAAGTCTGGAATTATAAAATTGCGCGTCACTTAAGGCTAATTGAATGTATCTGTATGCATGAGCAATGTCTTTTTGAGCAAACATATACTCTGCCAAAACTTTAGCAGATGTGGTTTCGTGTACGCATGACTTTATGTCGTAGATGGCCGATATGGCTCGATAATAGATAGCCTCATTATGAAGTTGTTTAGAGTCACAAGCATTTGCCAGGATAGAATATTGCACGGCAAGCTGATGCTCATCCAAATTAAACAAATTGATCAGGTTTTTCCGGCCATCAATGGCCAATTCGTCTGAATATTCCTGAAGCAGCGCTATTTCAAGGGAAATCCAATGATAATAAAACGAATAATCTGAAGCATATTGAAGTGCCCGCTTGTAATATTCAAGCACTTTTTGATTGTATTTTTCTGCCAGATACGGTGTTCCGTCTACATAGGAAGACAGATTCTGGTAAGTGCTCGCGCATAAAACATAGAAATTGACCAAAATTTCTTCCGGGATTTCTTCCGGTTGGAAATTCCGGATTATTTCCAACGCTTCATTAAAAAACCCAACGGATTTATAACAAAACAACAAAGCTGCCTGAGCTATGGCCACATCTGTCCTTTTACCCGATTTCTCTGCCAATGATTCCAGTTTTCTGGCATACACATATGCTGAATCATACTGATAGTACTTATATTCTTCAAATAACTGGTTACAAATATTAAACTCGTTGGGACGCCCGGATGAAATTTGAAGTTCCTCAGACAGATTCTTAATTCTAAGTTCTTTTGGTTTGCAATACTGCTCCTGTTTGTCTATCGTCTCATCCAATTCTTTAAGAGCGTCTTTAACATCACTCTGCTGCACCGATAATTCAAAAGAAAGTACAATGGATAAAATGGCTGAAAGAACGTACATATTTATACTGGTTCAAGGTTTGAAATTTAAAGTTATGCAAAAAATCACCATTCGTCCTCAAAAAGGGGCGTTTTTGAGGAGGAGTTGCAAAAATTCACAGGTTCATCCTCAAAAAGGGGCTTCCATGAGGATGGATCGGCAAAAAACTCCGGTT
>CAZITX010000019.1:0-51331 GCA_964542305.1 uncultured Muribaculaceae bacterium | reverse complement strand
CGACCTCTAGAGCCACAATCTAGCGCTCTAACCAACTGAGCTACGATCACCATAAGGGACTGCAAAAGTAAAACAAAAATCGGAATTCACAATCAAAAGGCAACGTCTTTCCAATCTTCAATCATAAATCTGAAACGGTACCTGTAAGAAATCCCCCCTATGGTCATAGGCAATTCTACAGACACATTTTGGCCAACATTCCCTTTCCTGTTAAAAAAAAGATAATTGATACGCCAAAGTGTAAAGTTGTCCGGATCGTAATAAATATTGGAAGAAGGAAGCAAAAAATCTTCCAATGACCCCAAAGGGGGTACAACCGTAATTTGTTGCGCAGAGTCTTTTACTGAAAAATCAATACCGTCGTGAATAACGCGCAATGTATCCCGGTCCTGGTTGATGTAGGAAGCTTGCTCCCAGTCTACAGTCAGTGTGTCTGCCGAAAGGTTCTCAAGTAAAAAACCAAACCGGGTATTGGTCATTTTCCAAGTGATCCGTACAGATGGATCTTCATATATGTATTGTGTGGTTCCGTCGGGTTGTCCGGCAGTGGAAAACATCATGTCCCTGGTAGGTGCCAACGGACTGGTTTCCACATCTTGCAAACTAATGGTGTAAACACCAATGCGGGGCCCTCCGCAACCCGTCATTAACAACAGGCAGCAAACCCCGAAAGCTATGTACCACCGTTTATTCATTCCCTTCATATTATAATGCAAATATAGTTAAAACAACATATTCAGCGGATACGCATGTTTTTATATATATTTGGGGGAAATTTTGAAAGATTTGAAAACTGCCGTTATTATTGGAGCCGGAACAGGAGGTCTTGCCACGGCCATATTCCTGGCTCAGAAAGGATTCCAGGTCAACGTTTATGAGCAGACCGATGCACCCGGGGGCCGGTGCAGCCGTATCATCCGGGACGGGCACCGGTTTGATCTGGGAGCAACTATTTTCCTGATGCCCCGGATTTACCGGGATGTATTCAAAACCCTGGGAATCCCTTTTGATGAGGCTGTCTCTAACCAACCCATTTCCGATATTTACCGCCTTTATTTCACAGACGGGACTGCATTTCGTTTTACCACAGACAAAGCCGTTATGGAAAAACAACTGGAGGCCCTGGAACCGGGAAGTTACATGCGGTTCCTGGATTACGTTGAAAAAGGATACGGCTTTTACAACATTGCGCTCAAAGAATTGTTAGGCCGCAATTATACTTCGCTGTTTCAATTTGTAACGGTAAAAAACATCTTTGTTCTTTTCCGGATCAAGACACTCATCAGTCATATGAGGTATGTCAAACGTTTCTTCAATCACCCTCACCTGCAAACTGCCTTTACATTCCAGAACATTTATGTGGGACAAAATCCCTTCACGGCCCCGGCTTTATTCTCTATGCTTCCGGCGGCTGAGATAACCCAGGGGTCCCTGGTTGCCCGGGGAGGTATGTTCAGCGTGGTGGAAGCCCTCCAAAAAAAGGCCCAAGATCTGGGTGTGCAGTTACATTACAACAGTCCCGTCACACGCATCATCACTGAGGGTCATAAAACCACGGGGGTTGAATTGAACAACGGCACCGCTGTTCCTTCGGATATCGTAGTGGCCAATGCCGACCTGCCTTACGTTTACAAAGAACTTCTCCGGGAAAAAGGGCATTCTGCACTTCTGGACAAGCTCAGGTATTCCTGCTCGGCAATTTCTTTCCATTGGGCTTTGGACAAACCGTATTCTCAACTGGGACTGCATAACGTGTTTATGTCAGAACAATACAAACACAATCTGGACAAGATCTTCAGGGACAAGACCGTATCCGGAGATCCAAGTTTTTACGTATATTGCCCACGTGAAACCGACCCGGGATCAGCTCCCGAAGGACAGGACACCATATCCGTTGTGGTCCCTGTGGGGCATTTGCATAAAAAGAATAAAACCCAGTGGGACGCCTTGGCCAAATCCGTCCGGCAAGGTGTTCTGGAACGATTGGAAAAACAAGGCTTAACGGATCTGGAATCACATATTAAATTTGAGATCTGCCTGATGCCCGAAACCTGGGAACAGAAATATCATATTACAAAGGGATCCGTTTTTGGAAGCATAAATCATTTTATCCTGCAAATGGGCTATTTTCGTCCCCACAACCGTCACCGCCGTTACCACAATTTATATTTTACCGGGGGGAGTACACATCCGGGCAATGGCGTACCTTTGGTTTTGATGTCGGCACAACTGACATCGGAAAGAATTTTTGAAGACATGCACGATGAATCATCAAGAAGCTGATCTATACCTGGAAATTTTTAATTCCATTGATTTTAAAATCATCAAGGACCATCCCAACATCCTGATCGCTGCGGCTTTCTGGGATGAGGAGCGGTACGCAGCTGCCCGTACGGCGTATAAGTTCATGCGTTCTGTTGATGATCTGATTGACAATTACAAAGCGGAAAACAACTGTATAGGGGAAAAAGAACAAGAGGGTTTTGAAGTTTATGTGAGAGCCTGGCTGGAGCGGATCAAAAAAAAGGGAGACAAAACGGATAAAGATGAAGCGTTGACAGCAACCTGGAAAAAGTTCCTGATCCCCGATTGGCCGGTGGAATCATTTGCCCGGTCCATGATCTACGATATTCACCACAACGGATTCCCGACTTTTGGGGATTTTCTTGAATACGCCGAGGGAGCATGCGTGGCCCCGGCAGGCATTTTTGTACATCTATGCGGTCTGCGGGAAGAATCCGGCCATTACCTGCCGCCTGTTTTTGATGCACGCCGGGCAGCCCGTCCCTGTGCCGTGTTCAGTTACCTGGTTCACATTATCAGAGATTTTCAAAAAGACCGCCTGAATCACTTGAACTATTTTCCGTACGATTTACTGGAAAAATACAGCCTTGGCCCGGATCTCCTGGATGATATGGCACACGGCGGACCGGTTGCCCCGGGATTCCGTTCCCTGGTCAGATATTATATGAAGCAGGCAGATAAATACCGGGAAGAGACCCTTGACATGATCCGTGAGATATCCCCTTTGCTCAGTGAAAGGTATCGTTTAAGCCTGCACATTATTTTTGACCTGTACCTGATGGTATACAACCGGATAAATCCGGACAAAGGATTATTCACTACAGAGGAATTGAATCCGACTGCAGATCAGATAAGGGAACAGGTTCTCAAGACCATTCAGTCTTTTGACTACAAGCCCAGAAAAACAAAAGGCTGAGCCTTTTCAAAATTAGCGGAAGCTTCCCCGTGATACATCTGCCCATCGGTTAACGACATTTTTTTTACGTCATTTCCTTCAGACAACTCAAAGCAATTCAGATCTACCCAAAAAGTTGCGGGAGAGAGTGCCGTTTCAAAATAATACAGCAAATTTTTCTGATCGGCAACTGAACGCCACCTGGTTGAAGAAATATTGGGCTGGTTTTTGGTGGAAATCCCAAAGGGCACGGAACAATTTCTGATCACACTGAAAGTGGCCGCCGTAGCCAATAGGGCATCTTCCGTCTGCGGAATGGCCCGTATGTAATAGGAAGCCCTGACAAACCGGTCGGCTGCCCGGTTCGTTCCCGGAAGCATTACCGTACCGCCAATTCCCTGCCAATAAGCATTGATGGCCAGTTGTTCTTCATATACGGGAGAATTGGTCATCACAATGTACGAACGGTCGTGATGGATTACCAGTTTTCCCTCTATGTATTCAAAAATAGCATTATCACCATCGGCATCCGAGACAGACATGTGAACCGTGGAATTCCTGCCGAGTCCGGGCATGGGCCCGGTGACCACAACAAATTCCTCCTTCTGTAATGCCTCCACTGCCTCTGCCACGGTGGCAAAATTGTCCAGCACGTATTGCGCCCAGGCTGCCACAGTCAAACCTCTCTGCGAACCATCGAACGGAGGGTACTCAGACTCGGCAAGCCATAAAAGATTGGCTACCAAACCCTTTTCGTTCATGCCATCGGCAGTGGACATATCGAAGGAACTTGCCACAACGCTCCCGTAACGGGATGTCCAGGTAACAGAATTGGGGCCTACGCGGCCTTCTCTTTCCATTCCCCTGGGGAAAACCCACAGATCGGCGGGGATTTCACTGGCCCAGTCCATGGACCTGGCGGTTATGATAAGTCCTCCGGGACCCTGGTAGACTACGCGGGTACATGCATTTGATATTCCTGTGGGAAGGAGTTGCAGTAATAAGAATAATGTCAACATTTTTTTCATAAGGGCAAGTTATGAATTTTTATATATTTGTTGAAATAAACATTAATTGACTATTATGAAAAGAATCGTAATTTTTTGCTTTCTGAGCATCTATTCCCTGGCCGCTTTGGCGCAGAATGCCGACAAAATATCAGGCATATGGTGGAATGAGGAGAAAACGACCAAGATCGAAGTCAAATTGGTAGATGGAAAATTCAACGGGACTATTATTTATATGATTCCCGAAAAGTATGAGAACGGGGAAGAACCAAAAGACGACAACAATCCCGACACCGCATTGCAAAGCCGTTCGCTTATAGGGTTGACCATTCTGGAAGGATTTGTTTACAATGCCAAAAAAGACGAATGGAAAGACGGGACCATATACGATCCGGCTTCTGGAAAGACATACGATTGTTTTGCCCGGCTGGAGAATGACGATCTGCTGAAATTAAGGGGTTTTGTGGCAGGAATGAGGATGTTGGGGAAGACCTCGGAGTGGTACAGGGTGGAGTAGTTTAGGTTTAAAGGGATTGCCTCACAACTGCGTTGCTCGGCCTTCCCTCTTGGGCCGAATACAGCCCAAGAAAAAAAGGCTGCGGGGAGCGCGTTCGCTCCCCTTTGCTTTTTGCATCCTTCCCCCTTACAAGCAAGCTTGACGGTGTCCGGATGCAAAAAGGCTGCAAACGTGTTTGCAGCCTTCTTTTCTTGTAGCGTGACCCAGGAGGGATTCAAACCCCCGACCTTCAGAACCGGAATCTGACGTTCTATTCAGCTGAACTACTGGGCCGAAATAAAATGGGAATGCAAAGATACACAGATTCCCGAACATTGAAAAAAAATGTATCTTTGGCATCATGAATGCATATGTTTTTCCGGGCCAGGGAGCCCAGTTTACAGGAATGGGAAAGGATCTTTACGATACCGACCCAAAAGCGAAAAAACTTTTTGAACAGGCAGACGAGATACTCGGGTTTCCGTTGTCAAAGATCATGTTTGAAGGATCGGCTGAAGAGCTGAAACAGACGAAAGTCACACAACCCGCCATATTTTTACATTCGGTAGCCGCTGCCTTATGTGCTTCTGATTTCAAACCGGACATGGCTGCAGGACATTCGCTGGGCGAATTTTCTGCCTTAACGTCTGCGGGAGCGTTGTCTTTCGAGGACGGGCTCAGGTTGGTGAGTGCCCGGGCACAAGCCATGCAGGCCGCATGCGAGGAAGAACCATCAACCATGGCTGCCGTATTGAATCTGGACGATGATAAAGTGGAAGAGATCTGTGCTTCAGTCTCGGCTTCAACAGGTATTGTGATTCCGGCCAATTACAATTGTCCGGGGCAGATCGTGATATCCGGGAAGGTGGAAGCTGTGGAAGAAGCCTGCCGCCTGATGAAAGAAGCGGGGGCAAAAAGAGCCGTAATCTTACCTGTGGGGGGAGCTTTTCACTCTCCTTTTATGGAAAGCGCACGAAAATCGCTCGAGGAGGCCATTGAAAGAGCGCATATGGTACGGCCGGGCTGCCCTGTCTATCAAAACGTGGATGCCCTTCCACATACAGATCCGGGTGAGATAAAAATCAACCTGAAAAAACAACTTACTTCTCCTGTTAAGTGGACTCAAACCGTGCGAAATATGGCCGCTGACGGAGCTAAGAATTTCACTGAATTCGGACCCGGTACGGTACTGACCAATATGATAAAAAAGATTGTCCCTGAACTATTTATTTAGTATCTTTGTAATTCTTTTCGTTTGGTAATCCGTTATGAGTGATGCACAGTTGATTGTCACACACTTTTGCATCCCGGAACATGTCACGCGTGTGGCGGTTCTGGGAGAAGGATTTATAAACGACACATACCTGGTAGAAACGACGGGAGTCCAAAAGTACATTTTGCAAAGGAAGAACCGTTCGGTTTTCCCCGATATTCCGGGTATGATGACCAATATTGACAAAGTAACGCATCACATCCGTTCCAAAGGGGCCGTTACCCTTACACTGGTTCCCGGAAAAAATGAAGATCTCTATTACAAAGATCCGGAAGGGGAATACTGGACTTGTTGCACCTATATACCTGATACGCACACCTACGAACAAGCCCCTACCAAAGACCTGGTAAGAGCCGGGGGTGAAGGCATCGGGATGTTTCACAGCCAGATGGCGGATTTTCGGGGCACCCTTACTACCACATTGCCCGGATTCCACAACATCAGGTACCGCTTCAGCCAGTTCTCAGACTCGGCAAAGGCAAACCGGGCAGGAAGGTTGACTGGCGTTGCTTCGCTGGTTGAGGAAATTTACAACAGACAGGAAAAGATGGAGTCGTTTTTCCAACTGATCACTGAAGGGACTATCCCGCAAAGAGTCAGTCACAATGACACCAAACTTTCCAATTTCCTGTTTGACAAGCAAAATAAGGTGGTCTGTGCCATAGACCTGGACACAGTGATGCAAACTACGGTTCTTTATGATTTTGGGGATGCGATAAGGTCTTACGCCAATCCTTTTGCCGAGGATCATCCTGATCTTTCGGAAATTGTTATGGACATGGAGCGTTTTACCGCTTTTTCGGAAGGATATGCAGACAGGGCGGCCTGGTTTTTGAATGATACAGAGAAAACCTATTTGGCTTTTTCTGCTTTGTATATTACTTATGAACAATTCCTCCGGTTTTTAATGGATTATATTGACGGTGACACTTATTACAGGATACGCTACCCTACCCACAATCTGGTCAGGGCACAATCACAGCTGGCCCTGCTCAGAAGTATGGAAGCAATGTATCCGCAAATGCAGGATAATTTGAAAACAATCTTTAAAACTTTATAATATTCATTTAATTCCATATGATTATGGCAAAAGAAAAAAAATTCATCACATGTGATGGAAATTATGCAGCAGCGCACGCAGGTTATATTTTCAGTGACGTTGCTGCCATCTATCCCATCACACCGTCTTCCACCATGGCCGAATACGCAGATGAGTGGGCTTCACACGGGAAAAAGAACCTTTTTGGTGAACCATTGAAAATAGTTGAAATGCAGAGTGAAGGAGGTGCCTCGGGTGCCGTTCACGGAGCATTGCAGGCTGGCGCATTGGCTACAACTTTTACGGCTTCACAGGGTTTGTTGCTGATGATACCTAATATGTACAAAATTTCCGGGGAATTACTACCCACCGTATTCCACGTATCTGCACGTTCTTTGGCAGCCCAGGCATTATCCATCTTCGGAGATCACTCAGACGTGATGGCATGCCGTCAGACCGGTTTTGCACTGCTGGCTTCGGGCGGTGTCCAGGAAGCCATGGACATGGGTGCGGTTGCTCACCTGTCCACTATAAAATCCAGGGTTCCTTTCCTGCACTTCTTTGACGGGTTCCGGACTTCACACGAGATCCAGAAAATTGAAATGCTGGATCCCGAGGCCCTGAAAAAAATGATCAGCACCAAATCACTGGCTGCTTTCCGTGAAAGGGCATTGAATCCAAATGATCCCGTAACACGCGGTACTGCGCAAAATCCGGACGTATATTTCCAGGCACGTGAATCGGCCAATCCTTTTTACGATGCCGTTCCGGATATCGTAGCTCGTTATATGGGTGAGATCTCTGAACTTACGGGCCGTTCTTACCTGCCCTTCAACTATTACGGAGATGAAAAGGCCGAACGGATCATCATTGCCATGGGTTCGGTTTGCGACACCATAAAAGAAACAGTGGAACACCTGAATGCAAAAGGCGAAAAAGTGGGTATGATAGCCGTTCATTTGTACCGTCCCTTCTCTGCCAAGTATTTCTTACGCGTTATGCCCAAAACAGTAAAGAAAATTGCTGTATTGGACCGTACCAAAGAACCCGGATCCCTGGGTGAACCTTTGTACATGGATGTTAAGACTATCTATGCAGATGATCCCAAGGCTCCCGTTATCGTCGGCGGCCGTTACGGGTTGTCATCCAAAGATACCACCCCTGCCCAGATCATGTCGGTGTTTGAAAACCTGGATCGGAAAGAGGTCAAAAACAATTTCACCATTGGTATTATTGACGATATCACCTTCAGGTCCCTGCCTCAGAAAGAAGAAATATCCATAGCCAAACCCGGCACATACGAAAGTAAATTCTTTGGTCTGGGATCCGACGGGACTGTGGGAGCCAATAAAAACACCATTAAGATCATTGGTGAAACCACACCAAAATATTGCCAGGGTTATTTCCAGTACGATTCTAAAAAATCCGGTGGGTTTACCTGTTCGCACCTTCGCTTTGGGGACTCTCCCATTTATTCTCCCTACCTGGTTACCACCCCGGACTTCGTAGCCTGCCACGTTCCCAATTACCTGCGCAAATACGATGTATTGAAAGGCATCAAAAAAGGAGGCACCTTCCTGCTCAACAGCCTGTGGGATGCAGAAGAAACCAAAAAGCACCTCCCTGATTTCGTTAAAAGGACGCTTGCCGAGAAGAACATCAACTTCTATATTATCAACGCCACCAAAATCGCAGACGAAATTGGACTGGGAGGCCACACCAACACCATTCTTCAATCGGCATTTTTCAAGATCGCCAATGTAATTCCTTATGAACAAGCCATAAAGGAAATGAAAGACGCTATTGTAAAATCCTACGGTAAGAAAGGGGAAAATATCGTCAAAATGAACTTTGCCGCCGTTGATCGCGGAGGAGAGATTGAAAAAGTGGAAATCGATCCCAAGTGGAAGAGCTGTTCCGGTAAATTTGAAGCCGACACCCACAACCGCCTCGCTCCCGAATGGGTAAAACACGTGGCTGATGTTGTGAATGCACAAAACGGTGACGATCTTCCGGTCAGTGTATTCAAAGGATACGAAGACGGAACCATGCCCGCAGGTACTGCTGCTTATGAGAAACGCGGTATTGCAGTATTCATTCCTGAATGGAATGCGGAAAACTGTATTCAGTGTAATCAATGTGCCTATGTATGTCCCCACGCTGCCATCCGTCCTTTTGTTATGACTGATGAAGAAGCAGCAAAAGCCCCTGAATCCGTGAAACGGACCGCAGGGAACGGACCACTAAAAGGTTACCAGTTCACCATCCAGGTGAGTCCTTTGGATTGTGCAGGTTGCGGCAACTGTGCCGATATATGTCCTGCCAAGACCAAAGCCCTTACCATGAAATTTGCCGAAACCCAAATGGCTGAGCAATCGAACTTCGATTACCTGCATGCCAACATTGGGTACAAGGATACGATCGTTCCAAAAGCACAGAACGTGAAGAATCTTGGTTTCACACAACCCCTGTTTGAGTTCTCCGGAGCTTGCGCCGGTTGTGGGGAAACCCCTTATGTAAAGGCAGTCACCCAGCTCTTTGGAGACCACATGATGATAGCCAACGCTACAGGTTGTTCCTCCATTTACGGGGCTTCGTTCCCTTCGTCACCTTATTGCAAGGACAAGAACGGACGTGGACCCGCATGGGCCAACTCGCTCTTTGAAGACAATGCCGAGTATGGTTTCGGGATGCGTTTCGGAGCCGAACAGATAAGGGAAAAACTGGCCAATTTGATGATCGCTGCACAAAAGAAAGACAACATCAGCGATGAGCTCAAGACGCTTTTCCAAGAGTATCTTCCTGTCCGCCAGAATTTTGAACAAGCTGTGGTATTGGCAGACAAGATGATTCCGCTGCTGAAAAACGCAAAACAACAACCGCTGCGTGAAATTTACGAACTGCGCGGATTCCTTACCCCCAGATCCCAATGGATCATCGGCGGAGACGGCTGGGCTTATGATATTGGTTACGGAGGCCTTGATCACGTGCTTGCAAGCGGTGAAAACGTCAATGTACTGGTACTGGATACTGAAGTCTACTCCAACACAGGAGGTCAATCTTCCAAATCCACCCCTACAGGGGCCGTTGCCAAATTTGCTGCTTCCGGGAAAAAGATCCGTAAAAAAGACCTTGGAATGATGGCTATAAGTTACGGTTATGTATATGTAGCACAAGTAGCTATGGGGGCAAACCATGTGCAATTGCTCAAAGCCCTGAAAGAAGCCGAGGCCTACGACGGACCTTCACTCATAATCGCTTACTCTCCCTGTATCAATCACGGGCTGAGCCGCGGTATGGGACAATCCCAGCTGGAAGAAAAACTGGCAGTGGAAAGCGGGTACTGGCAACTTTACCGTTACAATCCCACATTGGCTGACGAAGGAAAGAATCCCTTTACCCTGGACAGCAAAGAACCTGATTGGGATAAATTCCAGGAATTCATCAGGG
This sequence comes from uncultured Muribaculaceae bacterium, assembly GCA_964542305.1. GTDB lineage: Bacteria > Bacteroidota > Bacteroidia > Bacteroidales > UBA932 > DMER64. Next base: position 40,867 of record CAZITX010000019.1, on the reverse strand, counting down.
GAGAAGTACGTTACAGCTCCTTGCTCAAAACATTCCCGGATCAGGCAAAAGAATTGTTTGCCCTTACCGAACAACATGCCAAAACACGCTACCAGAACTACAAGCGTCTGGCAGAATAAGGTTTCTACCGTGCATATCAAAAAACGGCTAAAAGCAATTTTAGCCGTTTTTTTTACACCAGGACGCCACTTCGTTTTTGGTACGACTAATGGTTGCTGTGTGGAAGGTGGTAAGTAACAGTTAACCAGTGAAACGGGAATGCGGCTTACTCCTCGGCAATCGTTTCCGGCAGGTTCTTATAGGCCTTGACACCCAGTTCCCTGAGTTTGTTGGCCTGACCTATCAGATTTCCATGTCCCTCTTTCAATTGTTTCATAGCCGCATCGTAAGTTTCCTGGGACTTTTTGATGGATCCTCCTAAAGTGCCAAGTGTTTCCACAAACACTTCAAATTTTTTAAGCAACAATTCCCCGCGTTGTGCAATCAGCATGGCATTCTTGTTCTGCATTTCCCTGCTCCACAGATCGGACATCAGTTTCAGGCAGGCGATCAGGTTTGTGGGACTGATCAATACAATACGTTTGCGGTAAGCATAGCTCCACATGCCCGGGTCTTGTTGAATGGCTATTAAATAAGCAGGTTCAACAGGAATAAACATCATCACGAAATCCAGAGAACCCTGATAATTGTCGTATTGTTTGGCAGCCAGTTCGTCAATATGCTTTTTCATGGATAACAGGTGTTCCGTCAATGCGGATTTCTGTTCATCCGCAGATGCACCCGAGGCATAACGTTCATAAGCCACCAGAGACACTTTGGAATCCACAATGATCATCCGTTCACCGGGCAGGTGAATGACCACATCGGGATAGAGGATGCTTCCCTGCTCAGTCCTGAATGATTCCTGCATCACGTAATGCGTATCCTTTTCCAGGCCGGATTGTTCCAGGATTCTTTCCAAAATCATTTCCCCCCAGTTCCCCTGCGTTTTGGGATTCCCTTTAAGTGCCTCGGCAAGGTTGTTTGCCTGTGCACTCACTACATTGGTTTGTTCTATCAGACCCCTGATCCTTTCTTCCAGTGTGGAACGTTGTCGAGTGTCTTCCAAATGCGTATCCTCAACTTTTTTCTTAAACTCCAGAATCTGTTCACCCAGGGGTTTGAGCAATTGCTGCATACTTTGTTGACTCTTTTGCTCAAATTTTTGCGTATTGACCTCCAGGATCCGGTTGGCCAGATTCTCAAATTGCAGCGTGAGTTTTTCCTGCATTTTTTCCAGCTCTTGATCCTTTAATTCAAGGGCCGTCCGGGCCGAGGCAATCCCGGCACCCAGGTCCCTTATCTCCCTTTCCTTTTCCCCGATTTGTTGCTCCCTGGCTTTGACCTCCAGATCTTTTGCATGTAATCGCCTGTTGATCACCATCCAAACGACCAACCCTCCTGCGATGATCCCGACCGCAAGGCCTGCTATTATTGAAACTGTATCCATAAGAACAAAAATAGCAAAAAAGCGGGTACGTCGTACACTATTTGCGCCAGAGCCGGGTCATGTCTTCCAGCGTCTTTCCTTTCGTTTCCGGAACCATCTTGAAAACGAAAATGGCAGACAACAGGGAGAAAGCGGCATATATCAGGTACGCACCGCCCGTACTCCATTCAGAGAGAGACGGGAATGTAGACGATACTATAAAATTGGATATCCATTGTGCGGCAACGGCAATGGCAACGGCCTGACCACGGATTGTATTGGGAAAGATCTCCGAGATCAGCACCCAGGTTATGGGGCCCCAGCTCATCATGAATGAAGCGGTGTATATGATGATAAACACCAATGCAGCTACACCAATAACATCCATAAAGGAGAGAACGCTCAATGCGGCCATCCCGATCATCATTCCAAATGACCCTATGATCAATAGGGGTTTGCGACCAAACTTATCCACGGTAAGTATAGCCACCATGGTAAAGATGATATTGACCACACCCATTACCACAGTCTGTCTCATGGAAACGTCACCGGAGGCACCCAGGTTTTCAAAGATTCGCGGGGCGTAATACAGGACTACATTAATCCCCACCGCCTGTTGGAAAAAGGACAACAATATCCCGATAATTACTACGGTCACTCCGTAAGAGAACAATTTTTCGCGTTTTTCAACGACGGTTTCCTTGATCTCTTCCAGGATCTTCCGGGCAGGGGCCACTCCATTAATCCGGCTTAAAACATTCAAGGCCTTTGTTTCATTACCCGACATCACCAGGTAACGCGGTGTTTTGGGAACGAACAGCAACAGGAGTCCAAACGTGGCTGCCGGAAAGGCTTCACTTAAAAACATCCTTCGCCATCCGATCTCCATCATCGCCTGTTCAATATTTCCCGGCAAATGGATACGGATCACATAATTGACAAAGTAGACCACCAGCATACCGAAAATGATCGCGAACTGGTTCACCGAGACCAGGCGGCCCCTGACGTTGGCAGGAGACACCTCGGCAATATACATGGGACAAATGGCCGAGGCAAGGCCTACGCCAATACCACCCAAAACACGGTAGGCATTGAAAGTCAAAAGCAGCGAAAAGGACGGTTTCCCGAATTCGAAGAACAACATCTCCGGCCGCCAGGAACCTACGGCTGAACAGAAAAACAATAAAGATGCAAAAATAAGGGAATTGCGCCTTCCCCAACGCGGAGCCAGCAATCCTGAAATGGCACCTCCAATGACACAGCCAATCAGGGCACTCGATGCCGTGATCCCGTGCCAACCTTTGCTGTAAATGAAATCCGTGGATTGCGAAAAGAAAGCTTCCAGGGCTTTCTCGGCACCGGAAATGACTGCCGTATCGTATCCGAACAGAAGTCCGCCCAAAACGGCTACAAAGGTTAGCCCTCCAAGGTACAGTTTACTGCCTTTATCCATATTTTTCATAGTGGCAGTCATCCTAAATGTACATGCTTACGATGGTTTCGTACAGCTCCTGCTGTCCGCTGATCTGGCGGGGTTCTCCCACGTTCCTGCCGTATTCGTACAGGGCCTGTAAATCCAGTTTGCCTTCTTCAAATTCTTTGCCTTTCCCGGAGTCGAAAGATGCATAACGCTCTTTACGCATTTTCAGGTATGGGGAATCTTCCAGTATGGCGGCAGCTGTTTCCAGTCCCCTGGCAAAAGTATCCATTCCGGAAACATGAGCAATAACCAGGTCCTGCAGGTCTGTGGAATTCCTCCTGATGTGTGCGTCAAAATTCACGCCTCCGTCATGAAGACCCCCGGACTGGAGGACTACCATCATGGCCTGTGTCACTTCCCAGATATCTATAGGGAACTGATCGGTATCCCATCCGTTCTGGTAATCTCCGCGGTTGGCATCAATCGAACCCAGGATGCCGGCATCGGCTGCACATTGCAATTCGTGTTCAAAAGTGTGTCCGGCCAGTGTGGCATGGTTCACTTCAATATTGATCTTGAAATCTTTGTCCAGGTCGTATTTTTTCAAAAATCCAAGGATGGTTTCAACATCCACATCGTATTGATGTTTTGTGGGTTCCATGGGCTTAGGCTCAATCAGGAAAGTACCTTTAAAGCCTTTGGCACGTCCGTAATCGCGGGCTTTTTGAAGCATCAGGCCCAAGTGGTGTTTTTCCCGTTTCATGTCTGTGTTCAGCAAAGACATGTACCCTTCACGGCCTCCCCAGAAGACGTAATTGGTGCCGCCCAATTCAATGGTGGCATCTATTGCTGTCTTAATTTGCACAGCTGCCCTGGAAACCACGTCAAAATCCGGATTGGTTGCCGCTCCGTTCATGTACCTTTTGTTTCCGAACACATTAGCAGTCCCCCACAACAGTTTGATCCCGGTTTCCTGCTGTTTTTTCCTGGCATAAGCGACGATCTCTTTCATGCGGGCTTCGTATTCCTCTACAGTGGATCCTTCAGCTACCAGGTCCACGTCGTGGAAGCAATAGTATTCAATGCCCAGCTTTTGCATGAATTCAAAACCGGCATCCATTTTTTCTTTTGCAGCAGTAAGAGGATCTGCAGCTTGCCACCATTCGCGGCTCAGGGTCCCCGGACCAAATTGATCCTGTTGGTCTGCACACAGTGTGTGCCAGTAAGCCATGGCAAATTTCAGCCATTCTTTCATTTTTTTACCATAGACCACTTTTTCAGGGTCATAATAGCGAAAGGCCAACGGATTGCGGCTGTCCTTTCCTTCGAATTTGATTTTTCCAATACCCGGAAAATACTCTTTTGTTGACATATGAATATTATTTAAACGTTAGTTAATGATAAATCCAATTCTTGTTTCCATACTTTATAAGCTTGCTCCAGGGGCGCTTCCCAGGATGATTCCGGTGTTTGTGTCAGGACCTTATCCAGGCCCAGGAAACATGCCTCCCTGCTTATGTACAATCCGGCTCCCCAGGCAGCTCCACGGGCTGCACCCAGTGCCCCGTCTGTATTGTACAGTTCAATGGTGGCTCCTGTCAAACTGGCGAGTGTTTTAATGAACACGGGACTCAGGAACATATTGGCCTGGCCGGCGCGGATTATTCCCGGTTTCATGCCCATTTCTTTCATTATTTCTATGCCGTACCTGAACGAAAAGGCAATACCTTCCTGTGCCGCCCTCACAAAATGGCCCCTGTGGTGCCGGTTCAGATCCAGACCCGACATACGGACTCCCGTATAACGGTTTTCCAGCATTCTTTCGGCTCCATTCCCAAAAGGCAGGATCAACAAACCATCACTTCCTGCGGGTACGGCGGAAGCTTCACGGTTCATCTGATCGTAAGACATACCGGATAAAAGGTTACGCCGGATCCAGGCATTCAATATACCGGTGCCGTTAATGCACAGCAAGATCCCGTAATGCGGGTTGTCCCTGTGATGATTCACATGCAGGAACTGGTTCACCCGTGAAAGAGGGTCGGGAGTTGATTGAGCGGTAATCCCGTATACCACCCCGGACGTTCCGGCTGTGGCAGCCACTTCTCCTTCTTCCATCACATTCAGGGAAAAGGCGTTGTTGGGCTGGTCCCCGGCACGGTAGGAAACCGGAGTGCCCTTGGGAATATTCCATTGTTTTTCAACCTCTGCCGAGGTAAGGCTTTGTATCCCGAGTGAAGGTTTGTGCGCCGGAACATAGGAAGCGGGAATGCCGTAATAATCCCTCACGAACGCTGCCGGAGCATCCTCCCGGAAATCCCAGAGTATCTGTTCGGACAAACCACTGTCAGTTGTTGACATGTCTCCCGTTAATTTATAAGCTACATAATCTCCTGGTAAAAAGAATTTGTAGGTTCCGTCAAAAACATCCGGTTCGTTCTCTTTGACCCAGGCCATCTTGGATGCAGTAAAATTACCGGGCGAATTCAGAACGCGAGTCAGGCATTCTTCTTTTCCAATTTCTTTTAATGCTTTTGCCCCAATCTCAACGGCCCTGCTGTCACTCCATATAATTGACTTACGGAGCGGTTTCCCGTTTTTGTCAACGCAGACCAAACCGTGCATTTGATAAGTAATCCCAATGGATTTTACATCTTTTAGAGAATACCGGTCATCCAGCTGCTTCAGGCAACGACCTACGTTTTCCCACCACATATCGGGATCCTGCTCGGCCCATCCGGGACGGATCGCTTCAACGGGCATTTCTGTTTCAGGACACGTAGACACTCCCAGGCACCTGCCGGATTCCACATCCAGCAGAGATACTTTTATAAATGATGTTCCCACATCAATTCCAATGCTTTTCATATTATTCGTTCCAATTGATGAAATTCAGTTTTCTGGTTTTTTTCTCTTCTTTTCTGTAACGGTGTTTGTCAAAAACGTAATAAGCCGCCGGTTTATGGGCAACGCCCTTCTCTTTTTCTCCGGTCGGCAATATGTACCCGCATCCGATGATTTTTTTCCGGAAATTGCGGTTATCTATCTCCACACCCAGAACGGCTTTGTACAAATCTGCCAATTCCCGGATCGTGAATTTCCGGGGCAACAATTCAAAGGCAATGGGAGAATGTGTCATGTCCCGGGAAAGCATGGCCAAAGCCTTGTTCAAAATATCTTTATGGTCCATGGCAAGTGAAGTGATAGAGACAACTTCTTTCCAGAAAGCTTCTTTTTCCAGGGTGTGGGACATGATCTTATTATCCAGCTTGACCAGGGCATAATAAGCCACCGTGACGACCCTGGTGGTCTGAACACCGTAAAAATGATTGATCCATTCCAGGTCTTTGTCTCCTACCCTGGCAGGATCTGAAAAAACTGACAATTCTTTGAGAAAGACATCACGCAAACCGGTCATTTCTGCCAATACCCTGTAAGCGGCCGAAGGAATGTCTTCCTGATCTGTGATCAAACTGCCGGGCAATTTCAGATCCTGACCGTCCCTTTTGATCAAAAGGCATTTCAGGGATCGGCCGTCAAAACCGAACACTACACAGTCAACAGAAACTGAATGATTCGTTTGCACAACTCAAAGTAAGTAAGAATCATTCTAAAAAACAAACTTAGCGTAAAAAATACGCTAAGAAATTTTTATTCCATGATTACTTCCATACGCATAAGATCCTCAAGATCGTAAACAGGACGTTCCAGTTTCAAAGGAATGGCTTTTTGAGAAAATGTCTGAAAATACAATAAGCACGCATCGCGCCACCATTGGGCATCCCTGGCCTGGATCTTCAACTTGTATTGAATGTCCTGAAACCGGGTTTTGTCTACGTAAGGTTCCAGACTGTCCCATGTTTTTTGAAATCCCCGGGCCTGATCTATTCCAAGCGTATAAAGGCGGCACATTTCTTCCCAAAGCGTATTGCCGTTTTTCATGGTGTGATCCCAAGGCACATGGTGAAACCATAACAGCAGGTTTTCCGGACATGTTTCAATATTGTCATACATGCCGGACAAAGGTTCAAAATACTGACTTACCGCATTGCTCCCGGTTGCTGAGCGGTCAAATCCCACACCAAGACCATCGGCTTTGTGATAATAGGGAGGCTGCCAGTCCGGACGCGAATAAGGATCATTCGCCCAGGGTTCCGGACCATAATGATGCCCTGTATAGAAAAGATGATGCAAACCCATGGGCATCATATAATTAACCACAGCTTCCCGGGATTCCATCATCATTTGTGACAGGGCCCCGGTAAAAGACTCTTCATTGTTAAAAGTCATGGAAATCCATTCCCGGGCGATATCACCAGCATCCATCCTGTGATTCCATGCCAGCCGCCCAAAGACGTACCAATTAGCCTGTGCCAGGTGGTGCCCGGTCCAGTTACGGTCGGTACCGGTATTGGCTACTCCGGCTATCGCCGAAATAGCATGATCGAACACAGATCCATCTGTAGTTGAGGCGACATAAGTTCCCGGGCCAAGTGCGTACGTATCTGCATCCAGAACTTCTTTGTACAAAGGCCCCAGGTATGCCATCTGCCTGGACCAGCCTAAATATTCCTGGGTGATCTGGAATTCAATCATTAAAGGAGTCCGGCGCATAGCCCCGAACAAGGGGTTAAAAGGTTCTCTCGGCTGAAAATCTACGGGGCCGTTTTTAACCTGGATGATCACGTTAGGCAGGAATTCTCCGTCCAAAGGCATAAATTCTTCATAAGCCTGTTTAGCCCTGTCGTCACTGTCCGGACTGTAAACAAAGGCACGCCACATCACCAGTCCGTTATAAGGTTCCAATGCCCGCGCCAGCATATTGGCCCCGTCGGCATGGGTCCTGCCGTAATCCAGCGGCCCTGATCTCCCTTCCGAATTGGCTTTGACCAGGAACCCTCCGAAGTTAGGGATGTAACTGTAGATTTCATGTACCTTTTTCTGCCACCATTCATTAACCTGGGAATCCAGGGGATCTGAAGTGGAAAGTCCGCCTAAGATTCGGGGAGAAGAAAAATTAACCGACAAATATACCCGGATGCCGTAATCCCGGAAAACATCCGCCAACACCGCAATTTTTTCCAGGTACACGGGTTTCAGGAAACAAGCGTCCGCGTTCACGTTGTTCAGAACCGTGGCGTTGATTCCGATGGACGCATTGGCCCGTGCATAATCCCGGTACCGGCTGTTGATTTTTCCAGGCAGTTCTTCCCATTCCCATAAGGATAATCCGGCATAGCCCCGTTCAATGGAACGATCCTGATTGTCCCAATGGTTCAGGATCCTTAAATTGAAACCCGGATTTTCAGTTATTAGCAGGTTTTCAATACATTGGCCTGTCTGCATCAGCCTCAACAAATGAAACACCCCATACATCACTCCAATGTGGGTGCTCCCCGCTATGTAAAGCCGGTTGCCGATGCTTTTGATGGCATAACCTTCCGGACCAACGGTTTCACGTTCTTGTCTCGTGAAACCGTTTTTTATTATACGATCGTTCCATGTTCCTGCCAGGATTCCCCCGTTTTTCAATACATATTCTGCAGACCGGGATTTTAACGACAATCCTGTCATCCGTTCGGTAGCATAATAAAGTTCTTCCACGGCAGCATAAATTACTGCTGATTGCTCTCCAGTATATAATCCTTTAATAAAATGAACGCACGCATCCTGCATACGGGCATTCAGTGGCCTGTAACGCAACCAGAGTTCATATCCGTCCTCCTCTTTCTCGTTACGACCGTTATGGTAACTTTCCGGGGGACCAAGATAAGAAGGAAGTAACCCTCCGGTATCAATCTCCAACCGTTGTAAAACAAGAAAAGGATCCACCGCTTTAATGCGCAATGTGTGAAGACCTGGTTTTTCCAGGTAGTGGATAGTTCCGGAACGGATTATATTGTCGGCCACCCAGGTTTCCCAATCCCGTAAGCTGTATTGGCCATGCAGTTCCACTTCCTTGAATGGTTCATCGTCAAGTGCTATGGCGTACCTGAGGCTTTTTCCGTGAAAATCCAGGGTGGGAGAAAACAAAGCGTCTACCTTAATTTTTCCGGAAGAAAAGAAGAAAATGTCGTAAGACAATTCAGCCGTATTGTCAACGGGGACGTTTTCACACCCTGTTGATATGGAAATTCTCATGCCGGAATGTGTCCTTCCGAAATCGGGAATATGTTCCCACATCCAGGGATCGTGCTGAATCCTGTGACTGTAATGCATAGCTTCTATGGCCACACAACCGTTGCTTTCAAAAAAAGCTCCTGTGACGGGCAATTCCGGAACAACGGGATTGAATATGTTTACCGGAATACGTGATGTATTACCGGTATCGTCGGAAAATGCTATATACGTTTCCATTCTGCCGGCGGGGACTTCGTCCCAATGGGCCGTTACGAAAATCGTGAGCTGATTATCCACGGATCCTTGTGAGGAAGATACATGCAACCACGGATATTCGGTTTTCAGGGTAAAACGTCTTGATGCTTTTCCGGTATTGTAGATTTCAAAAAAAACGGTATCACACCCATAAGGATCCAGTTCCGGCAAAGATGAAGTGTCAGGATCCGGGCATATCTTCAATTGTCCTTTCTCCGGGATTTTTATCCATTTGACTGCAGGCATTACATTAACAGGGGGTTCCTGCCAATAAGTATAACCTATATGTGTCTGTGACATCATATGGTTCCATTTACCGTCAGCCAGACAATGATGATAAAACGCGGTTAATTGGGAATCTTTTTTGAACAATTCCTCAACCCTGCGGGCCATATCGTTTGCAGCGGCCCTACCCTGGTCTGCATACAGATAGTTTTTAGCTGCTGTCACGTACATTTCGTTCAGGTTCGCACATGCCTGTATGGGGAAAAGCACCAATTGATAAAAAGCATCCTTATAAGATTCCTCCATAGAATCATACAAAGCAAGCGCTTTGTTCTCCAGAGCCCTTAACTGTTCCACAACCCTGTCTGCTTCTCTGTAATTCTGCAGATGATAGGTGTTTGGGGATATCAGTTCCGGTTTACGCCTTGCACTGTACAAACTGTACCTGGTTATCATATTTCCAATTTCAGCAGCATGTGTCTGACCAAATTGTTCTGCAGCCCACTGCCGCGGAAATGACAACATACGTTCCTTGGTCATAGCCTGCGGGTTCCATGCCATTTCCAGGAAAAAGGCTGTCGGGAATTCCATGGGTTTGATATCTCCAACGTTGACAATCCATATACGATCAACACCATGCCGGTAACACAAGTCCATCTGTTCCCAGACACGTGATATCAAATTAGTGTTCAACCATTTATAATTACGTGGCCCTCCCACGTAATCAAAATGATAATACATCCCATACCCGCCTGATCTATTTTGTTCCTTCCATTGCGGGAGTTTCCGTACATTTCCCCAGTTGTCGTCACACAACATGAGCGTTACGTCATCGGGAACGCGCATTCCCTGATCATGATATTCCTGAACCTCTTTATACAACGCCCACATCTGGGGCGTTTCCTGTGCCGGCTTTCCGGACACCTCCTCAATAATAACGCGCTGGTCCCTGATGATTTCCTCCAGCAAATCCATATCCTGTTCCCGGCTCATGGGCTCATCCCCGTCTCCCCGCATACCCACGGTTACTATACTTTCATAATCTCCCCTCCTTTCCAGTCCGGTACGCCAGAAATCACGAAGAACTTCCCGGTTTGTTCTGTAATCCCAGGCTCCTTCTCCGTAACGTGCCCATTCTACATGTGCCCGCATCATAGGTTCGTGATGGGATGTTCCTATGACTATTCCGTATTCATCTGCAAGACGGGGATTGACGGGATCGTCGTCGTAAAAGGCTCTGCCCCACATGGCCGGCCACAGAAAATTCCCCTTAAGACGCAAGATATATTCAAATACATGTTCATAGAAACTGCTGTTGAACGATCCGTATCGTTGGTGGACCCATCCGGCCAATGCCGGGGCTTCATCGTTAATAAAAATACCTCTGTAACGAACAGACGGCTCTCCGGAAGTGTACAAGCCGGGGATCATGTAAAGATTTCGCTCTTGTTTTACGGGTACATCTGCCCAGAAATGAAGCGGAGTCACTCCAATATATTTTGACAACTCATAGATCCCGTACAGGGTGCCTCTTTTGTCGCTTCCGGCTATGACCAGGGCTTTACCTGGAGTCTTTCCCTGGAGATCAACAACTGTTAATATATACTTTTCGCGTTTTCCTTCCAGTAATTTCCGACCGATCACATTTTTTTGGACAAGACTGTCAATAAAGGCATTCTTTCCTGCTGTTCCCGCTATTATGAAAAACGAACCATCGGGAACCGTAGATTGGATGTGTAAAGCCGGAGCTGTCCCGGTCACTTTCTTCAGGTCTCTCCGTAAATGTCCTGCTACTCTAATTATTCCCGGGAAGTCCCTGTCCGAGACCCAAACCGGAACCGGGATCCCGTCTTTGGCAATAGCAAAACCGTTTTCCACGGGATGATTAACCACCGGGTTCGCCGGTAATTGTGATTGTGCCTTTAAACCCGAACCTGCCCCAAAGAGAAGAAGCAGACACAAAAAATTAGCACACAGGATCCTGTTGTGCAAAGATCTTCTCATAATATTTTCATATTTTATTGGTCCAATATCCATTCAAAGGGACTGGCAGGCATTCCGGCTCTGTTTTGCAGATTTGCCTCTTTAGGGTCATTAGCCCAGGCATACCTTATTCGTTGCGGCTTTTCAATACCGGGTGCCCACACGGCAATGCTGTTCTTCCCGGTAATCCGGGCTTCTGCCCTGACAAACCGGCCGTCAGCTCCGGCAACTGCAAAATGTTGCAGCGGGTTGCCGTCTTTTGTTTCCAGACCGTTCCCTGTATGGGAAAACGTGATAATAACTTTATTTCCTTTGAGAATTGCTTTTTCCGGGACAGGAGACAAAGGGGCTTTATCATTTTTGTATGCCAGGAATTCTGCCGTAGAAAACACCCTCTGTGCCAGGTCTTTTTTATTCAGGGGATGAACATCATTCCACTCACCCAATCCCAGTCCTACAACAAGGGCTGTATGATGCCGGTTCAAAGCAGCCCTGCGTTGTTCATCCCTTCGGCAAGCCCAATCTGTTTCCACAGGCCAGGGACCGGGGTCTTTCATAAATTCAGGCAGTTGAACAATAATAAACGGCATATCGTCATCTTTCCAATCTGACCTCCATTTATCTATCATGGCACATAACATTTCATCGTAATCGCGCCTTTCGGTAGCAGATTCTCCCTGGTACCATACGACTCCCCGAACGGGAAAAGCGGTTAAAGGAGCCAGCAACGCATTGTACAACCCGGCAGGCTGGTAATGCCAGGTAGTGGCCCCGGGATAAGGAACGTGTGCATATTCTTCAGGCAGCAAGCTTCCCGTACGGGCCATCCAGCCATCACCGGCTAATGAAACCGTGTCTGCATTATCGTAAAAAGGATGGGCAACGCCTATGTAGAGTGAGTAGTCTTTATCTGAAGTGAATCCGCCCGGCCCCCAATAATTTTCCAGAAAAACCAACAATTCGTTGCTTCCTTCTTTTAGTAATCCTTTAGGGATGCTGTATATACGCGGGGGATACTGGTATCCTGTGGATCCCACCAGGATGCCGTTCACATAGGTCCTGTCGGCATCTACCATTGTACCCAACAGGAGCATTCCGTCCCGGTCCGGCACACCGGCAGCCGCTTTGTCAATTTGGGTTTTATTCAGTTGGATTTCTTTTTTGAACCAGAACGACCCCGGCCCCTGCGACAATGGTCCTTCCGGGGTAGCACCGGTCCCGTTCCAGAATGAGGGAACATGATAAGGAATCCATTCTTCGGATTCTGACGGACCGGAATCCGGTGTAAAAAGAGAACGGTAGTACTCCATGGCTTTCTTTTGGGCATGTTTTACGCTGTCCACCCAGGTGTCGCATTTCAGGTCATCCAGCAGTTCCGGGTAATAACTATCCCCACCGGGACCGGGCATACCTCTGAGCGTAGATTCATCCACCCAGGCATCCAAAGGAGACCCGCCTACGGCATTGACGATCACTCCTACCGGTACGTTTTTTGTTTCATGCAACTCTTTGGCAAAAAAGAATCCAAGTGCGGAAAAGCTTTTTATTTCTTCCCGGGTAGCTATTTTCCACCTGCCCTGATGTACATCTTCCAGGGGGCCTTTGAAATCGTAATGTGTAGTGGTACGAAATTCCCGTATCTGTGTGTTGCTATAGGTGGTTGCTATCTCCGGATACTTTATGGCCACCCTACTGATGGGCAATTCCACGTTGGATTGCCCGGAAAACAACCATACTTCTCCAATTAAAATGTCCTGTACCAGAATATTATTTATCTCAAGCGTGTAAGGGCCTCCGGCTTCCATGGCCGGGAAGTCAACTTGCCAGTTTCCTTCATTATTGGCTGTTACAGATTTCGTTTTTCCTGCAAAAGTTACGCTAATTCGCGCTCCCGGCTTCGCTTTTCCCCAAAAAGGAATCGGTTTGTATCTTTGCAGAACCATTCCGTCACTCAATACTTTCGGTAATTTGATTTCCAAAACCGACAAGTCTGAATCAGCAACCGGCTCCTGTGGAACAGTCATCCACGAAGAGCCGGCGCATATTGTCAGTAATACGGCTATGATTACGTTTTTTGACATATAGATTAATTTGGTATAAACACAGTATCTCCTTCCATGCGAACCGAATAAATATTACCGCCGACTTCCAGAATAACGCTACCCGCTTCTACCAGCCAGACCTGGTTGTCATCCAGGGAAGCCATCTGTTCGGGGATGATGGTAAAATCCACCACCCGGCTTTCCCCGGCTTTCAGATGTATCCTTTCAAATCCCTGCAAAGATTTTATCGGGACCGGATTGGATGCATCCGGAAGTGAAACATATACCTGAACAACTTCGTCTCCGTCAGTGTCTCCTGTATTAGTCACCCTGAAAGATATGTCAACAGGGATTCCGCACGGAACACTTTCTGGCAATCTGACCGGTTCGTATTCAAATGTAGTAAAACTTAGTCCATAACCAAAAGGATAAAGGGGTTCATCCCTGAAAAAACGATACGTTTTTCCTTCCATGCTGTAATTATCAAAGGCGGGTATCTGGTCAACGGAGCGGTAGAAAGTAACCGGAAGCCTGCCTGAAGGATTGTAATCCCCGAATATAACGTCGGCTATGGCCCTTCCCCCTTCCTGCCCGGGATACCATGCTTCCAGAATGGCCGGCAGGGATTTGATCTCCCTGTCAAAACTTACGGCACTGCCGTTCAGGAGTACCAAAACGGTTGGCTTATCCAGTTTTTTAATTGCTTTAATAAGAGCAGTTTGTGTAGCCGGCAGACCTATATCAACCCTGTCTCCCTGGTTGAACCCATCCACCTTGACTTTCATTTCTTCACCTTCCAACAGAGGACTCAGGCCCATACAGAGAATAACAAGATCGCTTGCAGCGGCAGCCTGTAAGGCTTCTTCCATAAGGTTACCTTGCGGCGCTTCCCAAAGAAGGCGCATGATAGCATATTCCGTTTTGTTCTGAAGATACCGAAGAGTCAGCTTGTAAGGTTTACCGGCTTCCAGTTGAACATACTCGTATTCTTTCCTGGGATGATGTACATCAATCCTTTCCACCAGTTTTTTCCCGTCCAGCATCAGGGTAAAACCGCTGAAAGCTTCTCCGCCTAATGCATATTGTCCTGTTTCGGGAACGCAAAGCACACCATTCCATTCAATGGAAAATTCACGATCATCCATATCCTCAAACGGAGCTTTATTCCACCAGGTAAAATCAATATTCTTTTCCACTCTTTCATGGGCCGGAACTCCGTCCCAGCTCATATTGTTATAATATTTTCCTGTAAGACCGGGTTGTGTCAATGTAGAATCGGTAAATAAAACCCCTTCGGGAACAGGCTCAAAATAAGGCAGGCCGGCCGCCAGCGGACACCCTTGCGCAAACACCACCTCGGCTTTCGGAAGCTTTTCGCGAATCCCCTGCAGCGGAGTGACCGGATTCCTTGAATACCCGTTGTAATTTCCCAGGAGCACTTCCAAATCATCGGCATTTGGTCCTATGACGGCTACTTTCTGAACGTTTTTTGAAAATGGGAGTATCCCGTTGTTTTCCAGAAGCACTATGGATTTTTGGGCAGCTTCGCGTGCCAGGGTAACGTGTTTTTCGCTTTCCACAATATCAATAGGGATACTGCTGTAAGGGACCTTTCTTGGTTTGTCAAACATGCCCAGTTTAAACCGGGCCAACATCAATCTTTGGACAGCAGTATCAATGAGAGATTCCTCAATATATCCTTCCTCAACGGCTTCCACAAGGTAAGGATAACTCACGCCGCAATTCAGATCTGTCCCTGCGGTAACACCAAGAGCGGCAGCTTCTGCAGGAGTTTTGACAATTTCATGCATTCCTTTGTCATAGAAATCCTTGATGGCCCAACAATCGGAAACAATATAACCTTGAAATCCCCAGCGGTCACGAAGCAGCGAACTCAAAAAAAAGCTTCCGCAACAGGGTTCTCCCCATAGCCTCTGGTAAGCTCCCATAACAGACCATACACCGGCTTCCTGTACCACTTTTTTAAAGTGTGGCGCATAGGTTTCGTAAAAATCCCTCTGACTGGGATGAACATCTGCTCTGTGGCGTGTGGATTCAGGTCCGCTGTGCACTGCAAAATGTTTGGCTGTAGCTACAAGTTTCAGGTATTTTGGGTCATTTCCCTGTAACCCTTTTATGTATTGTACAGCCATCTCACCGGTCAAATAAGGATCTTCGCCATAGGTTTCCATTCCCCTTCCCCACCTGGGATCCCTGAATATATTGATGTTCGGTGTCCAATAGGTCAGGCCCTGGTAGATTCCCCTTTTATTCTGCTTCAAAAAATCATGGTGTTTTGCCCGAGCTTCGTCACTCACAGCTGTTGCAATATCAAACATCATTTCTTTATCCCACATGGCGGCCATCCCTATGGCCTGGGGAAAAACGGTGGCGTGCCCTGCACGGGCCACCCCGTGCAGGCACTCATTCCACCAGTTGTATTCCGGCACACCAAGCCTTTCGATGGCAGCGGATTCATGGGCCATCTGAGATACTTTCTCCTCAAGTGTCATCCGTGATACCAGGTCAGCGGTACGTTCATTGAATGACTTTTTCTCGTTCCGGTATGCCGGTTTACAACAACCAAAACCTAACGATAGACACAAAACAACAAAAAAAGCTTTTTTCATAATGTTCAAAGATAACTAAAGTTACCTGATGACACGCCGGATATATTTACGTATTTTTGCTATAATATAAATCATTATGGAAAAAACATGGCGGTGGTTTGGCCCCGGTGATAGTATTCCCCTGAAACACCTTAAACAAATTGGAGTGGAAGGTATTGTGACTGCTTTGCATCACATTCCCAACGGGGAAATCTGGAGCAGGCATGAAATTCAGAAAAGGAAGCATATGATTGAATCCGAAGGACTCAGATGGTCGGTGGTGGAAAGCCTTCCGGTCACCGAGGACATTAAACTGGCATCCGGAGAGTCTGACAGGCATCTGAGAAATTATTGTACTTCACTGGAAAACCTGGCAATGGAAGGAATCCATACCGTTTGCTATAATTTCATGCCCGTCATTGACTGGATACGTACCGATCTGTACAGACCCAATCCGGACGGAACGCTTTCATTGTATTTTGATTATGCTAAATTTGCCTACTTTGACCATTACATATTACATAGGGAAGGGGCCCTTAAGGATTATCCCGAAAGTATCCTCCTGGAAATAGACGCGATACGTAAGGCAATCACTCCTACGGAAGAAGATAATCTAATCAATAATATCATAATAAAGACACAGGGATTTGTAAGCGGGAATTTTTCGGAAAAAGACAAGCAGCCGGTAGTATTATTCAAAAAGTTACTGGCTCGTTACCGGGGTGTGGACAAAAAACAGCTGAGAGATCATTTTGAACGTTTTATGTCAGCCATCGCCCCTGTGCTGGTTAAAAAAAATATACGTATGTGTATCCATCCCGACGATCCCCCGTTTCCCGTACTGGGTTTGCCCCGCATAGTAACCGGGCAGGAAGATGTGGACTGGTTGCTGGCTTCGGTAGATATTCCGCAAAACGGTTTGACATTCTGTGCCGGTTCGCTTAGTTCGGGATTGCACAACGACGTTCCCGCATTGGCTGCCCGTTACGCCAAACGGACCCATTTTGTACACTTGAGAAGCACCGATGTTTCTGAAAACAAAAATTTTGCCGAGGCAGACCACCTTTCAGGACGCGGACACCTGGTGGAAGTAATCCGGATATTCCTGGAAGAAGAAAAACGAAGGAGAAAAGAAGATCCCGGCAGTTATCCGATCCCCATGCGTCCCGATCACGGTCCTCTCATGTTATCCGACATTGATAACAATATATACAATCCGGGATACTCTTTCTACGGCAGAATGAAAGCTCTGGCAGAATTGTCTGGTATGATCGTAGCTATCAAGCATCTTAATAACTAAAAACCTAACGATATAATGGAAACAACTTTCAGCATCAAAGACAAGGTAGCGGTAATAACCGGAGCCGGCGGGGTACTTGGAGGAAGTCTTGCAAAACATTTTGCCCTCCAGGGAGCCAAAGTCGCTGCCCTGGACATCCGCAAAGAACAACTTGACGTAATAGTGGAACTATTGCGTTCATCGGGAGGGGAAGCCGTGGGTTTTGTAAGCGATGTGCTTGATTATGAAAAACTAAAAAAAACAACCGGAGAGATCGTGGAAAAATGGGGCACCATAGATATCCTGATCAATGTAGCAGGAGGAAACCTTCCCGGAGCAACGCTCAGGGAAGACCAGACTGTATTTGATATGGACATTGAGGACTGGAAAAAAGTCACCGATCTGAACCTGAACGGAACCGTTTATCCTACCCTTGCAGTGGGAAAGATTATGGCTGAAAAGGGATCCGGTTCTGTCATTAACATTTCATCCATGGCCGCCTACTCTGCCATTACCCGCGTGTTGGGTTATTCAGTGGCAAAAACAGGCATCATAAACTTTACTCAATGGATGGCCATGGAGATGGCTTTGAAATTCAGTGAAAAAATTCGGGTTAACGCCATTGCCCCCGGATTCTTCATAGGCGACCAGAACCGGGCCGTCTTGCTGAATCCCGACGGAAGCCTTACCGAAAGAAGCCGCAAGGTACTGGCCCGTACCCCCATGAAACGGTTTGGCGATATAACGGAACTCAATGGTGCCGTTCAATTCCTGTGTTCAAACGAGGCCAGTTTTATCACCGGTGTAGTATTGCCTGTTGACGGAGGTTTCAGTTCTTTCAGCGGGGTATAGGATAACCTATGACCTGACCCAACGGGGCTTTCCCGTTAAAACCAATTCTTTCCTTGATATCCTCCCGGCTGATCATACCCAGTACAACCGTGTTGAGCTTTTCCTGTGCACAAAAAAGGTACACGTTCTGACTTATGAAAGCAGCGTCTGCAGCACCGTAAAAATCTTTTTGTTCCTGATCAAGTCGCTGCATTTTTTCATAATTGGCCACATAAACCAGAATTAGCGGGGCTTTTTGGGCATAGGGCTGCAGGACGGTTTCCTCCCTGTAATCCCCCTCAACAAGATGTTTTAGCATATGCTCACCGGGAATATACAGATAAACGGCCCGGGACGTAAAAACATACACGTCAATTTCCTGCATATTCATTGCGGAAGGCGCAGTCCGTTTTCCGTCTTCCCTGTTCACTCCCTGGGCGGCCCATAACAGGTTTGACAAGGTGTGTAGCGGAATCTCCTGACCGGACATTTCCCTTACGCTTTGCCTGCGGTCTAAAGCTTCCATTAAAGGCATTCCTCCCGTTTTGGATGGTTCGGGAAGTTTTATATCCTGAGCATTAGTGATGCCAAAAGACAAATTTATCATCAGTAAAACAAATAAAAATTTCATGATTTATGTATTTTTAAGATTACTTTCCCCCAGAGATTGTTCTCCCGTTCTTTTGCAAGATCCAGGATCTTGTGAGCTTCTTCCTTCAAAGATAAAGCTTTCTTCTGATCCTTCAGGCCGGAAACATTTATCAAAACGTTCAGGTATCCTCCCTTGACGGCTGCAAGTATGGCGGGGGCACCTACTCCGGCATCCGTAACCGAATTGGGATTTCCTTCCTCTATCATGGCTTCCAGGATATCAAAAACACCTAAGGCGGTTTTCATGGTTGTCAAAGGCACCTGTGCCGCATACAAAGTTGCCTGTTCAATGGCAGCTGCCCGTATATCTTTTTCTTCCCCGGTGTTCCGGGGAAGGGAAAAAGCTTCCATAACTTTGTTGTAAGATTGCGTATCTTCATCCACCAGGTGAAGCAACTCGGCAAGAAGCACCTGCCCCTTCTCGGCCCAAAGGGAAAAATACTCCCATTTTTCATCCCAGCCGCGTTTGTGCGAGGAAAGATTGGCCACCATCGTTCCCAGCGAGGCTCCCAAGGCTCCCATATATGCTGAAACAGAACCACCACCCGGAGCCGGTGATTCGGAGGCCGTTTCCAGTGCGAATTCCCTGCAGGTATAAGCACAAAGGCTTTTTTCGGCAGTTTTCTCTTCCAAAAAATATTCCAGGATTTTGGTTTTCGGATCAAATGGTCCCAAATCTTCCAAACCCATAGATTTTATGGCGATCCTAATAATTTCTTCTTCCGGCAGGCCCAGGGATCGTTGTTGTTTTTTTAAGAAATACTTTCCGGCATCCACCAGCGCGTTTTTAGGAACCAGTCCCACCAGCTCTGTTCCGGTAACCCGCATTCCGCGCCGGGCCGCCTTATCGCATACCTCGTCAAAAGCCACGTGTAAAGGAGTGACCCGGATGTTGGTAAGGTTCATGGAGACCTGGGCAATACCGTACTCCTTGATAAACCATCCTATGGCTTTACAATGCTTAAGGGTGCCGGGTTGCCAGGTTTCTTTTCCGTCCGTAATGACTTTCCGTCCTTTTTCGCGCACATCAAACGATACGGCGTTTGCCCTGCGGACCGATGTTGTATTGAGGTTAAAATTAACTGCTATCAAAAAATCGCGGGCACCTATAACAGTTAACCCGGTAGAAGCTGTCCGCTCTGTAAATGCGGCAGGGCCGAAATCCGGTTTCCATTCGGGATCTTTGAGTTTCGCCTGTAATCCTTCGTATTCTCCCGACCGGCACACCGCCAGATTCTTGCGTTTATCAGTAAATGCAGCCTCTTCGTAACAATATACGGGAATCTCCAATTCTTCTCCCACCCTGCGGGCCAGCTCCCTTACATATTCAACGGTTTCTTCCATTGTTACACCGGAAACAGGGATCAGCGGACAAACATCAGTTGCTCCTATTCGGGGATGTTCGCCATTATGCTTTCTCATATCAATGGATCCGGCAGCCGTTTTGATTGCCTGAAATGCGGCTTCAACCACAGCATCGGGATCCCCGGCAAAAGTAATAACGGTACGGTTCGTTGCCACTCCCGGATCAACATTCAATAACTTCACGCCTTCCACTACAGATATGGCATCGGCTATGCGGGCAATGACCTTCTTATCCCTTCCTTCGGAAAAATTCGGGACACATTCCAATATTCTTTTCATAGTATCATTGGTAAATAAGTTTCACATCATCCCCAACCGCCTTTTCCAGTTTTTCCTTATCCAGTTCAAAATAATGAACCGGATACACCACCGGGGCTCCCAGCTCTTTGACGGCCAGAACGAATTGTTCGTCACTCATGGTATAGGGCAGGTTTTTGGGTAAAACGGCTACATCTACCGGTCCGTACGTTGCCATTTCCGGTATTAATTCGGTGTCGCCTGCAATATATACCCGAAAATCCCCGAAAGTGAAAATATAGCCGTTTCCGTAGCCTTTGGGATGGAATGGATTTCCGTCCTGTCTTTTGTTGATGATGTTATAGGCCGGAACAGCTTTTATTTCAATCCCTCTCCAGGTATAAGAATCTCCGTTTCTGAGTGTTTTTTCCAGTTTTATATGCTCTTCCATACATTCCGGACCCACAAAAACGGTCTGAGGGGTAACCAGATGTTCCAGGGCTTTCACATCGTAATGATCCTGGTGATCGTGTGTAAAAAAGATAATGTCGGCTTTGGGATACTCACTGTAATCTGTTGTTGCCGAATAGGGATCTACATAAATGATCGTTTCTTCCAGCATAAAACAGACGGCTCCGTGGCCGGAAGGTGCTATGGTCAATAATCCCAATAAAGTTGTAAATTGTTGTGATACTGAAAAAATCATAATTCTGTAATTATTCCGTTCAAAATGGTTGTTTCTACTAAAGGACTTGTAAATGCATAAATAAAAAACTCATACGAAGGTATGGGTTTTGTTATAAACACATTGCCCATTTTACCCACGGCTATGGATCCCAGGTTGAAAGAAAGATCCATAGCATGTGCCCCGTTAAGCGTGACGGCATTGACCGCTTCTGCCGGGGTCATTTTCATTTTCAGACAGGCCAGCAGCATCATGAACTGGAGGTTTCCCGCAGGACAGGACCCCGGATTGTAATTGGAAGCCAGTGTTACGGGCAACCCCCGGGATATCATTTCCCGGGCGGGTGCATAATCCATCTCCAGGTAGAAAGTTGACCCCGGAAGCAATACGGGCATGGTGTCTGAACCGGTCAGAATATCCCATTCTTCAGGACCGGTGTGTTCCAGGTGATCCACCGTTATTGCCCCGTAAGCCACCCCCGTTTGTACACCTCCTGAAAAATCCATTTGATTGGCATGTGCTTTGGGACGTAATCCGTGTTTCAGGGCTGCATTGAAAATTCTTTCCGTATCGGCAACGGTAAAAAATCCCGTTTCACAAAAAACGTCTACATACTGAGCCAGGTTTTCCTCTGCCACCCTGGGGATCATTTCTTTCACAATAAGATCTACGTATTCAGTCTGCCTGCCTTTATATTCCTGAGGAACGGCATGAGCTCCCAAAAAAGTGGCTTTCACCGTCAATGGCGTTTCTTCTGCTATTCTGCGAACCACCCGCAACATTTTCAGTTCATCTTCCACAGTAAGTCCATAGCCGCTTTTGATCTCGACGGCACCTGTGCCAAAACGGATCAGTTCTTTGGCCCGTTCAAGAGTCTGGCGGTACAATTCATCTTCAGTGGTATTTTGAAGCAGACTTGCCGAGTTCAGGATCCCGCCTCCGCGTGCCGCAATTTCCCTGTAGGACAGTCCGCGGATCTTGTCTGAGAACTCCTGTTCACGGCTGCCTGCAAACACAAGATGGGTATGACAGTCGCAAAACGAGGGAAAGACACACCGTCCGGTAGCATCTATGATCTTTGTCCCAACAGGGACATCCTCCTTGTAGGGACATGCATCCATAGGACCGAATCCGTCTATCAGACCGTCTTTGATGTACAGCCACGCATTATCCAGACACGGGAGCCGGTCCATTTCTGTTCCGGCACAAAACGGGCGGTCTTTGTCTTGTGCAGCTTGCCTTACCTGTACGAGTTGCTTAATATTTTCAATCAGTATACCACTCATTATTTAGAAAGTTTTCGGCTTTGTGAATGTATGGGTAAAGTACGGTGTCATCTTCTACAAACGGAACGTGCCGGCGAAAAGCGGTTACCAGTTTTTCCAATCGTGGAGAAGTACGGGCAGGCCTCCTGAACTCCAGTGCCTGGGAGGCATTGAATAATTCAATGGCCAATACGCGTTGTACATTATTCATCACCCTGTAGCATTTAAGGGCAGAATTGGCTCCCATACTAACATGATCTTCCTGTGCCTGCGAAGAATCTATGGAATCAACACATGATGGTGTACACAATTGTTTGTTCTGACTTACAATGGATGCGGCTGTATACTGAGGGATCATAAAGCCACTGTTCAGGCCGGGTTTGGCCACCAGGAAAGGAGGCAGCCCCCTTTTGCCAAGCACCAGTTGATTGGTCCTGCGCTCAGAAATACTCCCCAGTTCAGCTATTGCAATTGCCAGGAAGTCAAGGGCCAGTGCCAAAGGCTGTCCGTGAAAATTGCCTGCAGAAACGATCTTGTCCAGACCGGGAAACACTGTGGGATTGTCCGTTGCCGAATTCATTTCCGTTACAAGGACCTTGGTTACATACTCAATGCAATCTTTAGTTGCCCCGTGCACCTGAGGTGTACAACGGAAAGAATAAGGATCCTGAACGTGTTCTTTATGTCTGGCTATCAGTTCACTTCCCTCCAGGTATTCCCGGATTTGTGCTGCGGTTGCTATTTGACCTTCATGAGGACGCACCCGGTGAACTTCATCCGTAAAAGGTTCAATTCTACCATCGTATGCATCCAGAGACAGGGCACAGATCATGTCGGCCTGTTTTGAAAGTCTCAGTGCCTCCAGCAAGGACCACAATCCGTAAGCAGACATAAACTGGGTCCCGTTCAGAAGTGCCAGTCCTTCCTTTGATTGTAAATTGATGGGGGCCCATCCCATCAGACGGTTCAGTTCTTCACCTGTCATACACTGTCCCTGGTAATCAACTTCCCCAAGTCCTATAAGGGGCAGGGACAAATGAGCCAAAGGGGCAAGATCCCCCGATGCGCCCAGGGAACCCTGCTCATAAACTACCGGATATATTCCCTGATTGAAAAAATCCATTAGACGCACAACCGTTTCAGGTTGTACTCCGGAAAAACCGTAAGAAAGAGACTGTATCTTTAAAAATAGCATCAACCGTACAATTTCCCTGGGGACCAGGGCCCCTACCCCGCAGGCATGGGACATGACCAGGTTTTTCTGGAGCTGTTCCAGTTCGCGAGTCCCTATGGCTACGTTATACAGAGCCCCAAAACCCGTATTAACGCCGTAGATCAATTCCCCGGGAACACGCATTTTATCGTCAAGGTATTCCCTGCATCTGACAATCCGGTCCAGCGATTCCCGGGATAATTCAAGGCGGACATCCCCGGAAACGATCCTTTCTAACGTTTTGAGCCCTACAGGGGAAGGAGAAACAGTATGTATGTACATGAAGAATTATATATTATATTTTGGAACAAAAATACCTTTATTTACTAAGAATTAAAAGTAAAAACTGTCTTGTTGAATAAATATTGTTTTCTATCTTTGTGATTGAGCGTTGTAACTTTTTATTATAAACCCTTAATACTAACCTAACCAAATTTTCATGAAGAAATCAATTTTCTTTGTGCTGGCAGTTATGATAGCAACAACTGCTTTTGCACAAACAAGGGTTACCGGCAAGGTAACTTCTTCAGAAGACGGTTCTCCTCTTCCCTTTGTCACCATTCTTATTCAGGGAGAAAGAGGACTCGGAACGAACACAGACATTGACGGGAATTTCGTCCTGGAACGTTGCCCTGAAAATGCAGTGCTTGTACTCTCCTACATTGGCTATACTACCCTAGAGGTACCTGTCAACGGCAGGAATGTAGTCAATGTGTCCTTGACACCTGATGCCCTGGCCCTGGAAGAAGTAATGGTGGTTGCCTACGGTACTGCCAAAAAAGGAACTTATACCGGGGCGGCTTCCGTGGTCAGAAGTGATGATATCAAAGACGTCCCCTCTCTTTCATTCGAAAGTGCACTGAACGGAAAAGTAGCAGGGATGCAGATCACCACCAATTCCGGACAGGCAGGTGCGGTATCAAGCATACGCGTACGCGGTATCGGCTCCATGAACGCGTCTAATGAACCGCTTTATGTAGTGGACGGAGTGCCCGTGGTTTCCGGTAACACCGGACAAATGAGCGGTTACATTTATGCCACGAACAACGTAATGAGCACATTGAACCCGCAGGACATTGAATCAATCACCGTCCTGAAAGATGCCGCTGCTTCTGCCTTGTACGGATCCCGTGCGGCCAACGGGGTAATTCTAATAACCACCAAATCGGGACAACTTGGAAAACCGGTAGTGAATTTCAAAGCCTCCGTAGGGGTCACCCCCTCTTTTGCTACCACGAACTTTGATATTGCAAGCCCCGAGCAACAGGTTGAACTGTATTACGAAAACTTTTGGAACGCCGGCAAGTACGGCGGAAAATCAGACGAAGCTTCAAGTGCCTCGGCTCTGGCCCAGTTGAACAAACGTTTCAATAAACACGGGTATTATTTCACCGCCGATGACCACACAGTTAATTCGCTCAAAATATTGGGCATGACAGACGGTATCGAAAACCGCGAAGGCAAGTATTTCAATTGGAATGACGTGCTGTTCCGCACGGCCATTTACCAGACATACGATCTTTCGGTTAGCGGTGCCAGTGACCGGACCAGTTATTATTCTTCACTCTCTTACACCAAAGAGCAGGGTCGCAGCACATTCAATGATTTCAGCCGTATAGCAGGTCGTGTCAACGTGAATCAGAAAGTAGGCAAAATGATTGAGTTTACAACCAACCTCAATCTTGCCAAAAATGTACAACACGGATTTAATGACACCCGCAGTACAGGCTCCAACTATTTCATGCAGTCTCGTAACCTGTTGTGGCCTTTGTACTGGCCTACAAATTACAAAACAGGAGACCCGTGGACGGCACGTTACGGAAGTTATGCTTACAACCAGGTGTATTACGACAACGAATGGGATAATGAATCCAATGTTTTGCGTTTGTCTGCCAACGAAACACTGACCGTGAAGTTCATGCCTGAATTGGTTCTGAAATCCGTACTATCTTTCGACAACACACAAACCCGCGATCACCTTTACTGGAGTGCCAATCACTTTAGTGCATCGAGCGTAAACGGAAGGGTCCACGAAATGTCCACCAATGTACAAAAAATCGTGTCTTCAACTACTTTGAATTATGATAAGGAGTTTGCAGACAAGCATACCGTTAACTTACTTGTTGGCTGGGAAGCTGAAGACAACCAGGTGGATTACCAACGTGCTACCGGAGAAAACCTTCCTACAAGTGCCCTGCATACCGTAGCCACAGCCGGCGTATTGGATGCCAGTGCTTACTATTGGGGAAGTACCATGCTTTCACTCCTTTCCCGTGCTGAATACAGCTTTGATGGAAGGTATTACCTTTCCGGATCGTTCCGTCGTGACGGATCTTCCCGTTTAGGTTCCAACACCCGTTGGGGTAATTTCTGGTCCGTTGCCGGATCCTGGAGGATCAGCAATGAAGCCTTTATGAAAAACATTCCGCAGATCAGTGACCTTAGGTTGAGGGCTTCATACGGAGTGAACGGTACATTACCATCTTCCAATTACGGATGGCGTGCACTTACCTCCTACGGCAATAAGTACATGGAAGATCCCGGTGGCGGCGTGGCCAACATCGCTGATGCCAATTTGTCCTGGGAAACCAGTTATACTTACAACCTTGCCTTGGAATTCGGATTGTTCAACAATCGATTGAACGGAACGGTTGAATATTTTAACAGGGACTCCAAAGACCTGTTGCAAAGCGTTCCCATTTCAACAGTAACCGGGTTCTATTCCACGCTCAAAAATATCGGGGAAATAAACAACCACGGTGTTGAAATAGAATTGAGCGGAGATATTATCCGGAATAACGATTTCCGTTGGAGTGCCGGTATAACCGGGTCCTGGATCCGTTCAACCGTTACCAAGCTTTATGACGGGCAAGATATTGTTTGGTATGATCCTACAGGAGGTGATGCCCGTGCAAAATTCATTTACCGGGAAGGCGAATCCACCCTGGCATTTTACGGTCTGGAATGGGCCGGCGTTGAAGACGAGACCGGTCGCAATGTATGGTTCCTGAATAACGATTCAGCTGCCGACCTGACTGTTGACGGACGTCCTGCCACTTACAACTACTCCAAGGCAGATGAAGTGATTCTGGGCAACGCGCATCCGGATTTCTTTGGCGGGATCAACACCGATATCAGCTGGAAAGGATTTACCGTTGCTTTGAGCTTTATATACAAGATTGGCGGTTACACTTACAATGCCGTTGGTCGTGATGTAAACGACGACGGGTACTACTGGGAACGCATTATGTCACAGTATTGCTACGACAACCGCTGGACACCGGATAATAAAACATCTTTATATCCTCAGCGTATAGCCATAGACATGGAAGATGTGAACCAGAAGAGCAGCCGTCATATGAACAAGGCTGATTTTTTAAGGCTTAAGAACGTATCTGTTGCCTATACCCTGCCCCGCTCACTTACGAGCAAGGTAAACGTCCAGAATGCGCGTATTTTCTTTAACGGAAATAACCTCTGGACCTTGGCAGCACATAAGGAATACGATCCCGAAGTGAATGAATTCGGATCCAGGGGATGGGAAATCCCGTTGGGAAAAACCTTCACCTTCGGTTTGGAATTTAGTTTTTAATGATAAATGAACAACACTATGAAAAAGATAAATATTTTACTTGCAGCAATTTGCGTTGTTCTGACCGTGTCTTGTGAAGGATTTCTGGATGTAAAACCCAGCAACTCTGCAGCCGCTGAAACATCCATAACCACAGCGGCCGATGCCAAAGTGATTATGAACGGAATTATGAGCAAGATGACCTCGTACAATTACTATGGTCGTAACTTTTTTATGTACGGAGATGCTAAAGGCGGTGATTTTGCCCTTCGTTCGCAAGGCAGGGGTCTGGACGGACTCTATACATTCAACCATTCTCCTTCTTCCGGTTCTTACTCGGGTTATTGGAGCCAAATCTACCATTGCCTGGCTCAGGTCAACAACCTGCTGATCAATATTGACAAAATCGCAGCTGAGGGCAGTATATCGAGCGATCTGGAAAGGTATAAGGGACAAGCCCTTACACTCCGGGCCCTGATGTATTTTGACCTGGTACGCCTTTACGGCAAACCTTACAATATGGATAAAACCGCATTGGGAGTTCCGCTTGTCCTGGAACCGCTGGATGCCTCATCACAACCCACCAGGGCTACCGTAAATGAGGTTTACACACAGATTATGAAAGATCTGACAGATGCGGCTCCTTTGTTGCAAAAAACAAAGACCAACGGGTATGTGAATTATTACGCCAATATGGCCCTCCAGGCACGCGTTAATCTGTATATGGAAAATTATTCTGCTGCACTAACAGCAGCTGAAGCTGTGATCAATTCCAATGTATACAGTTTGTACAGCAACACCGAATGGGTAGGTTCATGGGCTTCCCAATTCAACAAGGAATCCATCTTCGAATTGGCCATGTTACAGGGAGAAGGCGACCTGGGTACTTCATCGCTCGGATTCTACCTCCGTCGCAGAACCCACGGTTCCACATCTGCCATGGGCTGGTTCATGGCCAGTGATTACTGGATCGCTAGAATGGACCAGGATCCCGATGATGTTCGCTGGGGTATAATGGATTATGATGAATCTTATTTTGACACAGGCGTTTACCGTTACGGTTCCTGCTACAAATACAGTGGAAGCACTGATCTTGTAGGAGACGGAAAGGGATCCAGCACCGCAATCAACGTGAAAGTTATCCGTCTTTCCGAGGTTTACCTGATAGCCGCTGAAGCAGCCCTGGGAACAGGAAATAAAGACAAAGCCGCGACTTATCTGAACGCGATTCGCAAACGTTCTCCCAACCTGGACCCTGCCACCGCCGCCAATGTGACCGTAGATATGATTCTGGATGAGAGGAGTAAGGAACTGTTTGCCGAAGGACACCGTTTCTTTGACATGATCCGTCTGAATAAAACCATCACTTTCAACGATGATTTCATTTATCCTTCCGTGGTGATCACACACCGTGAAAACACCGTTGACCGGTCATTCTTCAAGATCATTCTGCCCGTTTCCATTGATGAAATGAATGCGAATGAGGCCATTCGTTCACAACAGAATCCCGGATACAATTAGGATTTGTTTTTACTGAGAAAAAAGCTCTCCTTTTGGAGGGCTTTTTTTTGTGGGTTTCGTTCCACAAAAACCTTTGTACCGTCATCAGGTACAATTCCAGTGTAGAACATAACCGAAGATTTGGTCATGGGAGTGGGTGTAAAATCCTGTACCTGTTCCACCCGGATGTTCTCTTTTCTGAATTCCCGGGTCAACAAGTCCATGTCATGTTGCGTACACCCCGGATGAGAAGAAATGAAATATGGAATTAGTTGCAGCTTGTTTCCCGTATGTCTGATCTCCTGTCTGAAGGCTTCTGCCAACACCCTGTATAATTCAAAAGAGGGTTTATGCATATAACACAATACATTGTCCCGGGTATGTTCCGGAGCTACTTTTAACCTGCCGGAAACGTGATACTGCAACAATTCTTTAAAGTATCGCTTTCCTTCATCATTAAGGAAACCATTTTTATCCATGAAAAGATCGTAACGGATCCCGCTGCCTATGGTTACTTTTTTTACCCCGGGCAGATTTCTTACCGATTGATACAAGTCCAGTAACGGGGCGTGTGAAATATCCAGATTCTTGCATATAGAAGGATAGATACAGGATGTCCTGCTGCATGTATTGCAGATTCTCTGGTTTATCCCCTTCATTCTGTACATATTCGCTGTAGGTCCGCCCAGGTCAGTAAGATGACCTTTGAATGTTTCCATTTTTGCAAGCTTCTCAATTTCACGTACAACCGATTCACGGGACCGTGAGGATATTTGCTTCCCCTGGTGTGCAGCTATGGTACAGAAACTGCACCCGCCAAAACATCCCCTGTGCAGACATACTGAAAACAGTATCATCTCCAGGGCAGGGATTGGCTTCCCTTTATACCGGGGGTGAGCCTGGTAGGTAAACGGCAATTCGTACACCCAATCAATTTCTTCAGTACTCATAACCGGAAACGGAGGATTAACCACAACTGCCGGGCCGTCTTCAGTATCCACAGGCTCTGCCAAAACAGGAGAATTTGAAGTATTGGCCTGTTTCTCAATAATTTGAAAATGTTCCGCAAATATCTTCCGGCTTTTTTGGCAGGCAGCATGGGAAGGCAGGTACAAGATCTGTCGGGAAGAAGCGGGGATCTCTTTGGTTGTCGCAGCTATATAGGCTATTTGCGGGATTTCCCGGAGTTCGGCGGAAGTTGCTTTATTTCTCAACATCCGGGCCAATTGGATTATGGGACGTTCTCCCATACCGTATACCAGATAATCAGCACCCGAATTGACCAGGACAGAAGGCATCAGGGAATCCGACCAATAGTCGTAATGAGTAAGTCGTCTGAGAGAAGCCTCTATTCCTCCTATGATCACGGGGACATCCGGGTATAGTTTTTTCAGGATTTGCGTATAAACCGTAACCGCATAGTCAGGTCTCATACCGGATCTTCCTTCTGCCGTATAGGCATCGTTGCTTCTCAAACGTTTGGCTGCCGTATAATGATTGACCATGGAATCCATATTGCCGGCACTTACACCAAAAAACAAGCGGGGCTTGCCCAGCTTCTTAAAATCCCTCAAATCATCTCTCCAGTTGGGTTGCGGGACCAAAGCAACCCGGTATCCCTGCGCTTCCAGGACCCGGCCAATAACGGCAGGCCCAAAGGAAGGGTGGTCCACATAGGCATCTCCTGAAAACAGAATTATATCCACGTTGGCATAACCCAGTGAATCCAGTTCTTTTCTTGAAGTCGGCAACATACCGCAAAGGTACGTGAGTTTTTGCTATCTTTGAGAAAAAATCACCTGTTATGTTCTCAACCGATATTTACAAACAACGCCGTCAGACATTAAAATCAAAGTTGAATAAAGGAATAGGCCTTTTCATGGGTAATCACGAAGCTCCCTGTAATTATACGGGAAACACCTATCATTTTCGCCAAGACAGCACTTTTTTGTATTATTTTGGGCTTGACGAGCCCGATTTGGCCGCTGTCATTGACTTTGAAACAGGCCGGGAATTCCTGTTCGCGGACGATGTAAGCATAGATGACGTGGTCTGGACCGGTCCGCTCCCCGGAATGCAGGAAAAAGCAGAAAGGATAGGGGTGCGGGAAACCAAACCACGCGGTATGCTATCTGCATATATATCGGGCGAAAAAAAGAAAGGACGTTCCGTTCACTTTCTGCCACCCTACAGAGGGGACAATATGATCGAATTGATGGATATGCTGGGAATTCATCCCGATAAACAGAAAGAAGCAGCCTCCGAAGCCTTGATACGTGCCATAGTCAGCATGCGTATGATCAAACAACCCGAGGAGATCGCTCAGATAGACCTGGCTTGTGATCTGGGTTACGCCATGCACTATACTGCAATGAACATGGCCAAACCGGGTATGGTAGAACAGGAACTGGCCGGCATCATGGAAGGAATTGCCGTAAGCGGGGGTTACATGCCCTCGTTCCCAATCATCCTTACCCAAAACGGAGAAGTAATGCACGGACACTCACACCATCAGATCTTAACCAAAGGCCGGTTATTGCTGATGGATGCCGGAGCAGAACTGCCAAGTCATTATTGCAGTGATTTTACACGTACTATCCCTGTAAGCGGAGAATTTACAGGAATTCAGAAAGACCTGTACAACCTGGTTCTGAAAGCAAACAACCATTGCATTAGTATGTGCGCTCCGGGAGTATCTTTCAAAGATGTACACCTGGCTTCGGCTCACATAATAACAGACGGACTGAAACAATTGGGTCTGATGAAAGGAGATACCGCCAGGGCGGTTGCCGCAGGAGCACACGCCGCATTCTGGCCTACCGGACTGGGACATAATATGGGACTTGACGTCCACGACATGGAAGACCTGGGAGAACAGTTTGTGGGATACGACAACACCGTTTCCCGCAGTCCCCAGTTTGGCCTCAAATCATTGCGTATGGGACGCATCCTGGAACCAGGCAATGTTATGACAGTAGAGCCGGGTTTTTATGTTATTCCTACTCTTTTGGAAATGTGGAAAGCTGAAGGCCACAACGCGGAATTCATCAATTTTGAAAAATGCGAACCCCTCTATGAGTTTGGAGGAATCCGCATTGAAGACGACGTGCTGATTACAAACGACGGATACAGGTTGCTGGGCAGCAAACGGTTACCCGTTACTGTTGAAGAGATCAGGAAAGTAATGAAATGATCTTACCCGGTTAGCGGAAAGTCCATTTTACGGCAACCGTAGGCACTATATAGAATCCACGGTAAAACAGATTGCTGCTCAATTCTATTTCTGTACCCAGACTCAGCCCAAAATCATCGTCAACACCCTTAAATGCATTCAAGTTGACCCAGAACTGCGGTTGTGAAAGCAGGACATAAGTCCCTGATTGCCTCCAGAAATCCAGGAATCCGGCAAAAGTACATTTTCCCCCGGCAAAATCCATTCCCCATACAGTTGTGAACTGGTAATTGGATGGTTTTGGCAAACCCTGAATGTATTTGTACATCAGCGCCACCGAAATGTTTTTGGTGCCGTCCCGGGAGGCAAAAGCATAACTCACCCCCGCCATATAAGCATTGTTGAATAAAATGTTGCCCAATAACCCTCCGTTGTATTCCAGGTGTAAGGCAACCGGAACATCCCAAAATCTAAGGTTACGTGCAATTTCCCAATACGCGTAATTGATACCCTGTGGAGTATAGGTCATATCTATGAAAAAAAAGGTGTCTCCCCAGGCATCTACATGAAACATTTCAGCCGTACTTAGTATGCGGGCATCGCTGCCAAGCGAATCCGGATACAGCCATTGTCCTGTCTTGTAATGCAATTGGAGATTCTGGGCGGTTGCCCCCTGTATCCCGGCAACAGTCAGGATTGTAAACAGGATGATTATTCTACGCATATCCGGCTTTTCAATCGTTTAGGAAAAGAGTCCTGGGATCCTGGAAAAATTGAATAAAATCTTCCACAGAAGCGTGTCCCGGATAGGGTGCAAAAATGTGGTTGGGCATTTTATATTCAGGAGCATTACGCCATACCAATAAATAGGTAATTGGAATATCCTCCGCTGCTTTAAGTATGATCTGAGTAAACCATTCAGGATTGCCCAATCCTCCCATACCGCATTCTGTTAAAGCTATCTGCTTGTTATGTTGCTTGCCAAGGCGTGACAGCATAGTCAGCTCATTGTGCAACACTTCCTTAAATTCCGGCCCGTCCCCGTATGCATCAAGGCCCAGAATATCTACATAATCATCACCCGGATATCTTTCCATATAGACCTGTTCCGTCAGGCCCCCGTAATTGGGAGAATAGGCCATGATAAGGTTGTCCAAACCCCGGTTTTTCATATAATCGACAGTCATTTTCCACAAAGAGACATATTCCCCGGTTGAACAGATCTTTCTCCCCCACCAGAACCAGGATCCGGTATGCTCATGCCAGGGGCGGAAGATTACAGGAATTTTTGTACCGTCTTCCAGGGTAAGTGATTCCAGGAAAAGAGCCGCTTTTTCAAGCCAGCCCAGAAACATTTCATGGTGTGATCCTCCTTCCAGAACCGACGCCACAACTGTATTGTCAGAGGTATCCCAGGCGTTGGAAGAAGTGACAGGATTGCGTATATGCCAACTGATCGTAACGATTCCTCCTGCCAGGTAGTGATCCTTAATAGCCTGACGCATCACATCAAAAGGCACTCCGTCCAGGTTTTTATCATCTCCCAGTTCAATATGCCCCAGATCACAGCCCAATACGGCAGGATGACTGCCACATACTTCTTTCACATCTCCCCTGCCTTCTTCGTATTCCCAGGAGTACCCGTAAAACGGATAATCTTCCTGACCAAAAAAGAATTTGTTGTCAGCCGCTGCCTTTTGCAACCGATCCATAACAGTATCTGCCTCCGGAGATATGGTCCGGACTTGTTTTTCTGTACAGGCGAACGCTGCGATCGCAAGTACAATCAATGCCAATCGTTTCATAGTCACAAATGTAGAAAAAAGGAGTGTAAAAACCTTGCAATGCCGTCGTCATCTACTGAAGGGGCTATATGTGAAGCCGCCTCAAGCACTTTGGGATCATCCGAGTTTCCCATGGCGACACCCACTTGTACGTATTCCAGCATGGGAACGTCATTGCCCCCATCTCCGAATGCCATTGTCCCTTCACAGTCCAGGTTAAAATGTTTCAGGATCTTTTCAATTCCCGTTTTTTTGCTGTTCCCTTTTGGGGTCACATCGGCAAAATGAGGATGCCACCGGCTGGATTCGCAATTTGTAAAGACTTCATTCATGAGCTTCTCTTCCAGTTGCAGATCCCCGTATATATTAACCTGCATAACATCTTCTTCCACGGTTTGCAATGGGCGAATTACGGGAAGATCCACTCCAAGAAATTCAGACAGATCTGTGACATCTTTATTGATATAATTAATATAGACATTGTTCCGCGTCATAAGTGAAACAGGAAACGGTTCATTTTCCTCCAGGTAATGTACAAGTGCCCGAATGTCCTTGCTGTCTATATTGCTCTGGTATATTACCGTCTCATCACCCGTTGCACAATAACACCCGTTTTGTGCCACAACACCGTCAAAATGAATATTGCCCATTTTGGGATGCGAAAAATCCTGAACCAATACTTTTGGCCTGCCCGTGCACAAAAAAACTTTTATGCCCTTTGCCTGGCACGCTTTGATCGCTTTTGCGGCAGACTCGGGTACCGAATGTGTTTTAAAACTTACCAGCGTGCCATCAATGTCAAAAAAGATGGAATGTATCATAAATAAGCCGCAAAGATATATCTTTGTCTCCATGAAACATAGAATAACTGGCATTATCACGCTTCTTCTTCTAACCGGAAGTTTCTTAATGGCGCAAGACCCTGTACACTACAGGAGTGTTATCCGGGAATTGTCTTCTGAAAAATACGAAGGCCGCTCCGATTTTAAGAATGGTGATAAAAAAGCGGCGAGATTCCTGGTCCGGCAATTCAAAAGCATTGAAGGTATTGAACCGGCTCTGAAAAACGGATACCTGCAACCTTTTTCTTACGGCGTGAATGTTTTCCACAAAAAAATGGAAATGAGCCTGAACGGTTCTGAAATGGTCCCCGGCACAGATTTTATTGTCCGCGAATTTTCTCCCTCACAAAAAGGCTCTTACAATTTGGAATATATTTCCAAAGAAGATCACAATCCGGAACGTCTGCTTCCTTTACTGGAAACCGGAAGGTTCAAAGATTCCTACATTGTCTTGCAATTTGACCTGGTATACCAATACCTGGGAATCGCACCCGAGGTTCTATACACAATGCCTGTGGCAGGATTTATTATGATACGTGACGGTCTGCCTCCGTTTTTCAAATCCCGCAGCGGAAAAATGCAACCTGTTCCCGTGATCTGGGTTAGCCCCCGATTTCCGGAGAACGCAAAAAAAATGACCGTCCGCTTTAATAGTCAATGGAAAGATAATTATACATCTTCCAATGTTATCGCACGCATTCCGGGTCGTGATCGTAAAGATTCATGCATTGTTTTTATAGCCCACTACGATCACCTGGGTCATTTCGGCAAAGATGTTTTTTATCCCGGAGCCAATGACAATGCATCCGGAACGGCTTTCCTGCTGACCCTGGCAAGTTATTATGCTAAACCTGAGAACAGGCCTGATCTGACATATATTTTTATAGCAGCTGCCGCTGAAGAGAACAACCTGCTTGGATCAACTTATTATACAAAG
Organism: uncultured Muribaculaceae bacterium; assembly: GCA_964542305.1. Lineage (GTDB taxonomy): Bacteria > Bacteroidota > Bacteroidia > Bacteroidales > UBA932 > DMER64. Next base: position 5,413 of record CAZITX010000019.1, on the reverse strand, counting down.
AATCCGGTTGTTCCGCTGGACCAAACATTACAGGTCATCAACCTGGATATGGTGGCTGATAACGGAGACCGTTTGTTTGTGGAAACAGGACCGGAAGGAGAAAAAAACCTGCTGCGTTTTCGCGAGATAAACAGCCGTTTAAACCTTTTCGGAACCATAGAACAGCATCCGCTTTCCAACGACAGCGACCATTACCCGTTTGCCATCAACAAAGTTCCGGCACTGTATATAATGGTAGACGGAGATGCCTACTCGGTTTATCACACACCCCTGGATGACTACCCTCATATATATTCCAACCGTTATCTGGATTTATTCAGACTTGTGACGGAATTTGCCAACAGTTTCTGAATATCAGGGACCCAGTTGGCTCCGTTGACCGGCATATACGTTATCATACCCATCTGTTGCCCCATTTTTATATTAGCCTGCCCGTCATCAATAAAAAGGATCTCACCGGGTTTTTCATTCAGTTCAGCAAGTACTTTTTCAAAAATGGCAGCATCGGGTTTTACACAGCGCATTTTGTAAGACAGAAAAAAATGATCAAAGTATGCATTAAGGGAATGCCCGGTCCCGCAAAAATCCGGATGGGCTGCCCATTCCATAATAAAAGGATTTGTATTGCTTAACAGGCAAACCCGGTACTGTTTTCTCAATGATTCAAGAAAAGAGAGCCTTTCCGCGGGGACATCCTTTATAATTGACAACCAGGCATGCGAAGCCTGCTCACAGGTTATGGTTTTTCCGCACAAACGGCTTAACTCCGAACAAAAACCGCTTGCATCAATGCGTCCGTCTTCCAGTTCCAGAAAAAAACCCTTTTGTTTATAACAATCCAGATAAGAAGAGGCATTTTTCAGGCCCAGATCTTGAAATGCAGCTACTGAACGTTCCCGGTCAATGTTGATAATGACCCCGCCCAAATCAAAAATTATAGTTTTAATCATTACTAAAAACAAAGTTTATCCACCCGGTAAACCCATCAGGAAAACGCGGGTCATAAGGCAAACCGTTATCATAGATCATGTTTGCCCCCACGCAGAAAACGGGCAGATGTTGTCCCATTTCACTGCCTCTTACTTCCAGGCGTACCAGGCCCCCGTCCCCGTAACGTACGTTTTCAAGAACAGTAACCCGAACATTGGCGATCTGTTCCAGCAACGGTCTTACCGGACCTGTAAAGATATTATAGGGACATATTTCATCTTTTTTCCCGTGAATGACCCAGATGTGTATTCCTTTTTGTTCATACATTTTCACTTCTTCCAAAGAAGGATTGTCGGCAGGAGCAACCAGGAAAGCACCCCTGATCAGATCGGGACAAGCCGCCATAAAACGCCATGTCATATACCCGCCAGCCGATGTACCGCCAACAATTACACGGTCCTTATCTATCTTGTGTTGTTTTATTACGTCCCTGATCAAAGATTCAAGGGTTGGAATATATACTGAGGTTCCCGTTTTTTCATCTTTTGTCATCCAGGTACCTTTGGGCAGCTGCTGATCACCGGTAGTGGTATCAAAATATTCGTTTGCTTTGGGAAACAATATATACGCACCTCCCAGCTTTTCCTGGTACTCCCTGCCCGCATATACTACAAAATCCGTATAAGCAGCACACATCACCCCTTCCAGGCCGTTGGCAGCTCCGTGAAAGACGACAATCAGGGGATAGTCTTTTTCCGGATCGGCTCCGTGGGCTATCGGATCATAAAGGTAATACTGCAAATCTCCAACTTGAGGATCAATGCCGGAAAAAGTATAATGGTCCAGAAAACCAAGCAGCTCCATATTGTCCCCGGGATGGGTAGGCCCTTTGCCGGTAAAATCATTTTCAGGAGGAAAACGTTTTTCTTCTACATACCGGACAGCAGATTCCCTGTTCCAGGTAATAACTGCCGTTTTATATTTGAAATTTGCATTCAGAAAAGGTATGAAAGTACTGTAAGGCGTACTTTCTGCTACCCCGGCAGCTATTTGTTCCAGAAGTTTTTCCATATGTTCCAGGTAATCCTTTCCCAATTTGTTTAAAGATCTTTTTTGCCAGGAATGCCCTCCCCATAAAGTCAGTTTTTCTACCGTTATATTATTTTCGGCATCCAGGACGTAATCTTTAAAAGACAGAAAGCTCTCATAGAAACGGCCAAAACTATCATAGTCAAAGAGCCACAAGCCTCCTCCTGATCCCAGGGCATCACCCGAAAACACAAGATTTTCATTTTTCAGGATGAACAACGTAGAACCCGGTGTATGACCAGGCAATAAAAAAGTTTCAACAATTCTTCGTTTTCCCAGATCCAGAGAGGCCCCTTTACTGAAATAGACAGTCCTTTCGGCAGGAAACAGATTCTTGTCAGGTGAAAAATCATCTTCAGGAACCCAAAATTCAACTTCAGGATCATTCACAAATGCCGGCAGCATTCCCAGGTGATCCCCGTGGTTATGCGTTACCGTTATGATCAACTTCCTTTTCCCAATCTTATGGTCAATAATCTTCCTAAGCCGTTCGGCCGGATTGTCATACCAGTCAATCTTATTGGAAAGATCAATAAGTAACGCTTTTTTTGATCCGAGTATCAAGTACATATCTGAGCAGTTGTTCATCCCTGTTTCTTTCCCGTCTTCTCCTGTATGTACTCCGGGAGGGTTTTGGTTATTGGCATCCTGGATGTTATACACCTCATCAGCTATCCGTGTAATTGTAAAAGGTCCCGACACCTGCTGTCCGGTTTCTTGTCCAAATGCCTTGTTTAGAGCCGTATTGCCTAAAACCAGGAAAAATATCAATAATAACCTTGTCATGGATTTGTTGAGTTTGTTTCTGAATAAGCAAAAGTAACTTATGAATGGATAAATAGCAATATTCTGAATGAAAACGAGTCCACATTTATGTTATATTTGAACTTCAGTAAATTATTCGTTATGAAAAACATACTCATTTTTATTACTTTATGCATGATTGCCGGTTGTAACACCAACCGAAGCTGCGACATTTCGTGGGATAAGGGATCATGGATAGATCTGACCTGGAATTTTGAAGCAAGCACCACATACTGGCCTACCAACATCACTTTCAGTCACGATACCGTATCTTACGGGATCAACGATAAAGGGTATTTTTATTCTTCTTTTTTCTATGCAGCGGAAGAGCATGGAGGTACACATTTTGATGCACCCTTGCATTTTGCAGAAAACGGCAGATCCATTGAACAAATACTTCCGGAAGAATTTACAGGGGAAGGGATTTGTGTGGATGTGTCAGAGAAGGCACTCAAAGAACCGGATTACCTTATCTGTATCAGGGATTTTGAAGAGTGGGAACAAAAACACGGAAAAATTCCCAACAAAGCCATTGTATTGGTGCGTACCGGGTATGGACAATATTGGGGAGATCCTTTGAAATACACCGGAACATTGAAACAGGGTCTTGAAGGAGTAGCTGAATTGCATTTTCCCGGATTGGATCCGGAAGCGGCTGAATGGCTTGTCAGGGAAAGAAACATTAAGGCTTTCGGCCTGGATACGCCCAGTATTGACAGGGGGCAGTCAACCGAGTTTCTAACCCACCGCATTCTGTTCAGTCACGATGTCACGGCTTATGAAAACATTGCCCGCCTGGAGCTTGTTCCGCCACGGAATTTTTACGTGGTAGCTGCCCCCATGAAGATAAAAGGCGGCAGTGGTGCCCCGTTGCGCCTTCTTGTCTGGATACCTGAAATTTAACTTTGCCCTTACTTTAGCAATTCCAGGATCTCCGGATCGTTGGGTCTGACCTTTGAAGGCCAGTATCCAATCAATCTGCCTTGCTCATCCACCAAATATTTGGCAAAATTCCAACCGGGTGCTTTTTTATTCCAACCGTTTTCAGCGGGATCAGACAACCAACGAAAGACATGATTCTGTTCCTTTCCTTTAACCGATGATTTTTCCATCATTTGAAAAGTAACCCCGTAATTGATCTCGCAAAACTCCAGGATCTCTTCATTGGATCCCGGATCCTGGTTCATAAAATCATTGGAAGGAAATCCCAGGATCACCAGGTCAGGGGCATAGGCCTGGTTAAGCGCTTCGAGCTCCGCAAACTGCGGAGTAAAACCGCATTTGGAGGCCGTATTGACCAGCAGCACCTTCTTGCCACGGAGTTGTTCAAAGGAGAACGCTTCTCCTGTGATGGTTTTAAACGACAATTCATAAAAGTCCTTAGGCGGATCTACAACTTTCCGGTCATTCTGTTTGTTGCTGCCGGTAAATAAAGATATTAGTAAAGCACTCACAATAACAATAGATTTCATTATTTATTTTTTAAAGATTCGCATAACAAAGAGGCCACACAGGCAGACAATCGTTTCTGCCATACTGTCGCACTGGAATAACAGACAATGGGCAATACCCATTCCAGCAATGCCAGTGTGTAAGGAACCAACGTTTTTTCCTCGCGGGCAGTGTACGCGGCATATTCTCTCATTTTTAATGTAAGGGAGGTGTTCCTGTGTATGATCTCCGGCAATTTTCCGTTCCATTCCCGGGCCGGCTTTCTGTCCGGAGAAGACACGTTCCTGTAGAATTCCCTTAGATAATCCAACACATCCAAAAATTCCCGTTCGGTTTCCATAGGATATGATTCTATCATAAAAATGGCTTCCAGACGGGCAAAATCCGACACAACGGACCGGGGCCGGGTCTCGGAAAAATCAATGAGGTATACGTTCATCTCATTATCCAGCAGAATATTCTGCATGTTCAGATCCCCATGGCATATGCACGTATAATAATCCAGGCTCCATTGCCGTCTTTTGGGATATTCTTCCTTAAGAAACCGGTAAGGATTCAAAAAGTCCTCCAGGCTACCGTCTATCCGAAAAGAGACGTCCCGGGCATCTATGCCAAGGATCGACTCGGCTTTTTCAAAAATATCCGAAAAAAAAGTTTTTGTAGGATCATGGTCATCGAAGGGATAGATCTTTTCTTTGACCGGTTGTCCGTACCAGGGTTTTAAAATTTTCAGGAAAATTTTGTCAAACAGCGGCTTCAACGATCCGATATCCATATTATGAAAATACCAGGTCAACCATTTCAATCCGGTATCCTCTCCGCCTATTCCTACAAAATTGTATCGCAATGCGCCTATCTGGCAATGAAAAGCAGTTCCAAGAACCATGGCACTGTTGTTTAGAATATAGGGCATGGCATATTTCCGGCATCGTTCCGCTTCCCTGGATATCAGGGACCTTGCCCCGTTCTTCAGCTCCGTAGGCCTTAGGACCCTTCCCCTGTCATCGAATGATTTTACATAAAAGGTACTGGCCGAATACCCCCCGTGGAGTCTTGTGATCTCCACTTTCTCAGAATCCCGGTACAAGGCCCTGGTAAGGTAACCGTAGTATTTTTCCTTAAGTGTCTCACAGGTGAA
>CAZITX010000018.1:0-52233 GCA_964542305.1 uncultured Muribaculaceae bacterium | reverse complement strand
ATATATCAAAAAATGGAAGCTCTGATACCTCTTTACGAAGGCATTCTGACTTATGTAGGTATATCCATCCGGGAAATCGAAGCCATGGCTGTAGGTCTTTACGAAACCCTTGATGAAACAATGATAGGACAAAGTCCTGAGTTTATTCGTTTTATGGTTAACGGCTGTATGGATAAGGGAATACCTATGGTTACTCCTCCGGGAGTACTAGGCGCACATGTGGATGCCATGCAATTTTGTGATCACATACCCCAGGAACAGTACCCGGCCGGAGCTCTTGCCGCGGCTTTTTATTTGTGTTCCGGGGTCAGAGGCATGGAACGGGGATCGGTATCGAGTGCCAGGGATGAAAACGGGAATGAAGTCCTTGCCGATGTGGAGCTCCTGCGACTGGCGCTGCCCAGGCGTGTCTTTACGCTATCACAGGTAATGTACAGCATGGACCGCCTGGAATGGCTGTTCCACAACCGCCGTCTTATAGGAGGTCTTCGCTTTACCTACGAACCGCCTGTTCTGCGTTTCTTTATGGGGTCCCTGGAACCCGTTGAAGATTGGCCTGCCAGGCTGGTAGATAAGTTCCGCAAAGACTTCGGAGACAGTCTTTGACAAAGAGCGGCATTTTCCTTTTCGCAGGGAAAGGGAAGTGCCGTTTTTTTTTATCTTTGTGCTATGAGAGTATATCTTATAGCACTGATCTATATTGCAGCCCCCCTTCTGATCATATACCTGTACCAGCATTCCCGGTTCTTTTCAAAGATCGGAACGGTCATGCTGGCTTATGCGGTAGGTCTGATCATGGCTTTTTCCGGATTGATGAAGGCTCCGGCAGAAGAAACAGAGGTCCTTATGAGTCTGCAAACCTGGGTTATGAACCTGACCGTTCCCCTTGCCATCCCCCTGATGTTGTTTTCCTCCCACTTCACCCTGTGGTTCAGGACCCTGAAAAAAACCTTCGCAACCCTGGTGGCGGGCATTATTTCAATCCTGATCACCATTACCGTTGCCTATTTCATATTCCGTGAAACCAATATCCCCGATTTATGGAAGACCAGCGGTATGCTGGTAGGGATGTATACGGGAGGCGTATTGAACTTTGCTTCATTAAAACAAGTCCTGAATGTAGATTATGACACCTATATACTGGTACAGACATTCGATACCGCACTGTCCTTTTTCCTGATCCTGTTCTTCCTTTCGGGAGGATATAAAATTATCCGTAAAATTTTACCTTTTGCAAAAGCAAAGGAAATTGCCGTTGATGTTCCCAATGATACTGACGCAGAAGTGAATAAAGAAAAGTTTGAGGATTATTCGGGAATGTTCAAAAAGAAAATCCGCAGGAAACTTTTCGTATCTTTTCTTCTTGCCATTGTCTGTCTTGGAATTGGAGCAGGCATATCCATGCTTGCAGGAATGGGACTAAATGAACTGATCATCATTTTAACCATAACTACCCTGGCCATAACCGCATCCTTTTGGAAGAGAATCCGGGAAATACCCAAGACCTTTGAGTTTGGTATGTATTTCATTCTGATCTTCAGCATAGTAATTGCCTCTATGTTCGACATACACACCCTGTTCAGCCGGGAAAGCCTGAATCTGTTGACAATGATTGCTTTTGTTCTTGTCTTTTCAATATTGCTCCATTTGCTTTTTGCCCGGATCTTCCGTGTGGAAGGGGATCTTTTTACAGTCTCCCACATTGCTTTATTGTTTTCTCCTCCCTTTGTCCCCCCTATTGCCGCTGCCATGAACAACAGAAAAGTTCTGGTCAACGGTATCATCATTGGCCTGGTAGGTTATGCCTGCGGAACATACCTGGGAACCTTCCTTGCCGGGATCTTAAAATGGATTGGATAATACTAACAACCTGAAATATGAAAAAAACGTGTCGTTTATTGATAATTATGCTGCTTTGCTTTATTACGGCAAACACCGCCGCAGCTCAAAAAGACAGCACCTCAATCGTTAAAAAAGGCTGGACCTTCGGGGCCTTGCCCAGCATAGGGTACGACACCGACCTGGGTTTCCAGTACGGGGCCCTGGCAGAGGTATATTATTACGGGGACGGTTCCACTTTTCCCCAGTACAAACACCTGATGTACGTTGAAGCCAATTATACAACAAAGCGCTCCGGACTTTTCCGTTTCTTCTACGATTCCAAATACCTGATCCCGGGAGTCCGTGTCACTTTTGACCTGAGTTATGTGCCTGAAGCAATGGCTGACTTTTTGGGCTTTAACGGGTACCGTTCCGTTTACAACCCGGAATGGGGAAAAACCGGAGAGACAGGCTATCTGTCACGCGCTTTCTATAAAATGAAGAAAAATTTCTTCCGTTCTACTGCGGATTTCCAGGGTACCCTTGCCGGAAATCTTTACTGGAATGCAGGTCTGGGTGTGTTTCATTACGGGGCCGATGAAGTGAACATAGAGTTTTTGAACCGTAACAAGGACGAGGATAAAAAACTCCCTACCACGGATCAACAGCCCACCCTGTACAACTACTATAAAGACTGGGGCCTGATCAAAGACAACGAACTTAACGGGGGAACCCATCCGTTTGTGAGGGCCGGCCTTACATTTGATACCCGCAACCGTCCCAACAATCCCAACCGGGGTATTTGGGCCGATGCTTTTCTTACATATTTTGGAGCCTTTGGAGAACAGAAAGAATACAACCACCTTACTCTGAATGCTTCTTTCCGTCATTACGTCCCTGTATGGAGGGACAACATCATTTTTGCCTATCGCCTGGGGTATCAGGGATCCCTCTGGGGAAACACGCCCTTCTATATGAAAAATTATATGGCTACCTTGTTCACCAAACGGGCCAATTACGAAATGCTTGGTGGTGCCAACAGCCTGCGGGGTATTGTACGTAACCGTGTTACCGGTGACGGGTATGCATACGCTAATGTTGAATTGAGAGTAAAACTGGTATCGTTCAGGATAGCCCGCCAGGCATTTTATGTTGGTATCAATCCCCTGTTTGACATAGGATACATTACGGATCCGGTGGAACTGAACCGTTCCGAGACTGAATTGCGTGCCCTGACGGCTGCCTCGGGCGTTGACTACAACGATTTCTTTACCTCGGAAGACGGATTTCATATGAGTGCCGGTGCCGGCTTGAAGGTAGCTATGAATGAAAACTTCATTTTATCGGTAGATTTTGCGAAAGCACTAAACAAACAGGACGGAAACACCGGTTTGTACATTATGCTTGGCTATATGTTCTAACCCACTTATCATGAAACGCCACAGTCTAACAGCCATCTGCCTGGTTTTCTCTGCCCTGCTGCTGTACGGAGAAAACAGGCAGCCCTTGAACCGGCTGCTGGATATGTTGGACAAGCAACTGGAATTACGTTCCACCTATGAGCAAAACCGGGTTCAACGTATCAATGCGTTGAAAAGTGTTTTGCAATACCAGGACCTTTCTCCGGAACAACGTTACGGCTTTTACCAGCAGATTATTGACGAATACAAAGCCTACAATTTTGATTCCACCTTGCATTATATTGAAATTTCCGCCAACCTGGCAAGCACGCTGGATAACAGGAAATACAGAGACGAATCCCAGATCCGTCGCGGGTTAATCTTTGCCACATCAGGGAGTTTTTTTGAATCCGGGGATATTTTGTACAACGAGATCGACTCCCTTCAGCTGGATCCGTCACTACTTCCGGAATACTATGCCGCTTTACAACGCCTGGCAGCCGAACTCTCTGAGTATTCCACCGATCCTGCCACCAAACTCATGTCACAGGCCAGAAAAAACTACTACCGGGGAAAGATTTTGGCACTACTTGATAGACAATCTGACGAGCATCTTTATTACAGGTTCCAGGAAGCTTACGAACAGGAAAACCTGGACCTTGCTGACAGCCTGTCACATATATTGGTTTCCCGTCACAAAGAATCATCCCACCAATATGCCATCTATGCCTACCATCTGTCTACCGTTTATCAGAACCGGGGAGATGTCAACAATCAAATGGAATGGCTGGCCCGTTCTGCCATGGCCGATATTCAGTCTGCCGTAAAGGACCATGCCTCACTCACCAGGCTGGCCACTGTTTTGTTTGAAACGGGGGGAAATATTGAAAGGGCTTTCAGATACATAGACATTTCTTTGGCCGATGCCTTGTTTTACAATGCCAAACTCCGGCCCTGGCAGGTAGCCGGGGTGTTGCCTCAAATTGAAAAAGCATACCAGGAAAAACAAGTGGCGCAGACCAGGCGGGTTAAAGCATTTTTAATCTCTATCAGTGCCCTGTTGCTCATTTTGATCTTTGCCATTGGTTACCTGGTAAAACAAACCCGGCGTACCATAAGAGCCCACAAATCATTACGCGTTATCAACAAACGCATTGTCTCCCAAAACAAGGAGCTGAACCTTGTCAATGAAAAATTGCAAAGACTTAATCACCAGATAGCGGAATCCAACCGGGTCAAAGAAGGATACATTGGTCTTTTTCTGGCAATATTATCGGACAACCTGGACAAAATGAAGGAGTTTCGTGCCCAGGTCAGACGAAGCATCCGGTACGGCAAGGTGCAAGACCTGGAAGAAGAGCTCAGCAATACGGAATGGGCTGATAAAGAAATAGCCAATTTCTACAGGACTTTTGACACGGCTTTCCTTGAACTGTATCCAAGTTTTGTAGATGATTTCAACGATCTGCTAATTCCTGAAGAACGGATCGTATTGAAGAAAGGCGAATTGCTCAATACCGAGCTGCGGATCTTTGCCCTGATAAGACTCGGCATTAAAGATTCAGGAAGAATTGCGGCCCTGCTCAGGTATTCAGTCAACACCATTTACAATTACAGGGCTAAAATAAAAAATGCCGCCATAGGTTCCCGGGATGACTTTGAAGACCGGGTCGCAACCCTTTAAATCCACTTTTTTATCGCACAAAGAAAACACAAGCCCCTGATTCACAGGGGTTTGTTTTATTTTTCCTGTGCGCAAGTCCACTAAATTGCCACATTAAAAAAAAGAAGGAGTTTTAATTTCTAATTTTAAAAAATTATTAACCTGAGCTTATAATTTCTAACCAATCTAACATAAAATTACCAAATCTAAAACAAAACAGCATGAAAAAGCTACTGACCCTTTTGTTTTTAGGACTAAGCTGTTCACTTTACGCCCAAACCGTGAAAGTGAGCGGTACGGTTACCGGGACGGACGGAATGTCCCTTCCCGGAGTTTATGTGATGGAAGAGAACACTTCAAATGCGGTTTCTACCGATATTGACGGATATTACTCCCTGGAGGTATCTGTCGGAAGCAACCTTCTTTTCTCTTACATAGGCTATAAAACTCAAACCATCCCCGTTACGGGAGCAGCCGTTATTAATGTAACGATGGAAGAAGATTCCGAATTACTTGAAGAAGTTGTGGTTGTCGGTTACGGCACTCAGAAAAAGAGTGTGGTAACGGCCTCAATTGCAAAAGTCTCTTCCGATGACCTTAAAAACGTCGCTCCGGTACGTATTGACAATGCTCTGAAAGGATTAACTTCCGGAGTAACGGTCACTTCCTCCTCCGGACAACCCGGAGCTTCTGCACGCGTACGTGTACGTGGTGTAGGTACGATCAACAATTCCGAACCTTTGTACATTGTTGACGGAATGCCCATAGGCGGAGGAATCGATTACCTGAACCCTTCGGATATTCAATCCATTGAAGTACTGAAAGACGCGGCATCCGGTGCCGTGTACGGAGCACGTGCAGCCAACGGAGTTATCCTGGTTACCACAAAATCGGGACAAAAAGGCACTGCACGCGTTACTTATGATTTCTCATACGGTTTCCAGAATCCCTGGAAAGAATATGATGTTCTGAATGCCACCGAATACGCGATCCTGATGAATGAAGGACATCTGGCACAGGGAAAAGCACCTGTATACAACGATCCGTATTCCCTGGGAGAGGGAACTGACTGGCAAAAAGAAATATTTAATTACAACGCGCCACAGATCAACCATCAGTTGACCGTCAGCGGTGCCTCCGACAAGGTAAATTATTACATCTCCGGAGGATACTACAAACAAGATGGTATTGTGGGTGGTAATTTCAACCGTTCCAATTACGAACGTCTGACATTGCGTACCAATACCACGTATAACCTAATGGACCAGTCTGCCCGCCGGAATTTCCTGCACAAATTCACTATGGGTATGAACATTGCCTATTCCAGGAGCACTTCCTACGGAATTACCACCAACTCGGAATTCGGCGGTCCCCTGGGCTCGGCGTTGGGCATGGCTCCCACCCTGCAGGTTTATGATGACGATCCCGAAACGCTCCTTGCCGAGCATCCCACAGCCGTGAAAGATCCCCGGAACGGGAAACCTTTCAGCATCGTGGAAGGGAGTATATACAACGAAATGGTAAACCCGCTGGCCTCTTTAAGCCTGCCCGGATCTAAAGGAAACTCGGACAAATTTGTTTCGAATTTCTGGGCCGAGATGGGCATCTGGGACAATCTGAAATTCCGGAGCTCTCTGGGAACCGATCTTTCATTCTGGGGAAGCGACGGATGGAGCCCCGCGTATTTTCTTTCCACTAAAAACTTCCGGGAATACTCTGAAGTATGGTCATCCATGAACCGTTCTTTGGTATGGCAGGTGGAAAACGTGCTTTCTTATGAAAACCAATTTGGATCCCACTTTATCCAGGCTCTGGTAGGTCAGTCTGCACAAAGCAATATGGGGCAGAACCTGTCTGGTGGAAACCGCTACCTGCAGGAAGAAGACCCTTATAAAGCCAATATGGGATTTGCAACGGGAACACAGGAGTACCAGACCGCGGGAGGTTACGTTTACACACCCCACCGGCTTTCTTCTTTATTTGCCCGTGTTAGTTACAACTACGCTGAAAGATACATGTTCCAGGCTACGGTGCGCAGGGATGGTTCTTCCAACTTTGGGCCTAACAACCTGTATGCCATATTCCCATCCGCATCAGTAGGATGGAATTTCTCCAACGAGTCTTTCATGGAAGGCGTCTCAGGTTGGTTAACCAGCGGTAAATTAAGGGCTTCCTGGGGGAAAAACGGGAACGAATCCATAGGTCAGTTCCGTTACACCACCACCATGGCCTCGGGGAATAACTATCCTTTCGGGAATCCCGGTGTTGTCAGCACCGGCGCAAAACCCAACGGGTTTGCCAATGCCGACATTCGATGGGAAGAATCCACCCAGACAGACATTGGTCTTGACCTTGGATTTTTCAGGGATGCACTGACTTTCTCTGTAGACTGGTATAAAAAACGCACCACAGGTATGCTCATGGATATTCCTGTGCCGGCTTATTCCGGTGACAGCGCTCCCACCGGGAACGTTGGTATCATGGACAACAGCGGATGGGAATTCGATTTCAGATACCGTTTCAGCCTGGGTGATGCTCATTTCAATATTGGCGCAAATGCGACATACCTGAACAACCTCCTGGTTGAACTGGGAAATGAGAACGGATGGCAGAATTACGACTCCCACAAGATAGGGACACTTACCCGTGCACAGAACGGATATCCTTTCCCCTTCTTCTACGGATGGAAAACAGACGGATTGTTCCAGAACTGGGCAGAAGTTGAGGCCGGCATACAGCCCAACGCCCAACCCGGCGACGTTCGTTTTGTTGACTTAGACAATAATGGCGTCATAAATGATGATGACCGCACTATGATAGGTAAAGGAATGCCGGACTGGAGTATCGGCTTCAATCTGGGATTCAACTGGAAAGGACTTGATTTCAACGCATTCTTCCAGGGTGTTTACGGGGTGGACGTATACAACGTCACACGTCGTACTGACCTTTATTACATTAACCTGCCGTCATACATGATGAACCGCTGGACGGGAGAAAACACTTCCAACAGGATCCCGCGTTTCTCTTATGAAAGTGCCAACGAAAACTGGCGTGCTTCAGACCTCTGGGTAGAAGACGGTTCCTACCTTCGTTTGAAAAACATCCAATTGGGTTACACCCTGCCGTCCCACCTGACCCGCAAGATCTTCATTTCCAATTTGAGAATCTACGTAGCAGGAGAGAACGTGCTAACGTTTACCAATTATTCCGGGTTTGATCCGGAGATCGCTTCGGGCGGAACCTCATTGGGTATTGACCGCGGGGTATATCCTCAATCCAAGATCTACACACTGGGTATAAATCTTACTTTCTAATCCTGAAACAGATACTATTATGAAAAAGATATTTTTATTATTAAGTACGGTGTTCGCCCTGGGTCTGTATTCCTGTTCAGATAATTTCCTGGTAGTGGAGTCCAAAAGTTCCATTCTGGAAAGCAACTACTACAATTCGGCAGATAGACTGTATTCCGGATTGGTAGCGGCCTACGATCCCCTGCAATGGTTCGACTATTTTTACCAGTACAATTCCCTGAACATGGTCTCCGACATTATGGCGGACGATATATACACAGGCGGGTCCAATGAAGGTGACCAGCCGATACTGGTGAAAGCCCACTTTTATACGGCAACATCCACCGATGTTCCCAATATGATCTGGACAACCGCCTATTCCGGCGTAAACAGATCCAACATTGTCATTGCCAAGGCACCTGAAATTGAAATGGAAGAAGCCCTGAAAGCCAAATACGTGGCCGAGGCAAAGATCCTGAAGGCATATTACTACAACGTTCTATGGAAATTCTGGGGAAATATCCCTTATTACGATGAAAACCTGTCTTTCCCTTACATTACTGACCAGATGCCTGCAGACCAGGTTTACCAGAACATCATCACAACCATAGAAAACGCCCTGGCAACCAACGCCCTGCCCATGAAAGCTCCTTTCGGGGAAGAAGGACGCATTACGAAAGCCATGGCTTATATGCTCTACACGGAAGTGGTCCTTTATCAAAACGATGAATCCCGCTTTAACACGGCCTTTCAATACATGAAAGAGATCATTGATTCCGGTCAGTACTCGCTGGTCAGCGACTTCAAAGGCCTTTGGGAAGAAGAAGGTGAATGGGGTCCAGAATCCATATGGGAGATCAATTACATTTCCGAAGGCGGAGTTCGTGACTGGGGTGCTCCCATTGCAACCGGTGGATCTGTTTATCCCGTGCTGATTGGCATTCCGGGGTACGTCGGGAATGATTTCTGCGATGGATGGGGTTTCAGTCCCGTTGCCGAGTCTGCTTACAACATGTATGCAGAAGGTGATATTCGCCGGGACGGCGGTATTCTGAATTTTGCCAAACACGCCGATGAAACAGGTGCCAGCTATACTGCCCGTTGGCAGGATACAGGCTATTTCCTTTTGAAATACATTGGCCGTAAAAACGGAAACCACGGTTATACAGCCGACCCCAACCTGAACTATGGCAACAACCAGCGCGTTTACCGCTATGCGGAAACATTGCTCAATGCTGCCGAATTGATCACCAGGGGCGCAGGATCGGGAGATGCGGAAGGGTATCTGAACGCAGTACGTACCCGCGCACAAGTAGCTCCTGTGTCGGCAACGCTGGATAACATCATTGAGGAACGTCACCTGGAATTCATGGGAGAAGGAAAACGCTACTGGGACCTGATCCGCACCGGCAAAGCAGCATCTGTATTGACTGCAGACAACCATTTGTACCGCACGGTAAACTGGACACCCCAGAAAAAGTACTGGCCCATTCCTCAATCTGAAATTGACAAGAGTGCAGGTACACTGACTCAAAATCCTTACTAGAGACAGACAACATAAAAGATTACAGAAATGAAAAATATAGTATATAAATTTTCCTGGATCCTGTTGTTCCCGTTGTTGTTCGCCTGTACGCAGCCCGAATACCTGAAGCCGGACAAATCACTGGTTCCCAAGGCGGCAGATATAGAGGTTAACGTCACCTCGGCATACGATGAGAATTTTCTCACAACGGTGACTTTTCAGTACGTGGCTCCCGCGGGAACTACACCCATCTTCATTTTTGACGGTAAAGAATACGTAACAAAAAGCAAAGTCGTCAAAACGTATAAAAAGGCAGGGACCTACGCAGTAGAAGTTAAAGCGCTGAATTCCCACGGCATATCAGACGGTTCAAAACTGGTTGAATTTGTTGTGGAATACGACTATATAGCCCCCTACGATCCTACTGAAGACATCCGCTTTATATCCGGAGGTACCGAAAAGATCTGGGTTATGGATGCTGCCACCAAAGGACACCTTGGTTGCGGTGAGCCGGGCAGTGACGGAACCAATTGGTGGAGTGCCAATCCTTATGAAAAAGAAGGATTCAGCATGTACGACAACCAGCTCACTTTCCGCTCAAACGGCACGTTTAAATTTGATCCTGTAGATGGTATGATCTATGTAAATGCAGGTTCCGGATACGAAACTTCCTACAAAACGGCCGAGGAAGATTATATGGCACCGGCTGAAGTGGGAGAAGGAACATACAGTTTTGAAATGGAAGGAGACCATACCTTCCTGAAATTCCCCGTCGGATCCATTATCGGTTATATTCCCAATCCGGAAGCACTTGCCAATCCCACTTACCGGGTCATAACACTTACGGCCTCTGTACTGGAACTGGTGATCGACAACGGAGGAATTGCCTGGCATTTCCGTTACATACCGCTGGATCCCGGTGCATCTCTGACCGATGAAGAAAAACTCACCGGTGGAGATTCCAAATCCTGGAAATGGAACTTCATGAGTGCAGGGCACCTGGGATGCGGAGAGCCCGGAACCGATGGATTGGGCTGGTGGAGTGCGCCTCCAATGGACAAAAACGGAGTGGGTATGTATGATGACATACTGACTTTCGCCGCAGACGGAACGTATACAATGGATCCCGGAGCCGGCGGAACCGTTTATGTAAATAAAGACAGCGGAGTTCGTCCGGATCTGAATCCCGGAGACGGTAACGATTACGCCATTCCGTTTGAAACACAGACAACCACCTGGGACCTTTATACCGAGGGCGGTGTCATGTACCTGGAATTCCCGGCAGAAACGGTTATGGGTTACGTTCCCAATCCCGAAGGGTATGCCACCCCGCGCTTCCGCGTACTGACACTAACTACCGACCTGCTGGAAATTGCCATAGACGCTCCCGGTATAACCTGGCATTACAGCTTTGTCCCCTCCGGTTATGAAGGAGACGAACTGGGACAAGGGGATTACGCCGGCAAGCTGGCCGGTGCCTGGACCTGGGAACCTTCGGTACAGGGACACTTTGGTTGCGGCCCGAGCGGCGGCAACGGACTGGACTGGTGGAGTGCTCCTCCGTACGACAAACAGGGCGTAGGATTGTATGATGATGTTCTTACCTTTGGAACAGACGGATCGTATGTATTCGACCCGGGACCCGGAGGCACCGTGTATTGCAACTGGGAAAGCGGGTTCCATCCCGAATACTGGGGTGGTGAAACCAATGTGGACTATGGCGTACCCGTTGATATACAGACAACTACCTATGTTTTGGAAGATGGGGTGCTGACATTCCCTCCGCAAACTTTTGTAAGTTACCTTCCCAACGCGGCCACTTATGACAATCCTGTGTACCGGATCGTTAAAATGACCCCCTATATCATGGAATTGGTAACCGACAACGGAGTCATTGCCTGGCATTACCGTTTCCAGAGATACGTCAACTAACAACAAACGATATTTGTCATGAAAAAGCTCTTTTTTATCATCGCTTCTTTCACCCTGGCCACCTGCGGCTGTAACGGCGGCAACGGACCGGAACCATCCAACAATCCTCAAATTGATCTTTCCAAAGAAAGTATGGAATTAGATTTTGCTTCCGGATCCGCATCTGTAACTGTAACTACCAATTGTGAATGGGGCGTTTCATCGGATCAATCATGGTGTTCCACTTATCCCACGGGAGGTCTGAACGGGACATCCACCATAACCGTAAATACCACAGAGAACAGGACAGGTGAAGACAGAACGTGTCTTTTAACATTCCGTTCCGGCGATTATAAAAAAGAGCTTTCTGTTTTTCAACATTTGAATCCGCAGGATACGATAACAATTGTAGATCCCACGGTGGATGTGCCTGAAGGATACAAATTGATCTGGCGCGACGAATTTAATGCGCTTAAAACTTCAGAATGGTGGTTTGAAACAGGTGCCGGAGGTTGGGGAAACAATGAACTTCAGCGGTATATTCCCATCCATGAAGGAAAAGATACTTGTGCAATTGTATCCGGTGGAACGTTGAAAATCATTGCAAAACAATCGGGTGAAGACGTGCTTTCAATTCGTATGAACACCTATAGGAGCTGGACATACGGTTACTTTGAAGCACGTCTTAAACTCCCGGTTGGGAAAGGCACCTGGCCCGCCTTCTGGATGTTACCCAAGGACTTTAAAGCCTGGCCGGATGACGGCGAGATTGACATTATGGAACACGTTGGATACCGTCCCAACTGGGTAAGCAGTTCCATTCACTGTAAAAGTTACAATCACGCCATAGGAACGCAACGCACGGCTGAAAAATACATTTCAACTGCCCAGACCGAGTTTCATGTATATGCTGTAGAATGGACTGAAAACGCCATTTACGGATACATTGACGGAGTCCGTTATTTCACCTTCACCAATGACCAGAAAGGAATATCCGATACCTGGCCCTTCTACAAGCCTTTCTATTTAAAACTGAACCTGGCCTGGGGCGGGAATTGGGGCGGTGCTGAAGGTGTTGATCCCGGAGCCCTGCCTGCTACCTACGAAATTGATTATGTAAGAGTTTTTCAGAAAAAATAAACCCTTCCCATGATGCCGCTTAAAAAGACCTTCCTGATATTATTGTGTACCTCACTTATATGGTCTTGTACACAGCAACAAACCGGGACCGACCGGGAAACCGAAAAGAAAATATCCCGCCTGATCTCACAAATGACGTTAGAAGAAAAGATGGGTCAGATGAACCAGATATCTGCTTCCAATATGGGTGTTGACCAACGTCTGGCAGAGGCCATTAAAAAAGGACAAGTGGGATCCATCCTTAACGAAGTGGATCCGGCAAGGGTAAACGCTTATCAAAAAATCGCCGTTGAAGAATCACGTCTTGGAATTCCTTTGATCGTAGGACGTGACGTAATTCACGGGTTTAAAACCATATTTCCCGTTCCTTTGGGTATGGCCGCCACTTTCAACCCTGCCGTTGTGGAACAAGGGGCCCGTATTGCAGCAAGGGAAGCTACGGCATCTGGCGTTCGCTGGACATTTTCACCCATGCTTGATATAGCCAGGGATCCCCGGTGGGGAAGGATCGCAGAAGGTTTTGGAGAAGACACGTACCTGACTTCCGTAATGGGTGAAGCCATGGTGAAAGGATACCAGGGTACAGATCCCTCGGATCCGGCAAGTATGGCTGCGTGTGTAAAACATTTTGCAGGATACGGGGCTGCAGAGGGTGGCAGGGATTACAACAGTACTTTTATCCCTGAAAGGCTCTTGAGAAACGTATACCTGCCTCCATTCCAAAAGGCATTAGATGCCGGTGCCCTGACCCTTATGACTTCATTCAACGATAACAACGGAGTTCCCTCTACAGGAAACACGTTTCTTTTACGCAATGTGCTTCGTGACGAATGGAATTTTACGGGTTTTGTGGTTAGTGACTGGAGTTCTGTCACGGAAATGATCCCGCACGGATTTGCAAAAAATCCTGCTCATGCCGCATATTTAGCAGTAAATGCAGGAGTGGATATGGATATGATGTCTTTTGCCTATATAAATCACCTGCCGGAACTCGTTAAAGAAGGTGACATTCCGGAGAAACTTCTAAATGAGGCAGTTAGAAATATTCTCCGAGTTAAATTCAGGTTGGGTTTGTTTGAGAACCCTTACGTTGACGAAAATCTGCACAAGGATGTGTTTTATGCTCCGGATCACCTGGAATTGGCAAAACAAACCGCAACAGAAAGTGTGGTAATGCTTAAGAATGACGGGACGCTGCCTTTGGACGAAACCCGAATTAAAACGTTACTGATTACCGGTCCTATGGCCGATGCACCACATGACCAGCTGGGCACGTGGGTTTTTGACGGAGAAGAAAACGCTACCATAACCCCGCTGAAAGCCATTAGGGATGCATATGGCAAATCCATCCGTATTCTCTATGAACCCGCGTTGAATCATTCCCGTGACAACGATCCGTCAGGAATCCGTAAAGCCGTACAGGCAGCCCGCCGTGCAGATGCCGTTCTTGTTTTCACGGGAGAAGAATCCATTTTATCGGGTGAGGCACATTGCCTGGCCAACCTGGACCTTCAGAAAGGACAAAGCCGTTTGATAGAAGCCCTCCAGGCCGTAGGGAAACCCGTTGTTACGGTAGTCATGGCGGGAAGACCTCTTACCATCGAAAAAGAAACCAGATGGAGCAATGCCCTGCTGTATGCATTTCACCCAGGCACCATGGGCGGCCCCGCCCTGGCAGATCTGATATTCGGACATGAAGTTCCCAGCGGAAAATTGCCTGTCACTTTTCCTCTCTCATCCGGACAAATACCACTGTATTACAATCACAACAGAACAGGACGTCCTTTCCAGGGCAATGAAACCCTTTTGAAAGACATTCCGCCAAAAGCCGGACAAACGTCCCTGGGCAATACAAGCTTTTACCTGGATATGGGAGCCGATCCGCTGTTCCCGTTTGGTTACGGTCTCTCTTATTCATCTTTCGCTTATACCAATATTACGCTGGATAAGGTTACATACGGGAAAGATGAAGTAATAGAATTGAATTTTGATCTTACCAACACCGGCAAATACACAGCGACGGAAATTGCACAATTGTATATATGTGATATAACCGGCTCAGTAACCAGGCCGGTAAGGGAATTAAAGTTTTTTGAGCGCATTACCCTCAACCCCGGAGAAAGCAGGACAGTAAACTGGACACTTCCAGTCAACGAACTGGCTTTCCGGGATCTGAACATGGACCTGACAGTGGAACCAGGCCAGTTTGAATTGTGGGTGGCAGGAGATAGTGTTTCCGGAGAACCCGTGCTCTTTGAAGTTCATTAAGCAGCCCGGTTTCCTGTAAGCTTTTTTCCCTATATTTGTATACATGTATGAACAACTGCTTAACCTAGACCCTATCCGGATCAATTTCTCGGCCGGGGGAATGAGGGTCATCAACATTGTACTGGCTCTTGTCATGTTCGGGGTTGCCCTGGGTATCAGACCGGCTGAATTCAAAACTGTATTTACTCGTCCCAAATCAGCGATTCTGGGACTTATTTGTCAATGGATATTGCTTCCATCAATGACATTCCTGCTTATCATGCCGTTTAGAAATTATGTAACGCCAATGGTTGCTATGGGTATGATCCTGGTGGCATCGTGTCCCGGGGGAAATATTTCCAATTTCATGTCCTCCTTATCCAAAGCCAATACGGAACTGTCCGTTACACTGACAGCCGTTAGCACTTCCATAGCCACTTTTATGACACCCTTCAGTTTTGCTTTTTGGGGCGGATTGTATACGCGTTACCTGAACCGTTATGCCGACGCTGCGTTGCAACCTCTGCATATTGACATCTGGCAAACTTTGGAAACCGTATTTATCCTGCTGGGCATACCTTTGGTCCTGGGTATTTTATTTGTACACTTCTTTCCAAAAACAGCAGAAAAGATGAAGAAACCCATGCAATATTTTTCATTGATTTTCTTCATCGCCATGGTCGTATTGTCATTCAGCAACAATTTTGATCTTTTCATCAAATACATCTTTTTTATTTTTATCATTGTGTTTTTGCACAATGCGCTGGCTTTGGGTATAGGATACGGAGTGGGTTCTGCTTTCAGGATACCGCGTAAAGACAGGCGCACGTTGACCATAGAAACCGGAATTCAAAATTCGGGACTGGGACTGGTGCTTTTATTCAATCCTAAGATATTTCCCCCTGAGCTTGCCCTGGGAGGCATGTTGTTTATTACGGCCTGGTGGGGGGTGTGGCATATTATTTCAGGACTCGGTGTGTCTTTCCTGTTTAACTGGAGGGACAGGAGTCTGACCCGGAAAACATCTCAATAATACGCTCATGGGCACAAAACGTAAGAAACGGATTTACGAAAGGAACATTTATTATACCGTTCTTAAATATTACGTTGGCCTTTTTTTCAGATTATCATACGGGAAACGGGAGTATTACGGCATAGAAAAACTTCCTTCTGACGGCGCTTTGATCTTTGCATCCAATCATACCAATGCATTGATGGATGCATTGGCTGTGCTGGATCTGGATACACGCCCCAAAGTATTTGTAGCAAGAGCAGACATATTCAAGAAACCGCTCCTTGCAAAGATCTTTTACTTTCTACGGATAATGCCCATAAACAGGATCCGTGACGGTCGCAATACATTGAAAAACAATGATGATATCATAAAACAGTCGGCTGAAGTACTCCGCAATAACATACCTTTTGTTATTCTTCCTGAAGGAGCGCACCGCCCTATGCACAGTTTACTGCCTTTGGGTAAAGGAATATTTCGTGTTGCCCTGTTGGCCAATGAAGAAATTGCCGGGGAAAAGCCTGTATATATTGTTCCCATCGGTATTGAATATGGGAATTTCTTTCGCTACCGTTCTTCCCTTTTATTTCAAATAGGCCAGCCCATAAACGTAACAGCTTTTGTTAAGGCAAATCCCACAAAGGAACAACCCGTTCTTATGAACGACCTGAAAGAAAAACTTCAGGAAGATCTGAAAAAACTGATCCTTTACATTCCGGATGATGTTCATTACGATGCCACCCTGGAGCTGTGCAATATGTCTTGTTACGACAGGATTGAACAATTGAGCCTGAAACACCGGGTTTTAAAGAACCGGCTGACAGCAAACCGGTATACGGTAGAGCTGATCCAAAGACGCCGGGAAGCTGCCCCGGCAAACACTGAAAGAGTCCTGGAAGAGATTGCCGGCTTTATTGAAAGCCGTAAAAAGAAACGGATCAGCATGGCTTCGGTTGCCAACCCTAATCCCGGAATAACAATTATATACAGATCTTTATTATTGCTGTTGTTGTTTCCTTGTTTTGTAGTCAGCTCTCTTCTTTCCGCTCCTACCCTGTTGGCTTCCTATTTATTTTGTAAACAGATAGATGACCCTGCTTTTCATAATTCAGTACGTTTCGTCTCCACTTTATTGATCTGGACCATTACTTACGTTGTATTTGCAATTACTGTTTTCGGTCTTTTTGAATGGGAGCTCGCCCTGGCTTTGTCCCTGGTGTTCCTTCCTTCTCCCCTTACATTTTATCAGTTTTATAAATGGTTCCGGACAACCCGGTCAGATATTAAATGGATTCTGGCCAAAGACCTGCGTAAGGCAAAAACGCGTTTTGTAGAATGGATCTTGTAATCCAAATACTGGCGGTAATTTTGGGAATAGCGGGTTTGGCGGGTTGTCTGCTTCCCGTATTGCCCGGGCCGCCTTTGAGCTTTTTAGGGCTGCTTTTGCTTTATTTTTTACCGGATAGTACCATGAAATGGTCTTTTTTACTGTTATGGGGTATTATTGCGACTGTGGTTACTGTGCTGGATTACCTGGTCCCGGCCTATTTTACCAAACTGACCGGTGGCAGCCCCGCAGCCACAAGATTTGCTTTAGCCGGTATGTTGTTGGGGATCGTATTTTTCCCTCCGCTGGGAATGATCCTGGGAGCCTTCCTGGGAGCCCTGCTGGGTGAGATTTTATACAACAAAACAAAAAAGGGAATTTCGGGATCCCTGAAACCGGCCTTCGGCTCTTTCCTGGGATTCCTTTTTGGGATTGGACTTAAGCTTATTGCCAGTGGGATAATGATGTATTATATCATCATTTATCTTTAACTTCAACCTCCCTTATCAGTCCGTCATAAGCAGGTTCAATCCCCGGGGGAAGGCCGGCAAGCAATTCTTCATGCGGTTCCAGGCAATGCGAAAGGTGAGTAAGATAACTTTCCGGGGCTTTTATGCTTTGGGCTACATCAATGGCCTGTGATAAGGAAAAATGGGTTCTATGTACCATCCTTTGCACTGTATTTACTACAAAAATTTCTACGTCCCTGAATTTTTCCAGCTCTTTGTTTTCGATGTTCCTGGCATCAGTCAGGTATCCTATTGGGCCTATACGAAATCCGAAAATGGGTAACGGGCCGTGCATGGCCCGAACCGGGATGATGGGAACGTTCCGGATATAAAACGGATCATTATCTATAGGATGCAAAGTCATTTCGGGTAACCCGGGAGATTTACAATCGGTAAAAGCATAATCAAATTGCTTGCGTAATGAATCGAAAACTCTTTTTTCCGCATAGATCGGTACCGGTTTATTGGATAAAAAATTAAAGGCGCGGACATCATCCAGGCCGGCAGTGTGATCGCGGTGTTCATGTGTCAGCAAAATGCCGTCCAGACCTATTATCCCGTAAGTTAACATTTGTTGCCGGAAATCGGGTCCTGCATCAATGAGTATTCTAACTCTTTGCCCGTTTTCTTGTATTATTTCTACCAAAACTGAAGCACGCAAACGTTTGTCTTTCCGGTTTTCGGAGCGGCAAACCCTGCATTGACAACCAATTAACGGAATTCCGGTGGAAGTACCCGTTCCTAAAAAAGTGATCCTGTAAATCATGGAACAGAAGTTCTAAAGCAAACAGTATGGTTTCACTTGCTGTTTCCTGTTATCCTTTGTACAAATGTAAGAAATATTAAGATTTAATTGATTATTGGTGCATATTGATATGTTGTTGTATTTTCGCTCAACAATGAAAAGAATATAACCATGGATAAAACGTTTATTCCCGCTTCTTACAAATCTCTTATGGATATATGGCAAACCGAACAGGCCATCAAATTCATTAAAGAAACTTTCCAGACGGAATTGTCCGGAGAATTGAAATTGAGAAGGATCACGGCACCGTTGCTGGTAGCCGAAGGCACCGGTCTGAACGACAATCTGAACGGGACGGAGGTCCCGGTTAATTTTCCACTGAAAACACTGAAAAACAAAAAAGTAGAGATCGTACAATCCCTTGCCAAATGGAAACGTTATGCTTTGTGGCGTCACAACATTGAGCCCGGTCTGGGTATATATACAGACATGAATGCCATACGACCCGATGAAATCACCGATAATCTGCATTCAGTTTATGTAGATCAATGGGATTGGGAAAAAGTGATCTTACCGGAAGAACGTAATGTTCAGACCCTGCACAAATGTGTAAAATCTATTTATTATGCCATTAAACGCACTCAATTCCTGTTAAGCGAACGCTTTCCCCAACTTGTGCCCTTCCTGCCCCACGACATTCATTTCATTCATGCCGAAGAACTTCGGAGACTGTATCCCCGGCTCGGTCCAAAAGAAAGGGAAGACAAGATTGCCGCCCAATACGGGGCTGTATTCGTCAGGGGGATAGGCGGTCCTTTGGGAGACAATACGGTTCACGACGGACGCGCTCCCGACTATGACGACTGGAGTACAGAAACGGAACCCGGGTTATTTGGTCTTAACGGAGACATTATTGTTCACCATCCCGTACTGGGGTCTGCTTTTGAACTTTCCTCAATGGGGATTCGGGTAAATCCCCAATCTTTGCGCTACCAGCTTGAGCGTGCTAACGCACTTGACAGAGTCGATCTGAAATTTCACAAACTTTTATTAGACAATAAATTACCGCAAACCATGGGCGGTGGCATAGGTCAATCCCGCTTATGTATGTTGCTGTTGCAAAAATGCCACATTGGGGAAGTTCAATCCTCAGTTTGGCCCCAATCCACACACGAAACATGTGAACAAGCAGGAGTTTTCCTGTTCTAAAAACGCGCGTGTTGGTTTGTTATAAACCTGTCTAACAGGCTGTTATCCATGTTAATATCTAATCAATCAATCAAGCCCTGTTTTCCTCTGGCAGGGTTTTTGAGTAATAATTGCCTTCGTCATTAAAACTAAGTGAAAAAACATGAAAATTATTGGAACGGGAAGTGCAATTCCTTCATTGTCTGTCACAAACGATATGCTGTCCGTTTTTCTGGATACAAGTGACCAATGGATAAGGACACGTACCGGTATTGTAGAACGCAGGATCATTTCTGACGAAAACCTGAAAGACCTGGCTGTGGAAGCCGCAAAAAAAGCCCTTGAAGAAGCCAATATGGACGGTTCCCAACTGGATTATATTATCTGCTCGAACGTCGTAAATTATTACGTTACCCCGTCAATAAGCTGCCTGATATCAGGAGAGATAAATGCAACCTGCCCTTGTGTGGACCTGAATGCAGCATGCAGCGGGTTCGTCTACGGGCTGGATATGGCACAAGCATACCAACTGGCAGGAAAAGCCAAAAACATCCTTGTCATCTGTGCCGAGGAGCCCACGCGCATGTGCAGCTGGAAAGACCGTAACACGGCCGTTCTTTTCGGGGACGGAGCTGCAGCGGCAGTGGTAACGGAGGGGAATGATTTTAAAGCTTCCTACATTACTGCCAAATACCGGCCGGAAATTCTCTATTACCAAAGGCCCCTGGAAGATTGCCCTTTCGTAACATACCAACAGCGCGGTGTTCCCATGTACATGAACGGAAAAGAAGTTTTCAAGATGGCTGTCAATGCGTCTATAGAAGGCATCGAACGTATTCTGAAAAAAACCGGGTTGACTGCCGACCAGGTAGATCATTACATTTTGCACCAGGCCAATATGCGTATCATTGAAACCATCCGGAACCAGTTGCACCAACCTGTGGAAAAATTCCCCCATAACATAGAACGCCTTGGGAATACGTCATCCGCTACCATACCTATCCTCCTGGATGAATTGAATAAAACCGGGAAGTTGAAAAACGGGGACACAATAATATTGAGCGGATTTGGTGCCGGATTTACTGCCGGAACGTGTCTTTTTACATGGACCATGAACTAATTTTATGAAAACAATACAAAGCAGAATATGTGAATTGACAGGCATAATACATCCCGTTTTTCAGGGAGGTATGGCCTGGGTGTCCGAAGCACACCTGGCAGCCGCTGTTTCAAACGCCGGAGGACTGGGTCTGATCTCTGCCATGAACGCAGATGCAGGGTACCTGAAAGAACAGATAAGATTGTGTAAAGAATTAACCGACAAACCTTTTGGGGTTAACATTATGCTCATGAGCCCTCATGTGGAAGAAGTGGCCCGTGTGGTTGCAGAAGAAAAAGTGCCTGTTGTCACTACAGGAGCGGGCACTCCGGGAAAATACATGGAAGGATGGCTCCAATCGGGCATTAAGGTGATCCCTGTTGTCGCATCTGTTGCTTTTGCCAAACGCCTGGAAAGAATGGGAGCCTGTGCCGTCATTGCCGAGGGAGCCGAAGCCGGGGGGCACGTGGGAGAACTAAACACCATGGCCCTTGTACCCCAGATATGTGATGCCGTATCCATTCCGGTGGTAGCTGCAGGCGGTATTGCCGACGGCAGGGGAATGGCCGCCGCTTTCATGCTGGGAGCCGAAGGCATCCAGATGGGAACCCGTTTTTTGGCAGCTGAAGAATGCCGGATACATCAAATATATAAAGACAAGATCATCTCGGCAGGAGATACAGATACCATAGTAACCGGGAAAAAACTGGGACATCCGGTAAGGGCACTGAAAACACCTTTTACCCGGAAATTTACCCAAATGGAAAACGATCACGACATCACCCAGGAAGAAGCCGATGCTTTTGGAGCCGGAGCGTTGCGAAAAGCTGCAAAGGACGGTGACGAACAGACGGGATGTTATATGGCCGGCCAAAGTGCCGGTTTGGTAAAAAAGATACAGCCAGCCAAAGAAATCATTGAAGAAATCATACAACAGGCCGTTGCACTGTTAAAATTATAACATACAACCCCCTATGAGAAGAATAGTAATAACCGGTATGGGCATCGTATCCCCGATTGGAAACGATATTGCAACCTATTGGAACAACCTTAAGGCAGGAGTTTGCGGCATTGAACGCATTGATACGTTTGACACGACAAATCTTACCGTAAAAGTGGCCGGTCTGGTCAAAAACTTCAATCCTGCCGATTACGGAATTGATCCGGGCACTGCACGTAAAGCCGACTTATATACCCTTTATGCCCTGGCGGCAGCCCATCAGGCCATGAAAGAAAGCAACCCGGGAGTTGATCCGGAACGTCTCGGTGTTTACGTAGGTTCCGGGATCGGCGGAATACACACTTTTATTGCCGAATGCAAAAAATACCTGGAAAGCGGGCCAAACCGGGTTTCCCCGTTGTTTATCCCAACCATGATCGGCAACATAGCCGCAGGAAATATTGCCATAACCCATAACGCACGGGGCCCCTGTCTTCCTGTTGTTACGGCCTGTGCCACTTCCACCCACGCCATTGGAGAAGCATACCGCGCCATCTTGCACGGTTATGCCGATGCCGTTATTACAGGAGGGTCCGAGGCCGCTGTAGTCCCCCTGGCAGTGGGCGGATTCAACAACAGCCGCGCGCTGTCCCGGGCCGAAGACCCCAAACGTGCTTCAATCCCTTTTGATGCCAACCGGCAGGGATTTGTTATGGCCGAGGGAGCTGGGATTGTCGTTCTGGAAGAATACCAACACGCCCTGGAAAGGGGTGCCCCCATCTATGCCGAGGTAACCGGATACGGCAACACCTGCGATGCCTACCACTACACCGCGCCCCGTCCGGACGGATCTGCCGCCGCAAAGGCCATGAGCCTGGCGTTGTCCAACTCGGCTTTTACCTCTGAAGATCTGCTGTATATCAATGCACACGGCACCGGCACACCGCTGAATGATCCGGCCGAAACCATGGCTATCAAACTGGCCCTTGGAGAAGAACAGGCAAGAAAGGCACTCATCAGTTCAACCAAATCCATGACCGGACACATGCTGGGGGCTGCCGGTGCAGCAGAAATCATTGCAAGTGCCTTTGCACTTAAGGAAGGGATTGTTCCTCCAACAATAGGATTAGAAAATCCGGACCCTCAATGTGATCTGGATTACGTCCCCGGTAAAGCCCGTAAGGCAGACATCACCATTGCCCTGTCCAATTCGCTGGGCTTTGGAGGACACAATGCCAGTGTGGCTTTACGTAAATTTAAACCGTAAAGTTATGGTCAAAAAAGAAATTATGGAATTTCTGCCTCACAGGGAGCATATGCTTCTTGTGGACCAGATGGAAGTGGACGAGAACAAAGTGGCCCACGCCCGGTACACCGTTACAGGCGAAGAATTTTTCCTTAAAGGTCATTTCCCGGGGTATCCCGTCGTTCCCGGCGTAATTCTGTGTGAAATCATGGGACAATGCTGCAGCCTGCTGGTCAAAGACCTGCTGGTGGGGCGCACTCCCTTTTATGCAGGACTGGATAAGGTCCGTTTCAAAAGACAGGTACGTCCGGGAGATACCGTAGAAGTTACGGGATACATAATAAAACAAAAAGCCATGGTGTTTTTTGTCAAAGCCGAGGCTCGCGTACACGGAGAAATTTGTGCGCAGGGACTTTTGTCCTTTGCCCTGGTTCAAAAACCCAGGGACTGAAGTTCTTCAGCAGCTATCAGTCGGTAATGCGGTGCGTAGGATGCCACATAGGTACGGCTGTGGTGTCCCACGAACTCGCCGCGTTTCAACAGGAACGTTATGGAATCTTTATCGGCCGTATACTGCGGATGGTGGGTTACAGCACATTGCATTTTTTCAAGTATCTCCACAATACGGTTCCATTCTTCGGTCCAGTCTTTCACAGAAACGGCAGGAGCCGACTGTGCACTACGTACAAAGGCTTCAAAAAAATCCCGGTAACTGACCTTTCCCTCTTTGATCACCCGAAGGTCAACCCTTACAAAACGGTGTTCCCAGCCAACGGAATCTACATACGGAGACAGGAAGGCCAAGGTATCCGGACTGTAGGAGTTCATTTCCCGGCGCAGGTACCTGCCGGCAGCCGCCGTGTCTGATAACAGGTGTCCCGGTCCGAACTTGTCCTGAAAAAAATTCTTGTAAATATCACGGATCGTGCTTTGGGGGTAACGTTCCACCTGTTGCTTCAAAGCTGTTGTTACCTTCTGCTCAAAGAGCCTGTCTTCAGTCCTTTGCACGCAGGAAAGAAGGGTGGCCATGCATAATATCATCACCATAGTTTTCATGCTGTAAAGGTATAAAAATTGACAAACCGGGAAGTTTTTCCCAATTTTGAACGGTTTATTGTCTGTTCTTATGGTATGGGTTAAACTGGGTATCCTGATCATAGGTTTTGTATATGCCGGGCTGATCCCTTTTACGGTACGGCGGGTGGTGCGCCAGATAGATTTTGATCTGCATCAGCAAACCCTCAGCTTTCTAAGCAACAAAACGCTTTATGACAAGCGGTATGTCAGGGGATATACCCGGCTTTTGTTTGCAACGGCAGTCCTGCATTATGTTTTTTTCTGGCTGCTCTCCAAGTATTACAACCTGGGAGAACATGAAACCTACATGCGATACATAAATTATAGCTTTGCTTTCTTTACCCTCCTGGCTTTCGTTCCCCACAACATCAGACCTTACAGTTTCAAACGTCTGAGTACCACCGTGCAACGTCTGGTACACAACCTCTTGGCAATCTTTGTTTTTCTTTCGCTCCCCACTCTAATCATCCTGTTCCAGACAGCAGTAATTCGTGCCATGCCTTTCATGGGGATTGCAGGACTGATTCTTATAGGTGGCACATTGGTCCTGACGGCCATCTATATTATCAGGCAGGGAGTCAACGGTATTAGCGAAATATTTTTCATAAACGGTATCAGTTTCTGGACCGTTTTTGTCACTATATTTACAGTGTTGTTCAGCTAGTAAATGCATCATTAGAATCTCTTTTTACGTCTATTTGTTATGAAAAAAACAGTATGGTTAACCTTAAGCTTAATAACCGGATTTTTTATTTTACAGTCCTGTTCGGGACTAATTGGCAGCGGCAACGCTGTTGAGGAAACACGTACGGTCAATACGGCATACCGGGGTATAATTGTTGAAAAAGCTATCCGGGTTACGATCTCGGATCAGGTGTCAGCTATTCACGTAAGGGCCGATGAACTTTTTATGCCGTTCCTGGAAACTTATGTTAACGACCAGGATATGTTGGTGATTGGATATACCAAAAATTTGATCGGGTACTCTTCAGTTACAACGGAAGTTACGGTTCCGTATCATCCACTATTATCCAAATTCATTGCTTCCGGAGCCTCCCGAATAGATACAGATTGCCCAATTACGGTCAATACGGCTTATTTTGAGGCCAGTGGGGCTTCTCATTTCAATGTGTACGGGTCCGCCATTAATTGCCTGATTGAACTGAGTGGTGCTTCCCGTTTTGAAGATTTTGATTTTACGGCCATTACCCTGGATTGTGATCTTTCAGGAGCCAGTCGCCTGGATATTACCTGCCAGGGAGTTCTAAAAATAAAAGCTTCCGGGGCCAGTAAGATCAATTACAAAGGAGATTGTGTTATCAACTCTATTGAAACGTCCGGAGGCTCGGAAGTTGTCAAAAAGTGATCAGAACTATTAATGGTGTTCAAACCATTTCTTTTCCAGATAATAAGCTTTTATACGTTTGTCAATATCTGATTTTTTCATTTTTACAAAATCAATCTTGCTTCCTGTAATTAGGCGTAGTTTTAAGTTGATTTCTTCAATGGTAGCAGCCAGGATCCTCATTTTTTGTGTCGGATGCAAGTGTTCTTTATGCAGACTATCCATCAAGTTTGCCGTAGACAATTCATTATTCCTTAACAATTCTTCCAATAGGTTTTGTTGTATTGGTTCCAGGTCAATCTTTTTGCTTTT
This sequence comes from uncultured Muribaculaceae bacterium, assembly GCA_964542305.1. Lineage (GTDB taxonomy): Bacteria > Bacteroidota > Bacteroidia > Bacteroidales > UBA932 > DMER64. Next base: position 26,433 of record CAZITX010000018.1, on the reverse strand, counting down.
GTACTGAACCATGTTTCCTGTAATGCTTATCCTGTGAGAATAAACACGGCATCTTCCAATAAGGATTAACAAGTGAAGCATCATTAACAAAAAAACTGCGGTAACGATCCAAAGTGTACGGTGAAAACCGTTAACATATATACGGCCCTCTCCGGTTTGTTCTCCAAGAAAATCGTTTTCGCTTACCCGGAAAATTGAGATATTCATATTCCCCGGAGAATCTCCAAGAATATAAAAATGGTCCTTGTAATGATAAATCCCGGCTTTGCAATACCATGCCGGGGATGAATTTTCATAAGAAGCATACCGGTTGTGAGGAAAGTCGTAAACATAGGTAAGCCCGTCGGAAACATAGACCAGTTTGTCATTCCAGCGAAAATGAAATGCAGAAGGACTGAAAGTGTTCCGGTGCATTCCAAGGTACCTCCAGGATTTGTTTTTCCAATTAAATTCCCAGCATTCACGGAACGGCTCCCTTCTCATGGGATTGGAAAGGATCACTTTTTCTCCCCTTAAGAAATAGGACTTCTCCTGCAAATCTATCATATCTGTACCCGAAGTCCCCTGCGGCAATTCATCACTGTTGACCGGCGCCAGTATTTCCCAATCACGGATAGCCGGATTGTAGCAGGTAAAAAAATTCCGGCAACTCCAGAAACCGTATCCTCCGTAACGGTATATCCGCCCTTCCCTGGCAAAAACCGTAGAACCTGCCTGCATTTTGTTTTCAGAATCGTTATCCAAACGAATCCACGAGCCGTTTTCCCATTTAAGCAAAGAGCCCCCCCTGTCCTTTACCAGGTAGAGAACAGATTGCATTACAACAGGCTGGTAATCGTTAAAAGACATACCCGGTCCGGGGGCTGATTGTTCAAATTGTCCAAGGATACGAAATGCTTCCAGATCCACGACGGTCAGTGTTTGTTCCTGCATAAAATATAAAAGTCCCTTTGACGGATCAAGAGCTGATCTTGACGGACTCCATTGCGACCCCAAAGTGAGCTGTTGCAGGGGAAGGCTGTTCATGCCGTATACGTTATGCGGTAAAAAGAGAAAACCAAGACAACCGGTCGGCAATAGAAACCTGAATAAAACTTTTCGAAGAAACTTCATGAATATTTTCTATTTTTGCACCACATGATTCTAAAGAACAGTAACACGGAAAATAAACACACCCTGGGAACGGTCAAAGAATTCCGTTGCAACAAGTGTGGCAACGTATTTCACGTCTTTGAAGGAACCGGATCCCTTGGTTCAAATTATTATTGTTCCCTGTGTGGAAAGAATCATTTTAAATATCATACAGATCCAAAAACTTTAGGTTATTTCCTGTGTGAATGTGGGGGCTCCTTACATAATTACCTGACATTTGCTGTTTGTCCAAAATGCGGCAGTCAGGATGTCAATGCAACCGGCATTGAAGGATCCTGGGAATGAATCAATGATGATGTTCCGCTTTCATCGCTTCTTCATAAGTTTTATGTATAGTTCCAAAAGGATGCTCGGGAGGTGTATAAATGGAATATATTTTTAAAGGTTCATCACCGGTATTGATCACATTGTGGTATTTCCCGGCAGGTATCAATACGGCAAAGTCATCTTCCACGTCTTTCCTGAATGTAAGGTTTTCTTCTTCATCTCCCATTACCACAATTCCTTTCCCGGATTCGATCCTTAGGAACTGATCAATTTCAGGATGTTTCTCCAGCCCGATTTCTTCTCCGGGGGCCAGGCTCATTAAAGTCATCTGCATATGGGTTCCTGTCCATATTGTTCTGCGATAAAGATCGTTTTTCAGGGTATACGCCTCTATGTCCAGAACAAAAGGTTCCGGACCGTGATCCCGGAATTCTACCACCACTTTTTCCTCCTCCCGAATCTCCTTTTGTTCTACAGAAGTATTGCAGGACAGTATGGAGAACAACAATCCAATAAGTATTAAACAAGATCCTGTTTTCATATCATGAGTTTTAGTTAGTTACTGATCTGTTAAAGTTAATAAAAATTTCCTACTTTTGGGTAAGTCCAATCGCATAAAAAATCATGAAAACCTTACTTCTTTCTTTATTTTTATTTTCGGGAATCCTTGCTATTCCCGGGGCTGATGATCCCGTTGTTACTTACAGAACAGGTTCAAAATTCTTTTTTGTGAACCGGGTGGAAAATTTTGTAGACAAGACAAAGGACGTTTGCGAGTCGTATTCAGGGAAGGACTGGATAGAATCCCAAAAATATTTCGGCCAACTGATCAAAGAGTATTCGGATTACTATTCTTCACTATCACAGGATAAAAAGAGCCGTGTAAACAAAGCCCTGGGCAAATATATGGGAATGACGTTTAAAGCAGGAGTTGACATTTCAATAGATGTTTTAAAAGAAATCTATCGCAGGGCTCCTTCTGTTTTGGAAGGGGTGTATGAAGGATCCGGGCTGAAAGAGCTTTTTGAATCCAAATAACCCGGGATAATGGACAGGAAGAAAATTATCACGATTCCGAACCTGTTGAGTTTTTACAGGATAGTGGCTTTTCCCCTGATCCTGTGGTTTATCGTTTCCGGCAAGGAGCGTCTTTTTGCCATTTTTTTAATTATTAACCTGGTAACGGACTTCCTGGACGGTCTTATAGCAAGACTCTTTAAACAGGAAACCGATATTGGGGCAAAACTGGATTCTTTTGCCGATGATCTGACGTATATCCTGGCGTTTACCGGACTGTTGGTTTTCAAGGGAGAGGATTTCATGCCTCATTTAGCCAGTTTTATAATATTTATGGCTTTCCTTATTGGATCGGTTGTCATGTCCCTAATAAAATTTAAAAGAACACCCAGTTTCCATTTGTATTCCACAAAAATCAGCGGATACATTCAGGCAGGATTTTTTATATGTCTGTTTACAATCGGCTTTGTATCTCTTTTTTATTACATCATGATCGTTTGGGGAATTCTGGCTGCCACTGAACATATGATTATCCAGATAATCATCCCGGAAATGCGCTCCAATGTCAAAGGTTTGTATTGGGTTTTGAAAGAAAAAAAGAGCTGATGATGTTTCACTCTTCGTTTGAATTTGCTTATCTGTGGCTGCCTTTTATAGGATTGATAGTAGGCTTTCTGGGGTCTCTGACAGGAGGCGGTGGTGGTTTTATTTTTATCCCGTTACTCACCATTTTGTTTAAAGTCCCACCACAAATTGCCATAGCAAGTTCCCTGGCAGCCACAATACCCATTTGCCTGGCAGGTGCCTACGGCCATCACCGTAAAAAGAACCTGGATTTTCGTATTGGGCTGATATTTGCCGCAGCCGGTATTTTAGGAGCACTTGCAGGGGCGCAGATAGCGAACATGATGACCGGGAAACAATTGAAAATTAGTTTTGGGATCTATTCCATCATCATAGCAACCGGAATGTACCTTGGCCAGCGAAAAGACAAAAAAGCCATTGCCAACGGAGAGGATCCCAAAGAACTGTCCAAAGCAGGCAAATATTCAAGAAGTACGTTATACGGATTTCTCTCGGGCATAATTACAGCCACTTTCGGAACCAGTGGATCGGCTCCCATTTTGGCCGGTTTAATGAGTATCCGGATGCCGCTGAAATTGGTATTGGGCACATCCCTGCTCATTGTCTTTGTCAATACCTGTTCGGCCCTTGGGGCCCATATTTTGGTTGGAAAGATAGACCTGACCATTGTGTATTTCCTTGCCTCAGGCTCCATTGTCGGAGCACTGTTGGGACCCAGGTTTCTGGCAAACGTGAAGGTTGACAAAGCGGAAGGACAGGTTCGTTTTTGGTACGCCCTGGGAATGGTTATCTTTGGTATTCTGATGATCGTTCTATAACTTTAGGTTATGATCCGTACGCTTTACATAATCATAATCAGTTACTTCCTGGCCGGAGGCATTGCCTTTTATTTTATAAGCAAAAAAAAGACGAAAGAGGAGGCGCACCAGAACCGGGTTAAGTTTATTGTATATTTTATTATAATCAATGCACTTTTTTTAAGCATTATTTTCCAACCCGTAGTCTTCAAGGTTTTAGGCTGGATTATTATTGTTACGGGATTTTATGAACTGATGAATTTATTTGTCCGTTCCGGATACTTAAAGAAACGGTTTTTTCTGATCTCTGTTTTCATTTATGCACTGTTCGCCACCGGTTTTTTACTGTTTACCACCATGAACAAAGAAAAGATCTTGTTCACATTTGTTATTTTATCTGTTTTTGACAGTTTCAGCCAGATTATCGGACAACTGTTGGGAAAACATAAAATGGCTCCTGCCATCAGTCCCCGTAAAACTTGGGAGGGAGCTGCAGGAGGACTGATTGTATCACTGGCAACTGCTGTCCTTATAAAAGAGCTTCCCGGCATGGGCGCAGGTTATACCATACTGTTGGCGGCGGGCATTGTATTGTGGGCTTTGTTGGGCGACCTTACGGCTTCCTTCTACAAACGCCGTTACAATGTGAAGGATTTTTCCCGCCTGATACCCGGTCACGGAGGTGTTTTGGACAGATTTGACAGCCTGATTGCAGGCGGGGCATGGACGGCTTTAATTTTCCTATAGCACCAGGTTACAAATGTATGGGCCCGTCAAATCCTACGGGAATACCCAACATCATCCACAAGGTGATCAGGATGGCCCAAACAATCAGAAAAATAAGAGTATAAGGGATCATTAGAGATATGATGGTTCCGATGCCGCTTTTCTTGTCATATCGCTGCGCATAGGTTACGATCAAAGCAAAATAACTCATCATGGGCGTAATCACGTTGGTGACCGAATCTCCTATACGGAAAGCCGCCTGAGTAAATCCAGGATGGTACCCCAGCAACATGAACATGGGAATGAAAACTGGTGCCATGATCGCCCACTTGGCCGATGCACTACCCATAAACATATTCAATAAAGCCGAAAGCAGCAGGATGGACAATATGAGGGGAATGCCGGTAAAACCTATATTCCCCAGAAAATGTGCACCATTAATTGCGAGCACCAGTCCCAGGTTGGAGTAATTGAACCAGTAGATGAACTGGGCTGCAAAAAACACCAGCACAATATATGCCCCCAGGCCTTTCATTGAAGTAGTCATGTGCCTGACAACATCTTTATCGTTCCTAATTGTTTTGACAATGATGCCATAGATCAGTCCGGGGATAAAGAACAACAAAAGCAATGCTACCACGATCCCGGAAAAAAAGGGGGAATGAAGCACATTGCCTGTTTCCGGATCCCTTAGCAGGCCGTTGGAAGGAATAATAGTCAGCGCCATAACGGCAATAAAAACCAAAGTGCCTATCCCGGCCCATTTTAATCCTTTTTTTTCCAGGGGAGTGATTTGTTCTATTTCCAGCGGTTTTTCTTCCCCCCGATAGGGTCCCAGGCGGGGCTCTATGATTTTCTCGGTAATCCATGTCCCAATAATAGTGATCATGATTGCACTGGTCACCATGAAAAAATAATTGACCATAGGATTGATATTCATTGACGGATCAATGATCTGAGCAGCAGATGTGGACAATCCGGCCAGGATGGGATCAACGGATCCGATCAGAAAATTGGAACCAAAACCTGCGCTCACCCCGGCAAAGGCAGCCGCAAAACCAGCCATAGGGTGCCGGCCCAGGGCATGAAAGATCATGGCACCCAGGGGAATTAAAATCACGTATCCTATCTCTGATGCCAAATGAGAAAAAATTCCTGCCACAATGATGGCTGCCGTAATGAATTTCTTTGGCGCACCTAGTACCAGTTGACGCACCATGACTTTGAACAAACCGGAACCCTCGGCCACCCCTATTCCTATCATTATTACCAACACCAGCCCCAAAGGAGGAAAAGCCACAAAATTATGTTCTACGTTGGTGTATAACCAACGTATTCCGTTTGCATCCAGCAGATTCCTTACCGGGATCATTTCTCCGGTGGCCGGATGAGCGGCTTCCATGCCCATGGCAGAACCCAGCCATGATATAAGGGCAACCAAGACGGCCATAATCAAAAACAAAGTGGCGGGATGAGGTAATTTGTTTCCCACCACTTCTATCGCATCTAAAGCTCTCGCAAATCGTTTTTTCATGCTGCAAAGATAAATGATTTGTTAACGATTAAAAACCCCTGACTTTGTCGCTCCTGGTATTGTTCCTGTAAATTATTGCTACCTTTAGCATATGAAAACACCATTTTTGACGGCAGTCCTTATTTCACTGCTTATCTTTCTTGTACACGGATGCAAACCACCCGTTCCTCCGGGGATCGAAACAAGTGCTGCATCCAATATTACCACAACATCTATGAGCTCCGGAGGTACGGTTACCTCTGATGGTGGCGCTCCGGTCACGGCACGCGGCATTTGCTGGAGCACATCCGGCAGCCCTTCCATAGATCTGACAACAAAAACCAACGACGGATCAGGACTCGGCAGTTTTACAAGCTCTTTGAACGGGCTATCCCCAAACACCACTTATTACATCAGGGCTTATGCGACCAATGAAGCGGGGACTGCATACGGCACCCAGGTTTCCGCCACGACCCTGGCCGCAAGTGCTTCGCTGACAACCTCCCAGGTCGCTGATATTACATCTTTCGGGGCCGTTACCGGGGGCAACATCACCAACGACGGAGGAGCAAACATTACATCAAGAGGCGTATGCTGGAGCACCTCTGTCAATCCAACATCAGACATGGCTACCCGAACTCAGGACGGTTCGGGATCAGGCGCTTTTACAAGTACGCTCACGGGGCTTGCTTCCAGAACCACGTATTATATCAGAGCTTATGCGGTCAACTCAGCGGGAACGGCTTACGGACAACAGATCACCCTGGAAACGCCGGCAAGTTTTTCGTTGTCTGAAACATCTGTGACTGTTGCCTCGGAAGGAGGTTCCTTTAATGAGGTTACTGTTACGGCTTATCTTGCCTGGACAGCACAGATTACGGGAAGTGGGAACTGGCTGACTTTGAACACTCTTTCCGGGAATGCAGGAACATCCCAATTATCTTTTGATTTTCAACCGAATACAACATCACAGGACCGTACCCAAACACTGACCATTACCTGCCAGGACATGACACTGGACCTTACTGTAACACAATTGCGGGCAGATGGGTATATTGACGATGGAGACCTCTTTTAACCACAGAAACTATGGAAAAAAAGATCATTATTATAATATGTGGGATACTGTTAACCATCGGGTGTAAACAGGAAAAAGAAAGACGTCTGTCTGTTCTTCAGAAAGAAAACATGGAAATCAAGGGAATACTTCCCTCGGGAGAGGACGTTGCTACAAAAACGACACTGGATGAAGACGGATTGCTTACCCTTTGGGAAGAAGGCGATGCGATTGGTGTTTACGGCAACGGATCCTCCAACGTCTCTTTAACACTAACCTCCGGTGCAGGAACTCCTTTTGGCGTTTTCAAAGGAACCCAGACAGGCGTTCCCCTGGCAGCTTACTATCCATATACTCAATCTGCCGGAAACACATACACCGACGTACGCGGTTTTCTGGATTCTGCCCAGGTGCAGAACGAAAATGCTCATCATATAGCACCTTACGACTGGAAAGTCAGTTCCCATGTAACCGGGAATGACCAGGACGGATACCGCATCCATTTCCGGGAGATTATGACCTTGCTGAACTTTACCATTGACGTAAACGGGACGGCCCTGGTCGGAGAGCACCTTCAATCTGTTACTTTTTGTGTGCCCGACAAAAAACTGGCAGGAAATTTTGCCATAGACCTGGGAACTTCCCAGGCGTTGCCCGCATTTGATGACCAGGCCACAAACAAGGTGTGTGTCCGTTGGGAAACAACCCCATTAGCGGAAGCAGGCAACACAACGGATGTAGTGATGTTTGTAAACGCTTCCGTTGAGGCCGAAGACCTCTTACAGATTACCCTGGAAACAGAAAACCACACCGCTACAACAACTGTCCCATCGGCAAAGACCATGAAAGCCGGACACCGGTATCACATCCCGCTGTCTCTTTCCGAATTATCCGATCAAACCACCATAAAAGAAAAATCAGATCCGGGGGATTACAACACGTTTGGTATTTACCGAATGGAAGACACCCTGATAACCTACCGTCAGTTTGCAGACCAGTGGAGCATCCTTGCGTACGACACCCATTACGATTTCAGGATACAAAATTACGCACAGAAAAAAGTGGTAACCATAAGTGGAATTCCTCTGGATCCCCAGCCCGGATCAACGTTTTCCATAGAAATCAACGTTTTAGGCGTTGACAATATTGCCCAGGGAAGCAAAAACGTTACGGTTGCACGCAAAGAAGGCAACCTGCTGCTTTTATACGACCAGGAAAATCAGACCAGTTACCTTGTTTACAATTAGAAAGCAATGAAAAAGATCTATCTGATAAACATTCTGTGGCTATGCTTTTTGGCCGTTTTTTCACAAAACGCCTATGCTGTAAAAGCCTACCCCGGACCCATTCAAATCACCCAACCCGACGGATCGGTCATCACTATCCAAATACACGGGGACGAATTCTTGAACTGGACCACCTGCGGCGGCCTCCTGGTAAAACAGCGCCCTGACGGTTTTTATTACCTTGCCGAGTTTTCCGCTCAGGGAGCGGTTCAGGCCACCTCCACCCGGGTGCAACCCGGCCTGTCCCTGCATGGCCCTTCAACCGTCAGACCTCCGGCAGTGGCACGTGAACGCGCACAACGTTCAAGACAGGATTTTGCACGGACATTCGGTGCCCGGAGTGATGTTTCACGCCTTGCCCCCGGGGTCACCCCGGCTGTCAAGAGTTCTTCCGGATCCATTGCTACAGGGCAGAAAAAGTTCCTGGTCATTCTGGCCGCTTTCAGCGATCTGGCGTTTAACTCGGCAAGTGCCCAAGACGATTTTTTCAATTTGCTCAACCAGGACGGGTATGCAGAAAACGGCGGAACAGGTTCTGTCTGGAATTATTTTTACGAAAATTCTTCCGGCGCGTTCGATCCGCAATTTGATGTTGTCGGACCCGTGACACTGTCCCGGTCGTTTTCCTATTACGGAGCCAACGACGATGAAGGAAACAATATGGCCGTACGGGCCAGGGAAATGGTCATTGAGGCAATCCGGATTGTCGATCAGAATTTGGGAGTGGATTTCTCTCAATACGATAACGACGGTGACGGAACCATTGACAACGTATTTGTATATTTTGCCGGCCATAACGAGGCCGAAGGCGGTGGCGAGAACACCATTTGGCCGCACGCCTGGAGCACTTACGATCAAAGCATTACAGTAGACGGCGTCACTACGTCTTCCTATGCATGTACCTCTGAACTGAGGGCGGCTGCAGGAACTTCCATGTCCGGAATCGGGACCTATTGCCACGAATTCGGCCACGTTATTGGATTGCCGGATTTTTACGACACCGATGGTGATGAAAACGGTGCGGCTCGCGGAGTGGGATCCTTTTCTCTCATGTCCGGCGGGAATTACAACAACGTGGGAAGGACGCCTCCCTATCTTACCATTATAGAAAGGACGCTGCTGGGCTGGCGGCCGGACAGTTTTGAAGAACTGACCGAAGAAGGTCAGTACGAACTCGGACCTGTTCCCGGGAATGAGGCATATGTATCCCTTACGGGCAATGACGGGGAATTTTTTCTATACGAATTCCGGCAAAAAACAGGCTGGGATGCCAATCTTCCCAATTCGGGATTGTTGATCTATCACGTTGACATGTCCGAGAATATGGTAGGTGGTATATCCGCCTTGGAGCGATGGCGTACATGGAACGGCATCAATGCATATGCTTCTCATCAGTGTTGTGACCTTGTTGAAGCTGTATATCCCGAATCCGCCATCAGTTTTGATAACCAGATACCGTTCCCCGGTACAAAGAACAATACCTCTTTTACAGACACGTCTTCCCCTAAGGCCGTAGATTTTGCGGGAAATCCTACGGGTGTATACCTGGTCAATATTGCCGATAACGGTGACCGTGCTTCTTTTACCGTAACCAAAAGTACCGAATTAACCATTACCGGGACAGTCATTGACCCGGATGGAAATCCGGTCCCGGGAGCTGAAGTCACCTTGTCTTTTGAAGAACCCTCCCCGGCACGGGATGTTCGTCAAACAGCCATCGTTTCTTCCGGCCCGCTATTTACGTCACCCAGAAGGATTTCACAAACGGAATCAGCGGTCGTTACAACGGCAGAGGATGGAAAATATATATTTGAAACCGAAAGCAGGGAAGGACTTTATCATTTGGAGGCAACCAAAGAGGGGTTTAATCCGGCAAACGACCAGGTAGATGCCTCCCGCTCCGGAACGGTTACCGTTAATCTCACTTTAACCCCACTGCCGGAAGAAGGGGTTTTAAAGAAACACGGACCTTGGGAAGGATATGCCATAGGGTACGGATCTGCGGGTGGTACCATATTCGGTGCTGTGGGCTTTTCGGCCCAGGAACTTGCTCCCTACGCAGGTCATACCATCGCCTCAATGTCTTTCCTGGTAGCAGGAACCAGTGCAGCCGAAGTGGGAGTATTTATTACTGCAGGTGAGCAAACACTGTTTTCCGGCGTATTGAACAACCCGTCTTTTGAAGTGATGATGCAAATTGATTTGTCTTCCTTTGGTATCATTATACCGGGAGGAGAAGATGTTAAATTCGGATATTACGTCACCGACAGTGATTCCGGGTATCCTTTGGCTGCCGACAACGGACCTATGGCTCCTATGGGCGGGTATGCGGGTAGTGATATTGCCTCACTGACCGACACATGGAAAGATCTGTACGATATTGACGTTAACATACAGATATCGGCCACGGTGGCCGGACCGGACAACCAGCTCTTTTCATTGGGATATTACATGATCCCGTATACAGGCAGAACGTATACGGAAGGAGACACCTTTACCTTGCAATTGAACGACGATCCTTCTGTGGAAGGCATAGAAAGGCCTTCTGCCGTGCAATGGTTTTTTAATGAGCAGCCTCACAATACAGGAGATGTGATCACCCTGACTCAGGGCAACCATTCGGTAAAAGCCGTACTGACTTTTGACGATCACACGCAGACCATTGTTCAGGAAATCCGGTGCAATGCGCAGGATAGTCAATCCGTTATACGGATAGAGACCCTTGATGGCCCATGAATGTCCCTGAAATATTTAAACAATGGGTTTTAAAGCAACTCCTGGATTCCGGAGACACGATGACTTTCCGAAAATACCGGGATGAACCTTTGGATCTTACCGGAGTTGACAATATTTACATTCACGTTCCTTTTTGTCGCAACAAGTGTCCGTATTGCCCATATTTTAAAGAACTCTATTATGAACAGCAGGCCGGGTTTTTTGGAGAATCTCTAATAAGGGAAATTGAGTCGCACAAAGGATGGCTAAAGGGCAAAGAGATTAAATCTCTGTACATAGGGGGAGGCACTCCCACGTTGCTGAACAAATACCTGATCCGGGCCATTGACCGCCTACGTGAGCTATGCACGCTACAAACCGTGGCCCTGGAAACGACCCCACAGGAGATCAACAACCGGGTAACAGTAGAACTGGGAAGGATGGGATGCAATATGATCAGCCTGGGCGTACAGGATTTTAATCCCAAATACCTGGATTTTTTGGGTCGCAAATACTCGGTTCCCGATGTGTTCAGGGCAATCAACAAACTGGAACAATTAAATTTCCGCAATTTTAACATAGACCTGATATTTGCCATGCCCGGACAAACTATGGCAGAATTGGACCATACGCTGCAAATTGCCGTTGACACCGGGGCCGATCAACTGACTTTATACCCGTTATTTACATTTCCATACAGTGTTATTGGAAAATCGCAGGAACTATCACATGTAAAAATGCCCAACGGAAAGACCCGTAAACAGATGTATTTTCATATATGTAACACATTGACTTCCAAAGGATACGAGCAAGCGTCCGTCTGGAGCTTTTTAAAAGGGAAAACCCTTAAGTATTCTTCTGTTACCCGTGATAAATACCTGGGACTGGGGCCATCGGCCGGCACATATACCGGTAAACAGTTTTTATTCAACACATTCAATATAAAAGAATACATACCCATGACCATGCGCGGTCAGCTCCCCGGATCTTATATCATGGATGTTTCGTCCCGCCTGGAACGTCTTTTCTGGATATACTGGAGGTTGTACGAAACAAAAATTCCCCTGAATAGTTATAATATCCGGTTTGGATCGGACTTTATGAAAGATTACGGCAAATGGGCCCGGATTCTGGAACATCTGGGGTATGCATCCAGGACGGAAGATCAGATTGCATTGACTAAAAAGGGAATTCACCGGATACATTTGTTACAAAACCATTTTGCCCTGGAATATATTAACCGGATATGGACCGCCGGTACAATGGAGAATCCCCCTGAAGAGATCCCTTTGTATGCATTGCACTAGGATTTTTTTTATATTTACGTTCCGATGAAGGATTTTAAAAGCAAATACGGCCCGTGGGCATTGGTGGCAGGAGCTTCCGAGGGTTTGGGAGAGGCTTTTGCCAGGGAAATTGCCAGCCGGGGAATCAATGTGTACCTGGTTGCCCGCAGGGAGGAAAAACTGCAGGAATTATCCCTTACGATCCAACGTGATTTCGGGATCCGGGTTAAATACATGAAGGTGGATCTGTCAAAGACGGATGAGATCAAACTTTTTTTCAGTCAATTGAATGTAGACACGGGACTCGTGGTTTATAATGCCGCTTACGCACCTGTTGGTTGGTTTACCGAACTTTCGGCGGAAGATCCGGAAAAGATCGTGGCTGTGAATGTACGCGGACCTGTACTTGTAACTCACTTTACCTCGGCAATAATGAAAAAAAGGGGAAGCGGGGGAATTGTGCTCATGTCTTCGCTGGCAGGGACTCAGGGAAGTCCCAGGATTGCCACCTACGCGGCGACCAAGGCATTCAACACAACCTTTGCCGAAGGTCTGTGGAAAGAATTAAAACCTTTTGGCATAGATGTACTGGCTTCCTGTGCGGGAGCCATTCTGACTCCCGGGTACAAAAATACGCAACACCAAAAACCTGCTCCCGGGACTCTGACGCCGGCACAAGTTGCCGCCAAAACATTGAACGCCCTGGGTAAGGGGCCTGTAACGGTCCCGGGGATGACAAACAAGATTGCCCGGTGGTTTATGGGCAGGGTATTACCCCGCCGTTGGGCAATAGGTCTGATGCATCAACAAACAAAAAAACTATAGAGATGATAAAAATTATCGGCTTTTTCACCCCGTGGTTTCTTTATGCCATTATCACTTTACTGCATTACGTACTTCCCGGCCGTTGGATGGACGGGTACGTTAGGGATTCCAATACCGGAAAATTATTACGTTACCGGCTTAACGGCCGGTTGGTGTTGTTGGTTTGTATTGCTATATGGTTTCTTTTAGGGTACCTGGGCTGGGTACCATACAACTGGCTGTATACCGTTCGCTGGTATAGTCTGGCCGGAGCCTGTACATTCGGATTGATTTTTTCCCTTTTGTCTGTTATACCGTTTGCTCCTACAGGAAAAGGATTTTTAGCAGACCTTTTCCTGGGCAGGTTAGAAAACCCGCAATATTTTAAAGGCAGAATAGACGCCAAAATGTGGCTGTATATGATCGGAGCCATCATGCTGCAATTGAACGTTATTGCTTTTGTTGCTCACAGGATTATGGAATTCGGGGACGTTCCCCGGGGTATCTGGCTGTGTGCCATTATGCTTTCCTATTTTGTATGGGATTACATGACTTTTGAAAAAGTGCACCTTTACACGTACGATCTCTTTGCCGAAAGGGTTGGCTTTAAACTCGGCTTTGGGTGTTTGACCTTCTACCCGTACTTCTACCCCATAGCACTTTGGACGGCAGTGGAAATGCCCGATCCCGGAACTTCTACCTGGCTTCTATTAATTTATGCAATAATTTTTCTTGCCGGATGGAGCCTGGCAAGGGGTGCCAATATGCAGAAGTATTTCTTCAAAACAGAACCGGAACGGGTGTTCCTGGGAATTGCTCCCAGAACAATAAGCGATGGCCGTCACACTTTACTGGTCAATGGATTCTGGGGATTAAGCCGGCATGTCAATTACCTGGGTGAAGTGCTTATGGGTGTAGGTATAGCCCTGAGTGTGGGATATCCCGCAATTCCCTGGGTATGGCTCTACCCGTTATATTACGTGTTCCTGCTGGGTACCCGCCAAATGGATGATGACAGACGCTGCCGTGCCAAATACGGAGAACTGTGGGATACGTATAAAAAAGAAGTCAAATACCGGATCATTCCGGGTGTTTATTAGTGACATCGACTCTTATCTTTTTTTATCTTTGTGCTTATGAAAAGAACAGTTATTTTTGGCGGTAAACCCGTTGAATTGGCAGGTGAAGCTATTAAACCGGGCGACAAAGCGCCCGATTTCACAGTGGTAAATGCCAAGCTGGAACCTGTAAAACTTTCAGACTATTCCGGTAAAACAGTTGTAATTGCCGTTTATCCCTCTATAGACACCGGGGTCTGCCAGGCACAAAACCGACGTTTTAATGCAGAAGCGGCTAATTTCAAAAACCTTGTAGTGTTGTCCGTTTCCTGTGACCTTCCTTTTGCGCAGCGTCGTTTTTGTGCGGCTGAAGGTCTGGATCATGTGATCACGCTTTCGGATCACCGGGATGTGGATTTTGGCACAAAATACGGTTACCTTATGCAGGAAGTCAGACTTCTGGCCCGTGGAACCGTTATCATTGATTCCCGGGGGATCGTTCAGTACGTTGAATACGTACCCGAAATTACACAAGAGCCGGATTACGAAGCGGCTTTAAAGCATTTAAAAGGCTCTTTATAAAAACGTTATATTTCAGGTAGATTCTTTTACAGATGTTCCTTTTAAAGGCAATCCGGCCGGGGTTATAATCCTGGATGGTCCTGTGGCGGACAAGCAGATGCAGCTTATTGCCCGGGAGATGAACTTATCGGAAACTGCCTTTTTTTACAAGGATGACCCCGATGTTTTTAGAACCCGGTATTTTACACCGGCAAGTGATTATATTTGCTTTATGAAATATTTAAAGATCATATCATTGTTGTTGGTATTGTCCGTTGCTTCCTGTGAACGCAACATTGACGACAATCAGCCCGAAGCTGAATATTTTATTGATCTTCTTCGATCAGAAGAGTATGATGCATTGAAGCTCCCAAAATTAACAAGTGAATCCATCCCGACTCTCCTGAAGTACGCAGACTCCAAAGAACACCTTATACATTTTCCTGTCAATCCCATTTCGTCTTTTTACCGGGAAGAATGCCGTCTGGGTATATATGTTTTATGGATCATTGAGGCAATCCGCCTTGCTCCTAATAAAAGTGAAGACGGGACTATGCCTTTTGCTTCACAAAATCCGTTGCTTATAAGGAAAGAAAATGCGGATTCAGCACAATTTCAGCCCCTGGACACAGACGATGAAACATCTCACTCACAGGTGGCACAAGCGTACCGGGATTGGTGGAAAAACCATGAGAACATGTTGTTCTTCCTGTACAAGAACGTAGACCCTCTGGAAGGTTCCGAATACCAATGGCATTAAGATGAAAGCCCAGGCACGTACCCCCGCCGTTGCCGGCAGGTTTTATCCCGCCTCTCCTGAAAAGCTACAACGGGAATTGGAACACCTCTTCAGCCGGGCCAAATCCAAAGAATGTAATAATGTCCGGGCTGTTATCAGCCCGCATGCCGGGTATGTATTTTCCGGGACGGTGGCAGCTTCTGCATTCAACCAGATAGACGAAGAACACAGGTACGAAAGAATATTTCTCATAGGATCCTCGCACCAGGTTGCGCTAAAAGGGGCGGCTGTTTATACACAGGGCGATTTTATGATGCCATATGGCACTGTCACCACAGATGTTGATTTCTGCAAGAAACTTGTTTTAACCAATCCCGGGTTGTTTTCTGAAGACAGCCGGGCACACCGCGACGAACACAGCCTGGAAGTACAGCTTCCTTTTCTGCATCATGTACTCAGGCATGAGTACGTTATCGTTCCCATTATTATTGGGACTTCAGATCCTTCTGTGTGTGAAAAAATCGCGAAAGTGCTTGTCCCTTATTTCAATACGGATAACCTGTTCGTTATCAGTTCCGATTTTTCGCATTACCCGGGGTACGAAGATGCCCTGACAGTTGATACGGCCACCAGGGATGCCATCCTGCAAAACGCCCCGGAGGCCCTGATGCAAACATTAACGGAAAACAGCCGGCTTCACGTGCCCGGGTTGGCGACCAGCTTGTGCGGATGGACCTCTGTCCTGACACTTCTGTACATGACTTCCGGTAACAGCTCTTTTTCCTATAGGGCTATTGATTATAAAAATTCCGGGGATTCTGCTTTATATGGGGACAAGTCGCAGGTAGTCGGGTACTGGGCTATGGCCGTAACAGAACAAAACAACGCTTCCGGAGACAGTATAAAACCGGAAGAACAAGAAATGTTACTGGATATTGCCCGAAAATCCATTGAATCTGTAGTAGTCAGGGGAAAACACTTATCCCTGGAACAAGCTTCCGGGTACCCTCCTTTGCTTCAACAGCAAAGAGGCGCCTTTGTGACTCTGTACAAGGGTAAAAAGCTGCGCGGATGTATTGGACAAATGACGGCAAATCTTCCGCTCTTCAAACTGGTAAGGGATATGGCCGAAGCTGCGGCTCTTTATGATGACCGGTTTTTGCCCCTACAAAAAGAAGAACTTGGGGATCTGGAGATCCACATATCGGTGCTTTCTCCGCTTGAAGAAATCCGGGATGCCGGGCAGATTCAACTCGGCAAACACGGGATCCTTATTGAAAGCAGGGGGCGTTCCGGTGTTTTTCTTCCCCAGGTGGCCACCGAGACAGGATGGAGTCTGGAAGAATTCCTGGGGCATTGCTCCCGGGATAAAGCCGGGCTGGGCTGGGAAGGGTGGAAGACCGCACGGATCTTTATTTTTTCCACCACGGATATTCCGGGCTAGATGTTCCCGGGATAAACAAACCGTAATCCGGATTTTTCTGCCGTTTCTTTGGCACGTATAATCTGTTCAACGGGAGTAGGCGGCAGATGGGGCAGTTTATGGGTAGGGAAAAACCGGCTTATATGTAAAGGCGTGGATGCAAAACCATGATCCACCAGCCAGAGGCACATAGCTTCAAACCATTTCATATTGTCTGTAATTCCCGGGATCACAAGGTGGGTTATCTCTGTCCACACCCCTGCTTTTTGTAATGTCAGCAGTGTGTTCAGAACCGGTTGCAGTCTTCCTCCCGTAAGACGGCGGTACATTTTATCATCAAAACACTTTAGATCAATATTGGTCGCATCTATATAAGGACACAACGCTTCAAGTGGCGCTGTGTTGATATACCCGTTGGATACCATAATGGTTTTCAAGCCGTGATCCTTCGCTTTGACCGCAATGTCAAACATATATTCATAGAAGACCGTAGGCTCTGTATATGTGAACGCTATGGACGGAGTCTTGTGGCGCAATGCCATATTGATTATCTGCCCGGGAGAAAGATCATAGTGATCAATATTTTCAGGAGAAGCCTGGGATATGGTCCAGTTCTGACAATTTAAACAACGAAAATTACATCCTGCTGTAGCTATGGACAAGACTTGCGAACCGGGAAGAAAATGATACAATGGTTTTTTTTCAACCGGATCAATGGCAACAGAACAGGGATTCCCGTAAGCCAGTGAAAACAAGACCCCGTCTTTATTGGTCCTTGTCCGGCATAGTCCGGTTTTACCTTCAGTGATGGCACAATAATGCGGACAAAGCAAACAAGTCACCTTCTCTCCTTTACGTGTCCATAGAATCTCAGAGATTCTGCGCAAATACATTTTTATTCCCCGATAATCTTAACCAGGATGCGTTTTTTACGTTTGCCGTCAAATTCTCCATAAAAGATCTGCTCCCACGTTCCAAAATCCAGCCGGCCCTGGGTAACGGCAATCACCACTTCGCGTCCCATGACCTGGCGCTTGAGGTGAGCATCGGCATTGTTTTCCACTCCGTTATGACGGTATTGGGAATAAGGTTGTTCGGGAGCCAGACGTTCCAGCCATTTTTCAAAATCATGGTGAAGTCCCGACTCATCATCGTTAATGAAAACGCTTGAGGTAATGTGCATGGAATTGCACAGCAGTATACCCTCCTGTACCCCACTTTCTTCCAGGCACTTAAGCACCTGTGGGGTAATGTTCACAAAAGCACGGCGGGTAGGTGTTTCAATGTAAAATTCTCTTCTGTATGTTTTCATCTCTATCAGTTTTCATCGTCATAAAGATACAAAAAAAAGGGAACCTGCCGGGAGAGAAATTTTACTGCCAATTTAAAATTTTGTATTTTAGTCTTCTGAATTTCATTCAGCAACTATGATATTACAAAAGTATCTGGCAGAAAACGAGTTTAAAGCTCCTTTTATTGTAGGGATCATTCTGACTGTCACCCTTAAACTGATCCTCTATTCCGTTGCCTCCCTGAGTATTCCCGACTACCTGCCCTGGGGATATGTCTCCAGGGGACTGTTATGGTTTTGGTTGCTCTTGATCTGGCTATATGTTCATTACATTGAAAAAAAACCCTTCTTTCTGTTAAAAGAAACCAAATACCCTTTCTGGTTCTTTGTTTGGGGCATGTTCGTTTTAATGGTGATTTTTTTCGCCGTCAACTACATTCCCTATCTTTTTTCACTTATGCAAATGTCTCTTGCGGATACACATGTTCAGGCCGAGATGACAGCATACCAACACGAAAGGCCTCTTCTCCTGATAATTACTTCTATTAGCGCCGGAATTGTAGAAGAATCCATTTTTAGAGGATACATGTTGCCGCGCCTTCATTCGCTTTTGAATAAACAATGGGCTGCAGTGTTGATAGGTGCTGTTTTGTATGCCGCATTACATTACACGTATGGCAGCTGGATCAATATGTTGATACCGTTCCTGATAGGGATTGTTTTCGGATTCTATTACCTGAAATACAAATCCCTGGCTATTCTGATCGTCGCCCATATATGCACTTTGCTGATCCTGGGTATTTTACCCGTCTGATTTGTTCGTGATCTCCGAGGTTACTTCCATTACCTGTTTATAAACGTGAGCCACCCCGCAATAATTGTTTTCGGATAATTCAACCGCCCGTTTTAATTTATCCACAGGCAACCCATCCCCCACAAACTCATAAGTCACGT
Source organism: uncultured Muribaculaceae bacterium (assembly GCA_964542305.1). Taxonomy (GTDB): domain Bacteria; phylum Bacteroidota; class Bacteroidia; order Bacteroidales; family UBA932; genus DMER64. The sequence continues at coordinate 7,202 of CAZITX010000018.1, read as the reverse complement.
GGATCTTTTTGTAATGAACGGGATGCTCTTCCGTTAATTCACCTTCCACCCTGACATTAAAATATTTGGGAACCACCCGCATTTTTTTAAGAATGGAAATCACATCCATAGCCGTACAACCGGCCAAAGCCGCCAGCATAAATGGTTTTGGTCGGGGGCCTTTATCCTGTCCACCAAACGAGGAATCCGCATCCATTAATACCTGGTGACCATTGATTCCGGCTTGAAAGACCATGTCTTCCAGCCATTTAGCGTTTACTGTGTCTATATGTCCCATATTATGCAAATATAGGAAATTTGTTACTTTTTTTTGTATATTGCACCTTATGAAATCCGTGCCGACAGATGGCTATTGCATAGTTACGGGAGCAGCCCACGGTCTGGGGCGGGCTTTTGCATTGGAATTGTCAAAACAGCATATGAACACCATCCTGGTGGATTTACCGGAAAACGGTCTTTCCCTTTTTTGCCAGGAAATCCGTGAACAGTATCAGGTCTCATCTTGTTGTTATGAATGTGATCTGACACAAAAACAGCAGATCCTGGATCTGGTAGAAAAAATCAACGAAAAATTCGAAGTATTTTTATTGATCAACAACGCAGGAACCGGCGGCACAGTTAAGTTTGAAAAAGCCACAATAGATTATCTGGACAGGATCATTCAGCTTAACGTGATGGCCCCCACGCTGCTGACCCGCCTGCTGGTCCCTAATCTGCTGAAGCAGGAAAAATCATACATCCTGAACGTTTCCAGTATGGCCGCTTTCAGTCCCATAGGATACAAGACAGTGTATCCGGCCTCCAAGGTTTTTGTACATTATTTTTCCCGGAGTCTTTACCAGGAATACAAGAACACCAACCTGTTTGTCAGCGTAGTAAACCCCGGACCCATGAAAACGAATGTCGAAGTGACAAGGCGTATTGAAAAACAGGGATTCTTCAGCCATTGGGGCATTATGAGTCCCCAAAAGGTAGCCGCCATCTCCGTACGGCAATTGTTTAAACGGGACACCATGATCATGCTGAGCCTGGTCAACGGGCTGAACTGGTTGATCCTGAAACTGGTTCCCATATACATACGTTTACCATTACTCAGTCGTGCCGTCAGAAGAGAAATCAACACCACAGACAACACGCCAGTATGAAAACCGTATTTGTCACCGGAGCAAACGGACTTTTGGGCACCAACCTGGTATTGGAACTGCTCAGGAGAAACTATGCCGTGAAAGCTCTTGTGCGTGACAAAAAAAGGTTCATTGATTACACACATCCCCATCTGGAATTGGTTCTTGGCGATGTCAGGGACCGGAATTCACTGGAAAAAGGGATACAGGATTGTTCCCTGGCCGTCCACACGGCAGCCGACACATCCCAGAAACACCTGAAACTTCAGGATTATGATCCCGTCAATCTGCAAGGCACAAAAAGCATCCTGGAAGTATGCCGTGCCATGAACATACAGAAACTCGTCTATATTGGTACAGCAAATACATTCGGATACGGGACCGCACTGGACCCCGGCAGTGAAGAGCACCCGCCTGCAGCCCCTTTCACCCATTGCCTTTACGCCCAGAGCAAAATCCGTGTGCAGGAAATGGTAGATGCTGCAGCCCGCAACGGCATCAATGTGGTTACGGTCAGCCCTTCATTCATGATAGGCCCTTATGATTACAAGCCGAGTTCCGGACGGATCCTCCGGATGGCACTTAACCGGAAAATTGTCTTTTATCCCCCCGGAGGGAAAAATTTCGTACATGCCGCCGACGTTGCCCGGGGCGTGGTCAATGCATTGGAGGAAGGCCGGCCCGGTGAAAAATACCTGACGGTGAACGAAAACCTGACTTATCGGGAATTTTTTAGTATTGTTGCCCGCCTGACAGGTAAAAAACCCCTAATGGTTCCCCTTACACGGCCTTTGTTGATGGCATTGGGTTATGCCGGAAATGTGCTTCGTTCTCTGGGTCTTCCCACTTCACTTTCCGTCAATAATATGAAGATCCTTTGCATAAAAAATTATTATACCAACCGGAAAGCAGTATCCCGGTTCAACATGACTTTCCTGACTACCGAAGAAGCCGTCAGGGATGCCTTAAAAACGGGACCTTTTCGAGCCACATTAAAATATTAACCCTTAAAAAAATAACGTTATGGAATGTTTATTTGAAAACCTGGAAACTTGCAATTTCGCCAACGGCGAATTCATGTTTTTACTGCCCCTGCTTATCATGTGGGTTACTTTCGGCGTTTATATGTCGGTAATACAGATCGTTGCCCTGTGGTATATTTTCACCAAAGCCGGAAAACCCGGGTGGGCCTGCCTTATCCCTGTCTATGACTACCTGGTTGGTCTTAAGATCATAGGCAAACCCTGGTGGTGGCTGTTACTTCTGTTGGTTCCTTTTGTCAACATCGTTTTCCTGATATGGGGCCTGAATCTGCTGGCAAAAAGTTTCGGCAAAAAAGCCGATTTTACGATAGGGCTGATACTTCTGCCTTGGATATTTCTTCCGATCCTGGGTTTTGGTAAATCCGAATACCAGGGACCTGCCGGTAAATGAAAAAGCCACTGTTCCTATTGTTGCTGATCTGTTCTGTAATATCCTTACAGGCACAAACATTTAAGGTAAAAGTTGTTTCTATCAGTGACGGAGACACTTTTACTGCCCTGAACCGGGACGACCTGCAAATACGTTTTCGTATCTATGGCATTGATGCACCGGAACGTAAACAGGCCTTTAGCAGCATCTCTACGGATAAACTGAAAGAGATGATCCACGGCAAAAAAGTGACAGTTACCGTTCATTCACGGGACGGGTGGGGTCGTTATATAGTTACTGTTAAGACCAGGAAAATCAAAGACATATCAGCAGAGATGCTTCGCCTGGGACTGGCCTGGCATTACAAAGAGTATGATGACACACTCTTATATGCAGAACTGGAAACCCGGGCCAGAGAACATCATCTGGGTCTCTGGCTTGACCCGGATCCGGTTGCACCATGGGATTTCAGGTGATCAGGTATTCGTTTTTTTTACTATATTGCAATAGCTTAAACAACTGATCTATGAAAGTTACCTTTGAAACAATGTCTGTCGAGCATCGACAAGCCGTAATGGACATCTATAACTATTACGTGGACAATAGTCTTGCCGCTTATCCGGATGATGTTTTGCCTTATGAGTATTACGAAAAGTTCCTGGACATGACCAAATGTTACCCGGCATACGTGATCAAGGAGAATGAAGAAATCGTAGGATTTTGCCTGTTACACGCTTACAATCCCTTCCCAACTTTTAAACAATGTGCCGAAATCTCCTATTTTATCAATAAGGATCATACCGGCAAGGGGCTGGGGACAATGGCGCTGAAAAAGCTTGAAGAGGAAGCCCTGAAAGTCGGCATCAAAACCATTCTGGCCAACATTTCTTCTGAAAACACCGAGAGCATTGATTTTCATAAGAAAAACGGATTTGTTGAATGTGGAAGGTTCCAGAAGATTATTACAAAAAAAGGGACTCCTTATGATATCATCTGGATGCAAAAAACATTGGAATGATCCACGTTTATACCGGTAACGGAAAAGGGAAAACCACGGCAGCCATAGGGATGGCCATCCGTGCTGCCGGAGCCGGTAACAAGGTGTTTTTTGCCCAGTTCGTCAAAGGCAGGCACTATTCAGAATTGAACGTTTTAAAAGACATTCCGTCCATCGTTGTTAAACAATACGGACTGGAATGTTTTATTGTTCATACACCTGCAGAGTGCGATATTCAGGCCGCGCGGGACGGATTGCAGGAAATAACATCGGTTATTGAATCCGGATCATACGATTTGATCATCCTGGACGAAGCCTGCATTGCTCTTTATTACAATTTGTTTACCCTGGAAGAGTTACTGGACGTTGTCAACTTGTTAAAACCTCAAAATGAGTTAATCATAACAGGAAGGTACGCCCCCCGGGAATTAATTGCCCGTGCAAATCTGGTGACAGAAATGAAGGAAATTAAACATTATTACTCAAAAGGCACAGAAGCCAGAAAAGGCATAGAGTTTTAAGACGGATCATTCACAGGTGTACAAATTGTTGATAAACTTTTTCGTTAAAATTTGTTTTATCAAAAAACAGGCGTATCTTTGCACTTCATAATGAATATTTAAGCCGTTCGAGCATCCAAGCTGAACGGCTTATTCATTTTAGGGTCAAATGGAGTTTGACGCCCGCCATTATTCAAAAAGAATAAACATTTGTTCAAAATTCAGGATCATTTTTCCGAATTGTCCCATGACATCCTGCCCAATATTCCCGTAAACGGTTTCTGATTCTTTAATCTTATCCTTAAGCAGGTGAATTCCTTTTACGACTATTTCTTTCCCCGATATATTAAAGGTCTTATCTATAACAAAACCGTCAAATTCGCGTATTCCTCCAGCCCCTCCGAATGTTATTTTTTCGGGCGTGCAGCTTTCTTCAGTTATTTCCCTGTTATCTTGATAATAAGCGGCATACAGCATAGTGTGATCGGCGCCTGTGTCAAAAGTATACGGATTCCCTTCCAGACAAATTAAAGGCGTCAGTCCATCCATGGCCATATTGGAAGGTCCGGAAAAGGATGAATACTCTTTGGGAATGATCATGTTGCCATTCCGGGTAATTTGTATCTCACCAAAGGCCTCTATAACCGGGTAACCAAGAATCCCTGAGATCTTATATCCAATTTGCGGGAATGAGAGTTGATCGTCAGGAAAAACAAGAAAAACAACATTTTCAACCACTATCTTACCAATATTCATGTGGGAACAAACTGCCAACTGTGCCATTACTTTTTCTCCGGTTATTGAACCTACCTGTATTTCCGCAGGAATAATTTCCATTCCCATATTCTCTGCGGCCGACAAACATATTGTGGAAAGATTTGCCCCTGTATCGAATATGAATCCCAGAGTATCACCGCCTGCCGAAACGGTTATGTTGTCCAGTCCGGCCATGTCCTTATGCAATTCCAATACAGTTTCTCCCTCCATGATGACTTGTTGCCGTGGAACGTTTGACAGCGCAGACCACAATATCATGTTGTTCTGGATGTCTTTTTGTTGCGTTTCAGTTAATATATGCCCGAAATCATGCAACCTAACGGAATCTGCCCTTGCAGCTTCACTGTACTGATAGAGTTTTACAGCATTATCTTCGCGGATGGCATAGATCCGGGACAGAAGTGTGTCCGGTAATAACCGGGATCTGTCAAGTAACCGGTCTGTTTTTTCCTGTGACATGCTGTTTAAGTTAAAGGCATTATCCAGTATTGCCCCTAATAGCAGCTCATGCCTGGAGGACAAATTTTGTTTTTGAAGATCAAGGAGTTCCCGGGCTGCGAAATAATTGCTTTTTTCAATCAATGCATGGATTTCATGGAAGGTTTTATTATCTTGTTGTCCGCATGAAACCAAAAAAAAGCAAAAAAATCCGGCCAGGCAAATCTTAAGATATTTCATCTTGTTGTAAATTAGAAATCTTATTAATTGTCAGATAGATCATCTCAAATGTACTAATATTTGTGAATATGAAGACACTTACTATTGCTACGGGGCAATTTGAACATAAAAGCGGTGATAAAGCGTATAATTTATCCATTATTGAAAAATTATCTGTTCAGGCGTCAGGGACAGGTATCCGTGTTATTGCCTTCCACGAATGTTCCATCACGGGCTATTCCTTTGCCCGTCACCTGAACCGGCAACAAATGCTGGACCTGGCAGAAAACATCCCGGAAGGAGAAAGTATCCGCCGCCTGCAGCAGATAGCTGCCTCTACAGGCGTGACCCTGTTGGCCGGTCTTTTTGAGAAAGACAGGGCCGATAACTTATACAATGCTTATGTGTGCGTTAATAAAGACGGATTGGTAGCCAGATACCGCAAGTTACATCCGTTTATCAATCCCTTTTTAAGTCCCGGAAACGAATATTGTGTTTTTGAATTGGAAGGATGGAAGTGCGGGATCCTGATCTGTTACGACAACAACATCATAGAAAACGTCCGTGCTACTTCGCTTTTAGGGGCCGAGATCATTTTCATGCCCCATGTAACCATGTGCACCCCGTCTCCCCGTCCCGGTGCCGGTTTTGTAGACCCTGACCTGTGGAAAAACCGCCACGCAGATCCCACCTCGCTCCGGTTGGAATTCAATGGCACCAAAGGCCGTGCCTGGCTTATGAAATGGCTTCCGGCCCGGGCTTTTGACAACGGGATCTATGTGGTTTTCTCCAATCCCATCGGCATGGATGATGATCAATTGAAAAACGGCTGTTCCATGATCCTGGATCCCTTCGGTGATATTCTGGCGGAATGCCGGGATTTGGGTGACGGCTTTGCCTCGGCAAATATTACAAGGGAAAAACTCCTTCTGGCCGGAGGCACACGCTACAAAAACGCCAGGCGGCCGGCACTTTACAAAGACATTTTGGGAAAACAGCATTTTTCGCAACAGCATGTTGCTTGGCTAAAGAAGTAATCGTCATTGTTTTACAAACAAGGCTTAATAATTTCGTATACGATCCAGATGTAGCCGTCAGGCAATTTTTCACATTTCTGACAGCGTAATTTGATGTTCTTTTCCACCCCCTCAAATATATGCCGGGTGGCTTTCCCAAGGATCTCGGGTGTAAAAACCAGGCTTATTTCGTCTATGAGGCCTTCGTTTAGCAAAACATTCCCCAGGCGGCTGCCCGTATCCACAAGAATGGTTTCAACACCGTACCGCCGGGCAAGCTGCCGGAATGCTTCCCGGTAATCCGCATGTATACTGCCGGTTTTTATGTAATCGTAATCCCTTTTCTCCAGGTAGTCTATATACCCGGCAGGTGTGGATTCCGAAACCAGCAGGATCACATCCCTGCAATACTCAAAATGCCTGTAATAGTGCAGTATCCCCTGCAATGTCCCTTTGGTGTCGGGAATTACCCAATAGGGAAGAGCCGGATCGCGCACGGGCTTGTGAAAATCCGATGCTGTTTCCGGAGGGACAGTTTCCCCGTTTTGTTCAATACTTTCGCTGGACGTAGTATTGGAGCCGACCATATACACCTGCGCACCAAATGAATTGACTGCCTGGTAGTGCAATTCCATGTTGGCAGCAATTCCTGTAAAAGAACCGTCTAGTACTTTGTAACATTTAAAAGTTCAATATAGGATAGAGGTGCTTCAGTTTT
>CAZITX010000017.1:0-54346 GCA_964542305.1 uncultured Muribaculaceae bacterium | reverse complement strand
TATGGGCGTTGAAATGCATCCGGTATTCCTTCGGAAAATACGACAAATGGTATACCCCTACCCTTAAGCCTACAGGTATCCCCTGTGCAAGCACTTCATCCAGTTTGGCCATGGCTTTGTCCGGATCTTTGAATTTATGCCACTGCACTTCAATCCCCAAAGCACGCGTTACCCTTGTAAAAATACTACCCGGGAAGTACCTGAAAGAAGTCAGGGCCATCCCGTGCAATCTGTAGAAAGGCATGTGGGAGAAAAAAATACCGGACCCCAGTCCCAGAACCATGGGTTCACTGAGTTTAATCCCGTAAAAATTCAGTAAATTTCTCACAACACCGTTTTCGCAATGGGCGGCGTGCCTGTGTTCAAAATTGATTTCCATATTTAATCGATAGAGGTAAGTTCTTCAACACTTATATTCATGGCATCCGCAATATGGGAAAGATCCTCGGCTTTAATAAAAGCAAAGTGTTTGGGTTTACAGAGTTTATTTATTTTTCGTTTTGATAAACCGGTATAATCTGCCAGGATCCTTGGTGTCATCAGTAAGCGGATCATATGATACATTATGGGACTGTATTTGCCGGCAATGACTTCTTTACGAATTTCCTGTGCTTCTTCGCTTTTATAACTCCATGAAAATTTAATGGCTTCATTTTTTGGAGCCCATCCGGCACTGGGAATTTCCCGGTATTTTCCATCGTCATCCAGTGCATACGTTCTATCTCTTAATAAAACATCTCCGTCCGGTTGCAGAAACTCGTCATCTTGTGGAACGTCCTTGACTTTCATGGTTCGAATATTTAGTTGCAAATATACTATTTTTCAATATTAACATTACTGAAAACATAGGTGGTGACGTAACCTGATCTTTCGTGAACTACTACTTCTTTGAGTGCATATTTTGAACTGTCAAAACACAGATCTATACTGACAAAAGAATTCTCTGATTCTTTTTTTGCATTCTTAATCGTTACACAATGACCTTTTTCATTCAGCTTGTAGTTCAATTCGTAATTTGTTCCCAACTCCTTTAAAAAGCCTTTCATACAGATGTTCATTATCTGGGCCATTTCCGCCATCGCATTTTTCTGACCTTTAAAGGCATAGACAGTTGTTTTTTCTTCCGTAATGATCTCGACTTCCTTTTCTTTGACTACAATACTCATTACACGGGGTGTTTCGTAGTCAAACCGGATTTCTTTGTTTTTTTCATACCTGAAAGTCCCCGTAGACACAATTTTTACATCAAGTGAGATGACTTCTTTTGTTTGCTTGAAAGATCCCGATAACGTTTCTATTTGGGTAGAGATACTTGCCAGTTGACTGTAAAAATCTTTGTCCTGGGCAGTTGTTTTACCAATTGGCAAAATTAATAGTATGACCGGCAATAATAAAAGAATTTTTCTCATTTCAAATCTCTTTTAAAATGGCTTGCAATTTAAGAACGGTCAATGATCCATGCTTCATTTCCGCTCTTATTTTTTTACTTTCATTGACATTTTCCCACAAGATCCTCAGGAATATTTTATCAGGATTTTCAGGATCTGCCATTCCGGTAAATTTACAGAAATCTATAGTATGATATTGTAATTCCAATCCTAAAAAAAGTTCCAAACATCTTCTCACCAGGAACAACGAACAGACTCCGGGTAAGACCGGCTTGCCGGGAAAATGCCCCAAAAAAACAGGATTTGTGACATTTATTGCCGCAATGGCAGTAAGCGTGCTCTCACATTCTCTATGTATTGATTCAATATAGAAGAGATCCCTCAACATTATCCGGTTGTTTAATCAATACGCTCAATCTTAATCGGGGATGATCAATTTGTATGGTTTTAGGAAAACCTCCTTCGTAGTCTTTCGCTGTGATCAATGTTTTTAATGGTCCGTGACCGGTTTCAAGCATCCGGATATTTCCGTTTTCATTTATTTCAAAATTTGTTTTTTTAAAGATTTGCGGAGAAAACAAAATTGAAAAATCACTCCACAAAAGATCCAGTGCCCTTTTCCTGTCCAGGAAATCTACCACATACAATATGCGGTATTCATCGGACGTTCCTTCCAAATCAAATAGGGACATGCCGATGTGTGACGTTAATATAAATCGCTGATTTCCTGATTTATCCATATTTACCAACAACCATCCTTCTACATTATTCTTTCCGTAAATCAGTTGAAAGTCATACATTTTCACACCTTCTGATGTGTTCAGTAACGGTCTTACATTTTCCGGGGGAATTTTTCCTGTAGTGCCGCAGGCAGCAAATAATAAGACCAATACCGCCAATGCAAATATTCTCATCCTGCCAATCCCTTAATGGTTATTACCTTCATTTCTCCTTCCGCTATAAGCCGGCTGTTACAGTAAGTTTTAACCCTTAAAACAAAAAATCCCGTGAATTTATGGATTTCTTTTATACCTGTTATTATTTTGTCACCGGCATGAACCGGGGTATAAAAATGATATTCGTTCACAGATCCCACAAAACCGGGAACTACGTCCCCGCCCTGTTCCAGGGTATCAACTCCAGCCGCCAGAGCCACTGACTGGGCTGCATGTTCAATAATACCTTCTTCCAGAAAAATATCTTGTGGGCAAAATAACGAATTCTGTACAGGAGTATAACCCGAATAAGAGGCCTCTCCATCCCTGCCGTAATAAGAATCTATGAGGAAAACAGGCGGACGGTGAGGAATATATTTATACAAAGATCTTCCGGATATTAAAACGTTCTCAGGTATTTTCACAGAGCACGAAGATAGGAATTATTCTTGTTACTAAAATTGTAACCATAACGTTCCGGCTTTCACTTCTGACTATGAGAATGTTATAAAATTATTATTCTCTCCCGAAGCCTTTCATTAAAAAATTTCTCTGTGAAATCATTGTTTTTTTGAGTGATTTTACGTTATATTTACAATATGCTTATACCTAAAAGTTCAGAATTAGAAGTGAATCCGATCATTACAATTACAGAGGCGAAAATCTATACTACATATATATACACACTAAAGATTTATTAACCTACCTAATTGATTTTGGATGAAACCAATTACCGAACTAGTTAAGGACCTTGCCGACCGGCACGGCAGAGAGCGACGTAGTCTATTGCCGATCCTCCAGGGAGTAGTTGAACAGGAAAAATACCTATCTGAATTTTCCATGCTGACCATTTCACGTGAACTGAATATTCCTGTAACGGAAGTTTACGGAACTGCTACTTTTTATTCTTTCATGGAATGCAAAAAAATGGGCAAATACATTATTCGTATTTGCAAAACGATCACATGTTCCATGAAAGGAGAGAAACAAATTCTTCTTGCCATAGAGGATATGTTGAAGATCAAGGTCGGAGAAACCACACAGGACGGAAAATTCACCCTCCTGGAAACCAACTGCCTGGGATTTTGTCACAAAGCCCCTGCTATGTTGATCAACAACGAAGTGTACACAGAACTTACCCCGGAAAAGATCCGGGAAATTTTAACCAGTTACCTGAATGATAAAATCATAGGAGGTGAACATGTCAACTAGTCACATTCTAAAAAGAGCCGATTTCATTTTCAAGAACGAAAATGACTGGGAAGAAGTGCTTACCAAAAGCCTGGCGCGTACCCCAAACGAACTGATAAACGAATTGATCAGTTCCGAGTTAAAAGGAAGAGGCGGAGCCGGTTTCCCCACAGGATTGAAATGGAAACTTACTTCTGAATTGAAATCAGATGAAAAGTATGTTATCTGTAACGCCGATGAAGGAGAACCGGGAACTTTCAAAGACAGGGAGATCCTGTCCCGGGTTCCTTTTAAGGTTTTAACGGCAATTGCCATCTGCGGTTACGTAATAGGGGCAAAAAAAGGTTACATATACCTCCGGGGCGAATATTTTTTCCTGCAACAGGAATTGAAAAAAGCAATCAGTGAATTTGAATTTTTCTGTAAGGAAATTAAATATGATTTCAAGATCAGCATATTTATGGGAAGCGGTGCTTATATATGCGGCGAGGAAACAGCCCTGTTTGAATCCATGGAAGGGAAACGTGGAGAACCACGCAACAAGCCACCCTATCCCACAGCTTACGGTTATATGGGAAAACCAACGGTTATAAACAACGTTGAAACGCTGTCCCATACCTACACAATATTCAATTACGGATCCAAACGCTTTTACGACCTGGGTGTTCAGTTCTCCCGCGGAACAAAACTTTTCTCTGTTTCGGGTGACACACCAAAACCGGGTATTTATGAACTTGAACTTGGAATGAGTCTCACTGATTTTGTTGAAGAATTCGGGGATGACGATACCAAAGCGGTTCAGGTTGGCGGTGCTGCCGGGTTCCTTGTCCCACGTAAAAAATTCGCCGAGACAAGCATCGGCTATGAAGGCAAACTGGTAGGGATCTCGCTTCCTACAGGAGGCTCCATGATGTTGTTCAACAGTTCCCGTTCCATGTTTAACGTACTGGACAATTACCTGAATTTCTTTGCCGAGGAATCTTGCGGTCAATGCACACCTTGTCGTGTTGGTTGCCAACAATTACTCAAAGGCATTAAAGCTGTGAAGCGGGGAGAGAAACCGGCTTCATACCTGGATAAACTCCTGAGTCTTGCCGAAACCATGCAGCTGACAGCTAAATGCGGCCTGGGACAATCCGTGGCAAATTCCTTCTCTTCCATTGTGGAGAATTTCAGAGAGGAGATGATTTACTAAACCAGAAAATTGACAGTAATGGGAAAGAAAATAAAAATTACCGTAAACGGACAACCCGTAGAAGTTGAAAAAGGCACGTCTATACTGGATGCCGCCAATCAAATAGGGGTGATCATCCCCACTTTATGTTACCATAAGGACCTGTGTGTAGCAGGTAACTGCCGCGTCTGTGTAGTGGAAGTGGTTGGACAAAAACGTCTTGCTCCTGCCTGTGCCACTCCGTGTGAAGACGGGATGGACATTCTGACAAACACCCACAAAGTCAGGAATTCCAGGAAACACATCATTGAGCTGCTTCTTTCGGAGCACAACGCCGATTGTACAAGCTGTTACAAGAACGGCAATTGCGAATTGCAGCTTTTGGCCTCGGAATACAAGATCATGAGCCAGGATTTCATCCACCTTGTACCCTTCCGGAATTACACCATTGACGACTTTTCGCCTTCCATCATCAAAGACGACAGCAAATGCATCCGTTGCCAGCGCTGCGTCAGAACATGTGCCGAGTTGCAAAGCGTCAACGCCCTGACCATGGCACACAAAGGTGAATATGCCATGATCACCACGTTCTTTGAAAAATCCATGAACGACGTGATCTGCACCAACTGCGGACAGTGCGTCAACCACTGCCCTACCGGTGCACTGGTTGAAAAGAATTACATAGAGGAAGTCTGGTCCGCCATCTCGGACAAAGACAAATACGTGGTTATCCAGACGGCTCCCGCGGTGCGCGTGGGGCTGGGCGAGGAACTCGGCTTTGATCCCGGAAGCCGCTCCACAGGAAAAATGGTGGCAGCTTTAAAACGCCTGGGATTCGATTCCGTGATGGATACCGATTTTACCGCCGATTTGACGATCATGGAAGAAGGTACGGAGCTGCTTACGCGGTTGAAAAAAGCCCTGGCAGAGAACGACAAGACCGTCAAGTTCCCCATGACCACTTCCTGTTCACCCGGATGGATCAAATTCATTGAGCACCTTTATCCCGAATACCTGGACAATCTTTCCAGCTGTAAATCACCCCAACAGATGTTTGGTGCATTGGTAAAAACGTATTATGCCAAAGCCCGAAAGCTGGATCCGGCAAAAATTGTGTCCGTTTCCGTAATGCCCTGTACCGCTAAAAAGTTCGAGGCGGCCAGGCCGGAAATGCACGACAGCGGTTACCGTGACGTAGATTACGTATTGACCACACGTGAACTGGCCATCATGATCAAGCAGGCAGGTATAGACTTCAAGAAACTGGACGATATGCATTTTGACCGTTTGATGGGAGAATCAACAGGAGCCGGTGTAATATTTGGAGCTACCGGAGGTGTTATGGAAGCAGCCCTTCGGACTGCCTATGAACTGGTTACAGGCAGAGAGGTACCTTTTGAGAATCTGGACATTAACCCGGTCCGCGGGATGGAAGGCATCCGTGAAGCCAAAATTAAAATTGAAAATCCGCTGAAGGAATGGGCCTTCCTGGATGGCGTGGAACTTAAGTGTGCAGTAGCTCACGGATTGACCAACGTCAAGTATATGATGGATAAATTAAGAGCCGGAAAAGTCGATTATCATTTCATAGAGTTCATGGCTTGTCCGGGCGGCTGTCTGGGTGGCGGAGGCCAGCCCATACCCACCAATCCGGAGATACGTCAACGCCGTGCCGAGGCCATTTACGCCGAGGATGCCGGAATGCCCGTCAGAAAATCTCATGAAAATCCAGAGATCGTCAAGATCTACAAAGATTTCCTGGGGCATCCCCTGAGCGAAGTATCTCATCACCTGCTTCATACCAAATATACACCCAGAAGCATGTAGCATCTATTTTAACTGAAACCATTGAAAGTGACCTTGCATGGAAGGTCACTTTTTTTTGTTATTTTTGGGTAACCTTAATAGAATAACCATGAAAAATAAAACACTATCTGTCATAAACATCTTCCTGTATCTGGGAATGATCATAGTAAATGCCCTGGCAAATGCACTCCCCATAAACGGTATGACTACCGGGGAATTGTCAGACAGTTATCCGAACTTATTTGTACCTGCCGGAATAACCTTTTCCATTTGGGGGATAATCTATCTATTATTGCTGGTTTTTGTTGTTTATCAGGTGGCTGCCGTTTACGGCAAAAAAAACCGTTTTGCTTTAACTATCAGACAAAATCAGGTTTTTTCCCTAACCTGTATATTGAATGCAGCCTGGATAATCACCTGGCATTATCAGCTGATTCTCTGGTCAGTAGTAGTTATGATCGCATTGCTGCTGTGTTTGATATCCCTTTATAATTCACTCTATAATGTGAACATCGAGAGTGGTATGGGGAAATTTGCCTTCAGGGTTTCTATTGGTGTTTACCTAGGGTGGATCTCAGTAGCTACGATTGCCAATCTTACTGCATTGCTGGTATTCCGGAACTGGGACGGATTTGGCCTGAGTGAAAACATCTGGACCATAGCGGTAATGGTCGTGGGATTTATCCTGGCAGTCCTGGTCACCCTGCGCAACCGGGACATATTCTATTCGCTGGTAATTATCTGGGCCTATTACGGCATCATCATCAAACGCACGGCAGACATGGTCGCCCATCAAGACATCATCACCACTGCCTGGATCGTAATCGTTTTAACTGCGCTGCTTATAGTATACACACTAATAAGTTCCTGTGCCAGCGGCAAAGGCAAAGGATTGCTCTGCCGGGGATAAGACCACATATCCAAACAGCTTCCCTTGTCGCCGAAAACAGGCTACAAGCGATTCGGATCGCACCTCCGTGGATCGAGCCACATATATCTGAACAACTTCCCTTGTCGCCGAAAACAGGCTACAAGCGATGCGGATCGCACCTTCGTGGATCGAGCCACATATATCTGAATATGCACAAATCCTTTTCTGTTACGTAAGCACTCCTGCATACGAGCCAGGCTTTATGCAAAACAAAGATTTTGTTTCCGTCCAGCATTGAGTTTACACAAAAACAATAAAAAAGATAACATCATAGAGGACAAAAATATTCAGTACAGTTATTTCACGGCGTCCCTAACAATCATCATAATTCAAGCCGGACACTCGCATTCCGACACCTGAAAAATTTATTACAGATCTCTCTCTGTAAATGTTAACTTGCATTTTCATAATACAATTTTGTCCCGTTTTTTTTTGCAGCAACCAGGCCTGTATTTCGTTAACTTCCTTGCCAATAATTAATTATTTTTGTATGCCTTCCCATTGTGGGGTTGATTAAACATGAAGAATAATGGAAAAGGAATTTTCAGGTGCTTCAGCGCCAGATAGTCGTACATTCTACGACAAAGAGAATCAATGTGAATATTTATTTAATAAATCAGGTCCGTTCTGGCATCTGTGTACACCCGGTCATTTGACGGAGATTTTGTTTACTACTGATGAAGAATTTGGATTTGGGATGAATCTGATGGGAATTTGTTCAGACAGGTTTCCCTGGCTTAAGATCTACACTTTTGAACTGATGAACAATCATCTTCACTGTATTCTTTCAGGAGGGAGGAAAGATTGTGAAGATCTGTTTGAAATGTATCATGCACGTCTGCAAAGGTATCTAGTCATAACAAGAAGAGAGGCAGATTTGTCTGCTTTCAAGGCATCACTTCTTAATATTCCTGATATGCAAGCTCTTAGGAATGAAATCGTATACATTAACCGTAACGGGTACTTGGTAAAATCATCATTTACACCGTATTCATATTTATGGGGAGCAGGCTATCTGTATTTTAATCCCATTTACGAAATGATACCCTCTACTGCTTTCAACTCTTTAACATTAAGAGATAAAAGAAACATTTGTCGCAGCAGAGATGTGGCCATGTCAGAACGTATCAGGGTTTTTAATAATATCATTTTGCCGTCAAGCTTTTGTTGCATTAAAGAAGGTGAGCATTTCTTTAGAGATGCACATCATTACTTCAACCTGTTATCAAAGAACTTTGAAGCATACAGCGAAATCGCGAAAAAACTTAAAGATTCGGTTTTTCTCAGCGATGAAGAGATGTATTCAGCGGTACAATCTATGTGTTTAAAAGGTTATAACCTGAGCAAACCTGTTTTGCTGCCGTCAGCCGCTAAAATTGATATTGCAAAGAAGATGCATTATGATTACAACGCATCGAATAAGCAAATTCGAAGAATCCTGAAAATTGATGCAAGCATCATAGAATCATTATTTCCAAAACGCATGTAAAAAACTTATTATCATATTTTTTAGAGGAAGAGGGAGGACTGAGGGGATCAAGCTTTGAATCGGGGAACTTCTTACAGACTCTCCTTATTCTTATTTGTTTCACTTTTAATTTACATACCATGAAAAAAGAAAAAGAAATGCGGATGAAGAAAATGCTGGAGGTAACTATGGATTCAAATGGAATGCTTCACTTTGAAAGTGATCTGGTTCTGTCTAGAACACAGGATATGGAAATTCTTATGGACCTGATTCCACGAACAGTATTCTCAATCCAGACTACATTGTTTGGGTCAACCGAACAATCAGTAACAGCTGTAATAAGGTCTTTATCAATTGCTGAAATATGTTGCTGTATGGATGCTGAAGATATGCTTGAGCACTATAATAGAGTTGTTAAAAATACAATTAAAGAGGTAAGACATGCTAACGAAGAAATGATTAAGTCCGGGAAAGCCAGGATGATCCCGAATATAACGGATATGAAAACAATGAATTAAGTTTAATGTTCATAGTATGTCTGCAACTTCTCCGGTGGAAAAACGCCGTTCTGTCCTCAAAAACAGCCCTATATGAGGATGGAAGGCAGAAAATCCCGGGTCTGTCCTCAAAAACAGCCTTATATGAGGATGGAGTGCGGTATTATAAATTGATGGAGCATCAGAAACTTAATTTTTTAGGAAAAATCAGAGTTGTCCTACAATGAGCCAAAACCAGAACGAAGTGTCGAAGATGAACTCATATACTGGTTTTCTCCAAAAATTGGGAAATGTTTCAGTATAGTTTCTTTAAAAACCTTTATGAATGATTCTGTGAATAATTGATTATCTTTGTTTCGCAAAGCAGACAAATGAGGTCTGTTTTTGTGTGCATGAAGCATCCTGGGACTAGTTTCCCGGGATGCTTATTTATTAAGTCGGGGATATGGTCGGGGATTTTTCAAAAGCAAAAACCACAAGTAGTTGATAATAACTACTTGTGGTTTTTCAGGGTACCCGGAGCCGATACATAACCGATAAAACAAGGGAAAGGAAAAGAAAGGTAATGGCTATTAATCAGGCTATTAAGCAATGGCAAATATAATGATTTTTTCTTATTTTAGCCTATATTTTCACAAATAGTACACCTTTAGTACACCTTTGCTCTATATAATTATTATCTTTGTGATAACAAGGGAAAACAAGGGCAATCAAAGGTTTAAGACTATGGCAGCAATTAAAAAAAGTGTAAAGGACAATCCAAAATTATTACAAAAAGAGCTATCTGGGGGCAAAATAAGCCTATTTTTAGAGTATTATCTGGGCAGAACAGAAACACCTATACTTGATGCAGCCGGGCAACCTGTGCTCTATCAGAGCGGTAATATGGCAGGAAAGCCAAAGTATTCTATTAAGCACACCAGAAAAAAAGAGAGCCTCAACCTGTATCTTATTGCTAAGCCCAGAACAGCAGCAGAGCGGCAACAGAACAAAGAAACACTTGAGCTTGCCAAGCAAATAAGATTTGAGAAAGAGCAGCAGCTCTTGCAAGGTAATCTTGGCTACAGGCTAAAAAGCAACCAGCGGCATATTAATTTTCTGGACTATTTCCAAGGCTATATTGACAGGTACACCAAAAAAGATATAAGAATGATGCAAATTGCCTTGCAGCGGTTTAAGGACTTTCTTTCCAGCTCTAAGCGGTATGAGCTCTATGCTAAAAGCATAAAACCTGAGCAGATCACTAAAGATATGATGCTTGCTTTCACAGAGTACTTACAGAGCCGGAGTGTGGGCGAGGGAGCAAAAGGGATCTATCAGAGGTTTAAGAAAGTAATGGCTTATGCAGTTGAGCACGATGTGATAAAGCAGAACCCTTGCAGGGGCATATCTATTAAGGTGGATGAGCAGCAGCTGAGAAAAGATGTGCTTTCTATGGATGAGATCCAGCAGCTTATAAATACACACTACCAATATGAGAGTGATAATATAAGACGTGCTTTTATTTTGTGCCTCTATTGTGGGTTGAGGTTTTGTGATGTGAAAGAGTTGAGGTTTTCAAATGTGGACTATGCCAACAGCCTCTTGATATTTGAGCAGAGCAAAACCAAAGGACACTCTGCCAGCAGCGGTGTAGTAATTCCTCTAAATTCTGGCATTCTTTCATTGATTGGGGAACCTCAAGCCGGGCAGGGCGATGCTCTTATTTTCAATCTGCCCTCTTATGAGGCTTGTTGTAAAGCTGTAAAGCGTTGGGTGGCAAGGGCTGGCATTAATAAGCATATAAGCTGGCATTGTGCCAGGCATTCCTTTGCTGTGAATATCCTCAACAATGGGGCTAATATCAAGACACTTGCCAGCTTATTAGGGCACAGCGGCTTGAAACATACAGAGAAATACACCCGGGCTGTAGATAGCTTGAAAAAGGCGGCTATAGATAGTTTACCAATGCCAAAACTTTAATACTATGAGAAAGATTTACAATCATATTGACTTGCTGGGAGAGCGGCGGCTAATAGACATATACAAGCATTTTGTTGAGGCTGGAACCGGTCCTGAGAGTATGCTGGATCTTGTACAGACGTGGGCAAAAGTTAATTTTAAGACAGATCAACAAGCTATTGATATACTTGATAAGCAGCTTGGGAGAGATACAACCACAGGCATAAAAAAGGCGTTTGATAGGCAGCAGAGAAACCAGCACCGGGCAAGGCTAATGAGAGTACACCCGGAGCAAGACTACCAGCACACTTACTTTGATATGTTTGCCAAATGTGCAAGGGATCAGAGCGACCTAATAGAGAATATAAAAGCATATACTGAGAGCTATGGCGGCAGCATTGCTAAAGAAATAGAGTTTGCCAAAAGGGCAATAAATGAGCTTATAGAAAGGGCAGAGCAAGTGAAAGCAGATATATTGCTGCAAGCCTCAGAGCCGGTGTACTACATTGAGGGCGAGGCACAGAAAAAGCAGAATGCAGAGGCAAAAGCATCTGTGATGCTCTGGATCTGTGATAGTGGGGAAAATATGAGCCCTATTACTTACAGACAGCTTGAAAGATTCAAAAAGCAGCTTGATGCTTATGCAGATCAGAGCACCGAGGCTGCATTGCCCAAAATATTACAGCCGGCAAAGGTTTATTTTCAGCGAGCAGTTGAGGCTGGATATATGATAGAGCAGCCGGGCGGCTACAAGTGGTTAAGTAAAATTAGCCGTTTGGCATACTTTGGTTATATGATAGAGTTAAAATTAAAGCTTGGTAATTATCCAGAGAAAGCAATGCAAACAGCCTTTGGAGTACCAAACCGACTTTCATCAAATGCTGATAGTGCCCTTGGTGCAAAAAAAGATCAAGAATGGCGGCAAGAGATAAAGCTGCTATTTGAATAAGCATACAAACACTTTGTACACACAGCCCTCAAGAGAAACCCGGGGGCTGTTTTTTGTTGTTGCATTAACCTCAACAAGCACCTCAACAAACCACAATAGTAATGCTCTCACATAGTTAAGATATTTGCCCTTGGATAATCCAAAGGGGTAGTGCACACCCATAGTATTAACTTTTTTTATTAAAACTATGACAAAAGAGGAAATAAAAGAAATTACCGATTTAGTAATAAATGAATGCAACGTGAGCTGCAAGAGTGTGCTAACCAGCAGCGAGGCGGCAAAGTATATGGGTGTAAGTATGAGCTATCTGTACAAATTAACAGCAGATCAAAAAGTGCCTCACTACAAACCCGGTGGTAAAATGTGCTATTTCAACCGGGCAGAGCTTGAGCAATGGCTACAGAGCAACCGAGTGGCAACCGGGGCAGAGATAGCTCAAAAAGCCCAGAATTATTGCCAAAAAGGGGGTGGGCTATGATCCTGACAGATTATTACCTGTTTAAGCATTTGCCAGATTGTACAAGCATAATGAGGCGTGATTGTGTAGCCTCAACAAAGAGTTACCCGGAGCTTGAGGCATTGAGAAATAAAAAAAATGAGCTCTTTGTGTACTTTGGAGATCTGCCAGAGAGATTTGCCGGCGATGTAAAGAGGAAAGCAACAAAATGCCTGACCAAAACAAAAAACATATCAAGCCTATTTGTGCCAGATATTACCAGACCTTATGCCTTTGGGGATATTGCAAGCACTCAAGACTGCATATTAATTGAGCACGATCAAAAATTTTGCACCCTTGAGCTCTTTGTTGCCAGGGGGCAGAGATGCAACCAGATGCAGCTTTACAACCTGTTTGCAGAGGGAGAGCTGGCAGAAGAGGTGCAAGCACTCAGGGCAGCAGCAACCGGCGAGAGAGAGCCAGCAGAAGAGGGCGGCAAGTGATGAAAAAGATGCCTATTTACACACTTTCCTTATTAATACATATTTCATTACTAAATCAGTAATAAATGATAGATAGTGTAGATTTAAGATTAAGCAGATATGATGCCCCAAAAACCGACTTTTTAGGGGAAACAAGCAAGTATTTTCAATTCCTGACAGAGCAGCAGAATAGTTTGGGAGAGTATAAGATATTTGGAACCCTGGGCGGTTTGAAAGTGGTTGCATCAAAGGAAAGTGTGTATGTGGGCAAAGGCTCACTCTGCAAGTGGGCGTTGGGGGATAATTTCCAGACACTTGACAGGCTAACAACCCAGCGAGCTCTGGAGTGCCTTGCAGATACCTTGCATTTACCAATGGACAGGGCAGCTGTTACCCGGCTGGATGTGGGGCAAAATTTCCTATTAAAATACCCGGTTGAGGTTTACTTTAATCATTTGGGGGAGTTTGGCAGAGCAAAGCGACTGCCCCAGCCTACCGGGCTATATTACCAGATAACAACCGGGCAGCTTGTTTTTTATGATAAAGTAAAAGAGCAGCGGCAAAAGCGTTGTGCCATTCCAGAGCTTTACCAAGGAAAGAACGTCTTAAGGTATGAGATTAGGTACAAGCATAGTGTGGCAAAGGCTTTCTCTTCCAGCGAGGTAACAGCGGCGAGCCTGTACAATGAGCGGTTTTATTGGGATGCTGTGAGCAGGTGGTGCAAGGCTTATGAGGCTATCAAAAAGATCAATGATGTAACAATAAATTTTCAAGCAATGACTACTAAAAAGGATCTTTACAGAATGGGGCTTGTTGCCCTTGTTGAGCACGTTGGCGGCGTGGGTGCTTTCCTTGAGCAGCTAAATGAGGCACAGAGAGCCGGCACACTCACAGCCAAGCAAAAGTATGATCTGAGAGAGGCAGCCCTTGGTGCTACAAAAGTTGAGGCTCCAGGGATCTTGACAGATAACACAATTATACAAGAGCTAACCGGCAAGGTAGAGCAAGTAAAGCGGTGCTGTAGATAGCACAGAGCCAATGAAAATAACATTAAAATACTTTGAATATGGCACAACCCAAAGGCAAAACCGGCAACCCTAATGGCAGACCTAAGGGCAGCCCAAATAAGATTACAACAGAGCTCAAAACGTGGGTGCAGATGCTAATAGATAACAACCGGCAAGAGCTGGAGCAAGATCTTAAAAAGCTAAGCCCCAAAGATAGGTGGCAGCTAATTGAGCGGCTTTTGGCTTTCTGTATTCCAAAGATGCAAAGCACAGAGGCTGTGCTGGACTTGCAGCGGCTCACAGATGCAGAGCTTGAGATGATCATAAACCAGATTACAAGTAATGATGTAAAAAAGTAAAGCAATGAAAGAAACAAAACAAAAGCAGTACAGGAACCCAGGGGGCGAGCCGCTAACCAGAGAAAGCAAGTTGCTCTTGCTAAAGATATTGAAAGAGGGGCGGTTTACAGAGGCAGACAAAGAAGCTCTGAGATGTGGCTTGCATAGTCCAATGGTTATATTTGATAGTCTAAGGGATTGCCGGCAGCGTTATGAAGATTTATTCAAGGAACCAGAGGGAGAGAGCCCTTACAAGCTTACAGAAACAATGAGGGAGATAATAATGCAAGCCCTAAAAGCCGGCAAGGTAGATGAGAGCTTATACCTGGAGCTCTGTGCTGCTTTTGGGGTAGAGATCTTTTGTGTGGTATTTACAGATTAAAGCACCAAAACCGGCGGTAAAAATCAAAAAAAAACACTCTTTTTGTTAGATAGTACACTTTTAGTACACCTTGAGAAAAACAAGAGCCCTCAAAATCAAGCGATTAAGAGGGCTTTCTTGTACCCGGAGCCGGGGTCGAACCGGCACAGCCTTGCGGCCACTGGTGTTTGAGACCAGCGCGTCTACCGATTCCGCCATCCGGGCAACTTTTGGTAAACGGGGCAACAAATGTAGTTATTTTTTTTTAGTAATGAAACCGGAGTGTTTTTTTGACTTCCGGATGAAGCGAATTGGATACAGGACAGGCCTTGGCGGCAGCTTCAATGATCCTTCTTTCACGGTCACCGTATGTGCTCCCGTCCGGGAAGTACATGTCTATAATAATTTCAGCTACCCGGCGGGGTGAAGCAGCCATTACCTTTTCAACTTCTGCCCATGCTCCTTCCAGGGCAAATCCGTGATCCCGGGCAGATATGCCCATTATGGTGATCATACAGGAAGCCAGAGAAGTAGCAAAAAGGTCTGTTGGTGAAAAAAGTTCTCCTTTTCCCTGATTATCAACGGGAGCGTCTGTTTCAATACGGGACCCGGAATCAAGATGAATGGCCTCAACATGAAGATCCCCAAGATAGGTAGTTTTAATTTTTGTCATAATTTATTGGTTTTCTTTAACTGTTTTGCTCATAGGGGTGACTGCAGGTGCATGATTTCATGCCAATAATCAATAAGGTTCTGTAATGGTTGCACTTTTTGAGGGTGACTGCAGGTGCATGATTTCATGTCACTTGTTTATTTGATTTCTGAAACGATTTTACCTTTTAGCGTTGCTGCTGTACATGACAGAACGCGAATCCTTACGTAATCCCCCACCCGGCTGTCCTCCTTGGGAAAAACACATACTTTGTTGGTTCCTGTTCGCCCGAAGAAAAATTCTTCGGAACGTTTGGAGACCCCTTCAACCAACACTTCAAACACTTTTCCCACATCGGCCAGGTTGCTTTCCAGTGACAAACGGTTTTGTAAAGCGATGATTTCGTTCAATCGCCTGATTTTCACATTTTCAGGAACATCATCCGGGTAATGCCTGGCCGCCAGTGTATTGGGTCTTTGGGAATAATGAAACATAAAGGCCTGATCAAAACGGACCTCTTCCATCAAAGACAGGGTTTGCGCATGATCTTCCTCTGTTTCCGAGCAAAATCCGCTGATCATGTCAGAAGAAATGGTACATCCCGGTAAAATGCGGTGTATGGCTGCGATTCTGTCCAGGTATTCTTCCCGGGTATAGCCCCGGTTCATTTTTTTCAACACGTTGTTGCTTCCGCTCTGCACCGGAAGATGAATGTGTTTGCAGATATTGGGATGCGCAGCCATGGCATACAATACATCGTCTTGCATGTCCTTGGGATGTGAAGTAGTATACCGAATACGTAACAACGGTGATATAGCAGCCACCCTTTCCAACAACCGGGCAAAAGTTACCGATACCTGTGCGTCTTCAGATGTCCCGAAGTCAGGTTTGTCATCCTGATCAGAAGTAAAAACCCCCTGGTTCGTACTACTGCCCTGTTTCCAACCATAAGAGTTGACATTCTGTCCCAGCAAGGTCACTTCACGGAATCCCGCAACAAAAAGGTCTCTTACCTCTTCTTCAATGGAAAAGGGATCACGGCTCCTTTCACGCCCCCTTACGTAGGGCACGATGCAATAGGCACACATATTGTTGCATCCTCTCATAATCGTCACAAAAGAAGAAATTCCATGAGATACACCCCGGAACGGTTTTATGTCTGCATATGTTTCGGTCAGAGAGAGCTTCACTTCTATAGGAGCCATCACAGCAGAACCCAGCATACGGGGCAACTGCCGGTAACTGTCCGGCCCTACTACTAAATCTACAGCCGGATGCGCCAGCAATTCTTCTTTTAACCGGGTAGCCATACAGCCTAAGACACCCACTTTCAACCCGGGATCTTTCTTTTTCATACGTGCAAAAAGGTCCAGCCTGCCCATAACCCGTTTTTCAGCATTGTCCCGTATTGAACACGTATTCACAAATATGATCCGGGCCTCCTCAAAGCGCTCGCATTGCCGGTAACCGTTATCTGACAGGAGTCTGGCCACCACCTCTGAATCACTCACATTCATCTGGCAGCCGTAGGTTTCAATAAAAAATGGAATCATGGCACAAATATAGCATATTCACCCTAAATGTATACCTTTGCATCATGAACAGAAAAAGCGTTATCCTCTGTATACTGGTTGTTTTCGTTCTTTCAGGATGTTCCCGTTACCGGGAAGTTACGCTGGAAAACATCTCCATCAGCCAATTCAACATGACCAGTCTCTCCACGGCTCGGATGAAGATCAAAGCCACGCTGAACAACCCTACGGGCGGACGGCTGCAGCTCACCGGAATGAATGGCACCCTGAACATGAAAGAAAAGAAACTTGCCGAGTTTTACATGGACTCAACGCTTGTTTTTGCCCCCCGCAGCGTATCTACCAACGAGGGAGTCATGTCATTGAAGATCAGCGATATGTCTGTTCTTTTTTCCGGCTTGACCGATCTGGACGAATCGTTGCTGGATGACATTAAACTTACCTTTGACGCCACTTTTAAAACCGGAGGAATAAAACGAAAACTTCGTTTTAACAATATACCGGCTAAAAAACTCCTGGACTTATGAGAAAAATCGCCACACCCCTGGTTTTATCATTGATTCTGAGCAGCCTTTCTGTCGTAAACGGCTTTTCACAGGACCGGGATTCTCTTATTTTAAGTTACAATGTCTTTGACCAATTCCGGGAACCCGGACCGTATGGCAACCGGATGGTCATCATTCAGTCTGATTCTGTGGAATACCTGGTCAACAGGGATGTAGCCGAAAACCGCCTTTCACCGGGAAAAATGGAAGGTTTTCGTGTAAGGATCTTTTTTGATAACAAACAGACAGCAAGGGCCGAGTCGGAACAGATCGTGGAAGATTTTTCAACAAAGCATCCAGGTATAGCAGTATACAGGATCTATGAAAATCCTTATTTCAAAGTCACCGTAGGAGATTTCAGAACAAAAAGTGAGGCCGTGAGGTTCATGCACCGGATCCGGCGTACCTATCCACAGGCTTTCATAACCAGGGAGATCATTCGTTATCCGCCGCTCTGATCACAGGGAGTCACGGGTGTACTTTCCCTGTGCCACCATTTCAACATTACTTTTTCAGCAAAATTCCTCAAGGAATTCATATGACGTCCCACCCGGTCCGGATACATATCCTTAATTGTTATCAATATCCCTGTTTCTTCCACATCCCCGAAATGTTTGTTAAGCGTTGTTCCGAAAACGCGCATATTGGGTGAAATACGCATATAGGAATTGATCAGCGGAGGGATCCGTTCCCCGTAAGACCTTATTTCCTGCACCAATGCCTTGTAATCTTCGTCGTATTGATTGGCCCGGAACAGATTTTTGTAATACGGGTTTTCCGCATTGAAATCCAGCGGTTCAAAAGCAGCAACCAGGTTGTCGGGATCCGGAAAATATTTATTCAGAAAAAACAAGAGGCAATTTCGTGCCTGTTGATTGTAAGAACGGTACATGGTCACTTTCCCGAAAAAATACTTCATGCAGGGATGGCGCACTATCAGGGCCCCCAGCCCGTCCCATAAATTGTCCAACGCATAAAGTCCGGACCTGTTCTCGTTGGAATTTTGGTAATTAGGCTGGACAAAAGACCTTCCCAACTCAATGGTAAAAGGCAGGAAATTCTCCAGAAATTTGTCCGAAAAACTGAAAATTGGGAACGTCGCCAGGTGTTCAGGACGGATGCCGGCTCCAAGGATATACCTGTAGCCTCCCAAAATTTCCTTCCGTTTTGGATCCCATACAATAAGCTGTCTGTAAGGAGCTTCCGGATTTACATCAAAATCATCTATGTCTATAGCTTTGCCTGTACCTCCGCCGGCCGCCCTGAAAGCGATTTCACGCAACCTGCCCACTTCCCGCATGGTATTGGGAGCTTCGTGTGCGTTAAAATCGTACAATTTGTTTTCACCCCTGGAAGAATACCTCACCAGACGGTTTTTTGTCAATTCTTCTTCCAGCAAATGTTTTGATACGGGAGGGATAATGGGTTCCATAAGCCAGGATACAAGTTTTATTAAGGCAAAGTTACCTAAAAGAATGCAATTATGTATCTTTGTACCGAGCAACTGAATTTTAAATGTTATCTCAGTCACTACAACAAAAACTGCAGCTGAAACAAAAGTTATCACCCCTGCAGATACAAACCATCAAATTGCTGGAGCTTCCGGCGCTTGAACTTGACCAGAGGGTCAGAAAAGAGCTGGAAGAGAATCCTGTATTGGAAACAAAGGAAACCGAAGAAGAAACAGATAATTCCAGTGAAGTATCCCTGAGTGATTATTACGGGAACGACGATTCCATACCTTCATACAAACTATACGTTAACAACCAGTCCCGGGACATCAAAAAAGATTTTCCCACATTCTCGGTAAAAGAGAGTTTTCACCAACACCTGGAAGCTCAGCTGGGATTCAGGACATTGTCAGAAAAAGAACGCAATATTACCCTTTTCCTGATTGGCAGTCTGGATGATGACGGATACCTCAGAAGAGATCTGGATACGTTAAGCGACGATATGGCTTTCCGTTTGGGACTGGACGCAAACAAGGAAGAACTCGCTCAGGCATTATCGGTTATCCAGGAATTTGATCCGCCCGGAGTCGGTGCCCGCGATTTGCAGGAATGCCTGCTAATACAGATCCGCAACAAAGAACAGAAACCACCGGTTGAAATGGCCGCCACCATTCTGGATAAACATTTCAACGAATTTACAAAGAAGCATTACGACAAGATCATTTCCCGGATGAACATCACGGAAGAGGAATTGAAAGAAGCCATCGAAGAGATCCTGAAGCTGAATCCCAAACCCGGAGGGAACGTGGATGATTCATATACAGACAGAGCCCAGCAGGTCGTACCCGACTTTTTACTGGAAATAAAAGACGGTGAGCCGGTATTATCTTTGCCCCGGTTTTCCGTTCCCGAACTGCGTATCAATAAACGGTATGCAGACATGCTCCTGAAAGCAGCAGATAAAAGTTCCCGGGAAAGCAAGGAAGCAGCCACTTTCGTGAAACAAAAACTCGACTCGGCAAAATGGTTCATAGAAGCATTGAAACAACGTCAGAACACGCTGCTCAACACCATGAAAGCCATATTGGAATTCCAGGAGGAGTACTTTGTTGAAGGAGACGAGACCAGGCTCAAACCTATGGTATTGAAAAACATCGCGGAAAAAACAGGGCTTGACATATCCACCATATCCCGTGTGGTCAACTCCAAATACATCCAGACCCATTTTGGCATTTATTCCCTGAAATACTTCTTTTCGGAAGGATTAATGACAGAAAACGGGGAAGAAGTTTCCACCAGGGAGATCAAAAATATTTTGGCTGAAAGCATCCACACGGAAGATAAGCGAAAACCCCTTACTGATGAAGAGCTGGTGTCCTGTTTGAATGAAAAAGGATACAAAGTGGCCAGAAGGACTGTTGCCAAATACCGTGAACAGCTGAATATCCCCATTGCACGGCTGCGGAAACAAATCTGACATGAAAACACATATTTACCTTTTACTTGCCATGGGAATAAACCTCATTATTCCCGCCTCCTGTAATTCGCAAAAAACTGTAGATCTTGTAGTGTACAATGCTAACGTATACACCGTTGATCCGTCTTTTTCCAAATGTGAAGCTTTTGCCGTAGACAAAGGAATATTCCTTTCTACAGGAACAACGGATCAAATTCGCATAAAATACAAAGGACGCCGGGAACTGGATCTGCAGGGAGCGCCTGTTTACCCTGCCTTCAACGATGCACACGCACATTTTATCCAGGTAGCCCAGGGATTGCGTCACGTGGACCTGCGCGGATGCCTTTCTATTGCAGAGGTCATTGACCGTCTTGAAAAACACTACAATGTGTACAAACCGGCTTTTCTGGTCGGAGACGGCTGGGACCAGACCTTGTGGGAAAACAAGGACCTTCCTTCCAACGACCTTCTGAACCGGTCGTTCCCGGATATTCCCGTATATTTACGCCGAGTCGATTTTCATGCCCTCTGGGTAAATGAAAGAGCCATTGAGCTGGCAGGTCTCCGTCCGGGCGACAGTGGAATAGCCCCCGGGGAAGCCATCCTGACTGCCGACGGACATTTCACCGGTGTTTTCCTGGAAAACACCTATGAATTGATCAACGCCACCATCCCTCCAATGACAGACCGCGCGCTGACGGAATGCATCCTGGAAGCCCAGGCATTGTGTTTTTCCTACGGTTTGGGGTCAGTTTCCGATGCCGGACTGCCTCTGGGGCAAATACTTCTGCTGGATTCACTGCAGAAAGCAGGCAGCTTGAAAATTCGAACGGACATCTGGATGAATCCTTCGGAAGAAAATTTCACGAGGTTTACCCGGCCTTATAGATCCGAAAGACTGGACGTAAGTGCCGTAAAACTCTATATAGACGGGGCATTGGGATCCAGCGGAGCCCTGTTATACGAACCTTACTCTGATGATCCGCATAATTCCGGAATGCAGGTTACTTCAGATGAATTCTTTACTGAAATCTGTCAAAAGGCCTTAAACGGAGGATTCCAGGTGGCCACCCATGCCATTGGTGACAAAGGCGTAGGAAAAGTATTGGATTTGTATGAACCGTTTCTGCAACCCGGCAACGATCTTCGTTGGCGGATAGAGCATGCACAGGTGGTTGCCCCCGATGATTTTAAACGCTTTGGCACTTCAGGCGTTGTGCCCTCCATTCAACCCACACACGCCACCTCAGATATGGGCTGGGCAGCTGAACGACTGGGACCTGAAAGGGTAAAAGGCGCCTATGCTTTTCAGGATCTTATAAACGAGTCCGGATGGGCTCCTTTTGGAACCGATGCCCCCGTTGAAAGCATCAATCCGCTCTATACCTTTTATGCAGCCATCTCCAGGATGAACCGGGATTTTCTGCCGGAAGGAGGCTGGCAACCGGAAAATGCTGTATCACGTGAAAACACTCTCCGCGGCATGACCTTGTGGGCTGCAAAAGGCTCTTTCCGGGAAACAGATAAAGGATCCGTCCAACCGGGGAAATGGGCTGATTTTGTGGTATGGAGCGATGATCTGATGGTCTTGCCTGTAAAAGATATTCCGGCAACGTCCTGTAAAATGACCTTTGTGGCAGGAGAACAGGTCTTTCCCTAAAACTATTTTTCTCCGTAAGCCAAATCTCCGGCATCCCCAAGTCCGGGAACAATATAGGATTTTGTGGTAAGTTCCTCATCAATGGCTCCAAGCCAGATAGAAACGTTCTTTTGAGGCAATTTACGGCATAAATACTCATATCCTTCCCTGGATGCTATGGGAGAGACTATATGACAATGTTTGGGTGTTCCTTTCTGCTGAACCATTTCCTGGTAAGCCAGTAAAATGGTCGATCCGGTGGCAAGCATTGGATCTGTCAAAATCAGCACTTTATTTTCAAGATTCGGACTGGCCATGTATTCCAATTGAATGGTGAACTTGTAATTTCTGCCGTATTTTCTGTAAGCGGCAATAAAGGCATTCTGGGCTTTATCAAAAATTTTCAGCATCCCTTCATGAAGCGGCAAACCGGCTCGCAGCACCGTGGCCAGGACTATCTGATCTTCCAGGACCTTGCAACTGGAAATACCCAGGGGGGTCTGAACTTCCTGTTCCCTGTAAGCAAGTGTTTTACTGATCTCGTAAGCAAACAAATAACCCAGACGTTCCAGGTTGAAGCGAAAGCGCATGGAATCTTTTTGAATGTTTACATCTCGCATTTCCGCAAGAATGGGATTGAAAAGTGAATCCTTTTCAGTAAAAACATAAGATATCATACCGGGATATTTTTGTCAAAGGTACAAAAGTCCGCGGATTTACAACAGACCTTCCTCGGCAAAACTAAAGTACCCTTCTCCCCCTATGACAATATGATCTATTAGTTGCAGATCCACCATCCGGGCGGCCTCCCTGAGGGTGCGCGTCAGCAGGCGGTCCTGCCGTCCGGGTTTTCTGTTCCCTGAAGGATGGTTGTGTACAAGGATGAGTTCGCAGGAAAGTTTATCCAGAGCTTTTTTCAATATCATCCTAATATCCACTATGGTAGCATTCAAACCACCGCTGCTTACCAGTTCCTTCCCCAGGAATTTCCTGCCTGCGTCAAAAAAGAGCACCCAGCAAGTTTCGTGGGTAAGGTCTTTCAGCATAGGACTCATCATCTGGGCAACTTCCCGGGCCGAGGTTATGGATGCAGGGCGGATAACCGGAACCTGAGCCCTTCTGCCCAATTCAAAAGCAGCGCACAGACTAACCGCCTTGTTCTGCCCGATCCCGGGGATCCTGATCATCTTGTCCACCGGGGAACGAACAAGATCGTGCAAACAATTCCCGTGTTCCGCCAACAATTCGCGGGCCAGTTCCAGCGCATTCTTTTTCCCTGTACCCGTCCTGAGCAGGATTGCCAATAACTCGGCATTTGTAAGGACACCCGTCCCTTTTTCCAACAATCTTTCCCGGGGCCTTTCCTCCCGCGCCCAATCCATTATCTTCAAATTCCCTTCCATAGTCCAAAACAAAAATGCTTCCCAAAATTTGGAAAGCATTCTGTAAAAAGAAGGACAATTCGTAAAAACTTATGCCAATTTATTGACGTAAGCTGTCAGACCACTTTTAAGATTTCCGGCTTTGTTATCATGAATGACATTAATCTTAGCCAGTTTATCTATCATAGAAAACACCTTGGGCAGCATAGCCGCGGCAGCTGCTTTATCGGTAGTATTGCGTATGGCCTTTATGGCGTTACGTGTAGTCCGTGCATAATACCTGTTATGAAGACGTCTTTTAAGATTTTGACGGTTGCGTTTTTCTGCTGATGCGTGATGAGCCATTATTCTATGTTTTGTTTTGTAGCCAGTAGGGGAATCGAACCCCTATTGCAAGAATGAAAATCTTGAGTCCTAACCGTTAGACGAACTGGCCGATTTGGGAGCGCAAAGGTATAACGAATTTTCTTTCCTACAAATTTTTTTCCTCTTTTTGCCACTCGAAGGAATAGATTATGGATTCCACCTGGCGTAAATAATTTCTTTTGGGATACCTGGGGGCATATACAAAAGCTTCCAGAACCACTACCTTCTGGTTATCCCGGTCATAGAAACAGTGGCAGACAAAAGGACCTCCCATGAAATCGTTCTTCACGTCCCACAAACCCCGAATTTCCACGAACTCGCGGTTATTGAAATTCACCCAACGTAATGAAGGCTCTATCAAAGAATTGGTGGTCATGTATGTATTGTCAAGGGGTCCTGGAACTTCTTTTTCCAGTTTCAGGTTTCTTTCTGCTATAATACGGGATAAGGTAAGGTCGTCGGGACTTCTGTATGGATAGGTATATATGAAAACACCCTGGGTAGTATAAGTGGTTTCGTAAGCTACCCATATAAAATTATCGGTTTGCTTCTTAATCCGGTACCCGGTAGGAAAATAGGGAGATCCGCCCAGTATCCCGGTAATGGTCTGGCGAATGTCTTTTTCCTCAAATTTTTTTGAATTCTCAATTACCCGGTTTCTCTCTGCCTGTTCCATGGCATTTCTCAGGCGATCATTGTTTTCATCTATACATTCCTTAATACTCTCCGGGGTGGGACCGGATAAAGTCACTACTATCTGTGGTGCTGCCCATATATCTTTCTGAATAATCATTTTTGCTTCTTCAAGATCTGGATTTACATTGCAAATAATAATATTCCGGTGCGTCTGAAAAATAGATGAGAATGCATTGGTGTTTATATTGAACAAAGAAAAGAGTGGTTCGCGTTGCGGCAAATGAGGGAAATCAACGGCCAGAATTGATCTTAGCGACTGGCCCGGACCCGATTCCCATACGGATTTATCCATAACAACGATCACTTCTCCGGCTTTCCCGCTTACGTTCTGTTTTAATTGTGGCCCGTCGGAACATGAACCTAAAATCATGCTTAATAAACCTGTAAATAATACAATTCTTGACCTCATAGCTTATTTGTTGTTTTTATGTAAATAATCTGTACAAATCATTCCCGAAAGCCAGGAACATAAGCCCAATTAAAAGGATCATGCCTGCAATCTGGGAATACTCAAGGAATTTTTCTGACGGTTTGCGCCTTGTAATCATTTCATATATTACCAAAACAATATGGCCGCCATCCAATGCAGGAATTGGCAGAAGATTCAATATGGCCAGCATTATGGAGAGCCAGGCGGTAATATTCCAGAATATTTCCCAGTTCCACGTCCCCGGGAATATGCTGCCAATGGCAATGAAACTCCCTACGGATTTATAGGCCTCTGTTTTGGGTGAAAAGATCAGCCCCAGTTCTTTTATGTAATTGGCACCTGTCTGGTAGGCTTTATTGATCCCTGCAGGAAAAGCCTCCAAAAACGAATACTGTTTTACAGTTACCGGTATAAATTCCATTGGATTCACAACGCCTACCATGATAAGTCCGTCAGAGTTAACCTGCAGGGGAACGTTGGCAAGAGTTTCTCCACGCAGTATGCCTGTGTTAACAACTGCTTCTTTGTTTTGTGCCAGTATTTCCTGGACATCCTGTATAGCAGGAGTAGATATTCCGTTCACACTTACTATCCTGTCACCCGGAACCAGACCGGCCAGAACATTGAGCGATGTATCGGGAACAGAAGAAACCACAAAAGGATAACGCAGGGTGAATAAACTCTGGGTATTCAACATTTCCTTGATATAGCCCTGATCGAATCCAAAACGAACGGTATCGGCACCCCTGAGAACCGTGATCACTGCCGGTCTGGTTCGTATCAGATCAACATGAAGGGTGTGCACCGGATCATTGGCAACAGAACGGTCGTCAAAAGCAAGTATCTTATCCCCGTTTTGAAATCCGATCTCCTGAGCCAACGTAGTGCAATGAATGCCGTACGCGGCATCCTCGGTACGTATGTATTCTTCTCCCCAGGTGAGCAGGATCAGCCCGTAAAGCACTATGGCCAGTATCATATTGAATAAAACGCCCCCGAACATGACAAAGAACCGTTGCCATGCGGGTTTACTCCGGAATTCCCAGGGTTTGGGTTCTTCTTTCAACTGGTCTTTATCCATGGACTCGTCAATCATCCCGGAAATCTTACAATACCCGCCAAAAGGCAACCACCCTATTCCGTATTCTGTATGTGAATTTTTTGGTTTGAATTTTACCAGGCTGAACCACGGATCAAAAAACAAGTAAAATTTATCTACTCGTATTTTAAATAAACGGGCAAAAAGAAAATGTCCCGATTCGTGGATCAGGATTAAAAAAGACAAAGCCAGGATCACCTGGGCAATTTTGATCAATACTTCCATAAAATCAATAACTTGTCAACAAATTTTGTGCCACCTGCTGAGCTTCCCGGTGTGTATCCTCCAATTGCGAATAATCGGGATCGGAAATACGGGGAACAGCTTCCAGTGTTTTAGATATTACTTTGGGAATAGCAGTGAAACCCAGTTTATTATTTAAAAAAGCATCCACGGCCACTTCGTTTGCAGCATTGAGCGCGCAGGGAATGTTACCCCCTTGTTTCATGGCCTGGTAAGCCATTTCCAGGCAGGGAAACCGGTCATAAGGCGGTTTGTGGAACTCCATAGAGCAGAAATGGGACAATTCCATTCTTTTCACATCCGGGAATCCCGGCCTTTTGGGAAAAGCCATTGCGTATAGTATGGGAAGGCGCATATCCGGAGTGCTCATCTGCGCTTTGACGGTTCCATCCGAGAACTGGACCATGGAATGGATAAGGGACTGTGGATGGATGAGCACTTCAATGCGTTCAAGGGGTTGACCAAAAAGCCAATAGGCTTCGATCACTTCCAACCCTTTGTTCATTAGAGTAGCTGAATCCACCGTCACCTTGGCGCCCATGTTCCAGGTAGGATGATCCAGGGCCTGATCCCTGGTAATTGAGTCCAGTTGATGGCTTGTGTATTTAAAGAAAGGGCCTCCGGATGCGGTCAGTATTATTTTTTCTACAGTCGCCTGTTCTCCCTGCAAACACTGAAATATGGCAGAATGTTCGCTGTCAACGGGTAAAAGTGAATTTTTTTTGAGATTGGTCAGTCGCATTACCAGGTGACCTCCGGCTACCAGGCTTTCCTTATTGGCCAGGGCAAGTACTTTCCCGTTTTGTAAAGCGGCCAGTGTTGGTGCCAGGCCTGCAAAACCCACCAGGGCATTTAGTACCATATCCACGGATTTCCACTGCAGTACTTCAGTAATGGCGTCTTTTCCGCACAGGACTTTTATTGAAGATCCTTTAAGGGCCTCTCTGACTTCACGACAGGCTTCTTCTTGTGTTATGACTACGGCGGCAGGTTTGAATTCCAACGCCTGGCGGATCAGTGTCTCTGAGGACTTTCTGGCAGTCAGGACTTCTGCCTTAAAAAGCGCCGGATACCTTCGTATCACATCCAGTGCCTGTCTGCCTATTGAACCTGTTGAACCGAGAAGTGCAATGCGTTTCAATAAATCCATGTTAAAAATTGATATAATCTGCCGGATCCAGGGGTATCCCCTTGTGCCAGAGTTCAAAATGCAAATGGTATCCGGTAGAATAGGTGCCCTCTTGTCCTATAACAGCCACGGCAGATCCTGCCGTAACAGGATCTCCTGTTTTCCTGAATAATTGAGAACAATGCTTGTATATTGATAACAAATTGTTTTCATGTTGGATCTGGAGTACATATCCAAATTCTTCGGTCCACGAGGCAAAACTTACCGTTCCGTCCAAAACGGCGTAGATCACTGAATTTTCCGGTGCTACGATATCTACGGCAAAATGGTTATCGGCAGCACTGAATTCAGAAGTTACTATACCTTTAACCGGAGGAAAGAAATGAAGTCCTTCTATCTGAATGTTACGACCCTGAACGTTTTCCTGATATTCCTGTTCCCGTTGCTCGGCCTGTGCCCTTAACAGCGAATCTTCCCGTGACCGCCCTCCAACCGTAAACTCGGGTATCCCGGAAAACTGTCCTTTGGGAAGGATCTCTTCCGGAGTCATGGGATCCTCATCGGCAAGGACTCTTTGCAGATTGACCAAATGAATCTCCCACAGATGAATGACTTTTTCCAGGGAATCAGCCCTCAGGGCGTTGTTCATCATCATTTCCCGTGTTTTTGCATTCGGATACCCGGGGATCAGTTCCCGCATTGGAGTATAAATAAACACCAGGACCACACAAGTCACCAAGACGAGTAACAAGCCCAAAACTCCTAATATAAGATGAATGACAGAAAATTTGACATTGATCACCTGCTTGTGGGATTCTATATCAAAGACTCCGAAGATATATCTTTCTTTAAGTGCTTTCTTCCTGGATTTGTTCGATGCCATAGATCTGCTTTGGTGTGACAAATGTACGAATGATTTTCCAAATTGTGTTACCTTTGCAGCATGGGACGGATCATGGGTATTGACTATGGCCAAAAACGCGTGGGATTGGCCGTTAGTGACCCTTTAAACATCTTTGCCACACCTCTGCAAACTGTAACGGTAGACAAAGTAACCGATTTTTTAAAAGAATATACTGCTTCTGAACCGGTGGATTTGTTTGTAGTGGGTTATCCAAAACACTTAAACAATACGCCGTCCCAAAATGCCCCGCGCGTAACTGCTTTTGTCACTCATTTGAAGCGAACCTTTCCGGCCATTCCGGTAGTACTGGCAGATGAACGGTTTACTTCAAAAATGGCTTTCCAGGCCATGATAGACGGAGGTGTGAAAAAAAAAGACCGCAGGGATAAAGCAACAATTGATAAAATAAGTGCCGTACTCATTTTGCAAGAGTACCTCCAAAACAAAACATTATGATATTGCCGATATATATTTACGGATCTTCCGTTCTAAAACAAAAAGCACAGGACATATCTCCGGATTATCCCAATCTGGACCAATTGATCAGTGACATGTGGGAAACCATGTATTATGCGGACGGGGTTGGACTGGCCGCTCCCCAGATTGGCCTTTCCATACGAATGTTTGTGGTTGACGGCAAGGACCTTTCAGAAGACCGCCCCGAATTGAAAGATTTTAAAAGACTGGTTATCAATCCCCGCATATTGGAAGAAAGTCCGGAAACGGTGGTTTACCAGGAAGGCTGTTTGAGTGTTCCCAAATTATACGCGGATGTGGAACGTCCCGAAAGTATAAAACTGGCCTATCTTAACGAAAATTTTGAACCGGTGGAAGAATGGTTCCAGGGGATGGCTGCCCGTATGGTTCAGCATGAGTTTTCCCATCTGGAAGGAGAACTTTTTGTAGACCGCCTGCCTCCCATTCGCAAAAAAATGATCCAAAGTAAATTACGCGCCATGACCCGCGGAGAAGTAGATACATTTTACAAAACAAAGATCGTTAAATAAATATGGGTGCCTTTCACGCATACGATATCCGGGGTGTTTACAACAAAGACCTGATACCAAAGGATGTTTACAAAATCGGGTTTTTCCTGCCTCAGTTACTCAAAACAAAACGAATCGCCGTCGGCCGGGATTGCCGGGAATCTTCTCCCGAAGTATTCCAATACCTGGTAAAAGGACTTTGCGATGCGGGAGCCGATGTATACGACCTGGGACTGACCACTACACCTATGGTCTATTATGCTACCGCAAAACATCATTTTGACGGTTCGGTACAGATCACAGCCTCCCACAACGGGGCAGAATACAACGGTTTAAAGGTATCCGGTCGCGATGCCGTGCCCATAGGGTATGACAACGGACTCAATTTTCTGGAAGATTGCGTTTTGCATAAAGAGGCAATACGTATGGGGGAGAGAGGGCGCGTAATCCCGCTGGATCTGAACCTGGAATATTTTAACTACCTGTCTGCCTACGTTCCTCGTTTGGAAAAGCTCCGGGTAGGAATTGACGTATCCAACGGAATGGCAGGATTGTTTATAAAAAAACTCCTTGGGACTGATAATGTTTTTTATATAAATGAAACGCTGGACGGACGTTTTCCCAACCACCCGCCAAATCCGCTTGTTCCGGAAAATATTAAACAGTTGCAACATCTGGTAAAAGAGAAAAAGTGCAATATCGGGATCATTTTTGACGGGGATGCGGACCGGGTGATGTTTACGGATGAACACGGAACATTTATCTCTCCGGATCTTATCATCGCTCTTTTGGGACATCATTTCCTGGACGGATCGCCTGCAAGGGTTCTCCAGGATATCCGCTCTTCCAAAGCTGTGGGAGAATACCTGGAACCGATGGGAGCCCAAATGCACACATGGCGTGTGGGCAGAGCTTATGCAGCACCCAGGCTCAAAGAGATTGATGGTGTTTACGGCGGGGAACTTGCCGGGCATTATTATTTTAAAGATTTTTATTATTCCGACAGCGGACTTCTGGCAGCACTGCTGGTTCTGGACGTCCTGGTCAAAATGAACAAACCGCTTTCCGGAATCATCCGTTCCATTAAAAAATACGAAACTTCCGGTGAGATCAATTTTCGGATCGAAAAAAAACAGGAAGCCATGGATGCATTGAAAGCCTACTTTACCGCACAGGAAAAACCATCTGCCTTCTTTGATTTTGACGGTTACCGTATTGAATTCACGGATTGGTGGTTCAACGTCAGACCTTCAAACACGGAACCTTACCTGCGCTTTATTGCCGAGGCTTCCGGTCAATCCTTATTGGAAGCCAAACTGGATGAAATGAGAAAAGTGCTTGCCCCTTATATTAACACCCGATGAAACGGTTTACCAGCCTTGACATATTGCGCGGGCTGTCCATCTTTGGGATGGTGTTCTCTGCCATTATTCCATATGGCGTGCTGCCGGCCTGGATGTACCACATTCAAAATCCGCCCCCTGAGCATACCCTGGACATGGGAAGCTTCGGACTGGGATGGGTAGACCTTGTCTTTCCCGTTTTCATCTTTTGTATGGGGGCGGCTATCCCATTCGCCTTCAGGGCAAAGTGGAAAAGATCGGGAAAGGATACACGCCGTGATATCAAAGACATAGGGGAACGGTTTCTCATGTTGTTGGCTTTTTCCTTTTTGTGCAACCTGTTACAACCCTCTTTGCCCGGATTCTGGTCCAACTTTTTGATCCTGGCGGGTTTTGCATCTTTATGGCTCATTTATGTAAAGGGTGCCTCCATAAAGATCCGGATCGCAGGATGGACTGTTTCACTAGGTTTGCTGGCGCTTTATGCTTTTGTGTTTGAGGTTCACATGACACTCTTCAGCAGGAATATCATAATTCTTTTACTGGCGTTTTTATATTTGTTCGGAGCACTGATATGGTATTTTACCCGCGATTCTGTAAAATGGCGTTTGGTCGCTTTCCTGGGAGTGATCCTGGTGAGTCTGTTGTCCCGCTGGGTAGGCTTTGACGGCATTCTTTATGCTGACGAAAACATTTCCTGGCTGTTGAATATGGAAGAGATCAATTTCCTGATGATCCTGTTGCCGGCATCCTGGGTAGGAGACCGTTTTTACAATTTATTGCAGGAAGATGAAACCGTCATGGACCGAAAAGGGATCCTGACGCACGTTCTTTTTTGGGGTTTGTTACTTCTTGTTGTATGGATTTGCATAAGCAGTTATAACCGCTGGCTTTTGGAAGGAAAATTCTTTACTATTATTGCCCTTGCGGCGCTCGTGCTGCTGATGAAAAAGACAGCTCCCAAATACCTTCCCTTCCTATACCTGTCTGGATTACTGATTCTTACAGGTATATGGATAGAAAGGTTTGAACCGGGACTCACAAAAGTTCCCTGTTCTTTTTCCTATTGTTTTGTAAGCGGTGGCGTAGCCATGCTGTTGCTTCTCTGGCTCCATTACGTTTCAGAGTTGTTTCCCAGGGGTTTTCTTTCCAATATTTTCTCAGGAGCCGGAGCCAACCCGCTAATGAGTTACGTGGCACACGGCATGTTTGTTGTCCCGGTTATGAGGATAACCCAATTACAGAAAGTGTATCAATGGACCAGACCGGAAGATTTTCCCTGGGTTGGCACCTTGAGTGCTTTTATTGTTGTATTGCTGACCATGTGGCTGGTTTCACTGGTTTCCCGCAAAAAGATCTTCTGGCGTGCCTGATCAAGTTAAAACATTAGCACTGGATAAGGAACACATCCCAAAACTTCTGTTCCGTTATGCCATGCCGGCCATCATCTCAATGACTGCGGCCAGCATATACAATATTGCCGATGTGATGTTCATCGGACGTGGCGTGAATGCCCTCGCAATCGCAGGACTATCCCTCACTTTACCGCTGATGAACATTTCTGCGGCTTTCGGTTCCATGATAGGAGTAGGTGCCTCTACCCTGATCTCGGTAAAACTGGGTCAGAGAGACATGCCAACTGCAGAGGTGGCACTGGGCAACGCGGTAACCCTGAATGCTGTCATTGGAATTCTTTATTCAATCATTGCCCTGATCTTTTTGAAACCCACCCTGTTGTTTTTCGGGGCAAGCGAACAGACCTTACCCTACGCCAGGGAGTACATGCAGATCATTTTAATAGGGAATGTGATAACACATGTATACCATGGATTGAACGACAACCTGCGTGCAAGCGGCTACCCTAAAAAGGCTATGTTAGCCACCCTTATCGCCGTAGCAGCCAATCTTGTCCTGGATCCGTTGTTTATTTTTGGTTTCAATTGGGGCATCCGGGGGGCTGCGCTGGCAACGGTACTGGCCCAGGCAGTGGCCTTGAGCATCTTGTTGCGTCATTATTCCAGGCAGGACTCCCTTTTGCATTTTAAGAAAGGAATATTTGCCATCCGTAAAGGAATGCCCAAAAATATTATTTCAGTAGGACTGGCACCTTTTCTGATGAACGTGGTCAACAGCCTGGTGATCATCATTATAAACCGCTCCTTTTTTGAATTCGGAGGCGATTATGCCGTCGGAGCATACGGTATTGCCAACCGTATGGTTTTTCTTTTTATTATGATCATGTTCGGATTCAACCAGGGAATGCAACCTCTGGTAGGATTTAATTACGGCGCACAACAATTCAAAAGGGTTACCGACATCTTCAAACTGACATTTTTATGCGCTTTCTGTGTAAGCGTCCTGGCATTTATTATTGCACAATTTTTCCCCGAAGCTGCTGTCAGCCTATTTACAAACGACCCCACCCTGGCACGTCTGACAGTTGAAGGATTGCACATAGACCTTTCCGTGTTCCCGCTGGTTGCACTTCCCCTGGTTACTTCCAACTTTTTCCAGGCAATAAGAAAACCTGGAAAAGCAATCTTCTTATCACTAACCCGCCAGGTAATATTTCTGATCCCTGCCCTGCTTATACTTCCCCGCTTTTTTGGCGTAACCGGTGTATGGGCAAGTATGCCCGTATCCGATGCGGCATCGTTTATTGTAGCTGCAATACTAATTACAAAACAAATGAAAGAATTCAGGAAACATTATGAACTCAAAGGATAGAATTATTGTATCCCTTGGCCGCCAACTGGGCAGTGGCGGCTATTTTGTAGGAAAGATGATCGCATCGGCTTTGGGTCTTTTCTTCTACGACAAAGAATTGCTTTATCAAGCCGCCAAAGAAAGCGGGCTGTGTGAAGAGGTTTTTGAGAAGGCAGACGAAAAAGTTTCGCAGGGATTATCCCGTGTGCTAAATACCCACGATTTTTTTGGCGGGGCTTTTTTTGATCCTCAGAATGCCACTCTTTCACGGGATCATATTTTCAATATCCAATCGCAAGTTATCCTGAAACTTGCAGAAGAACAACCCTGCCTTTTTATTGGTCGCTGTTCAGATTATGTTTTGCGGGACAATCCCCAAATGCGCAGTTTATTCATCCATGCGCCCCTTTCCCTACGCATTGCCAACGTCGCGGAACGCAGGGGAATTTCCCGTGATGAAGCCGAGTCTTTCATTACCCACGAAGAAAAGAAACGGGCAGCGTATTACAATTACTTCACAGGCAAAGAATGGGGAAAAGCCGATTCTTATCATTTTACACTGGATGCCGGGTTACTGGGTGTTGAAGGATGTGCCCGCGCTGCTGTCAATCTTATCCGTGAAAGTATGGGTTGAAAAAATCTTTTTATGTTTTTTTCATTACCTTTAACTAGTATTATAATAACCTGTATATGAAAAGATTTCACGCCATTCTCCTGGTGATTATTCTGGGAATGATTATCAGCGGATGTACGGGACTTTTCGGATGGAAAAACTACGAAGGTTCGGAACAATTCCGGGAAGACGTGGCCGTTTTTGCCGATTACGCCGTACAAAAACAATTTATTACGCTTTACTACCTTAAAGCAACTTCCGACAACTTTTCCCGCAATATGCTCAAAGGCACTGTCAGCCGGGAGGAATACGATGTATTCTTTGGGAAGGTAGCCGGAATGGCGTCCCATATTAAAGAGTACGAAGCCGCCTTTAAAAACCTGGAAAAATCCGGAATTTTAACCTCTGTCAATACCAAAGGGATCATTCAGTCGGGCAAAAACTTTCTTTCCTGGATTACGGGCAGTGGTGAAAACAGCCGCAACCGGATCCTGAAAGTGGCTTCCAACCTGCCGGCCGAACAACGTACGGATTTGTACAACAACCTGCGTTCAGAATGGAAAGGGAAGGCCTCGGGTGAAAAAGATTTCTGGAACAAACTGGAAAAAGGAGATTTTGACAACCAGGCTTCCCAGATGTATAATGATTTCTATCACAGCAATATGGATTTTGCCGAAACTTCAACGGAGAAAGGACTAACTATTCAAAAGATCTTTGTGGTGGAAGGATCCAAAGGTGTTGAAGCCGGAGCCGAACTGATGGTGGACGTGCTGCAAACCACCACTACTTTTGTCAGCGGTCCGGATGCAGGTGACGTAGGAGAAATGACCCTGGACATTTACAATGCTTCTACCGGGGCAAACACCTCGGAAATTTCCCAGGAATTGACAGAGAACATCAACGGTATGGACCCCCAGGATCCCACCGTTAAGGAACTCGGCTCCGGATACGCCGCGAAAATGGCGGCCATTATCAAAGAGATCAACGATGTGGCCAAAACCGATGCCGAAAATGCACCGGGCACCAACCGGTCTTTTGTCTTTGTGGAAGATGACGACACGGAAAGCAAGGCCGATATTGTTGTTGCACAGAATCCGTCCAGCACCTCCACTTCTATGGCTTCCATTTACGTTACCATTGGTAACATCATTGATGAAGGTGAAAAATTCATTTACACCATTTTGAATAAAGGGAAATGGCTCATTTCATCCGTAGACGCCGAAGGCAATAAATCCACAAAAGAAGTGGACGTGCCGGCAGGGGATGTTATTTTGGTAACACTAACTACCACACCACCTGTCAGTGACGATACAGATGACGACGAGGAAACGCCCTCTGCCGCCTGGCAGGAGCTCGTCAGAACATACTCTTACCTTAGTGCCTATCCGGCCTATAACAGCCCATTTACTTTTGTCACCTACCGGAACAACGACTTTTCATATTTTAAAGGAGAAGAAGTCGTGATAAGATCAAAGAAATCCCATTCCGACAGCTACCGATCCAACCTGGGACAATACGGATTTGAATACTTTAGTACCAATGATGGTGTGGTTACTTACCGTGGGCCGAACTATGGAAGTTATTTTACACAAATCGGGTTTCAGGAGGTCTCTGGAGATTCCGTCATAAATTTCAACATCCTGATGATGAAAGATGATGATAATTAGCTGAGCGTACCTGTTTTTCAGACACCTTCAGGAATAGTCAGGGTGAAAACTTTTCTTTTTCTGTCAGTCTTCTGAATGAAGTCTTCATGAAAGGGCAGCAGGGTTCGAGTTCCGTCTTCGAACTCTAGTTCCAGGCAGGGATTTCCGGGATAATCAAAAAAACCGGACACGGTCCCTTTC
This sequence comes from uncultured Muribaculaceae bacterium, assembly GCA_964542305.1. Classification (GTDB taxonomy): domain Bacteria; phylum Bacteroidota; class Bacteroidia; order Bacteroidales; family UBA932; genus DMER64. Next base: position 18,420 of record CAZITX010000017.1, on the reverse strand, counting down.
AATACTTGTTTTGCCGGGGTTGTGGCAACAAACGAATACCCCACGATACCTGATCCGCTTTCCGGGGATTGCTCCTCATTTGTTTTCAGGTAAATCGTTTGGCCTACCCATTCTTCGGCTAAACGTTCGCTTAAATAATTTTCAAAACAAACGATCGCCTTGTCGTTTCCCTTGAATTGCAGATAGGTGAAATAAAAAGGAACCGGTATGCCATCCACCAGGATGAATACCGGTTCTTCTTTGTTAAATTGGTCAATAATGTTTTGGGGAACGTCGGGATGGATTTTTAAGAGCAATTCGCCTTCCTTTCCGAAGGTTTTCCTCACCGTCGCCAGTGCCAGAAACCTTTCTTTTCCCATATCATTATTCGGTTGCAGCGTTATCCTCTTCTTCAGTTTCGGGAACGGCTGTTCCTTCAATTTCAGCGATGGTTTCTTCTGCTTTTGCAGCTGCCTGGGCTGCTGCTGCAGCCAGTCTGGCTGCCACTTCTTCGCGTTTTGCCAACAAGGCTGCGGCACGCTCTTTATTCACCTTGGCTTCAGCTTCCAGGCGTTTTTTCGTTTCTTCACGTGTCTCCTGCTCTAACAGGCCTTTCTTAGCTGCCACTTTGGCTTCTTTTTCCTGCATCCAGGCTTCCCACTTTGCATCTGCTTGTTCCTGTGTCAAAGCGCCTTTTGCTATACCTTCCTGAAGGTGTTTTTTCAGGAGAACTCCCTTGTAAGACAGGAGTCTGCGTGCGGTTAATGTAGGCTGTGCCCCTGTAGTGATCCAGTAAAGAGCTCTTTCCTGGTCCAAATTAATGGTTGCCGGATCTGTATTGGGATTATAAGTTCCCAGGGTTTCAATCAACCGGCCGTCGCGGGGTGCACGGGAATCGGCTACTACAATGTGAAAATAAGCGTGATTTTTTTTGCCATGGCGGGCAAGACGGATTTTTACTGCCATAAATCTTTGTTTAAGTTACTAAATCATGTTAACTTCCTTATCTTCCCGAGAAAAGGTCCGCAAAGATATGTGTTTTTAAGTGTTCTGCAAAATTTTTATCAGAAACGCACATTTCTGCCGCTTCTCCCCGCGCGGTTACTGTTGGAGCGGGCGGCGGGATACTGCCGGTTCCTTCCGTTATTTCCGGGTAACGTTTCGTAAATTTTTTGCTGTTCCGGCGTGAGAAGGGCCTTTACCTGGTCACGATGAGCATCCCTGGCGTTGAGCATTTTTTGACGGATATCTGTTTTTATGCTTTCGTCCCTGGTAGAACGGCGGCTGTTCCGTAACTGATCGATCTCCGCTTTATGGGCATTTTCGAGTGCCGTGATTTTCTGTATCTGATCCTGTGTCAGATCCGGAATTTTATTGATGCAAGACTGGTAGTTGTTGTTGTAGGCAACATTTCTGTTCCCTCTTCCTCTTTGTGCATACATGGTCAGTGATGTAAGCAACATCAGTGATGTAATTAAAATGGTTGTTGTTTTCATAGCTTGAATTATTTAATGGTTTGTTTGCCTGTAAGACACCAACAACCCATAAAAACTTGCGAAAGTGACAAAAAAACATCAACAGGATTTCCTGTAACAATCCAAAAGTTTCTTTTGCAGATTTTGTCTTGCCCTGAACAACAGAGATTCAACGGAAGAAACAGACAATTTCATTACTTCGGCAATTTCCTTATAGGAAAGATCGTCGTATTTACTCAACACAAAAGCTTTTTTCTGCTTGGCAGGAAGAGAATCTATTGCCTGTTCCAGTATCTTTTTCTTCTCTTTATTCTGCAGGACCTCTTCCGGCCCGTCGGTTCCATGAGCAGCCAATGCATCATTTGGTGGGGTTCCCGATAATGATAAAGCCCTGTGTTTTCGGTTATCTCTAATAAAATTCAACGATTTGTTTAATGCTATCCTGTACAGCCAGGTGGAAATTTTCGCATCCGCCCGGAACTTTCCCATGGACCGGAATACTTCAATAAAAACTTCCTGGGTAACATCATCGGCGTCCCCGGAGTTGTGCAAAACACCCATACAGGTGCGGAACACCATCTGCCGGTACTCCTCCACCAGTTCCCTGAACGCATTTTCATCGCCCTGAATTAATCTGTCTGTGATATTTGTGTCCAATGTTCTCTAAAAAACAATATATTTGACACGTTAATCGGAAAATACTTGTGCGGAACGCAAGTTTTTCCGTTAGTATGTGTCAAACATACAAAATATAAGAAAATGAACTGCAAATCAACGGAAAAGAAATTGATCTTCTTTATTGAAAACTCCCTCAACCCGGAGGAAACCGTTGTTGTTGCCGCTCACCTGGAACAATGTCCGGATTGCCGGGCTAAGCTGGAGTATCTAAAAGAAATATTGGCTCAAGCCGAAATCGAAAAAATCATTGAGAATAAACCCTTCTTATTTACTCGTATTCAAGGCCGTTTAGCAAATGCAGAAACACACAAAACCAAAAGGATTTTGCGACCGTTGGCAATTGCCATTGCCTTGGTCATAGGCATATTCTCGGGCATTTTGCTGGGACAATTCACTATGACCCCGAACACGACAGATCAGGAGCGTGAAGTCGCATATCTGTTTCAGGACCAGGAAATTGAAAATATGGAATCCCTGCTTCTTGAAGACGACTTTTAAAAACCATCGTTATGGGTAAATATTCAAAAACAATCTTGATCGTCCTGGCGGTTTTTCTGCTAGGGATCAATATTGCCGTCATAATAACATACAGGACCCATCTGAAAAATGATGAAGAAGCACTGGAACAGATAGAAGATATCCCTGCCCGGCAATTTGGGAATTTCATTGCACAGGAGCTGGATCTGGATGCTTCCCAACAAGAACAATTCAGGGATTTCCGCCGTGTGTACAACCGTTCCGCAAACAGGACCCTGATGGCCATGAACAGCGTTAGAAGCCGGATGGCCCGGGAATTGAGGTCCGTGGATCCGGACAGGGATCAACTGGATCAACTTGCCGGAGAACTCGGCGAAATGCACAAAACATTAAAGATCCTGACATTCGATTATTATTGCAATATGCAAAGTGTTCTAAGGCCGGAACAGCAGGAAAAACTGTCGGTTTTATTCCAGTCTATGCTTTCTGCCCCGGTTCACGGATCAGGTCGTAATCCGCGCGGTGAAAGATTAAAAAGACAATTTTAACCTCAGGTAAATATTCCGTCCGGGTTCTACGCTTATGTCTCCGCGGTTGGTGGACAGGTGGTTGGTGTAGCGGTTGTTGGTGATGTTGTCAATCCCTGCAAAAAACTGAAATCCAACAGGTCCCAGGTACATTGTTTTTGTATTCAATGCTGCATCTAACCGGTAATATCCCGGTGTTTCCTTTTCTCCTTCAGCAATTTTATCCTGACGAGCGGCTCCAAAGACGGAAAACTCCAAAGAGCCCAGGCCGGAATTGGTATACCGTAAACCCAAACGCCCATTTAACGGCGGAATGAGCGGAAGGTTACCGTCTGTTTCCAGGGCCATACCGCGAACATAGGCTCCCGAACCGAACAATACAAAATCAGTACTGAAATTGTAGGCAAATTTCATATCAAACCCATACAATAATGCTTTTCTCACATTGGCATTGATCAGGGCAGGGATCATTTGAGGATCTGATTCGGAAGTAAGCCTGTAAACAAATTCACCCGGCTGCTCCACGATCATATTGGTAATACTATTCACAAACAGATCTGCCTGCAGGTTAAACTTTGATTTCCATACTCTCAGTCCCAGGTCGGCCGAATAGGATTTTTCAGGTTCCAGTGACGGATCTCCCAGCCGGACAAAATTTCCCAGGTCAATGTATTTGAAACGTTCTTCGAGTGACGGAGCCCTGAAAGCCCTGGCCAGATTCAACGAAAGATCAACATCTTTAACAAGCCGGTATAGCAAACCGGCATTGGCACTCCAGGACATACTTTTTTCTTTTCCCGCCGGGAAAGTGATCCGTTGCGCGGGCGGATTATCGTTCCGGTCCCCGTTGATACTGATATAATCCACGTCTACACCCTGTTCGTTTTTGATCAGGATACCGTCAAACCGGCCTCCCAGGATTAAGGTCAGCTTGTCATCCAGGAAACGCGTTTCATTCTGAAAAAACAAACCGGCACTGCTGAAACTCGATTCGGGAATAGGAGTTTCACCCCGGATAATGTTGTTGGTCTTCAGGATATCACCGGCAGGGTTCAAAACCTCTACCGTGATGTGTTTTTCCCTTCCAGTGGTGAGTTTACGACCCCAAACATCCACTCCGGCTATCAACACATTGTTGGCTGTCAGATCCCATGTACTTTGGAGCTGGACACCGTTTGTCAGATGTTTTCCGAAAGGGTAAAATACCTCCGGAGTCGTACGTTGAATATTCCCGTTGGGTAGTGTCGCATTGGTCACCGTATTGGGCTCCAGCGATACATCCCTGACAATGTACTGGGTAAAATATTTGAGTTCCAGTGCAGAGAATTTTTCTGTAATACCGGTTATGGAATAACTGGCAGAAAGCAAATGGCGTCCTATGTCGGTATAAGTTGCCGTAGACGGACCGGGGAAAGCGCTTCCTCCGGGGATCCCGACATCTTTTGACCAGTTTCTCTGGTATTGGATCCTGAATAAATGATTGGCGAAAGGTTTTACGCCAAATTTTGCCGAGATGTTGTCCGTGGTATAATGGCTGTTGGGCAGTATACCGTCAGGAGTGCGCAAATCGCCTGCTTTGGCATACGTCCCGCCGAGAGTTAAATACCATTTTTTGGAACCTGCGCTGATTGATGCATGGTTGGAAAACAATCTGTTTACCGATGCAAAACCGGATACAACATCTCCCTTTACATAAGGTTTTGTAGCGAAATGGCCTTTTTTGGTAATAATATTCACTATACCGCCCATGGCTCCTGTTCCGTAAAGGGAAGATTGCGCCCCTTTTATAATCTCCACGTGATCAATATCGTTTACATCTATCATACTGAATGAAGCGGTCAGGTCAGTAGCTGTTTCCACCCGATTCCCGTCAACAAGAATTACAAGCCTGTCTTCTCCGAATCCCCGTATATTTATATTGGTAGCCCAGACTCCGTCGCCTCCCCTGGATACACCCGGTTCATCTTCCAGCACATTGGACAAGGTAAGAGCCGAGCGTTTCAGGTACTGGGTGGAATCCACAACAGCCATGGATACGGGCAGATCTTTAATTCGCCTGTCAATACGCAGGCTGGTAACGACAATTTCTCCCAGATCTACCGGAACAGGAATCGTATCGTTTTGATTTTGGCTGTAACCAGATGACAGAGAGGCCATCAACAAAAAGACTGTGGCAAGGGTAATGGGAAATTTTTTCATTCTATATATTCTTTAAAAGTACCGACTTTACCTGTATCCCTTTCAAACGGCCTAAACTGCCGGTCAGGGATCCAATCTGATCTGTGGTACCTTCAAGAATAAGGGAAATAAGACTTTTGCCATTACTTCGCGGAAGACCCTGTCTTCCCAGAATAATGTCAGCATGCTGCGAGAGTATGTCGTTCAATAAGGCGACATGCTCATGGCTGTTGATCTGAATGATTACGGTTCCTACTCTCTTTTCCATCAGAATACCTCCGGATTAGATTATTTGATTCGTGCCTTCCTTGACCGGGACAATCCCTTCATCTCAGTATGGACACGATGATAATTATTTGACGACAAAGATAAAACATTTTAACCCGGCTGCAATAAATTGTTCTATTTTTGTTAAAATTTACGATCATGCGCGTTTTATACGTTTTTTGTATACTGTCTGTAATCTTGCTGGGAAATTGCTCCAACAGGACCGGCAGGAATGATCAGAAAACAGTAGTGACCATAGCTACACTTAAAGGACCCTCAGCCATGGGAATGATAAAACTTATTGACAGTCTTGATGGTGTTGAAGAACCGGGTATTAAGGTCCAGATAGTTAATGAGCCCATACAGGTCCGGAAAATGATGCTTGACGGGAAGGCGGACTTTGCTGTACTTCCAACGACCATGGCCGCCATAACCTATAACAAAGGACTGGAATACCGGCTTATTGCCATTCCGGTATGGGGAACCCTCTTTTTGTTCGGTAACGACAGCACTATTACCCGTTGGGAAGACCTCCGGCATAAAAAAGTGCACGTTATGGCACGGGGAATGACTCCGGATGTTCTTTTTCAGTATCTGCTGGAAAAGCACGGCCTCGATCCCCAAAAGGATATCACACTGGATTATAGTTTTCCCACCCATATTGATCTGGCCAATGCCGTTGCCGCAGGCAGGGCGGAACTCGGCGTAATTTCCGAACCGTTGGTCAGCCTGGTTATACAAAAAAACAAACTGGTCCGTGCAGTTTTTGATCTAAACAGCGAATGGGAAAAGATACAGGGATCTCCTATTGCCCAAACAGCCCTTCTGGTCAGAGATGATATTATTGAGAACGATCCCCGCCTGGTGGAGGCAGTTCTGAACGATTATGAAAAATCTTCCCTGTGGGTAAATCAAAATCCGGACAGTGCCGCTGTTTTAATTGCCCGATACGGAATTCTTCCCAATACAGAAGTCGCCCTACAGGCCATTCCCGGATCGGGATTGTATTTTGTAAGGGCCAGGGAGATCCGTTCTCAGATCACGGATTATCTGAATGTGTTTTATAATATGAATCCTCTGATAATCGGAGAAAAAATGCCCGATGAAACGTTTTATTACTAAAAAAAGGCTCCTTAACATAGCTTCCGTGTTTTTTTTACTGGCGCTCTGGAAGATTCTTGCGCTATATTTCCATTCTGCCTTTATTATACCTCAGCCTGAAGACACATTTCTGACGGTACTGCAGTTATTCACGGACAAAGACTTTTTGGTTGTAGCCGGGAGTACGGTTCTTAGAGGGCTCGTCGGTTTTATTATATCTTTCTTTTTAGGACTTGTAACCGGGATCATTGCCGGGATCAGCCCGGGGTTCAATGCATTTATCACTCCGTTATTGGTAACGGTCCGGTCGGTGCCGGTCATCTCACTCATCCTTCTGGCCCTGATCTGGTTTGATCCGGGAACAGTACCCGTTTTCATAGCGTTACTTACCATGTTTCCCTTTATTTGTACCAACGTGTCCGACGGTATAAGGAGCGTAGACCCGGGATTGGTTGAAATGGCAGTTTTTTATAAAGTGAACAAACGCAGGATCATTACCGGTGTATACCTGCCTGCGATTGTTCCTTTTATTATAAGCGGGGCGTCCAGTGCCATGGGAATCGGATGGCGGGCTATCATAATCGGGGAAGTTCTCAGCCAGCCTGTATACGGTATTGGCACCAGGATGCAGGTTGCACAAACGTTTTTAAACGTGGATGCTGTAATAGCCTGGACATTGATAGCCATATTGATAAGCTTTGTTTTTGAAAAGATGATACGCTGGGGAGAACGTAAAATTGAAAAATGGAGGGTGGGATCATGAGCCTTCTAATACGGAATCTTAACAAATCATTCAAAGATGTTGTTGTTCTTCAGGATTTTGAAGTCACATTTCCCGAAGATACCATTACCTGTATGCTGGGACCGTCGGGTTGCGGAAAAACAACTTTATTGAATATTATCGGCAATTTAATACCTCCGGATTCAGGAGAATTGATTGGTTTTGAAAACAAGATGCTTTCCTATGTCTTCCAGGATCCCCGTCTGTTGCCCTGGAAAACGGTCAGGGGTAATATTGAGTTTGTTTTAAGCCGGGAAATGCCTTCCGATGAAAGAGAAAAGCATACGGAACAACTTATAAAACAAGTTGAACTGGATGGATTTGCCGGTTTTTATCCATCTCAGTTGAGCGGGGGTATGCGTCAACGTGTCTCCATAGCCAGGGCTTTTGCCTGTCCTTCGGATATCATCTTGATGGACGAACCCTTAAAAGGACTTGATGCCGGGCTGAAAAAGAATCTTATCAATTGGTTCCTTAAACTCTGGAAGACCGATCGCCGCACCGTAATTTTCGTAACACACGATGTAGATGAAGCACTACTGCTGAGCGACCGGGTGATTGTTCTGAGCCAACCCCCAACCAGGATTTTGACTCATATGAATATTGATCAACCCGCCGGAGAACGCGATCCCGGCTCTGGGCATTTACTAAAGATCAAACAGGAGTTGTTGAATGCCGTTACAATCCGTTAAACAGCAGTAACAGCAGACCAACCACCAATCCCACGCCCATATTGATCAGTTTTACCTTAACAAAATCTTTCTTTGACTCGGCAAAAAGAGGAAGCATACCGTGCCCGTCCTGCACAATGCTGTTGGCCAACAAAATGCTAAAAGGCAAAAGACCCTGGGAAAACAGAGTCACAAAGATCATTTGAGGACCCGAATCCGGTATCAGTCCAATCAATACGGCAAAAAGCAGGATAAGGTAGATATTGTTTTGCATCAGGTTAGTCAGGGTAAGACTGGACTGTATAAAATACAACAGGATGAAAGCTCCCCAGGTCCACAGGAAAATGCGCAATAAATGCTTTTTCAGCACATGTCCGTACAGGTGTTCTTTCAGGAAATGCTCCGGCACCGTTAAAAAAACAAACAACAAAAACGACAACCCTGCCAGCAGTGTGATCTTCATCCAGTTCCATGTTTCAGGACCAATGACACCCATCGCAAACAACACAATCAGCAACACTGTGGAAAGAAGTAATATTGCACGTTCAAACGTCATTTTTTTTAACTGGGGAAGAATGATCTGAGGATTGAAACAACGGCAATAGTCTTTTTCGTGTATAATGAAGCCGTGGGGATTAAGCGCACTTTTCCTTTTGGTTATCAGATGCACAACCCATCCGGCCCCAACGGCCAGAACAAACAAAATACCGTTAAGCAGGAAGGCTTTCCCGGGAAAAAGTGCAAACATTACGAAAGCACCATCTCCGGAGGTGGCGATCATAACCGCTACAAGCCCCGCCAATCCTATCATCCGGTGCGTATATAATGAAACCACGGTAAAAGCGCCCAGACAACCCGGGGTTATTCCAAGCAATGCGGCAACAACAATTTGCAAAAACGGGGAATTTTTGAGTTTTTCGGCCCAATAATTCTTAGTCTGTACATTGATGTATTCAATGACTACCATCATCAACAGTACAAAAACCGTGATTAGAAGGGATTCCCTGAGGGTAGATATCAGGATGTCATACATAACCTTTTATTGTTTGTGAAAAAGACCGTAAAAAGTAAACTGTTTTCTTTTACCGGAATGGAGGGTTAAATAACGGAACAGGTTGTCGGGGGAAAAAATATCGCGGTTTACTGTTTTTGTCCTTTCACCAATATTTATCCCTACATCCTTCAGGGTATGATACAGAAGTTCCGAACAATAAATGGCATGGGTGTCTTCCGTGATCCAGTCATAATCGTAATCCCTTCCTGTATACATCAATGCACTTTTTATAAACTTTTCTATATGACGGGAATCCTCGTTGAAAGAAAAAGCAGCAAAATGTGTAAGATATGATTTCTCTTTCATGTTGGAAAGTTCCTGTACTGGATGAACACGAACCCCCTCTGAATAACTGTCCAATACATATACATCCGTTTGGTTCATGAGCGTATCAAGAGACTTATAAAGGCTGCCTGTTGTTTTGATCTGCCGGCCTATCTGTTCTTTGGTGCCCAAAAAGATACCGGTATGTTTCCATTCGCCGGGAATAAATTCGCTTAAAGGATAGTTACGCGTTTGTGTGAAGAAAATACTACCGGCAGGCAGGTCCTTCACGATCGTTTTTAATTCCTCCAGGGAAATATCGGTATTCCCTTCATTGTCATCATTATCCGAAAAGGTTAATTGTGACATTTTTATCTGTCCCGCCCATTTAATAAGCGGTTTCTGGACAAACATCCTCATGTTGTCAACTACCCTGATCTTTCCGGGAAACAACAATGAATATATCACGGCAACCACAAACAAAATTACCAGTAACCATAACAATCTCTTGAATGTTTTCATTTTCAGAAGATAGACAGTTATTCTGTTGTAAAGATAATCTTTTCCAAGAAGTTGCACAAACAATACAAGCTTGTATACATACAAAAAAAGCCTCTCTGACATGAAAATGCCCCATTCCACCGATTTTTATTGCAGCTGTGATTTCACCCGGATACATTTGCCGTAAATAAAAATGTTTGATTATGATTCTAAAACACAGATCCGTATTTATTATTACAACCATCGTGTTTATAATGACAGGTTATACGGTTAAAGCTCAGACGACACCATGGACCCTGGAAAAATGTATTGAATATGCCAGGCAGAATAACATCCAGATAAAAAGTCAGAAAATAACAAAAGAACTATCCGACGTTGACTTGGAACAAACCAAGGCACAGCGGTTTCCCACACTTAATTTTTCATCAAACTTCGGGGTTTCTTTTCAAAACACGACCACATACAACGACTTCATGGAAAAAACAGATGCTGCGGCCTACTCAGATAATTACGGGCTTAATACCGGTGTAACATTATACTCCGGTGGCAAACTGAACAAAACCATAAAGCAAAAGCAAATTGAAAATTCAGCGTATTCATACGATATCGAACAATCGGCACTGGACATTGAAATATCAGTCGTTCAGGCTTATCTGCAGATTTTATATGCCAATGAATCGTTGGAAATCGCAAAAAAAGCCGTTGCTCTTTCACAAACACAGGTCGAAAGAGGGCTCCAGATGTATCAGGCCGGATCCATATCCAAAGCCGATCTGGCCCAGTTGCAATCACAAAATGCAGGTGATAAACATCAATTGACCCAGGCTAAAAACTCTTTATCCAGTGCAAAACTTACATTAAAACAATTGCTGGAACTGGAACTGGAAGATGAATTTGACGTTGTTTTTACCGAGTTTGACGATCAGCAGGTCCTGAAAATTATTCCGGATTTGTATTCCGTATATCAAGCTGCACTTAATAATTTGCCTCAAATGAAAAGTAGTGCCTTAAGTGTGGAATCGGCAAATATGGCCATATCTGTCGCAAAGGCTTCTATGTTGCCTACCATATCTGCCAGTGCCTCTATCAATACCGGGACCATTTCAAGCGCAGGAGCCTCTTATTTTGAACAACTCGGCAACAAGATCAATGAAAATATCGGGCTCAACCTAAGTATTCCCATATTCAACAACAAACAAATTCGCACCAATATAAACAAGGCTGAACTGCAAAGTGAATCTGCTCAATTGCAGGATTTAAGTTTGAAAAAACAACTTCTGAGCACCATTGAGTCCCTCCACAACGATGCTGTTTCTGCACAAAGCCAATATGTTTCGGCCAAGGAGCAACTGGATGCAGCCAAAGCCAGTTTTGAACTTGTAAACGAACAATTTCTGGCCGGATTGAAAAACACCATTGAGATGATCACTGAACAAAATAATTATACAAATGCGCTCAGCACCTTGCTTCAATCCAGGTTTCAGGCCGTTTCATGTCTTATGCTGCTGGAGCTGTACCAATATCAAAATATGAATTTTTAATACTATCAATATGAAGACAATATTTTTATTACCCCAAACATTGCTCATGCTGACCATACTGTTTTCCTGTAATACAAAGAAAACAGCTCCGGCTTATGAAACAACCCTGGTACGGACAGGTTCCATAAGCAATACCATAACAGCTACGGGAACAGTCGAGCCTATTAAACAAGTTGAGGTCGGGACACAGGTATCCGGGATCATTTCCAAAATATACGTCGATTACAATTCAGAAGTTAAAACCGGACAACTTATTGCCGAGATCGACCGTTCGGTCCTTGAAACCGATCTGGAATCGTCTAAAGCAAATTTAAATTCTTCCAAAGCAGAATACGATTATCAGACAGCTAATTACAACCGTTTAAAAGGTTTGTACGAAAAAGAACTCATCAGTCAATCCGAATACGATCAGGCTTTCAATGCTTATTCCAAGGCTACTTACTCTTATACTCAGGCCAAATCCAATTATCAAAAAGCGGAAAGAAACATAGGATACACATGGATTTATTCCCCTATTGACGGTGTTGTGCTCTCGCGTGCGGTTGATGAAGGTCAGACAGTAGCCGCAGGTTTTAGCACACCAACTCTTTTCACAATAGCCAATGATTTAAGAAAAATGCAGGTTATAGCCGATGTTGATGAAGCCGACATAGGACAAGTAATTGAAGGCCAACATGTGGTGTTTACGGTAGACGCTTTCCCTGAAGATCAATTTGAAGGAACGGTCATCCAGGTACGCCTGCTGGCAACCACTACGTCCAACGTGGTTACTTATGAAGTAGTTATTGACGCTCCGAATCCGGAATTAAAACTTAAACCGGGTCTTACTGCGGAAGTCAATATCTATACCCTGAACAAAGAAAACATCATTACCGTTCCTGTGCGTGCCCTGCGTTTTGTACCGGGTGAATACACCGGGAATATTCCTGAAACACATGTTTTTGTTCAAAATTCCGAAGGAAGAATTGAAGCCAGAGAAGTCACCGCCGGTGTTACCGACGGGATTTATACCGAAATCATAGAGGGACTGTCAGCGGGAGAAAAAGTGATTACGGGGATACAGGTTGCCCTCAGTATGACGGGAGTCTCCGGATCTTTCGGCAACGTCCCCGGAAATCAGGGAAATAACGGGAGCAATAGTCCGTTCATGCCACCCCGGCCCGGACAGGAAAACAATGTACGAACAAAATAACAAAGAGTCTGATGAGTGAAATTATAAAAGTAGAAAACATAAGACGTGATTTCATTGTAGGCTGCGAAACGGTTCACGCCATAAGGGATATTTCTTTCAATATTTCAGAAGGTGAGTTCGTAACTATTATGGGAGCCAGCGGATCCGGGAAATCTACCTTGTTAAACATATTGGGTTGTCTTGACGTTCCCACACACGGTGACTATTATCTTTCAGGTGTACAGGTGAGAAAGATGGGTAAAAACGACAGGGCTGTTTTACGCAATCGCAAGATAGGATTTGTATTTCAAACCTATAATCTGTTACCAAAGACAACCGCCCTGGAAAACGTGGAACTGCCTTTACTTTATAATAAAACCGTCAATACTGCACAAAGAAAGGAAAAATCTGTTCAGGCTTTACAAGCAGTAGGGCTTCAGGACCGGATGAATCATCGTTCCAACCAGATGTCGGGAGGGCAACAACAACGTGTGGCCATTGCCCGTGCTCTTGTAAACAACCCGGTCATTATCCTGGCCGATGAAGCTACCGGGAACCTGGATACCAGGACATCATTTGAAATTCTTTCTGTTTTTCAGGATTTGTATAAAAAAGGCCGTACTATTCTTTTTGTCACGCACAATCAGGAAATCACACATTACGGAAGTCGCAATATTGTGTTGAAAGACGGGAAAGTCATCGAAGACAAGGTCAATCACACTATTTTATCTGCAAAAGACACTTTAGCTTCATTACCCGTTGAAGAAGATTAAAAGACTGCATAATGAATTATAAAAATCTAATTACAATAGCTTTAAGAGCCCTTTTCAATAATAAAATGAGGGCTTTCCTGACTATGCTGGGAATCATTATTGGCGTAACGTCTGTAATTACCATGCTGGCAATTGGGTCAGGTTCCAAACAAAGTATCAGGGACGAAATAGGTGAAATGGGATCCAACATGATCATTATTCAGCCCGGGAACGGCCGTTTTGGCGGAGTTCGCCAAAGTGCTTCTGACATGCAGACACTCAAGATGGCAGATTACGAATCATTGTTACGTGAAACCAATTATCTATCCAAGATTACTCCCACCGTAAATAGCAGCGGACAGGCTGTATACAGGGCAAATAATACGCCTACAACTATTTACGGAGTGAATGAACAGTACAGTGATATACGTGGTTATTCCGTAGGTAAAGGTTCCATGTTTACCAATACAGATATCCAAAAAGCCGCGAAAGTTTGTGTGGTGGGACAGACCATTGTGAACAACCTCTTTCCCAACGGAGAAGACCCATTAGGCAAAAGCATCCGTTTTGGAAAAATACCATTGAAGATTATTGGCGTTCTTGATGCCAAAGGATATAACGCAATGGGAATGGACCAGGATGATATTTTACTTGCCCCCTATACAACGGTTCAAAAAAGAATTCTGGCCATCAATTATCTGCAAGGTATTTCTGCCGCAGCTATTTCTGAAGAATACTCAGAACAGGCCATTGAAGAAATTACGGAAATACTTCAAATGAACCATAATATCCAAATAGGACAGGAAAACGATTTTAATGTACGTTCTCAACAGGAAATAATGGAAACAATGGGTTCGGTCATGGATATGATGACCATTCTTTTAGGATGCATAGCCGGCATATCCCTGTTGGTGGGAGGAATCGGGATCATGAATATTATGTATGTTTCGGTAACCGAACGTACCAGGGAAATCGGATTACGGATGTCTATCGGAGCTAAGGGCGTGCATATACTTATGCAATTTTTGATAGAAGCCGTGATTATAAGTGTCACCGGGGGTGTTCTGGGTGTACTTTTCGGAATAGGAGCCTCCGCTCTAATAAACGCAATTACCGGATGGCCTGTTTCTGTACAGGTATATTCCATAGTTCTTTCCTTCATTGTCTGTACTTTTACCGGCATGTTTTTCGGTTGGTACCCGGCACAAAAGGCTGCCAGGCTTAATCCTATAGATGCTATCAGGTACGAATAAAGAATTTCTTATATTTGAGAATGAATATGATATCGGATAAAAAAAGCAGACGGGCTTTCATCCTCATGAATATTTTGGCCGTGGTACTGTTTTACAGTCTGCCCTTTTTTATAAATCCACGCAACGAGACACTTACTTTCGTGAGGTATCTGGGATATTGTGGCAGCATCACAGCTAATTTGCTGGTTTTTTACATTAATTTTTATGTATTCATTAAACGATTTATGCTGCAAAAACGCTGGGTCGTGTTTTTTGCCTCAAACTTATTATTAATCAGCACAGTAAGCATTCTGCTTTATTTATGGCACGGGTATTATTTTACCAATCTGGCAGGCATTCCCATGGAGCACATTCCGCCTCCGGGGAATTCATTTGTATTTATTTCCAGAGATATGTTTTTCATGATGCTTACCGCTTCCATGGCTGTTGCCATTCGCGTCACTCTTGAATGGCAGCATACTGACAGAGAAAAAGCAAAAATGGAAATTGTTGCCAGCCAGGCAGAGATTAAAAATTTGAAAAACCAGCTTAATCCACACTTTTTGTTCAATACGCTGAATAATATCTATTCCTTAATGAGAATGGATCAGGAAAAAGCTCAAGAAGCCGTCTTAAGTCTCAGCAAAACATTGCGTTACGTGTTGTATGATAACAACCAGGAAAAAGTGGCTTTAGATAAAGATCTGGCTTTTACTAAAAATTACATTGATCTTATGTCCCTGCGCCTTACGGATAAAGTCAATATGAAAGTGAACATTTCAGAGAAAACAGACGGTTTGACCATTGCCCCTTTAATGTTCATTACACAGGTAGAAAACGCTTTCAAACACGGTATTTCTCAGTCGGCTCCTTCATTTATTGATATCAATATTGATATTCAGGGGAAAACAATCTCCTGCCGGGTAAAAAACAGTTTATTCCCAAAAGACTTCAATGATTACAGTGGTTCCGGAATTGGCATTGAAAATTTAGAGCGACGTCTTTCTTTATTATACCCGGGAAAACATTCTTATACCTATTCTGCACATGACAACGAATATCTTTCTGAACTGAAAATTACGTTATGATTTGACCAATGACAAGCTTAAGATGCATAATTGTTGATGACGAACCGCTGGCATTAAATCTGCTTCAGGATTACATTCACCAGACCCCTTTTCTTGAGCTCGTGGCCAGGTGCAGCAGCGGTGTGGAAGCATTGAATGTATTTAAAAATGAAAATGTAGATCTTGCTTTCATTGATATACAAATGCCCCATTTGAACGGACTGGAATTATCACGAATGATGGGGGATTGTCTTGTCATATTCACAACAGCATTTGAACAATATGCATTGGAAGGATTTAAGGTGAATGCCATTGACTACTTATTAAAACCTTTCAGTTATGCAGAATTTCTTACAGCCGCCAACAAGGCTCAACGCCAAGCAACGCTTATAAACGCCTCCGGCTCACTGGGTAACAGCACGCTGATACCAAAAAATCTTGTTGTTAAATCCGACTACAAACAACAAATCATCAACACATCGGAGATTGTTTACATAGAAGGGATTGGCGATTATATAAAGATCCACCTGGATACCGGCGTTTCCGTTCAAACTCTCATGACACTGAAAACCATTGAGGAAGAATTACCTGAAAACCAGTTTATACGGGTTCACCGTTCTTTCATTGTGAACATTCAGAAGGTGAAAACAATTGAAAGACAACGAATCATCTTTGACCATGTAAGGATCCCTGTTTCCGATTCTTATAAAGACACTTTTTTTCGTACCCTGGGGATAAAATAGAATTACTTTCCAAAATTTCTTGACACAAAAGGCAAACAGGTATATAGTGCCGAACGCCAGTACTCGCTGGTATGCCCGCCGTCGCGCACCCGGAATTCACAAGGGATTTGCTGACGGCGCATGGCCCGGGTAAATTCAATATTACGGTCAAGCAGGAAATCGTCATCGCCACAATCGACAAACCATTTTACACTGCGCAGTTGCTCTTTCCGTTCATCATCCGCTTCTTCTACATACTTTATACAATTGTTTTCCTGAACAGATTTCGTAAGCAATGCCATTTTATCTTCAGGATCCTGTGAAGGAACCCCTCCTCCCTCCGGAATGTCCATTAAGGCACTCATGGCATAAACCGAGGAAAACATGTCACTGTGTTTTTGGCCGTATGCAGTGGCACCGCCTCCACCCATGGATAAGCCGGCAACGGCACGATGCTGCTTGTCTCCGACAATACGGTACGTTTTCTCAATAAAGGGCAGGAACTCCGTAAAGAAAAACGTTTCGTATTGCCAACCGGGCATATTAAAATAACCATTCCACGCGCCTTCGGCCAGATTGCCTCCCGCGTTGGGAGATACAATGATCATTTCACAAGCCTCACCCGAGGCTATCAATTGGTCGGCAATCTCTTTGGCATGTTCATTTTCAAACCAGCTGGTATTGACACCCGACATGCCGTGTAAAAGATACAGCACGGGATATTCCCTATTCATCTGGGTTTCGTAGCTTTTGGGAAGGAATATTGTGTATTCACGGTTGGCATTCAGGACCTCGCTGTAAAGGGTATCAGTCACCACCTTGCTTTGCGGCCCCCACCATCCTGCTTGTGCTGATGCTTCAACACCAAACACTATAAGGAATAATGCTAAAATAAGACGTTTCATATATAATACCGGACTTTTATTGTGATGAATCGACAATTGTAAGTCGGGGTGAAAGGACTCGAACCTTCGGCCTCCACGTCCCGAACGTGGCGCGCTAGCCAACTGCGCTACACCCCGATTGATCAAGGCTGCAAAGGTAAATAAAAAATTAATATCCTTACCTTTGATTTATGAAACGTACTTTTTTTCTTTTTCTGGTTGTTCTTTTGGTGGCCGGGTGCCATCAAAGTAATCCTAAAAATCCTTATAACCTGCCCATTGCAGTCACAATGGAAGATTATCTGGCCCAGGTAGCAGAAAATCCGGACACGGAACTTGTAGATCTGGAAGAAATCATTCCGGGCATCAGTCTGGATATTGCGTATGCCAAATCCCAAAATTTTACCGGAATCCCCATTTACACTTCTCCCAAAGCCTTTTTATGCCGCCCGGTTGCAGAAGCATTGGCTTTGGCACAGGATTCCTTAAAAAAAACAGGCTTGGGTTTCAAGATTATGGATGCATACAGACCCTATGCAGCTACATTGTATTTTTATGAAGTCTATCACGACACTACGTTTGTAGCCAGCCCGCGAACAGGCTCCATTCATAACCGGGGAGCCGCAGTGGATCTTACGCTGATCTGCCTGGAAACCGGAAACGAACTGGAAATGCCTACCCCATTCGATTCTTTCTCGGACACAGCATCACATGCATTCAATGACCTTCCGGAACATATCCTGAAGAACAGGGCAACACTGAGAGGGATTATGGAAGCTTTCGGATTTTCCATTTATGAACCCGAATGGTGGCATTATAATTACACCAATGCCCGCTCGTATCCTTTAAGGGATGTATCGTTTGAAGAACTAATGAACCACTAGAGCAATTTTTCCGGTAACAGGAACCAAAGACCCATCCAGAAAAGGAAACGGAGGGCTTTACCAATAAACATAAGCACAGCGGTTCTCCAAAAAGGGATCCTGTAAAATCCCAATCCTACGGCAAAAACATCTCCTATAACAGGCAGCCAGCAGAATAGAGCTACCAGGCTGCTCCATTTATGAATCACCTGTTGCTGCTTTTCCAGTTTTTCCC
>CAZITX010000016.1:0-55903 GCA_964542305.1 uncultured Muribaculaceae bacterium | reverse complement strand
AGTCAAGCCACAAATGAAATTGTGTGCCTGATTGGGAATTAGTAAGCAGACCCTAATTAAAAATGCCGGGTATGACAATTTTTACCACTTTATTAATCATCACCGGATAGAAGAAAGTAAGATCCTATTAGCCAAAATGCCCTCCAATTACGTAATTGATGCCGTTGTTGAACAAGCCGGCTTCAAATCCCGTTCGACTTTCTACAGGGTGTTCAAGCAAACGACCGGGAAGACCCCCGGAGAATATGCATTGCACACTTGATGCATTCGGCTGTAGATCTGATGAATAACAAAAAGCCACCCCCGGGGGTGGCTTTTGTTAAGATGCTCATATACAGAGCATCGCATCAAGTGTGCAACGCACACCTATTGTACTTCATAAGATTCCCATGTATAATGGCTGATCTCGTCTTCACCGTCATAGGTTTTGATCACTCTTACAATTGTGTTGTTGGTTGTGTCAAAATCATATTGCATGGTGGAACCTTTGTCTGAATGTGCCCATTGGTTAGTTGCACAAAGATTCTTGCAAGGCTTACCAAAATAACCCAATTCCATAAGCCACCTGCCTGCTCCTGCTCTTTCTGAATAAATGTTATAGATCCCGTATTCATTCTCTACAGTAGAATAGGTATGGTTCTTGACCTGCCATACGCCATCAGAAAGACGTGACCAGGTTTTGATGTTCCCGTTTTCAATAACGATTTCTGAACGTAACTCACCGTCACGGCTTACTGAAACAAGATATCCGTTGGAATCGTATGTATAGGTATACGTTTCTGCCCAACCGTCACCGGATTCGGTCATGGAAGAAACATAACCGTTGGATCCGAAGGTAATCTGGTAATTATTGCTTCCGGATATGGTAAGATTAGGATAAGCCCACGCGAAATCCCATTCCTTATCCAGCACAGGATTGTTGTCTACAACCCAGTTACGGATGATTCCGGTAACTTTGCCTGTAGCATCATAAGTATATACCCATTGGTCCGTACCCGAACTCCATTCAGCGGCATACGTTGCCACTCTGTAACTGTATTCGGGTTCTTCCGGTTCTGCCGGTTTACATGAAGAAACAATCACAGATACAGCAATCATCATTGTCATGATAGAAAAGATTTTTTTCATATTGATGTTTTTTTAATAGTGAATAAAATAGTATGTGAATTCATTTAGTATTTTTTAGTTACCTCCGGATATTATTATTAGTGTCAGCCCGGAAATGAACAGGAGAAACATAAGTCCCAACAGCCAGTTGACCGTTTTTGAAGAGCCTTTGAATTCTTTCCAGATAAATACACCCCAGATGGCTGCGATCATAGGAGCACCTTGTCCCAGTGCGTAGGATATGGCAGCTCCCGCCTTACCCGCGGCAATATAGCTGAAAGCAGTCCCCAAACACCAGATAGCTCCACCCAGAATCCCGACCATGTGGGTTGAAAAACCACCTTTAAAGTATTGTTTGTACGTAACGGGCTCTCCAACAAAAGGTTTCTTCATCAAAAATGTATTAAAGAAAAAGTTGGACGCCAATACCCCTATTGAAAAGATCACAATAGCTGAATACGGGGTCACCATGCCGGGTGTTGGATTTGCGAAATTATCAAGGTCCATGGCCGATGCCACAAAACGATAGAAAAAGGCCATCAAAACACCGGCAATTACAGCAAGGACAATTCCTTTTTTGTTTTTTGCTCCATCGCCTGCTTCCTTTTTGGTCGCGGCCGATGCCATTCCGTTGAAAATAATGGCTACCACTATCAATGCAACTCCTAAAAACAGGATTACCGGATCTCCTTTAGGTGCTCCTATGTAGTTTACTATCACACCCAATACCAACGCAAGCCCTACTCCCAGAGGAAAGGCAACTGCCAGACCCGCAAGTGAAACAGAAGCTGATAGAAGAATGTTGGAGGCATTGAAGATGACACCTCCCAGGATGACACTCCAGAAATTGCGTGCGGTTACCTGGGAAATATCCTGCAAAAAAGGACGACCCTGATCCCCAATACTTCCCATGGTAAAGGCAAGAACCAGGCTAAAAAGAAGCATCCCTATCACATAATCCCAGTAAAAAAGTTCGTAACGCCAGCTTTTGGAAGCCAATTTTTGAGTGTTTCCCCAGGATCCCCAGCATAGCATAGTCACAAAGCAAAAAACTACCGCTAAAAGGTAACTGTTTACTATAAACATGGTTTTAAATATTATTGATTAATAAACTTATCGCGTAAAGCACAGAATTGGCGGATTCAACGCCGTTGTAAACCCTGTACTCATAATTTATATCATGCTCTTTGCAATATCGGTAAAGAAGATCCGCGGCAACGTAATAACGGCTTTGGTCCGAAACACAGAAATAGTAAGTAACTCCATGGGAAGGATTAACATCCGGATCATCCATAGCAGCTTCTGCTAAGTATACAGAAGTGAATACTGACTCGTCCCGGGCAGAGGCATTGAACAGGATCTCTCCTCCATCCAGGATCCCGAGCCCTTTCCTTGTTCCGTTAGAAGTAAACTCTTTTTCTGCAGCCCCAATAACGTCCCTGAGATTCATTCCGTAAGCTGCAAGTGAATCGCTGTTACAAGTAACCAGTACATATCCTTTATTGTCGCATACAGATTTGATCTGTGTAATGCTCTTATCAGTGAAATCCTGACCCATATCACTGTATACATAATAAAGGGCTGTGTAACCTGAAGTTTCATTGTAGTCCGCCGGATAATACAAGCGCGCACCACAACTTTCAGTGAGTATCTGACGGAATTCATATTCTGCTATTCCGGCCTGCACCGTTTCTTCTTCTTTGTATTTCAAGCCATTAAACGAATTCTCAATGTAAGGCAACACCTCATACATGGCTTTTCTCCAGTAATCGGAAGTGTGCGCCCCGTTCCTAACCCTGAACTCGTGTTCTATCCCAAGCGAACGCATAAGTACGTGAAGTGTGTCGTTAGCCACCAATAGTTGCTCCTCATCATCACCGCAATCCAGGAAATACTTCACATTGCCAAATGAAGCTGCAGTTTCTGGATTGAAAAAGTAGAAAGGACTGTGTTCCTTGTAATAAGGCGTAAGCCGTGCCTGTCCCATCCTGCCTTCACCTCCGAAAATATACCCCCATTGCCCGTCCCATCCCCCGGAAGGTTCGGTCATATACTGTTTGTCCGTCCTGAAAGACATACTCAGGGGGACGGAAACAGAAAACAATTCAGGATGTTTGGACGGAAGAATCATGGCTCCGTATCCGCCCATAGAATAACCCACTACCGCACGGTGATCCCTGTCTGCAACAGTCCTGAGCGTTTTGTCTATATGAGGGACCAGTTCCTGAACGAACATATCCATATAATTATAGGTACCCGTATGCCGGTTCACATAATACGTTCTGAAACCCTGTGGCATAACGTAAATCATTTTAGAGATTTCGCCCGCGTTCTCCATATCACTGATCAAAGAAGAGACCCTCAGGTAAACGCCGTTCCAGGAATTGTTATCATCACCCAGGCCATGCAACAAATAAACCACTCCGTACCGGGTTGTAGTATCACTCAAATAGTTATCCGGAAGGTATACGGAATACTTAATGGAAGCATTCAACACCTTACTTTGCATAATAATGTCCTTGTTATAACGGACAAACTCAGGTTCGGGTCCCGGAGGATCCGGTTTGTCACAGGATGTGGCAACCGTGAACCATGAGAATATGCATAACAATAAAGTATTCATTGTATTATTTTTCATCTGAATAGACCACCATTTCTTTTGCCTCAACAACGAATTCCCTAACTGGATTCAAGACCTTCAGAGTCAGCCGGTGTGGCCCGTCATTTAGTCCGTATTTGTAAAAAATATCGTATTTCCGTTTGATGTAGTCAAATGGCATACGAAATGTTTCCACTTTAACACCATCAATATATGCTTCTAATTGAGCAACATACGCCAGATCGGAAAATCCAACCTGAGTAATCTGTCCCAATACAACAACACCACTGCCTTCAAAATCCAGGGTAAGGCTGTCATTAAACAACTTCTTAAGCACTCTTTTTTCTGTCGGTTCTATTCCCTCAAAAGATTCTTCCCGGGCGACTTCCCGGGGTTCCTGTAGATTGAATGTATACGTGCCCTGAGTAACACTTCCCCCCTGTTCTTCAATAATATCCTGTATGAGTGACAAGTTTATCCCGTATACTTTGTTAAGAGAAATACTCGTATAGGCAAAATCAATATCTTCCACTTTGCTCATGGAAGCCTTATACACTTCAGGTATGGCTTCATACCCGTACATCACACCCAGGATCCCCGCGGCAGATGCCGGATTACAGTCCGAGTCCTGCCCGCATCGCGTGGCCACATCCATGGTCTTGTGAAAATCACCCTCTCCGTACAACAGCCCCATAACCACATAGGCCGAGTTAATGACAGCATCAATATTGAACCCGTTGAACACACCTTCCGGACAACCAATATCATATCCGTGACGGCGTTCTATCTCCAACCAGCACCGCTTCCAGTCTTCGGGATATTGTGCATGAAATTTTACAACATCCTCAATGCAATTGCGGAATTTGGATCCTTTGGGAATGGTTTTCAGAGCTTCATTGATCACCAAAGAGATGTCACTGCTCACATAAGCCAGAGAATACATAGCTCCTATGAAAACACCTCCGTACCAGCCGTCTCCGTAATTCATAATGTGCCCGATCCTGTCTGACAGAAACGATGCTTTGTTTACCATTCCAGGACATATCATTCCAATAAAATCAGCTTCTATCTGAAAATCAATATCATCGGCATGCGGATTGTTCATCCAGTGCCCGGAAGCCGGAGACATAATACCGTTCAGAATATTGTACCTGGCGGCCTGGTTGGCATGCCACAATTTGTAATCGGCATGGGCAAAAGCCAGGGCATAAGATTCCGCCGGAGCGTCAATCCCCTCGGCATTCATGATTTCCAAAAATGTCAAGTCCATGTAGACATCGTCGTACAGACCGGGATCTTCAATAAATGTATCGTAGATGTAATCATCGTACCAGGTAATCGGAGCCCGGTCGTTGATCAAACCTCCTTTGTATTTAAATTCCGTAGGACCGCCGTATGTACAGCCAATGGTCTGACCTGCCCAGCCGCCCTTTATCTTATCTTTCAAAATATCCTCCCGTATGGAAACGGGTTTGGAGTAATCCAATACGGGAGGGGTCCCGGTACATGAACCGGCAAGAAACCAAACAAAACCTAATATCAATAACCTATTCATCATATAACCGGTGTTTCCGAATAATAAACTATATCGTTGATCCTTATAAGATAATCTTCATGCGGATTTTTCCATTTCATTTCCACCGTATGATTTCCTTCCGGCAAAAGGTATTTCCATGCCGGTTCCACCCTTCTGTCAGTATTTTTCATGGGAAGACGTGATACATGATCCAGCTTTCCGTCAATCCAGACTTCCACCATGGCAACGTAAGGATCGTCCGGCTCTGCCAAACCGAAAACTTCCGAACCTATATGTCTTGCCGAGACCCTGGCTACGTAGTCTGCCGTGACACTGCGTAAACACACAATGTTTCCCCAGATCACAAAACCGTTCCCCTGAAAGTCAAACTGATAGTTGTCTTTCAGAAAAGTGTCTTTACGGTCTCTGTAAACGGGATACATACCCTGGAAATTTTGTTCCAACGGAAGCACATCCGCCTTTTGGACAGGAATGACAACCCGGTCACCTTCAACATCACCACCTGCCTTTTGAATCATCTGCAGAGCGTGCGAAAAGCTGTATCTGTAAGCTTTGGCCAACGACACGTTGGTACCCTGAAAATCTTCTTCCTCTATTTCTTTCAGCGGATCCAGCCAATATCCCGGAATGCCGGAATAACCTTTCATTACACCCAACACGCCGGCTACCGTGGCCGGATTGCAATCGGAATCCTGACCGCAGCGGGTAGCAATTTCCACTGATTTAGAAAAATCCCCTTCCCCGTACAACAACCCAATGGCTATGTAAGCTGCATTGATCTTGGCATCAATATTAAAGCTTAAAAAAACGCCCTTGGGACAGCCAACATCTTTGTTCCACTTTTTATGCATTTCAAACCAGCATTGTTCCCAGTCATCCGGATACTTCGCATGCAACTTCCTGACATCATCAATACACCGGTAGAACTGGCTTTCCGCCGGGATCGGCTCCAAAGCCCTATCCAGTACAGTTGCCGGGTCATCACAGACAAAAGCCGAGGAATACAGACCGGATACAAAAGCGCCCCCGTAAAAACCATCCCCGCTGTTCATAATATGCCCCACCCGAGAAGCCATCTCCATAGCCTGGGGCATCAAACCGGGAGTCATTAACCCAATAAAATCTGCTTCTATCTGGAAATCCAGATCATCGGCGTGCGGATTATTCATCCAGAATCCTGATTCCGGGGGCATGATGCCGTTTCGGATGTTGTACCTGGATGCCTGGTTAGCGTGCGCCAGATGATACCCGGCAAAGGCAAAGCGCTTTGCCAGTATCTCCTGGCTGCAATCCAGGCCTTCCTGTTCCAGGGTTTCCACAAAGGTCAAATCGTTATAAATATCGTCAAACAGTCCCGGCTTCTTGTCCCACCAGTATTTTATATAATGATTTCCCCAGGGGATGGGCTGGTAATCCTGTATAGTGGTTCCCGTAAATTTAAATTCAGTAGGAGCACCGTATACTACGCCAATGGTCTGGCCTGCCCAACCTCCCTTTATCTTGTCAAAAAGTGCGTCTTTGGACAGAATTACTTCTGAAGGAACATCCTGCTGTGAACATCCCGTGGCAAATAATATAATTGAAAATAAAAGGGCTATTGTTGTTTTTCTCATGATCACTTCTATTGATATACACTTAATTCGGTGATGGATATGAATGAAGAAACATTCTTGGTATACTTATCCCAATGGTCTTGCACCTTATTGTCTCCAATAATCCGGATTCCATTGGTTTCCACCGGATCAAATTCAAAAACAAATTCCACAAAATGCGGTTGGAAAAAAACAATGTCGGTTTGGGGAAGCGCCGGAGTGGAACGGAAATTCCTGACATTTTGCCATTTGCCTTTCCCATCCAAATACTGCACTTTCAACGTGCCGGCATTATACCAGCCTCCGAATTCTTCCATACAACCGGTATGAAAAGCAACCATGTTTATGTGCTTTTTTTCATTCCAACCGTATCCAAAAAAATCACTCTTGGGGGCATTGGACATTTCTTCAAGGGAATAAAAAACGGACCCTTCACCAGACACAATGCCATCGTTGATCACATCTACAGTCCTGGCATACATGGGCCGGCCAAAAGTGATCCAGCAATTGAACAACACCTCTGTGTTCACTTCCCTTACCGAAGCATAGATAGTATCTGCTGACGGGGCAATATTTTTTGTCCTTACTATGAATTCAACCCGCATGTCATCCGTAGTTTCCGCCGTACCCGTATTTTCATCATAAAGCTGCAATTTAACGGGATACTTGCCGGGTTTTGCAGGTGTACCTTTCAATATTCCTTTTTCAAAAGTCAACCCGTCGGGCAGTTCACCGCTTTCCAGTGCCAGATATTTACCGGGATAAGGCAGCACGCCAAAACCGGTTTCAGCCGGTACGCCCACTTCCAGTGCCGGCATTGGCCCGCGACTGTACTCCACAGGTGGATTAAAACGAACCTTTTTGGGTATCACAAGGTATTCTTCCTGGCCGCTACCTTGAAGCTTTCCTCCTTTAGTACATACCAGTTGTATGGCCATCTGTACCGTACGATCAATAATGTCTTCAATAGAAGCATCGGGCATGTCGTGACGGGTAATATTTATGTATCTGTTGTTAAACGGTTTGGTCCATCCCTCAATAGGCATGGTCAAATGATCCGGCAGGGAAGAAGCCCCATACATCACACCCAGAATACCTCCCACGGTGGCTGTTTGGTTATCGGCATCAAATCCCATGGCACATCCCAGATCCATAGTAAGTTGCAGATCACCTTTTCCGTAAAGCATGGAAAGGATTCCGCAAGCTCCGTTCAGGTTTGCGTTCCAAATGGTTTTTGTCATTTCATCTTCATCCGTATAATATTTCTGAGCAATGATATGACGGGCTTTTTGCCAATCATCGGGATATTGATGATACAGGTCCACCGCTTCTTCTACGGTTTTCCTGTATCGGTCCCCTTCAGGAAGAAATTCAATGGCATCAATAATGATCTTTTCAATATCGTTCTCAAAGAAAGCCATGGAATACATGGCCCCGTAATGAATGGTCGGAACAATGGCCCAGTCATCACTGGTTATACGGGCAGCCCAGGCCGATTTTTCGGCTGCATATTCAGGCATTCCCGGAGCCGTATAGGCCCATATTTCATTAATAAGTTGCGGATCAATCTGATACCAGTGCGGATTAGAAACTTTACTTCCCGTATGGGGAGGAACGAATCCGTGATGCATCAATCCAAGGGCAGCCCGATTGGCCAGCCAGATCCTGTCTCGCATATGATACATCCAGCCTTCTCTCAGGTTTCGGTACGTAGGTTCGTGCCCGTACTTTTCCATCATCATCAGATAGAGGTACTCTACGTCTGTATCGTCATCGGAAAAAGCCCCTTCGTACAATTCCAGTTTATCCAGCGATTTGCTGTATCCGTAAGGCCATAGAGACTCATCTCCCGGTTCTTCAATGTATTTATTCTCATGAGGCAGACCGTACATATTGCCTACCATCTGTCCTATCCAGGCACCCGCAATCTTGTCGCGCAATTCCGTGATTGGTATCTTTTTGGTAGAACAACCTGTTGCCAGGACAACAACCGCTAAAAATAATATGATCTTCTGCATAATAAAATATATTGTAAAAATTTAATAACCGGGGTTTTGTACTAAATTGGGGTTGGATGCCAAAGCCTCTCTGGGGATGGGATAAATCTTTTTGTTTTGTGCCGAGGCTTTTTTGGCCCACCAGGGATCGTTGAATTTGCCAAAACGGATCATGTCCTGCCTTCTCCAACCCTCCCAGGCCAGTTCGCGGCCACGCTCGTCATACAATTCATCCAAAGAGAGTTGACCTGCCGAGTATGGCGCCAGACCGGCCCGTGTCCGGATCTTCGCCAATTCTTCCAAGCCTGCGGCTTCCGCTGCTCTTCCCTGACGCACAAGAGACTCGGCATACATAAGGATCAGATCGGAATATCTGAAAATGGCAAAATCGTTTTCCATACTTGTCTGGCCACCAAGCAAAAGTCCGTCGGTCTGATAGCTCCATTTTCTCAGCTTGGCACCGTCGTAAGTATCCCTTCCGTTCCTGTATTTGGATTCTTCAAACAAGGGTGTAATCACAAAACCGTCGATAGGTTTTCCTGTCACGTCGTATTGCTGGCCGGAAAGCCATGTGTCCGAACGCCTTGTATCGGCAGGATCGTATTTTGCAAAGAAATCCGGCTGGCAGACAAATCCATCCCAGGGAGTGGCGGGAATGTTGAACGTTGCACAACTGGACGGATGTAAAACCAGCATATAGATAATAAATGCATTGTGATCCGATGTGGTGTATATGGTATTGTATACGATCGTAAAAATATTCTCCCGTGAACCTTCATTATACGGCTTGAAATTGTCCGAATAATTGTCCTCAATGAGATAAGCTCCTGAATCTATGACTTTTTTACAGGCTGCTTCGGCTTCTTCCCAGCGGGGTGTCCCGGTCCATTCCTGTGACATCATGTAGAGTTTGGCCAGAAGTGTGTAGGCCATTCCCTGCGTCACCCTTCCGTAATATTCAGGAGTTGGGTTTTGTTCCAGTTTATCTACATTTTCCAGGATCTCATTTTCTATCCAACTAAACATGAAATTTCTGTCTTTCTGCTCGGGATACGAAGGATCCGAATAATCTTCGGAGAAAGGAACGTTCCCCCATCCGTCCACTCCCATAAAATAGAAATACGCCCGCAAAAGTTTTACCTCGGCCAAAATTTTATCCTTTCCTTCAAATTCGATGGCCGACTGAGCTGTGGTATAAAGGATCTCGTTGCAGGAAGCTACTCCGTCAAAGCAATATTCCCATCCCTTCCTGACCAGCTTGTTGGACTGGTTGAAGTTGTGGTACTGTAACTCCTGGTAACGCTCTTCAGTCCAGCTTCCGTTTGCATTTACGGGAGCTGCACATTCATCGGTAACTTGTAGATTCAATGTCCAAAGACTCTGTTCCGTGCCATAAGCCTGGAGTTTGGTGTAAGCCCTCCCTACGTTGGATATGAGTTCTTTTTCGTTTTTGAAGAAGTTATCCGCCGGAATTTCTGAATAGACTTCTTCTGTCAGGTCCGTACAACCCATTACGGTTGCTGCCCCTAGTATAATTGTTAAGTATTTGATCTTCATATTCATTTTCCTCCTGTTTAAAATACAAGGTTAACCCCTAAAGTAATCACTGTGGTCCTGGGATAATAGCTCAGGCTTTCAATCCCGGGAGCCAATCCGGACAGGCTAACCTCCGGATCCACCCCGGAATACCCGGTGATACAGAAAACATTCTGTCCTGTCAGATTCACCCTTAGTTTTTTCATGTAATCGTTATCCAGATCAAACGTGTATCCCAGTGTAATATTGTCCAGTTTCACGTATGTGGCATCCTCCAGGTATTTGGATGAATATTTCACATTACCGGTAAACGCGGTGTTATCCATCCAGGAAGCCATGATGTTTTTAAGACCCAGTGCAGTAATATTCTGGTATTCTGCAGCGTATCTGTTAAAAACTTTTCCGCCAATTGAAGCACGGAACATGAATGAGAAATCAAAATTTTTGTAATTGAATGAATTGCCCCAGTTAAGCTGGAAGTCGGGATAGGCACATCCCAGGTTTTCCCACATAGACTCGGAAACAATCCCGCCAATGGCGTTTTTCAGGATGTCATTACCGTTCTCGTCAATACCCTGCCATACGGGTCCGTAAAAAGATCCAAGGCTTTTACCTTCTTCCAGGCGTTGGGCATATGCTCCCACCGGCGTAGGTAGCCATCCCACATGGTAGGACCCGTTCTGGAATTCCTCGTTGGTAAAGGCAATCAGCTTGTTCATGTTCTTTGAAAAAGTCAGATAGGTATTCCAGTAAAGGTCCTCTTCCTTGAAAACATCTGCCGATATGGTAACCTCAATTCCCTGGTTGCTGATCTTACCTACATTGGTAAACAATTCGTCATAGACGTAAGGGGGCGTAGGGACAGAGTAGGTATACAACAAATTGGATGTCAAGCGGTAATAATAATCTATTGAACCTCTCAGGCGGAAATCAAACAATCCGTAGTCTATCCCTACATTGTATTCGGCTTTCTTTTCCCATGCCAGGTTGTAATTGGGATTGCTGGCCGGAGCGTATGTATTGATCCATTCATTGTTGTAGAAGAACTTCCCGGATACTTTCATAAGCATCAGGGACTTGTAATTGGAAAAATCCTGATTTCCGGTAACACCGTAACCGGCGCGCAGTTTCAGGTCACTGATCCATTCCACATCCTGCAACCATTCTTCTCTGTCTAACCTCCATCCCAAACTTACAGCCGGGAACCAACCCCACTTGTTGTCTTTTCCAAAACGACTGGAACCGTCGCGGCGCAATGATACCGAGGCCAGGTATTTTTCATCGTAATTGTACATGACCCTTCCAAAGAAAGCTATGTAAGTATTGGACTCTTTGTAAGAATACATAGAGGCCAAACCTTCCTTAAGCGACGTTCCGGCACCTATGTTGTGTGTCAACCAGTCATCGGTATCAAAACCCTGATTGCCCATAGAGCCGTATTCACCGGTTTGCCTTTGGTAGGCATACCCCAAAACGGCCTGAATGGAATGTTTATTAAAGGTATTGCTGTAATTCACTGTACTTTCGTACTGGATATCGTTGGTATATTCGTTGCTTATGGAGGCAACCCCATCCTGACCTATTGAACTGGGATAATAACGGGTACGGTAAGAATTGGACTGGTAGCGTTGTTGATTGTAAGACACAAAGTTGTCCCATTTAAGCCCTTCAATGGGCAATACATTTAACGTAGCCCTGACCGATGCCCCAAAATCATCTGCTTCCCGTTCCTGTATCTGCTCGTTGATCATGGCAACCGGGTTGTAATAAGCCATTTCCGCTATGCGGTAATACCCGCCGGACACTTCATTTTCAGGGTCGTAAACAGGTTCTGTGGGATTGTGGTAAAATGCCTGTTCAAAAGCCGAGTAGTTGGCCGGAGAATATTTTCTCTTTGATCCGAAAATGTTGTAATCAAAATCCAGCCAGCCTTGCAAAGCACTTTGTTTGATATTGGTCTTTATAAGGAATTTTTGTGATTCGTTCTTTTTCTGAATTCCCTGGTTATCTTCAATATTAAGTACGGTTCTGTGTGAAAACTTTTCGCTCCCGCCGGAAAGTGCCAATGAATGTTTGTGACTGATGGGGGTCCTGGTAAGTTCCCTGAACCAGTCGGTTTCTGCTCCGTAAAGAGACCCGGATGCGGCGGGTTTGTATTGATTGATAACTTCCGTGAATTCTTTTGCAGTCAAAGGGATTGCCCTGCTTTGAACGGTTTGTACGGAAACCTGTCCGTCGTATTCCACTTGTGTTGTCCCGGCCTGAGCCCTCTTTGTGGTAATGATCACTACTCCGTTGGTTCCCCGTGTTCCATATATGGCAGCAGCCGAACCGTCTTTCAATACGTCGATGGATTCCACTTCCTGGTAATTAATATTTCTGATGTCAGCCCCTACAACACCATCTATGATGATCAGCGGTCCCTGGCCGGCTGACAGGGAATTGGTTCCCCTGAGTAATATTTCAAAATTACCGTTAGGGTCACCGCCGGAAGCGTTGACTACTGTCAATCCGGCAACCTTTCCCTGAAGAAGCCCGGCAGCAGTAGTAAATGTTCCATGGTTAAAATCCTCGGGTTTAAGGCTTGCAATGGATCCGGTCACTTCCTTTTTTGTTGTTTTGCCGTAACCTATGATTACCATCTCTTCCAGGTCCAGGGCCGTTTCAATCAGCAAGACATCTATAACGGTTCTATCGCCGGCTACAGTACGGGTTTCTTCAAATCCCAGACTGGAAAAAACCAGGATATCTTCCGGGGCATCAACCTGTATGGAGTAATTGCCCTGTGCATCGGTTACGGTGCTGACCGTTGTGCCTTGAATGTATACAGTGACTCCTATCAGAGGTGAACCATTACCGGAAGCCCTTACGTTGCCGGTAATGTTCCTTTCCTGAGCGTGCACCGTTTGGGTTGCTGCAAACAGGAAAACAATAAATAGTGAATAAATTTTAATATTTTTCATTTTTCTCCCTTTTCCAATTCAACTGATTTCTCTTCTATATGGTATGGATGCCTGAGCTCCCATTCTTGTTACCGATATGGCCGCTGCCTTTGTGGCAAAATGTACAGCCTGTGTTAAATCCATCCCTTCTGAAAGCGCTACACATAAAGCCCCGTTAAAAGTGTCACCGGCAGCCGTGGTATCTAAAGCTTTTACCAATACAGCCGGTATGTATTCCTCAACATCATGGTTCTTAACGTATGCCCCGTTTGCTCCCAATGTTATAACCACATTTCCTGCACCCATTTCCAGAAGAGCATTGGCAGCCGCAGCGGCATCGGCCGGCGAATTAATGGCAATTCCCGTGATTTGTTTACATTCCGTACTGTTTGGCGTGATCAGGTAAAGTTTCTTAATAAGATCCTCAGGAAGTTCGGCAGCCGGTGCGGGATTGAGTATCACTTTTTTCCCTTTTTCCCAGGCAATATCTGCCACATATTCTATAACATCCATGGGGGTTTCCAGTTGCATTAGAATTATGTCTGCCGATTCAATTACGTCTATTGCCATATCTATATCCTTCCTGGTCATTTTATTATTTGCCCCGGGAGCTACCACAATACAGTTCTCTCCATGGGCATCCACGCAAATAATAGCCGTTCCGGAAGGCGCTTCCAGATCTGTAAAGACACATGAAATATCCATGGATTCCTTTTTATAATGATCCAACGCTTCTTTTCCAAACATATCGTCTCCAATCTTGGTTATAAATGCAACTTTCCCGCCAAGTCTTGCTGCTGCTACTGCCTGGTTGGCTCCTTTTCCCCCGGGTGTCATCATAAAATCTCCTCCCAGGATTGTTTCTCCCGGTTCCGGGATTCTTTCTGTTTTAATTACCAAATCGGTATTAGAACTTCCAATTATGGCTATTTTCTCCATCTTTTAGTTATTAATGCAAACGTTTGTGCAATTTTAGGTAAAAATTATTTAATGACAAAAATTTTATTTGGAAAAATATTTATATTACCTTGCATTATTCCAGAAATAAACCGGAAAAAAGATGAAAAAAGAATCGCTGGTTTCCATATCCAAGCGCACCGGGTACTCAATATCAACTATTTCCAGAGTGCTGAACGGTCAGGCTGAAAAATACCGAATTAGCAAAAAAGCCGTAGAGCTAATTTCGGCTGAAGCCAAAAGATGTAATTATACACCCAGTTTGTTGGCTAAAGGTTTGCGCACCCGGAAAACCAATACCCTGGGACTAATCATACTGAATATTGATAATCCTTATTTTTCCTATATATCCAACATTGTCATCCATCAGGCAAAAGAACACGGTTATACAGTCATCCTGGCAGACTCACTTGAAAATGAACACGACGAAAGAGATGTAGTAAGATCATTGTTATCGCGGCAGGTGGACGGCATCATTGCTGTACCCTGCGGACAGGATCCTTCTTTTTTGGAAGATATCAACAAAAATTCAGCCCCGGTGGTTCTGATTGACCGCTATTACCAAAACTCGGGACTACCCTATGTTAGCACAAATAATTACCAGGGAGGCAGGATGGCCACAGAATATTTTCTGACCCGGGGACACAAAAAAATTGCCTGCATCTGCGGCACACCCTACTCCATGCCCTCCAAAGAAAGGGTACGCGGGTACAGCGATGTCATGAAAAACGCCGGACTGGAATCCGAAATATTCGTATCCGGTGAAGATTTTTCCATTATGAACGGATACCTGGAGACCAAATTACTGCTCAACAGCAAGAATAAACCCACGGCCATTTTCACCCTCAGCAATACCATCCTGCTGGGCGCCATGAAAGCCATTAACGAATCCGGCCTGAAAATCAGTGAAGACATTTCTGTTATATCATTTGACAACAACACCTACCTGGATTACATGAATCCGCCAATCACCCGGATAGGCCAGCCCACTGATGAAATCGGGACCCTGGCTGTCAAGATCATGCTGCAAAGCCTGGAAGGAAAACGCGATATGGAAACCCGTATCCTTCTCCCTCCCGAACTTATAGAGAGAAATTCAGTATCACGGCGGTAAGCAAGACTGGTTATGCGCAGGTTCTACGCGCAAAATTCCCTATCTTTGTCTATTATTAACTTAAAACAAGAATCATGAGTTTTTCCCTCAGATCTATTGCAACCATTGCTGTAGCTGCCCTGTTCATTTTTCCTTTAACCATGGATGCACAGAAAAAAATGCCAAAAAAGTACAAGAATGCGCCGGACAAGACCATTGTTATTGTGACCAATTCTCCTGTCCAATCATTTGATGAGTCTGAGTATCCGCACCTGATTTTTTATTACACACCGGAGGAAATGCCCGATTTCCTTGCAAAGCTCCACCATGTGAAACCAATCCCGATGAAAGACGGGATAACCGGAATGGTTGTTGATAAAGAAGGTGTTGTTGTGTATATCCGTGGATTCAACAATGCATTGGCAAAAAATAACGACAATACGGACGAGATGAGCTGGACCATCCTGACCGTTGCCGACAAAAAGGGCACGATCGGAGGATCAAAACCCATGGATGATTACCTGAAAGATTACGTAATAAAAGGAAAAAACGGCAAGAAAGACGATAAGAAAACATATACACCTGGAGAAGAACCGACATTTAAAGGTTGGGACAAAGGCAAAGTGGAAGGCATGATGCTGCCTGACTTCAATCTGATAACAAAAGACGGGAAAGAAATTTCAATAAAAGACATCCTTAACGGAGAGCCGGCATTCATCGTATTCACCAACATTTCTGAGGACGGAAAAGATGTGAGCCCCATGCTGTGGCATGTTGAGAACGTGTTGTACAATTATTTTCCTCCGCGAAGAAGGTAAATCACCACCCAAAAATTGGAAACCGGCTTGTTTGGATTACAGTGGCCCGAACCTTTTAAAGGCTTCCTCCATTATGGCAGCTGTAGCAGTAGCCCCGCAACGGGAACATCCTGCTTCCCGGACAGCAAGTAATGCGTCCAGTGTCCTGACACCTCCGGCAGCTTTGATCTTGACTTCAGGACCAACGCTTTTCCGCATCAATTCAATATTCGGAATGGTAGCCCCTGTGTAGGAATATTTGCCGTCAGAGCCTTTTACAAAACCAAAACCTGTTGAAGTTTTCACGTAATCGGCCCCGGCCTGGGTAGAAATCCTGCACAATTGAATGAGGTCTTCTTTTTTAGTAACGTAATCTGTTTCAAATATCACTTTCACAATGGCCCCGTTTATATGACAGGCATCGGTAACCGATTCAATTTCATTTTCAATATAAGCCCAGTCTCCCTGCAAAGCTTTACCGATATTAATAACCATATCAATTTCAACAGCGCCTTCCTTGCAAGCGTTAATCGCTTCGTAAACCTTTACATCGACTGCAGAGTTCCCGGCAGGAAATCCTATTACACAACCAACCAGCACATCAGTATTTTTTAACAATTCGGCGGCAAGTTTCACGGCATAAGGTTTCACACAAACCGATGCTACATGATATTTTTTGGCAACTTCACATTCCCTTCGCAGATCATCATCTGTCAAAGTGGGATGCAGTATGGAGTGATCGATCATTTTTGCCAGATCATATACTTTTTGATTCATCTTTTGTTACACTCAATTTAAGTAATTACCAATCTTAACTATATATAGATCATACCCTCCTTTGCCGCCCGGGCGGTCAGAGGAGAATACCATCAGATCAACTCCAAGGACCTGAAACAGCACGGGGCGGTATTCGTTATATTCGGAATTGATGGCAGGTTGCAGTTTAATGGGCTCCATCCATTCATCATGATATCTTTTGGAATACCACAAATCGTAACTACCTTCCCTGTTTGAAGCAAATACGATAAAATCCCCATAGATATAAGGACATTTGTCATCATAGCCACTCGAAACAATTTCCTTTGTTATATGCGCTATATCCCCATCTATAAGCGATTGCTTTGAGATGGGCGAATTGTACTGCGCCGAATAAATGTCAAAAGTCAACCCGTCCCGGTTGCTGCAAAAGTAGATCTTCCTATTTTCTTCGTCTATGAAAGGATAAAGATTGTCCCCGGATTCGTTCAAACCCGCAACTGGCAATGGATCGCTTACCGTTTGCCCGGTCCCGTAATTCCAGCGGGTAAGCTCCACAAAACGGATTTCAAACACCTCTCCCGGATCTGTTGCGTACAGGAACAACATATCCTCCCCGGTCAGAAAGCTGTGCGGCCCCAGCTCATCGTGCGAGGAATTTATCACAGGCAACAAGGCCGGGGCAGACGCAACGTATTCTTCGTTCCCCGTACTTAGATCCAGGATGTTGTGGCCTTCATGGTACGAAAGATCCAGCCTGCCGGCAACTATGTCAAATTCTCCTCCATAGGAGTTCCTGTTCGAGGAAAACCAGATCTCGGACCGTTCGTAAGGAAAAGGCAGATCTGAATTCCAATCGTCATATGCCGAGTTCAAGGCACCCAGGTTAACGGGCACTTCCGTGACTATGATATTGTATTTGTAGCTAAACGGTTCACAACCGGCAAAAAAAAGGACAAAAAAGATAAATGTGGAAAATTTCATTATTTATATTACTGTTTATCAAGGTGCTATCAAACTATATGCAAACCATAGCAGGGGAGCCTGTCCGTGTAGGTCTCCCGCCACGCGGGGACGTGTAAGGTAGTGATTAATATCCGTGCTTTGGCCTGTTCCCACACATACTTCACGCAAAGTTCCGTCCTCATTTAAATATTTGCCGAGACCTTTCCACGCCCGTTCAACCGCCTTTCCGTAGATCCGCCGCGGCAACAATCCCCTGTTCACCCCCACCTGCATGGCATATCCGAACATGGCACTGCCCGAGGTTTCCCTGAAGGACTCGGGGTGATCTATGAGCTGCCCCCACAGACCGTCATCACCCTGCTGCTGCAACAATGCCTCCATCATGGCGCGGTACCCGGCAAGGATGGCGCTGTAGTGCGGATCGCTCGCGGGCAACTCGGTCAACAACTCGGCAAGGCCCGAGGCCACCCAGCCGTTTCCCCTTCCCCAGAAGAACGGACCTTCCGTGCCGTGGTAGAACAGGCCGTTGGGCTGCTGCAACTTTTCAAGGTACGCGGTCACCACTTTGGCCGCCCGGTTCAAATATTCAGGATTACCGGTCACCCGGTATGCCTGGATCTGCAGCGAGGCAATCATCCAGATATCGTCAATCCAAAAACGCACCTGGCGTGTCAACCCACCCGGCAACGGATCCTCCCACTGCCCGTCGGCATACCGCAATCCCTGCTCCAGAAACGCCTCCCACACCCCTGCCCGGTTTACCCCTTCCCTTTCGGGCTCCTGATGCACCCCTTCCATCACCTGCCGGCCAGTGGCCACGCCCGTCCCCATTCCATGCACCCCTTCCATTCCCGGCTTCTGTTGCACCCCTGCCATCCCCTGCTTCTGTTGCACACCTGCCATCCCTTGCCGGCCAAAGGCCGTGCCTGTCCCCACCCGGTACAGCTCCAGCAGCAAAATGCCGTAAACATTCACATCCACGTGATTTGCCGAGTTGGGCACGGCATCTGTCCGCTCCACCGCATACCTTTGCGCAAGCCTTTCCAGCAACGCCCAATCCTTCAACGCGCCCGCCAGCCGCACCGCCCCAAACCCCGCACAAGCCTCGGCATAATGAATCCCGTAAACACCAAATTCCCGGTTCCGGCTGCTTTCGGGCTTCAGCTCACTTCCGGACTCCAGATTAGCGCCCTGCTCCTGCTCACTTCCGGACTCCAGATTAGCGCCCTGCTCGTGCTCACTTCCGGACTCCAGATTGGCACCCTGCCCCTGCTCACTTCCGGACTCCAGATTGGCACCCTGCCCCTGATACAACAACATCATGAACTCCGGGCGTGAAAGCAACTCCTCTATCACCAATCGCCCCGCCTCCTGAGGCGAATACCTCCCCCACTTATCCGTCCGGGAGCAACAGGACAGTACCGCCAACCCGATAAAAAGAGCTGGTAAGACAAAAAGAAATGAGACCTTAATGCGCCAAAATGCTTTCATGCTTTCATGCTTCTATGCTTCTATGCTTTTAGCTGCTCTTTAAGTCTGGCTACCCTTTCCTTAAGTGATTTCTGATGTTCCTCATCAGAGGAGTTTGGATCCTGCATACGTATAAACAATTCGCAGGGCAAATCCGGACATTGTCCGCAACTGCTGTATTTTTTATCTACAACAGCGCATTTGAACAAAGGGCATATTCCCTCTGCAGTGTGTTCGGCTGCCCAAAAAGGCGCGCCTTTTACCCGGTAGCAACCGGCACATTGGTTGCCGTAGAACTCGCATTCATTGCACAGCAAGCCACATGAAGATAGGATTTGTGTCATGGTATTTTTTTGTAAAGATAGAAAGATTTAGGGTGCAACGCACACATTGTTCGTTTGGCTGATTTTCAGCCTGTTACGAAAATCGACCCCCCGGGGGTTGATTTTCGTAACTTCCTCATTGTGAGAGAAAAGAACAAAGGGTGCGTTGCACTCCTTCGTAGAATTGATCCGGTTGTTCCATCCAGGGGAAATGACCCGCGTCTTTTATGGGCAACAATTTTGAATTATTCAGTTCAAAGTGCAGATCTTTTGCTACATACGGGCCACAGATAAAATCGTCCATACCTACCACTATCAACACGGAAATATCAATTTTTGGAAGGATATATTGCAAATTGTTTTCGCAATCATACCAGTACTTCTGTCCCAGGAATGCGTCGTATGACAAACTTGTTTTCATCATTTCCTCTTTGTTTTTCAGAAAACTTACGGTGGAAGAAAAATACATAGGCATTATTGCCCTTGTTCCGGTAATCCAGTCTTCTTCATCACGAGGCTCTCTTTTGAAATATTCAGACGCTGCAGCAAACCACGATTCATTTTGTCTTTCCATCATCATTTTTTGCATTATTTCAGGTGGTGTATTGATCCCGCCTGATGCATCAATAAGAATAATGCCCCTGATTTTACCCGGGTGTCCGTGAGCATAATTCAAGACCAAGGCACCACCTTTTGAATGTCCAATCAACCAAATCTCTTCTGAATGAATATTCTTTCGTACAGCTTCCAGATCGGACAAAATGTTTTTTGTGGTATAAGTTTCTATCGGGGGTCTGTCTGACTTTCCCGTTCCTCTGGTATCAAGATATATCATGGTAAAGAAGGACTCCAGCTCACTCATACTGTTGTAATAGAGCTCACTACCGGGCCCCCATCCCGCTGATGGAAAAATACATACGGGTCCTTCACCCGACACCTTATACCAGATTTTTACACCATTATTATCTACATAGAATTCTCCGGCTTCAATGGTATTGTCATGATCTGCCGATATAAAAGACTCTCCGCGTTCGTAATAATCAGATGCAATTACTATAGAACTGTTTGCTCCCAGACAAAGGAAAAAAAAGAATAATGTAAAAATTCTCATCACTAATAATATTTAAATGTTCAGTTAGAAGTTCATTATTAATGACGTTTATTATTTCTTCTGGTTACAATCCTTCGGATTCGGATTTAGGGTACGTCGTACACATTGTTCTTTTGGCTGGTTATCAGCCAGTTAAGAAAAACGAGACCCCGGGGGCCGTTTTTCTTAACTCTCTCATTATGAGGGAAAAGAACAATGTGTACGACGTACCTTTTTTGCGCAAAGCCAAACCATAGCCCACAAGATTAGCGAAAAGCATGTATAATAAACAAATAACGGCAATCCTCCTTCATTCAGATTCAGGATAAAGAGGATAAATGCTGTCAGACTGGCATGCATCAATATGACCGGGGGCAGGCTTTTGGTTTGTTCGTGCAGCCATACCAGTAGAACGCGGTAAGGGACCAATACCGTGTAATGACAAAACAGTCCCGGAAGAAATAGCGACCAATCCAGTTCTCCGTTAACATTTCCACTTCCCCAGTATACGGGAAGAAAGTGCCATAATCCCCAGAAAAAACCCAGGATCAAACCGGTTTTCACTACACCATAACGTTTTCGTAACTCGGGTGTGGCAAATCCCGTCCATCCCACTTCTTCAAAAAGCCCTCCTCCGAATAAACCGGTTAAAATGCCGGTAATGATAACGTTGGTTTTGTCCGGTTGTAATAGGATCTTCGGATAATAGGCAGGAGAAAATCGTGACAGTATAAAAAGTATCAGGCATAAGGTTACCGGGACAAATAACAAAGCAATAAGGTACCATTTTACAGGCACTTTCCACCTTAGGAATCTTGCCAGTAAAGAACGAAGTCCTTCCCGACCATACAGAAGATGTGTAAAAATAATTCCTACAATTGGAGGTCCCAATAAAGTGGGGATCAGGGCTATAGGCCCAATACTTTCAAATTTGTCGCTCGTAGCCGGCATTCCCAGGAAGATAGAAACCGCCAAAATTCCTGCCCAGGAAACAATAAATGTGACCAGGAAATACGAAAAAAGAGGATGTTGTTTGATGAAAGTCTTCATGAGAACGTTTTTAATTCTTCCATTACTTTCCCGGCCAGTTCTTTTGCTTTTACTTCATCCAGGCGATAGGCCTCGGTTTGTTCTCGGGTGGGTTTGGGGTCCGCGGGAAGCATCTCGGCAATCAAAAAATTCACCACAGCCGCCGGATCCTTGCCAAATCGTTTCTTCAGTTCTGCCGTCAGTTTGGTATTCGGGCCATCTGCGCCTCCGCTTATGGAGACAAACGCATACTGCTGCAGTTTGTTCCTATGCTTCTTGAAAGATGAGCGGAGCGGAGATGCAATTTGCCCCATCCATACCGGCCCCACAAAGACCACTTTCTCGTAATCCCCGGGCTTTTCATTTGCTGCGATGACTTTTGGTGTCCTGTTAAACAACATATCCATCCCGATGGAAAAGAAAGACTTTTCACCGGGCATAGTAATGGTTACGTGATCTGCAGATAATTCGGCAGCTACGGCTTCTGCCAGGGTTTGATTATTCCCTGTACGTGAATAAGATATTACAACAGTTTTCATTGTTTTATAGTTTTGCTTTGATTAACGCATTTTCAAGGGCTTTTAAATGGGCTCTGGAAGTCAATGTGGCACCGGTAATTACATCTACCTGCAGCGATTGCCTGTCAATAACTCTTTGATAAAGTTCTGCAAAAAAAGAATGGGGACGGTCTTCCACACTTCTGATCAATTCAACGGCAACCACCTGAACAGATCCGGTTGATGTTGAATCTACCGTAACCTGGCATTCGTTTTCCCGCCATCCGTACATACCGCCCTGGTAATACCCCCGGAATGTACCCGTTTTCAAGGACTGGAAATCAATGTTGCTGATATTGAGAGTCGCAGCTTCTTTGTGTTCCTGGTTGATCTTTGTACAACCTGTCAAGCTTGCTGTTAAAACGAGTGCTACGATCATCACCGGAATTTTTTTAACAGGTGCCTTTTTCCAATAACGTATCATCATTATCCAACTGATAATTCCGGCCGGAAGATATGTTACCGCATCCACGATGAACCCGTTGAATCCCACATACCCTCCTACAAGGACTGCATTAGTGGCCAGAAAGCCGATAATCCATTTATTCGTTTTGGGGAGGGATCCCGTTAAAAGTCCCAAAACAAATGTGGTGGTGGGACATTCAGATCCAAAGAGCACCATTTTTGGCCATGAATAGCCAAAAGACATTTCAATTACCGGATATAGAAGGCCTAATAATATCAAAAGTATCATAGCCACTTTAAGATCTGTTCGTTCAGGAATCCTGAATTCAATTTTTTGCCACCAGATGGCATCCATTAAGAAAAGCAGGGCATAGAACCATAATAGGATCGCTCCGGAAATGGCAGATATCGCATCCACTTCATGCATCCCCAGCCATACACTTAATCCGGAGAACACA
This sequence comes from uncultured Muribaculaceae bacterium, assembly GCA_964542305.1. Classification (GTDB taxonomy): domain Bacteria; phylum Bacteroidota; class Bacteroidia; order Bacteroidales; family UBA932; genus DMER64. The sequence goes on along the minus strand of CAZITX010000016.1, from coordinate 32,692 downwards.
TAAACCAAAGAAAGGAATCCTTTGAGAATTGAACTGCTTTTTTTACCGGGCCTTCTGAAAGCATAGACCATCAAAAAGACAGCCGTAATAAAAAGACCTGTTGGGATAATCCAGGAATAATGAAGAAATCTTGTATTGAAAATTTCACTTCCAGTCAACATGTCACTTACAATTGTATTCATTTTTGCTTTTTATGTTAATCGGCGGCAAAAATAGAAGCATGTAATGTATCTGTCGTCTCAAATTCCTTTATTGAGACATCTTCTTCCTGTATTCAGAAGGAGTGGAATTGGTTATTTGTTTAAAAATCCGGTTAAAAGATGCTTTTGAATTGAACCCCGCTTCCAGGGCAATAGCCAATATGGAATAATGCCTGAATTCCTTTTTATTGAGTATAGACTTGAATTCATTTACTCGGTATCTGTTGATAAACTCAAAAAAGGATTGATTCATGTGAATATTCAGCAATCTTGACAATTGGTGGGCAGGTATTTCCATCATTTGAGCCAGGGTATAAATGGTAAGCCCGGGATCCAGAAAGGGTTTGCGTGCATCCATAACTGTAAGAAGGGAATGCATTAGCTTGTCTGCCTGATCAAGATCACTTTTTATCTCTGTTTTTGGTTCTGGAACCTGTGTCCCGGTATCAGGATAATGTACTTTTCTCTGTTTGTATCCATGGTATCCAATAAAAAAGATGATCAGCACAAGACCCGTGTATAGTATATAATCTGTTATGGCAATATTAAGTTGTCTGAAGCTCAGCAATCCAAAAACCACAACAATGAGTAAAAACAACCCTATGAATTGGTATACAATGCTTTGGACCCAGTTCATATTGATGTTTTCTGTGTAAGAAAAGGTGTCTTTTATCGCATTTTTATGTTTTCTTATGGTTTTTACTGTGGCTGTCAGATATATGGCCGAAGAAACAATCATCACCAACATGGGAAGAGCCACCCGATAGACACCATCTCCGTAGCCATAGGCAATGTCTTTCTGTTCCGGACCATTAAATCTGAAGAAAGGGATCATGCTACCTGTCATCAAGAGTACCGGTATAAGATGAATCAATAATTTTGGATTTAATTTGAAATTTTGTCGGGTTAACGATATTGCATATAAGTAAAGAAACGGAAAATGACAGATGAAAAGAATGGCAGCCAAAATTCCCGGAATAATAGTATTGCCAAATACAGTCTTAACAGCACAAAACCCTGTTAACAGATTTATTCCAAAAAAAACCAGCCAGGCTATCAGTATTTTATCAGATATTTCTTTCCCGGATTTTGTCAAGATCAGGAATGCAAAGAAGAACGCATTGATACTGCCTATTGCTATTATTATATCCATAAATTCTTACTTTTCCAGGATCAAAGCATACCTGATCTCGTCATACATTATTCCGTTTTTGCAAATGGATTTTCTAAAAATCCCCTCCTTCCGGAACCCGCATTTTTCAAGGACTCTTTGTGAAGCTTTATTGTATTCGAAAATACCGGTATGAATCCGGACGATGTCCATGTTTTCGAATCCGTAACGTGTGATCAGCTGGACGGCTTTGGTGACAATGCCTTTATTCCAGAAAGGTTCTCCAATGAAATAACCAATCTCTGCACTTTTACGATACACATCTGAACCCGGGGCCAGACTGATATTTCCCACATAGTCTCCTTTATATTGAATGGCAAAAATGGTTTTGGGATCCTGTCTGCCGGCCATTTCCACAAACCGGACGGCATCATCTTTTGTGTAGGGACTGGGGAAAGCATCTCTTAGATTGATACTTACCTTTTGGTTGTTAGAATATTCAGCCAGTTTAGGGATATCTGATACCCTCAGCTCCCTGATGACAACATCCTCTTTTTGTGCTATAATCATGATCAATCAGTTGGAGGGGGAAGGTGCAACGCACACATTGTTCGTTTGGCTGATTTTCAGCCTGTTACGAAAATCAACCCCCCGGGGGTCGATTTTCGTAACTTCCTCATTATGAGGGAAACGAACAATGTGTGCGTTGCACCCCCTTTCGCAAATATAATAGATTTGAGCATAACCCATTAAACCTTTTGCAATTAAGGCAATCAAAACAGTATATTTTTTTTTATGATCCTGATGAAACGACACATTTTTCTATCTCTTTTTGTATTGTCATTTGCGACATTCAATCAAGCCAACGGCCAGGAACTAAAACTGAACGATCTGGAATATTTTCAGACTCAGGGCGTTAACGTGTTGGTATACAGCAACCTTTTCACCGGGGGGTTTAACGATGAGAAAACAGCCGGTATTGAACTCATTCACCATGGCGTCCGGACGGCGCAGGGCGGTGCCGTGAGGCTCTCCAACACGCCGGAGCAATGGGACCTGGTGCCTGCGATACCCACCCGGAAGGTTAACCGTGAAACAAACACCATAGAGTCGGTATTGCGTTACGAAGACTACGATTTTGAATCGCGCGTGGTTGTCTCGGCAAAAGGAAAAGGAGTGGAAATCTCGGTTTACCTGGACAAGCCCCTTCCCGCGGCACTGGAAGGAAGTGCGGGTTTCAACCTGGAGTTCCTGCCGTCGCAGTACTGGGGGAAGGCATACCTGATGGATGGGCGTCCCAACCGGTTCCCGCGCTACGTGGTGGGAAATACCATTACCCGGCCGAATACTGAGAAACTGAAACAATTCAAAGGCTACGTGACCTCGGACGACAGGGGCACGGGCCGGTTCATAGACCCGCTCCCGCTGGAGACCGGGCATACCATGCTTTTGGCACCCGATGCGCCCGAGCGGACGGTGACAATCACTTCGCAGGATGCCGAGCTGATGCTTTTTGACGGCCGTATGCTGGCACAGAACGGATGGTTTGTGGTTCGCAGCCTGCTGCCTGCCGGAAAAACGGGCAAGGTGCTTACCTGGACCGTGGAACCGAATGCCGTGGAAGGATGGATCCGGGAACCGAATATCGGGTTTTCCCAGGTGGGATACCTGCCCCGGCAACAAAAAGTTGCCGTCATTGAACTGGACAAAAAAGATAAACCGCTGGAAAAAGCCTCCATTTACAAAATTGAAAACAACGGCAACGCAACCGAAATTTTCAATGGCAACATTGAACCCTGGGGCGATTATTACAAATACCATTACGTGAAATTCGATTTCACCCCGGTCAACACCCCCGGCATCTACTACATCCAATACGGTGACTGTAAAACAAACAATTTCATCATAAATGACAACGTTTACGACAAGATTACCGATGCTACCAGCGACATCTGGATCCCCATCCACATGAACCACATGTATGTGAACGAGGCGTACAGGGTATGGCACGGGGAACCTTTCAAAGAAGGGTACCTGCAGGCCCCTCCAAACACGGATCACTTTGACCTTCACGGTCAGGGCCCCACAACCGACACCCCTTACAAAGCACTGGAAACAATCCCGGGACTGAACGTTGGCGGATTTTTTGATGCAGGAGACTTTGACATCGAGACGGGATCGAACATCAGCGTGGTACAAAACTTTGTCCAGACGTGGGAATACTTCAAACCATTACGCGACCAGACGTTTGTGGATCATGACCAACGTTACGTGGACCTTCATCGTCCCGACGGGACGCCCGACATATTGCAGTTTATTGAGCACGGGACCATGCAACTGGTGGCTCAGGCCGAGATCATCGGCCATATGGCCCAAACGCTTTCCAACTCGGTGCTGGACAATTACCACCACCTGGGCGATGCCGCCTCCATCACGGACGGCCTTCCCTACAACCCCGAACTCGGCCCGTATGAAGTGGCGGCCGACGGACGGTCCAGCGGAGTAAAGGACGACATGTGGGCATTTACAAGCCGCAATCCCTTCCTGGACCAGACGGCCGCCACCATGTTTGCCTCGGCAAGCCGCGCTTTGAAAGGATATAACGACGACCTTTCGGAAAGGGCATTGCAACAGTCAAAACGATTGCTGAAAGAGGCCACGGAGCTGATGGCCGCCATGCCACAACAAAGGCGCGGACGGGGATTCGGTTCCGGCAATTTTGCCACCAACCTGCAACTTTACATCTCCACCGGAGAACAATCCTACCTGGATCAATTTGAGCAACAACTATGGCCGGCTCTTGACCGGAACGTGAGCTACACCATCCTGACTGCGCTTCACGCCATACCCCACATGAATGCCTCTTACAAAGAGAAGCTCCGTCCGTATGTAATGCAGTACAAAGAATATATTGAGCAGCTTGAAAAGGACAATCCCTACGGAGTACCCATCGGTCTGGGGAACTGGGCAGGCAGCGGAGGCGTGGTCAGTTTTGGTACCACCATCTGCTTTGCCAACCGCCATTACCCGGATATTATTGACAAGAGCCATGCTTTCAAGGTAACCAACTGGCTGTTCGGCTGCCATCCGTACCACAATTATTCATTGGTAGCCACCGTGGGCGCCTCCCGTCCCAAAGAGGTCTTTTACGGAAACAACAGGGCCGACTTCTCGTTTATCCCCGGCAATGTAGCACCCGGATTATTGTTCAGACAGCCCGACCACTTTGAGAACTACGACGACTGGCCTTTCCTTTGGGGACAAAACGAGGGCACCATTGGCGGAAATACCGCGTACCTGATCTTCGGATCTGCCTTTAAGGATATGATCAAGGATTAACGCCCGGAAAAGTTTAGCGCATTCCCAATTTCCGGTTTTCCTTCAAAAGGCCGATGGACTCGCTGATCCTTTTCTGCACGGTTTCCGGGGTCTTGGCCGAGGTGATCCACAAGATGTACTGCCGCCTGTAACTCGGCGCAAGATTTTGAAAATTTTCCAACGCCGGTTCATTCTGCCCAAAGGCTTCCCGGAGGAATTCCGGCAGCGGGATCTCTTTCCCGGGCAGCTCTTTGAGCGGTTTATGGTTTTCCCATTTGCCGAGTCCAACGCGCGTCATTTTTCCCTCCCGGATCAGGGCTTGTGCGATCCTGATGTTGACCTGCGACCATTTGGAACCTTTTCTGCGGGGTGTAAATTTTCTGAGGTATCGCTCCTCGTCCACTTTTTTCAGTGTGCTGTCAATCCACCCAAAGCAGAGAGCTTCTTCCAGGGCTTCACGGTATTCGATACACGGTTTATCCGTATGTTTCTTATAATAGATCATCCAGATGCCGGGACTGTTGTCATGGTGCTTTTCCAGCCAGCTTCTGAAAGCTTCCCTGTTTTCAAAAAAAACCTGTTCCTGGCCCTGTGACTGTGCCTGTTTCTGTTTCTTTTGTTGTTCCTGTTTTTGATCCTGTTCTTGTTCCTGTTCTTTTTTGTGCATTCCGGACTTCCTGTTATTTGTTGAGTCTTTCAATGGCTTCTTCCCGGCTGCTGACAAAATTGATCCTTCCGTAACGATTGCTTTCAAAGATAAAGTCCCGGATGCTTTTCCCCGGGTATTTTGAAAAATCGCCAATTATTGCCAATTGTACCCGGTAATTGGTGAATTTTTGAAGGATCTCCCCGGCAATCCCTGTTTTCAGGTCAAAGAAGGCAGGATCCAGGTGTTCTTCCCGGATCATGATCTTCCGGGCACCCAGATAATCGGCGTTGGCCATCAGATCCAATGCATCCTGTGTCTGACCTATCACAATACCCGCGGACTTCACCTCGGCAATTTTTTCTTCCTCCTGATTCTCCGACTTTGCTTCACCTGCTGCAATTATATCAATAACCACATCGGGCTCCTCAACTGCTGTTTTCAATGCCCCTATGCGGCTTTCCCGCTCAAAAGAATACGTATGATCAGTATCCCTGCAATGCTCCAGGATTAAAAGGGCCTTCTTCAATGACAAGTAGCGGATTTCGACCAGCTGCAGTTCAAACGGCCCTGCCATCAGCGGCTCGTTTATGCCCGGTTCTGCATTCAACGAAAGCGGTGGCAGCGGTTCTGTGGCTCCAGGCTCTGCTACTCCCAACTTTTCAAGAATAAGGGCCAGATCTTCCAGGTTCGGAATATTGAAATCCATCCTATCCTCCAGGTATTTGATTGCCCGGGCATCATCCATCCGGATAAATGCTCTCAGATCAAAATTTGCATTTTCCAACAGTTCTTGAGTGACTTCTTCAAATTGCTTCTCTTGCGGAAGCGGGTTATTGGCATTCCCTCCGAAAATTTTGGTCATGATAGCCCTTAGTATCACGCCCAGTTTCTCTATTTCCCTTAGAATATAGTCCCTTTGTTCCATAGGTTGCAAAGATAGGAAAAAAGGGTACGTTGTACACATTGTTCGTTTGCCTCAGAATGAGGGAGTTACGAAAAACTACCCCCCCGGGGGTCGTTTTTCGTAACTTATTGATTATCAATTAAACGAACAATGTGTACAACGTACCCTTTTAGCGAATTGCTACCTCTCTTAGTAATTCCAAAGCTTCCGTTATCTGTGTGCCATTGCCTTTTAGAATCCAACGCATCCACTTTTTGTCTGCATTTTCAGGTACAAGTTTTTTTAGCATCCAAACAACTAAGGGTATCATAACGAAAACACTGATAACACTTTGCATCAGGATCCATATCCTGTCACCGTGCTGAATTATGTTTATTCCAAAAACAAGATCAAAAAACAAGACTACAAAAGCCATATATAATGGAAATATCCATATTAGTTTCCGCAGGTATTTTATTACCACACTTCTGATGTTCAGTAATTGTTTCTGCAATTGACTGATGGTGGCTGAATAATCTATTGTCAGTATCAACTTCAGCTCCTTTACTGAAGTATATACTATCGTAAAAGCCAGGACAGCCAAAATAACGCCTGAGATCACAAACACAGGCTGGGGCCATTTTGCAACAATATATCCAATCAACAGAAATCCAATTAATATATAAAAGCTCAATGCTATAGCTTTAATACGAACCAGGCTCTTCATTTTTTTTTCAACCTTATCCATATTGATCTTCCGCAACAAATCGGTATTGATACTCACCTGCTGTTGTAATTGTTGTTCATGCTGACTCCACAATTCCCGGAATTTATCCTCTTCTTTCATTGCATATTTATGGTTATATATTGTTTCATTTTTTGTTTTAACCTTCCCAGTCGGGTACCTACATTGCTGACCGATATTCCCAAAACTTCAGCTATCTGGGCATAACTGTTTTCGTCCAGATACATCAAGAGCAACGCCTTGTCCAGCTTATTCTGTTCATGGATGAATTGCCTGAGTAATCCTATCTCTTCGCTCATTTCGCTCATTACGCTCTTTTCTTCCCCGGCAACATAGACAAGATGCAAATCCAGTGAAATATGGTGCTTTTCCCTCACCCTGCTTTTACGGATATGTGAAATGGCCACATTCAATGCGATCCGGTACATCCAGGTACTGATCTTGTATTGTTGGTCATAGTTCTTGAAACTTCTCCAAAGTTGAAATATGATCTCTTGTACCAGGTCCTGGAGTTCCTCCCGATCATTGCAGTAAGCGTGGGCCACTTTATAAATGAGCCCCTGGTTATTTTCAATTATCCTGACAAATTGTTCCTGAATATCCTTTCCCGGGTTGTCTTTCATTCAATTATCATGTTTTTTTGTGCCCATTCCCCGGCCGCTTTTATTGCCGTGGGATGCTGCCTTATCCCGTTATGGCTGGCTCCTTCCACAATAAGCACTTCAATGAGGTCGTATCCCTGAACTGCCGGCCTATAATACCTGGATGAAAACGCTTCATCTTCGCTTCCTGCAATGATGAGGGTGGGAACATCCAGGGCATTCAGTGCTTTTTTGTATTCCTGCGGAGCCATACTGTAATTGCTTCTGAAGGTATACCTCCTCAAAGGTGTATCTTCAGGGACATTAAAGAACAGCACAGGCAAGGAATCATAGTCGTGTATACCCAGTTTGTTCAACAAAGATATTCCAATCAATCGTTCGATATGTATTTTTAGAAAAGGTTCTTCTATCGGTTTTTCCTGAATCTGACCTTCTTGTCCGGATTCAGTCGGTTGTGCATTGAGCAAAGTAGGAGCATCGTGACCCAGGTGGGGTGCAAATAAAAGGTAGCCTTCCACCCTGGCATGATCCGTCAGCATCTGTTGACGAAGGGCAATACCGCCTCCCATAGAATGCGCTGCAACAATGATTCGGCTGCCGGGGTTGCCTGCCCGTATTGCTTCTATGACCTGCTTAAGATCTTTGGCATACTGATCGTTCTCCGGAACATCTCCCGGTATCCCCTCTGAATTCCCGTGACCTCTGAAGTCCATGGCCCATATCTCTGCATCTAAAGCCTTTCTGAGAAGTCCCGCCATCCGGTTAAAATTGTAACTTGATCCCATAACACCATGTAGCAGGATCACTTTGGTATTTGATGGATGTTTATATTTGGCTGTATAAATCCGGATACCATCATCCATTTCAAAATAAACCGGTTCAAAAGTGTTCGGTTGATCCAGGGCCATATCTTCTAACATACGGGGATCAACAGGTTGTGGCGTAATGGGCTGGAAAGTGGGTTCAGGCATATTTATCAAAGAAATAGCTTCTGCTTTCCGGTCAGAACTATCTGTGATTGTGGTTGTGGTCGCGGTTGCGGTCGCGGTTGTGACAGACTGAGCCGACACCACGCAAAAAGCTGATATACAACATACTATCAGCATTATTCGTTTCGTTTTCATATTGTGCGTTTTTTTGATTCTACTTATTATTCGCACAACCTCAGAAAAAATCACAAAAAGGGTACGTTGTACACATTGTTCGTTTGGCTGATTTTCAGCCGGTTACGCAAATCCACCCCCCGGGGGTCGATTTGCGTAACTGCCTCATTATGAGGCAAACGAACAATGTGTGCAACGTACCCTTACAACACGTAAGTGGCTACTTCGCCAGCGGCAAGTTCAGTGGTGAAGGTTGTGCCGTTACTTTCTATGTTAAATATCTGCTTTGTATCTATGTTGTTCAACACCAGAATCACTACTTTATTGTCCGGGGTCAGGAAGGCTACATTGGGCAAGTCGTCCGTATTGCCCGAATAGGCGGATTCTATGCGATAAGAGCCGGGACGTATGTATTTGGCTGCATGGGCAATTATGTAATAAGCCGGATTACGGGTAACCTTGTTGCCATCTATAGTAATGGCTCCCAGGCAGCTGGTACAACCTCCCGGGGTGTGAATACTGGTTTTGGGATCTGAGGCCAGGTTCCATTCCAAAGCAATCCGGCTCCAGTTGCGCATGGATCCGATAATGACCTCGCGCATGTGCCATTGAACATCCCCGGCAAAATTTCCGGGAGCTCCTATCCATTGCTCCGTAAAGTAAAGCGACTTATGGGGATGGGCATCATGAATGGTAGACAGGGCACTTATATCACCGCCATAAAGATGAAAAGCGGTGCCTTCAATATAATTTGCAGCTTCCGCATCTGCCAAAACGGTGAGCGGGTAATCCGGGCGGTCGCAGTTATGATCGTAAATCACAATTTTCGTTTCAATATTGTTGGCTGTAAAAGCAGGACCCAGGTGATTCTTAATGAATTCCGCCTGCTCGGCGGGGCTCATTTCCATACTCGGGTTATTGCCTCCGTGAAGCGGTTCGTTCTGCACCGTAACGGCATCAATCACAATGCCCTCTGCCTGCATTTGCTGTATATACTTCACAAAATAAAGCGCGTAGGCCCTGTAGTACTCCGTTTTTAGCCGGCCGCCTACGGTGGAATTATTGGTTTTCATCCATACCGGGGCAGACCAGGGCGATGCCATCAGACGGATTTCGGGATTGATGCCCAAAATAATCTTGAGCACCGGAATAAGGTACCTGCGATCGTAGCCCAGATCAAAATCATTCATTTCTACATCGCCTGGAGTACTGTTATATGAAAACGTATACTCATCCAGATCCGAGGAACCCAAACTCAGTCTCAGGTAACTGGTCCCAATGGCGTCCCCGTCAACTCCAAACAATTGTTCAAGCATTGCGTCCCTAGACTCGGCAGTCATCCCCCACAACAATTTCGCGCTCCCTCCGGTCAAAGTAAAGCCAAAACCATCCACCTGCTGGTATTGTTGATTGGTATCCACCTTGATGGTTGGCAAATATGGATTTGTAACCTTATTGACAAGCCCCTCCCGGAGTTCAAATTTTGCCGAGCCATCCGGTTTGGAAAGATACACAACAGACTCCATTTCAGATTCAGGAGGGATTATTTCAGGAGGCGGATTGTTCCCGTTGCCCTGGGTATCGCAACTGCCGGTTGCTATCAATGGAAAAATTACACTAAGGGTGCAGATCAATATTTTCTTCATAATCTCATATAACAGACAGGTAAAGGTACAATATCAAAAATAAATATATATTTGTATTGTAAAACTTTTGGATGTTTAAATCTATTTCGGATTCGGTGAAGTAAATAATCAAAGTCCTGAAAGACCTTGATTATCCTGTATGCAACCCTTGCATTTTCCTGCCTGGGTTATTCCAATATTTACTATCATATCAATAAATAAATTTATACTATCATGAGTGAATTTCATTCAATTCACGATTTTGACGTGAACCTTATTGTTGAATACTATTCAAAAACACAACGTCAGGGCCCGGGCAGTCCTGAAGTAACTCTTAAAGCATTGAGTTTCACAGATGATCTGTCTGCAGAGGCGCACGTAGCCGATCTGGGTTGCGGAACCGGTGGCCAAACCATGACCCTGGCCGGCCAAATACCGGGTAAGATAACAGGCGTTGACCTTTTTCCCACTTTCGTGGATCTGTTCAATGCAAACGCAACAAGATTAAACCTGCAAGACAGGGTGAAGTGTATTGTAGGGTCAATGGATGATCTGCCCTTCAAGGAAGAAGAGCTGGATCTAATCTGGAGCGAGGGAGCCATCTACAACATCGGCTTTGAAAAAGGCCTCCGGGAATGGCGCAAATACCTGAAAAAAGATGGGTATATAGCCGTGTCTGAAGCATCTTGGTTCACGGAAGTACGGCCAAAAGAAATTGAAGAATTTTGGATGGACGCTTACCCCGGAATAGATACTGTTGCGAACAAGGTGGCTCAACTGCAGAAAGCAGGTTACATCCCGGTAGCCACTTTTATTTTACCGGATCATTGCTGGACGGAACACTTTTACGATCCACAGGTTTCGGTTCAGGAAAACTTCCTGAAAACGCACGCCGGGAATAAATTCGCCGAAGGATTCATTGCCAATCAAAGGCACGAAGAAAACTTGTACAGGCGGTATTACAAATACTACGGCTATGCCTTTTATATAGGAAAAAAGATATGACACTTGAAGATCTGGGATACTACCATGCACTGGATAACTACCTAAAAGAGCATGATCTTGCTGCTTTTACAATAGGACGGGTTATTGCTGAACACAAGGAACGGTACACCGTGAAAACGGTTGACAAAGAATACGATGGCGAAATTATTGGAAACCTGAGATTTACAGCCGTCACCCGGGCTGATTTTCCTGCCACTGGTGATTGGGTTGTCGTTTCTCCATACAACCACAACCAGGCACTTATTCATGCCATATTACCCAGGAAAACAGTAATAGCAAGACAAGCCGTTGGAACATACGGTGAAAAACAAATCATAGCCACTAATATTGACTACGCATTTATTGTACAAGCTGTAGACCGGGATTTTAACATCAACAGGATAGAACGGTATCTGACCCTTTGTTATGCAACAAATGTCTCCCCCGTTATTATTCTCAATAAAATTGACCTGATTGGTGAGACGGAACTGAAGGACCTGGTGTCAAAAATACGGGAACGGATAAAGCAGGTCCCTGTCTTTACCATTAGCAATGAAAACCTTAGAGGTATAGATACAGTCAAAGAATGTATCAAAAAAGGAAAAACATACTGCCTGTTAGGTTCATCCGGAGTGGGGAAATCCACTCTTTTGAATACGCTTTCAGGGGAACAATTCATGAGAACGGATACAATCAGTACAAGTACCAATAAAGGCAGGCACGTGACAAGCCACCGTGAATTGCTGATCCTGGAAAATGGCGGGATCCTTATTGATAATCCGGGAATGCGGGAAGTTGGGTTGACAGATTCAGATATCGGGTTTGCCACAACGTTTGACACCATAATGAATGTATCAAAAAATTGTAAATTTAGAGATTGTACCCATACAACAGAAAAAGGTTGTGCCGTAATCGCTGCCTTACAAAATGGTGAAATTGACAAATCTTCTTACCAAAATTACCTTAAGATGGAAAAAGAAAAAGAACATTTTGAGTCCACCCTTGCCCAAAAGCGAAAAAAGGATAAAGATTTTGGAAAAATGATCAGGAATTATAAAAAGAATCATTTAAAATAGCATTATTTGTACCAAATTTTGTATTTTTGGGACAAATTAAAAAGATATGGGACAAAATACACCACGTTCTAAACTCAAGCCCCTTCCGCCACCAAGAGAAAAAGTGGAGACTATTGATATTCTGCGGCAAACCAACAAATCAACTGCAGTTTTAGCTGAACTGAAAGGGATTGCTTTGACAATACCCAATCAGTCTATGTTGATCAATGCTGTTATACTTCAAGAAGCTAAAGACAGTTCTGAAATTGAAAATATTATTACGACACAGGACGATCTATATAAAGCTTTGGCCTTGAACAAGTCAACCTTATCGCCACAAACTAAAGAAGTGGTCAATTACAGAAAAGCCATTTTTTATGGTTATGAAATCGCAAAAAAACAAGGATTTATCAAAGTAAATGATATTATAAGCATCCAACAGGAATTAGTTAATAATACCGCAGGAATCAGGAGCTTACCCGGCACAGTATTAAAGAATGACACAACCGGGGAAATTGTTTACACGCCACCACAGGATAAAGCTGAGATCCTGGATTTATTAACAAATTTCATAAATCATTACAATCAAACTGACAATGAATTATCTCCATTGATTAATCTCGCGATCTTACATTTCCAATTTGAGAGTATTCACCCCTTTTATGACGGTAACGGAAGAACCGGCAGAATATTGAATATTCTTTACTTGATACTGAACGGATTACTTGATGTTCCAATCCTGTACTTAAGTTCTTACATAATTAAAAACAAATCAGACTATTATCGTTTGTTGAACAGGACAAATCAAGATGGGATGTGGGAAAGCTGGATTATGTTCATGCTCAGAGCAATAGAAGAAACATCTAAAGACACAATTTCCAGAATAATCAACATTAAAGATCTTTTAGACAAAACAATCATAAAAGTAAAAAATGAATCACCTAAGATTTACAGGAAAGAGCTTGTAGAACTCCTCTTTGAACAACCATACTCGAAAATTGATTTTGTGGTAAACAGATTGGGTGTCGAGAGAAAAGCCGCTTCCCGGTATTTAAAAGAGCTGGAAAAAACAAGTGTTCTGGAATCACAAAAAGTCGGCAGAGAAACACTTTATATCAATAAAAAATTAATTGAAATACTTAAGAATTAATAATGAGTCGATTTAATTTAACTAGCTTATTTTTAGTTACATCCATTAGTCTGTCATTTTATTCCTGTGACACATTAAATAAAAAAGACGAAAACCCTGCCACCGATTATTCGAAAACTGAAAACTGGTTATCGCTTCCTGCAAACGGCTCAATGAATGCGGATGTTTTCTATGTGTACCCTACTGCCTGGTACAAGGCATATCCCTTGGAGCCCGACTTTTGCGCTGTTGATCACCCCATGATGCTCAACGGGTCCCGGAATGCTTTCGACAGGCAGGCAACGGCCTTTGAAACGGTAGGAAACATCTACGCCCCCTATTACAGGCAAGCCGATGCCGCTTATACCCTTACCCTGCCCACGGATGAACGCTGGGCCGTCATTGACAGCATCCCGGCAAAAGACGTCATCGCCGCATTTGACCACTACATTAAGAACTACAACAAAGGTAAGCCTTTCATCCTGGTGGGACATTCCCAGGGTGCCCAGGTATTGTTGATCCTTTTGAGTAAATACATGCCACATCATCCCGATGTTTACGCGCGGATGGTTTGTGCCTACGTTATTGGGTACCCTGTCACTACCGGGTATATGAACGCCAATCCCTTTTTAAAATTTGCCGAGGGGGCCGACGACACCGGGGTCATCGTTTCTTACAACACCCAATCCCCTTCGGTGGCACCCGGTGCGAATATTGTGATGGCAAACCACGTCGGACTGGTCATCAATCCAATCAACTGGAAACGGGACCAAACTCCCGCCTCGGCAGAGGAAAGCCTCGGCTCCTATATGCCCGTTGATGATCAGGGTCGTTTTGGATTCACACCGCATTTTGCCGATGCACGCATCAACTCGGCAAAAGGAGTCATTGAGTGCAGCAGTGTGGATGAAAACGCCATGTTCCAACTTTCCGGCGCCATGGGTTTGGGGGTATATCACAGTTTTGACATACCATTTTATTATTACAACCTGCGGGAAAATGCACAAGTAAGGGCTAACTGTTTCCTGACAAAATAATTTTATAAATTATATTTATTTACATATAATTTATTTATATTTGCATGTTTTATATTCATATGCATATAATGAAACAATTGGCGACGTTTGTTAAAGAGCGCAGAAAAGAAGTTAATCTTACTCAGGAAGAATTCGCAGATCGTGCGGGTGTTGCACTGACTGTGATTCGCAAAATAGAACAAGGTAAAACAAATCTGAACATGGATACGGTTAACCTGGTTCTCCGTATGTTTGGACATGAATTGGCTCCTGTTGACAGTAAAGTCCTTGATAAATGAGACAGGGAAAAGTATTTTATAAGGATTATTTGGCAGGTATCATTACAGAAACGGATGAGGGCGAATATATATTTCAGTACGATCATCAATTTGTAAAAGATCATACAAATGAATTCATAACGTTCAGCATGCCGGTTACCAATAAACCCTATAAAGAAAAGCGTCTCTTTTCATTCTTTGACGGATTAATCCCCGAAGGTTGGTTATTGGATATTGCTTCCAAAAACTGGAAGATCAATAAGAATGACCGTATGGGATTACTTCTTGCCTGTTGCAAGAACTGTATAGGAGCAGTTAGTGTGGAACCAATCATTGAGAAATATGGCTAAAAGATGCCTTTATTGTTACGAGCCTCTCAATGAAGGGCAGGACTTTCATGAAAAATGTTCTATGGACTTTTTTGGTGTAAAAGTGCCACCAAAAATTGAATACTCCCTGGATCAAATGGATGAGCTTGCCAAACACGTGGTAGAAAGAAACATTGCCGTACCCGGAATCCAGCCAAAATTATCACTTTCCCTGAACAAAAAAACGAAGAAGGATCCGGAAACAAGACTTACTGTAATTGGGGCACTTGGTGGCCAATATATCTTCAAACCTCCATCTGAGAAATTTCCGGAAATGCCCGCTAATGAGCATGTAACAATGAGAATAGCAGAAAGTTTCGGGATACGCACTGTCTCTTCATCTTTAATCAGACTGGCATCCGGTCAATTGTCCTATATAACAAAACGAGTTGACCGGACAAAAACAGGAGAAAAGATCCATATGATAGATATGTTTCAGATTACAGGAGCCTATGACAAGTATAAAAGTTCAATGGAAAAGATTGGAAAGGCATTGCATGACTATTCCGGGAACACCCAACTTGATAAAATCTTTTTCTTTGACTTAGTCCTTTTTTCATTTCTAACCGGAAATAATGATATGCATCTTAAGAACTTTTCAATGATCGAAAGTCCTTCAGGATGGGTTTTATCTCCCGCGTACGACCTTTTAAATGTATCCATAGTGCTCCCGGAAGACACAGAAGAACTTGCCTTGACATTGGATGGAAAGAAAAAGAAATTGAAACGGGAACATTTTGAAAAATTTGGAGAAGGATTGGGATTAACACGCGTACAAATTAAAAGAACCTTCAACAGGATGATCAGCAATAAACCGAAGGCAACCATATGGATAAATAATTCTTTCCTTTCCAATACCACGAAAGCTGCTTATAATAAGGTTATTAAACAGAGGTATACTCAATTAGAACTCTAAAAATCAGAGAACTATGTATAAAAGCATTATCAGCAATGTGTTCATGGGCCTTATCACAGGCTGTTTGCTGCTTTCATGCAGCCAACACGGGAAAGCCGGCAAACACGAAAGATGGACCCAAGAACAGGCACAGGCATGGGCCAAGGACCAACCCTGGCTACGAGGAGCCAATTTTAATCCCAGTACGGCCATCAATCAACTGGAATTCTGGCAGGAAGAAACCTTTGATCCCGAAACCATTGACCGGGAACTGGGTTGGGCCGAAGGTATCGGGTTCAACTGCATGAGGGTATACCTGCATCATGTAGCCTGGGAAGTGGACAAACCGGGATTCAAAGAACGGATGAATGAATACCTGTCCATTGCAGATAAACACAACATAGCTACCATTTTTGTTTTTTTTGACGATTGTTGGAATCCCACGTACAGTGCCGGAAAACAACCCGATCCAAAGCCCGGGGTTCATAATTCGGGATGGGTGAGAGATCCCGGTGACCTGCTCTTTACTTCTCCGGATTTGATCTACGTACTGGAAGCCTATGTAAAAGATATTCTGGAAACATTCAAAGATGATAAAAGGATTGTCCTGTGGGATTTGTACAACGAGCCCGGAAATTCAGGGTACGGGAACCAATCATTACCCCTTTTAAAAAGTGTGTTCCAATGGACCCGGGAAGTCAACCCTTCCCAACCGATATCTGCCGGTGTCTGGCACAATGGATTGACAGACCTCAACCAATTTCAACTTGAAAATTCCGACATCATCACCTACCACAATTACAGCGATCCGATAAATCACCAACAGGCCATTGACACCTTGAAAAAGTACAACAAGCCCATGATTTGTACGGAATATATGGCCCGCAGGAACAACAGTTTATTCAGCAACATCATGCCCCTGTTAAAGGAACAAGGCATTGGTGCTATTAACTGGGGATTGGTTGCAGGTAAATCCAACACCAAATACGCCTGGGATGAGCCCATCCCCGACGGTTCAGAGCCGGAACTTTGGTTCCACGAAGTATTCCGCAAGGACGGTACACCTTATAAACAGGAAGAAGTAGATCTTATAAAAGCATTGACAAAAGAATAACATCTGCTAAGCATCATTCCATGTAATATATTTCCTTCCCGGCAGCTTTCGCATATTCAATCTCGCTCCTTGTACTGCTGCCAATATACCCGTCCTTGTTGATTACATAAATGGCCTGTGCCATATCAATTTTTCGCTTATGCATATTGTCGAGCATCTCCTTGGTACCCTCGGTCCAAGCCTCTTGGTCCCCGCGGTGCCCAAACAGCCCCACCGAGATTACAATATAGCCCTGTAGGGTCAATTCCTTCTGCACGCGCATAAAATCATCCTTGAAACGTGTGCTGCCACAAAGAGTAATAATTGGATAATCAGGCTTTTCCACTAGCAAATCTTTTAATAATGATTAAAGGTAACAACTTTAATGTCATTTTATCTTGTTCCCTTGAAATTCTTCAGGAATTCAAAACGTCAGGATCTTTGATATTCTGCTACATACGCTTTTACAAATGGGCGTTGCGCAGTAACCCGGGTTAAGATACGTCTGAAAGCGGTAAACTGCCCATGGTGGGCATATAGGAATAGGAACGACTTGAGGCTAAGCAGGCACCAGGCGCAAAAAACGGGCAAAAGTGCACCTGGTGGGTATGTTTTTGGGCGCACCAGGTACGAAAACACGGCAAAAGTGCACCTGGTCATGAATATCAAAAAATGTGGATTTTATTAAACGCCACATTCATAGGTTTTTACAAAATTATCATTTGATCACCCAAAAGCACTAGGCGCAAAAAACGGGCAAAAGTGCGCCTGGTGGGTATGTTTTTGGGCGCACCAGGTACGAAAACACGGCAAAAGTGCGCCTGGTGGGTACATTTGAGCCCGGGCAAACCCGGAGTGCCGCGCAAGAGAAATTTCACAAATGGGCATTGCGCGGTAAACCGCGTTTGCCCGGGCTCCAGGGGGCTGGATAGCGGATATGTATGCTGAAATAATGTGTATATTGCCCAGGTAAACGATCCGGCCCAATCATTTAACGATCCGGCCCAATCATATGGTGAAGGTGAAAGACAGGATTACATGGTAAATTTCAGATATATTCCTTCTTCTGATATGCTGGAAGAATCATTTTACCGGGAATTCAACAATGACAACGTCTTTGTCCGCAATTTGATCTGGGATATGATGGCCATAGAAGAATATGCATGGGAATATTATGATTCCCTGCAGCTGAACAAGACACACGTTGTTCAGGATATAGGCGGGTCTTTTGATATGGTGGATCGACAAATAAAAATCACATGACAGACAACAAGACAATTTACCAGGTAGATGCCTTTACGGATGAACCTTTTAAAGGCAATCCGGCCGGTGTGATGGTCGTTGATGAACGGACGCCTGCCGAGTGGATGCAAAACATCGCAATGGAAATGAATTTATCGGAAACGGCCTTCATCATTCCCAAAGGGAGTGGATTCGCCATCCGCTATTTTACCCCTGCACAGGAAGTTCCGCTATGCGGACACGCAACGCTGGCAAGCTCGCACATCATTTATGAGCTGGGCTTGAAAAAGGCGCATGAGTCCATAGCATTCAGCGCTGCAGGCGGAGAGCTGACCATAAGGAAAGACAAGGAATGGATTGTTATGGATTTTCCCCAATACTCTTTCCAAAAGATTGAAATCCCGGCGGATTTCAAAGAATGCCTGGGCTTTGAGCCCGTTGAAATGTATGAAAGCCAGCACAACTGGAAAATCGCGGTTGCCGGCAGCCAGGCGGACATTGCCAACGCCCTGCCCGATTTTAAATCCATGAAAAAAAAGGGACTTGGCCATTTGATAATCACCGCCGAGTCTGACTCAAAACAAGCAGATTTCGTGGTCAGGTGCTTTGCCCCCGATTTGGGCATCGACGAAGATCCCGTCACCGGCTCTGCGCATTGCGCACTGACGCCGCTCTGGTGCAGGAAGTTGGGGAAAGCAGAAATAGACTCGGCACAAATATCAAAACGCACAGGCCACTTAAGGGTGAAATTGGACCACGACCGGGTTCAGATCAAAGGCAAAGCCGTAACGATCTTTGAAGCCGGACTGAAAATTTAATTATTTCACAAAGTCCCAAAAGTTGGTTTTATTAATAACGTTGAAATCTGTTTGGGGATAATTTTCTAAGAACCTGGAGGGGGCTTTTACTTTTTTGTTATTCCATTTGAACTCGAAAGCCGAAATTGTACCATTGAATTCTTCAATCAAATCTATCTCCTGCATACTATAGCTGCGCCAGAAATAGAATGATGCAAACTCGTTTGCATTATTTCTTTTTTTCATTCTTTCGCCAATAAGAAAACTTTCCCAAAGAAGACCCACATCTTCCCGCATGGATACCACCCTGAAATCGTTAATTACCGCATTTCTTATTCCGTTATCTGTAAAGTACCATTTGCTGCTTTTGGTTACTTCCTTCCGCTTATTTTTGGAAAAAGCCGGCAGTTTATAAATAACATAAATTTTTGAAAGCAAATCCAGGTATGGATCAATTCGGGATACATACCATATATGAGTCTTTCCTCCAAAAGTTGCATGGTTTCCACTCCGGATTCATCCTGAGAAAATTCTTTTAAAGAAAAGGGATATAACATATAGTGGTTCGAGCGCCCCACAAGTGGTTCCCCTGCCATATTGTATAAATCGAAGGATGATGACCCCGAAACAATTACAGACAAACCTTCTATGTGATCGACTATTAATTTAAGAATATTACCAATATGGGGAATATTTTGAGCTTCGTCTATGGCAAGTAACTTTACTCCCTGAAACAGCTGTTTATAACTGGATATGGTTCTTGCCGAGAGCATTTCTGCAGTAGTATAATCCTCTCCATTTAAAAATACCACGCCATCTCCATACTCCCGGATCAGTCTTTCCATAAGTACAGTTTTTCCTACACGACGAGCACCCAATAATAATACAACCTTTTGTGGTTTAATATCGGATAATAACTTTTTTTCTAATGCACGTTGTATCATAACACAATCCTTTTGTAATGCAAAAATAGTAAATTATTCAAACAATTGAATATATTACCAGTAAATTCTTCATTGTATTGAATTTTTTGAATCGTGAGCTTTGTGAAAAATGTTAACTTTACACATAATTGTTCCATAAACAGTTTTAATACTCAAATAAGATGAAAACGTTGCTATGCACAATCTTGCTGATTCTTTTCCAGAACGTGACATTTTCTCAAAACGCTTTGCAAATGGAGGGCAATATTGTTTTCCCCTGATTTATATCAATCCAGATGACACAGATTTAATTCCGGAGTTTATGGGTACTTACACGGGGGAGGTGAAACACCTCAAGGACAGAGAAATCATAAATTTGGGAGACAGGCAACTGGAAGTCGTTTTTACCCCCGGACACACCAGGGGCTCGACCACATTCATAGACAAGAAGGCCGGTTACGGCTTCAGCGGGGATTCGTTTGGAACAGGATTGTTGTTGATGGGAGTGGATTTCTCCACCTTCATAGCTACCTGCAAAAAGATGTGTTCCATAATGGAAGAATATGACATCAAGTTCCTGTATCCCGGACATTACAGCCCGGGCTTTGAGGAAACCTTGCCAAAGATTAAAGACATGCTGGCGTTGAGCCAAAAGGTTTTATCCGGTGAAGTAAAAGGAAGCGAGAATCCGGAGGCGCTGTTTGGATTGCATCTGGGCGTGGATGGCAAAGGGTATCGGATCATTTACAATGAATCGGCAATAAAGTGATAAAAGTCGGGGTTATTTAGTTAGTCTCCGGAACTTTCAACTATTAACTTAACTACATCATAGCTAACTGCATTGAACATATCTTCAACATGGTTTGTATAGTCAGAATCATGGCTCATTATCGCGTCCTTTACCATAAAGGCATTATAATCTTTGTCTTGTGCCCCAACCCAGGTTGACAGAACACACCCGACAGCACTAAATCCACAGAGGAATAAAGTATTGCTTCCATTCTCCCTGAGAATCTTGTCCAAGTCAGTTTTATTGAATCCGTTTGCATAAGTCTTGATTATTTTGGCATCTGTGTCCTTGACTAAAACCGAGGCCGGATATTCAAACATCCCGGTACCTGGTTTTGGACCGGATTCATTATCAAGATGGTAAATTCTTATGATAGGATAGTCATGGCTACGGAACAGTTCAATCAAACCATTGATGAAGTACATACCAATCTCCTTTTCTCTTTGGGGGACCAGGCCTAAGTATATGTTTTGAATGTCTATGACCAGCAAGGCCGGTTTAATTTGAGTTTTGGTTTGCTCTTGCCCATCCTGTGAAAACAAGTTACCTGAAACAATCGTAAACAGGATTGTGATGATAATAGTGATCTTTTTCATTGTTGATTTTTGTTATCAAGTGTAAAGTTATGATTTTTCCGAGGCGTTTCTTGCCGAGTCCGAAAAATTTGCAGATTTACTTTTCAATCGTAAATTTACAATGACCCCCTTACCTCCATGCAATATCCACAGGGTTTCGTCTTGGAATGGATGTGACTTCATATCTTGAATAACCAAATAACATGGGACAAGCTGCTTTACGTCCTTCGGGTATTGATATCAAATCCTTCAACGGCCCATAATGTTCCATAGCCATGATCACATATCCGACCCAGCATGTCCCAAGACCAAAAGCAGGTGCGGCAATGTCAATATGTGTCATGGCAATTACTGCTTCGGTAGGGTCGTCAACCGGATCAACGGGATAATGAGCAAAAAGCAAATGGGGGGCGTTGTGAGAAATCAGATCCACTCCATTATCCCAGGATGTTATTAAATACGTAACATAAGTCGCAAGCGGATGTGAGGTGTTTTGAATGGTTCTCATCCAATCAATAGTCAGACGTGCAATAGTTTTCACCTGCGAGGGATCGTGAATGACCACCCATTTTACCGGTTGGCCGTTCCCTCCCGACGCAGCGTAACGGGAAATGTCCAACAGCCTGGTAATTAACTCCTTATCAACGGCCTTTGGGGAATAATGCCTGACAGAACGCCGGCTTTTTATATAAAATGCCAAATTTTGCGGGTCAACCTTGAATTCCTGGGATGTTGCATAGATTTTTTCTTCAGGAAAGAAATCCAGGGTAAGAGCTTGCTGCGGACAAAAGGACTCGCAATGTCCGCATTTCATGCAATAACCTGCTTTTTCTTCAAGTGTTTTTGGATAAGCCCAATCGGTAGCCTTATCAATAACTCCTATCACACAAACTGTAGCACAAGTATTGCACTTTATACATTTTTCTTTGTCAATAATTATCTGTGACATTTCCCCTCCTTTAGTCTTTAATAAATTTTGCTTTTTACCAGTTCATAAAATGCATCCTTATTGGTCAACATAGCAGGATGCTTTCCTTTATCAAATATAGGTTCTATCCAATGAATCACAAAACTTGTCTTGTTTACTTCCTGTCAACAGGCTTGGGACAATCAATTCTGAAAATGACTTGTAAAAAAATGATTTAACTTGTTTGGAGAAATCCATTATCATTTCAGTATCCCGGTCTATAATTTGCGACCAATGCACCTCCACTTGTTCCAATCACAGATACTTATGGGAGCCTCAGATAATCTATAAACTGATAACATAGCCACGCACTATAACCATATAGCTATTGGCAAAATTTCATAAAACCTCCAAATTTGTATAATATTTGGAAATTTCATTAATTCAAGCTAGATTTGATGAAAATTCCAAATAAGTGTAATATTAGGAGATTTTAATAATGATTGAACAAACGCCAATAATAGAACAAAAGAATTTCTCCAAGGCCCTTAAAATCCTTAAGGACAAAGACTGTCTAAAGAAAATAAGAGCTATCAATGACAAGTATTACTATTGGGATAAAGTGAAATACCTAAGTTCCGATTGTTCCTACCCTCCTATTGATCTGTGGACAGCTGTTAAATTATCCCGGCATATTGATTATAGATACCTGCATTTTGGAAATTATTCATTCTCATTTACGCAAACGGATTTTATCCAGAGAGTTCTGCATGAGTTTGACTTAAATATTGGAGGAAATCTTGGGGCTCAAAAAATAGTACCCAAGGAAGATAAAGACAAGTATTTGGTCAGTTCAATTATGGAGGAAGCTATTGCTTCTTCACAAATGGAAGGTGCAGTTACATCCAGGAAAAAAGCAAAACAGATGCTTCGCAAAAATGATAAGCCCAGAAGCAAATCTGAACAAATGATTCTAAATAATTATAGGACAATACAACACATTGTAAGTCATAGAAATGAGAATCTGACCCCAGACAACCTATTGGTTATACATAAATTAATTACATCAAATACGCTCCAGGACAAACAAGATGAAGGTGCATATAGGAATACTAACGATATCTATGTTGTTAATCATATAGATAGTGAAATCGTTCACACACCGCCTGATTTTAAAGAAATCAAAGGTCTAATTGATCAAATATGTGATTTCTTTAATAATGACAATCATGAATTCTTTATTCATCCTGTATTAAAGGGAATAATCATTCACTTCCTGATAGGGTACCTTCACCCATTTGTTGACGGAAACGGGAGAACTGCCAGGGCTTTGTTCTATTGGTATTTGCTTTCAAAAGGTTATTGGCTTACCGAGTATCTTTCAATATCCAGACTTATAATAAAAAGTAAGAATCAGTATGAAAAAGCGTATCTATATACAGAAAATGATGAAAATGATTTGACATATTTCCTGTACTACAATCTTAAAACAATGGAACTAGCCTATGAGGCTTTAAGAAAATATATTCAACGTAAAATAGAAGAGAAGAAATACATTGCTGATTTTCTAAGGATTTCCGGCATAAATGAACGGCAGGCAGAGATTCTAAAAATGTTCTATGATCAAGCAAACCTTATTGTAACCGTAAAAGAAATCGAGAATAGATTTGTTGTATCAAATCAAACAGCACGTGCAGATTTATTGCTGCTGGTAGACAAGGGATTTTTGGAAATCATTCAAGCCAACAAAAAGAAACAGATTTTTGTACGTACAGAGAACTTCGAAAAATTATTATAAGTTCTTGCCGGTGAGGACATGGTAAAACTCGTTATTAGAAACCCCGGCTTTAAGGGAAATCGTTTTGCATGGGGCCTCGTTCAAAATACATATATTCATGAAGATCGGCGCCTATCATTAAATCAATTCCAGACTGGTTGAGCATTGGAACAAAATGTTTGTGCATCCACCTCTGTATGTGATATTCAGTCTGGTCGGGATGATCTATCATGGGTACATGGGCAAGGCATACTTTTACCGGGGCACTCCTAAACAGGGAATCATTCATGGCTTGCCTGGCCCACTCTATTTGTTCCATCATATATTGCTCATATACTTCTGTTCCACAGTAATGCCTGGATCTTTTCGCATTGGTTTCACCTCCGTCAAATACAATAAAGGCTACCGGACCCTCACGGAATGTATAGTAAAATCCGTCCGAGACATCATTAGGGAATATCTTTGCAACATTCCTGATACCGTTTCCCCTGCCCTCATGGTTGCCACGGGCAAACATGACAGGCATGCAGTGGGCGTACTCTGCTAACGGTTCTATCTCAAAAAGCGCCAGGCTGTCTATATTGTAATGGTTGGCAGAAATGATATCACCATTGAGGAAAATAAAACCGGTGTCATTTGAGTCAATCTGCCTGGCCAGAGCGGTATAGTCTTTGGTATGAAGATGTATATCATTGATCACCGAAAAATGACACACGGGGGAGGAGGTGTCAAACGTATTCACACTGTACCACTCACCGCAATAACTTTCACCAAAAAAAAAAACAATTTCTCATGCAATACGTGGTTGCCGCTTTTTGGGGCGAAGGGGTTGAGGAGAAGTACGAGGCATTGGCAAAACAGAATGTTTTGGATGTGTGGGATGCATTGAATTTCGTACCGTAAAACTGGTTCCCGAGTATTTTATTGTTCCCTGTACCAAGTTTTCTATATACTGATTTAACCGGCTTCCCAAGAGTCAAGTTCCGTCATGGGTTGAGAAATGCGGCTTTTTGGGGGTGATCATTATATACTTTTCTTTCATGGAAGATGGAGGTTTGTCAAGACTTTATGCATGGCACCTTGAAAATGTGATTTTCAGGTTGTATTGTAGTAACAATAGTTCGTTAAAAAATTAAACGTTCACAGTGTCTTTTACAAGCCTTGTCGGAAAAACCGATGAAAAAAAAGCTTTCTGTGCAAAGTTTTTGGGATTTTTTTCTAATTTTGGAATAATGAATTCCAAGATTAATTATGGCCAATCTGTGACCCGGCTTACCGATTCATCTCAGAACGACTACATTCCTTCTTGCATTACCATTGTAGATATTAAGCAGGAAAAGGGCTTTGCCGGTTCTCTTTCTTCTACGTCTGACTGGGAATCCACCGGCTGGTGATTGGCCCCTTACATACAATCATGAAGTTTTTGAAGCACACGGAAACCGCGGTTCTCTTGTTTTTTGTTTTTGCGTCGTGCACGCCCCGGAATACTCCGGACCCGGGATTTACGGCTATGGCTCCTATTTCTTTTACCGGATCCACGGAAGATCCGGCATCACGGACCACGCTCCGGGATGAAACCCGTACATACTGGAAGGGCGGCAGCGATCAGATTGGCATGTTCTCGGCCCAGGGAAGGACCTCGCAAGGAGGCACCCCGCCGGCCTACAACGTGCCCTTTACGGCCCAAAACTCGGCAAGTTCCTCGGCCTTTACGGGATCCATGTACTGGGGAGAAGCCGGGGCTGAGCATACGTTTTACGCGTACTACCCTTACGACAGCGGCTATTCGGGGGGACCTACGGCCGTTCCCGTCTCTTTGAGCAGCGTCCAGTTTCAGTCGGGGGCCAACAACAGCAGCCATATTGGGCCCCTTGATTTCATGGTAGGCGGGGCAGTGAAGGTAAATGCCCCGGGAACACCGGGCCAGGTGGCAGAGGCGGTGGGCCTGACGTTCCATCACGTATTCGCGCTTATAGAATTCAGGATTACCGGGAGCGGAGAACAATTGTCCCGGGTGGATCTTTGGGGGTCGCATCCCCTGGGTTTTAGCGGGGGAACCATTGATATCACGCAGGATCCCGGTGCAGGAAACTATACCATTACAGATAAAGTAAGTACCTCAACAAAGATGTCGGTAACCTTTATTTCTCCCATTACCCTTTCGACTACACCTGTAAGTGTTTTCATGATGATCCTGCCGGGGACACAGGAAACGTCCCGGATTGAGATCACCAGCAACGGTACTTTGAAAACCCTCACCAAGACACCCCCGGCTGGAGGCTTTATGCGCGGTCAAAAATACGTGGTAACATTGGACGAGGGAGATTTTGAAACAGCCACATAGTAAAGAATGATCCAATCAAAGAGTTTAAAGAGTATCTTTGTTATCTATGAAGAAAATTGCACTGATCTCTGCCAACAATTACCAGGATCCCTACCCTATATACCCTATCGGAATCTCCTATATTGCGACATATTTGAAGGAAAAGATGCCCACCTGGCAACTGGATATCTTTGATTTCAACCTGGGTGGCCACGCTGACCTGGCACTGTTCTTACAACGGGGAAACTTTGATTACATTGGCGTATCGCTCCGGAATGTGGACGATACCAATTATTACCAACAGTACTGCTTTGTGGACCACTACCGCCAGGTGATGCAGACCATCCGGCAGAACAGCCGTGCCGTGGTGCTGATGGGCGGCTCGGGTTTCTCGGTTTTTCCCGATGTGATTTTTAACGAACTCGGCCCGGATTGGGGGATCCAGGGGGAAGGGGAAGAGAGCATCTGCAAACTCATCTCGGCTTTGGAAAACAACGAAGATCCCACCGGCATTGACGGTCTGGTTTACCGCAAAGCCGACGGCAGTGTGGGGATCAACGAGCACAAACAATACATTTCTTCGTTAGCTTTTCATGTTGAACCGGACACGGCCCATTTCTATTTTGATAAAAGCGGGATGCTGAATATTCAGACAAAAAGAGGCTGTCCTTACGGTTGCATTTATTGCAGTTATCCCAATATTGAAGGGCCCCGCGTCCGTTTGCTGGATCCCGCTTCTGTAGTGGAGAACATTAAAGAGTTGTATTACAGCAAAGGCGTTGATTACCTTTTCTTTACAGATTCCGTTTTCAACATTAACAGGGAATACAACCGGGAACTGGCCACGCGTCTGATTGAAAGCAACGTACACGTGAAATGGGGGGCCTATTTCACCCCTTACAATTTGACTTACCAGGACCTGGAACTGTACCAGAAAGCAGGATTGAAGCACATTGAATGGGGCACCGATTCCTTATCTGACATTCAACTGGAGAACTACAACAAGAGCTTCCGTTTTTCAGATATCAAACAACAAAGCCTGAACGCGTCCCAATTGGGCATTTTTCATGCGCATTTCATGATCCTGGGCGGTTACGGGGAGACGGACCGGACGCTGGACCAGACGTTTGAGCGGTCCCGGGAATTGGGCTTAACCCTCTTTTTCCCGTTTGTGGGCATGCGCATTTACCCGCGCACCCGGCTGTACCGGATTGCTTTGGAGGAAGGAGTGATCCAACCCTCCGATGATCTGCTGCGTCCCGTTTATTACCTGTCCAAAAATGTGGATATCAGCTCTATAAAAGAACGTGCCCTGGCCTGCGGGCAACGGTGGATTTTCCCGGGATTCGGATCACAGGAGGTCATTGACCGGTTCCGCGCCAAGAAAAAACGAGGGCCGTTGTGGGAGTATCTTATGTATTGAAATATTGCCGGATTATTTCAAACAAACGCTCTTTGTTAATTGGTTTTGCGAGGTAATCATTGCAGCCTGCTTCCTTTACTTTTTCACTGTCACTGGAAATGGCAAAAGCTGTTTGAGCAATAATAACAACATTTTTGTTAAATTCTCTGATGCGACGCGTCGCTTCATAACCGTCCATGACGCGCATCCCTATATCCATCAATATCAGATCAACATCCGGATTCGACTGACAGTATTGTACGGCTTCCTGCCCATTGACACACCTGTTTATTTCAAAGTCATACTTTTTCAAAACAGCCTCCAAGAACATAAAGCTTACGTTATCATCTTCTGTTATAAGCAATTTAAGTTTTTTGGGTAACGGGGTGGACCTGTCCTCTTGATTCCGGGTAATTACAGATGATTCATGCTCATTTTCAACAATTGGCAGGGTAAAGAAGAAAGAACTGCCTTTTCCGGGCTCGGATTCCACCCATATTTTCCCGCCCAGGTATTCAACATAGGCTTTTGTTATGGAAAGGCCCAGCCCGGAACCTTCATAACCTCTTGTATTCAGATTGTCTGCCTGTATGAACCGTTCAAAAACAAGATCAATTTTGTCCGGATGAATTCCTCTGCCGGTGTCTTTCACAAAAAAGAGCAAAGTGTTCTTGTCTTTTTGTTCACACCCGAATTCAATCTTGCCCTTCTCTGTAAATTTTATGGCGTTCTTAATCAGGTTGGTCAGAATGGAATCCAATTTGCTGTTATCAGAAACAATGGTATCCGGGTTACTCTTGCACGGGACGAACTCAAGCTGCAAGCCTTTTCCTTTTGCCTGGGGTAAAAAGAAATCATAATAGTAGGACAAAAATTGCGACAATTGTATCTCTTGCATGGATACCTTCATGTCGCCCGATTCGATTTTTGAAATTTCTATAATGTCATTAATGGTGCTCAAAAGCCTTTGTCCGCTCTTTTTTACAATATCTAAATATCCGGCCTTCACATCTTCACCCAGATCGGGTTCGCTCAATAATTCCAAAAAACCTAATATCCCGTTCATGGGAGTACGTATTTCGTGACTCATATTTGCCAGGAAAGCCGATTTTAACTGATCGCTCTGTTGCGCTTTATCCTTTGCCAGGATCAAGTCTTCAACCATTTTCTTCCTGTCGGTGATGTCCTCATTTATACTTACAAAATTGGTAATCATTCCGTCTGCATTCACAATGGGTGAAATAACAGCCTGTCCCCAGTAAAGTTCCCCCGTTTTCTTTTTATCTATGAATTCGCCTTCCCAGTTCTTCCCGGAAAGAATGACATCCCACAGCTTCCTGTGGAATTCTTTGGACTGATTACCCTCTTGTAAAATGCCCGGGATTTGCCCCCTGACTTCTTCTACACTATATCCTGTCAATTGGGTAAAGAACGGATTTACGTATTCAATGCGACCTTGCCTGTTTGTTATGATAACAGCGACTGAGCTTTGCTCAACAGCCTTTGTTAATTTATGTGCTTTATCCTCTGCATTTTGACGGTCAATGAAAAGACTCAGTTCATGAGCAATCAATTCCAGGACTTCAAGGCTTGATTGGTCATAAACATTGGCGTTGTAGTAGTTTTGAAATACCACAGCTCCCAACATATTTTCATTCACTTTCAAGGGGACTCCCATCCAGGCCTCGGCCAAAGGGCCCATTATTTCAATCAATCCTTCTTCATGCAAACGTAAGATTTCACTTTTTTGCAAAAGCAACGGACGATCTTGTTTGATCAGATAGCCTGTTAACGATTTTTCAGCAGGCCATTCCCGTATATCGTCTTTTTCATCTGTAAAAAGCGGCGAATACAGCATCCCGGTTTCCTGGTTGTATAAGGCAATGAAAAAGTTTTTTGCATCAAATATTTTATCCAGTTCTTTTCTGATGATATCAATCAAATCGTTGAAATTTCTTGTGGTAATGGTTGCCAGGGCAATGTTGTATTGCGATTGTTTGATTATCTCTGCTTGTTTGCGGTAGGTAATATCCTGCAGGGTTCCCGATAGTTTTTCAATTTTTCCGTCGGGGCCATACAGGGCCTCACCTCTGGCTACGGTGTAGCGTTTATTTCCATTTGCAGGTAATACATCCAGTTCAATTTCATAGGATTTACCCGTCCTTATTGCATTCTGGGTGGCTTTGCTGAATTTCTCCCAGCTTTCGGACGTATAATATTTTTGGTGACTACTGACATCCAACGCTTCCGCGGTTTTTTCCATACCAATGATATTGTACATTTCATCTGAGAGACGAAGCTCCCCGGTCTCAAGATTCCATGTCCAATTCCCGATATTTGCCAATCGCTGTGCTTCTCTTAAACCGGTTGCGCTTTCCTTGAGTGTTTCCTCTACCTGCTTGCGTTCCGTGATATTTGCGTTGAACCCGTACCAGGTAACACTACCGTCCGGCAATTTTTCCGGTGTAGAACGGGACAAGATCCATTGAACGGGTTTGCCCGGGATAAGCACTCTGAATTCATGGGATAAATTAGTCAGGTGCCGGGCCGAGTATTCAATATCTGCAATTACCCGCTCTGCATCATCGGGATGCAGGACACGTGCTATGGCATCAAAATTATCTGCCACATCCTGCGGCCGGCAGCCGAATATGTTTTTTATGCCATCAGAAGCTATTGGGACAAAATAAGACCCGTCCGGCCTGCGGGTAAACTGAAAAATCAGATCGGGAACATTGGCAGAAAGTTTCCGGAATTCAAGGTCTTTCTCCCTGATTTTTGCTTCTGCTGCTTTTTTCTCTGATATATCCTGAAAAGCCCCTTGTACTTTGTAAATTTTCCCGGTTTCATCTCTGACTGCCTCTCCAATTGTTCTGATCCAGACCCTCTTGCCCGTTGCAGTGATAATCTCCATCTCTTCATCATAGCTTACCCCGTTTTTTGCACAATTGGTAAAAACTTCTGTAATTTTATCGTGCCATTCGGGAGCGTAAAAATTGATTCCAGCTTCCACCAACGGAGCGTAGCCGGGAGGCATTTCATGGATGGCTGCCACTTCATCTGACCAATAAGATCTGTTTTCATCCAGGAGCACACTCCATCCTCCGAGTTTGGCTTTCTCTGCAGCAAGGCGAATAAGGGAACCATGTTCCATCAACGTATCTTCAGCCTTTTTGCGCTCCGTGATATCCTTTACGAATCCCAGAAAACGATTTTCCGTAAGCTTCACGGCAGCTACATCCCAAAAGCGTATCTCTCCCTCCTTGGTAATAAACCTTGTAACTCCGTGAACGTATCCTTTTTCATTTACATCCCTGAACAGCTGCGATCCCGTTTCCAGATCTCCTTGATAAAGTATGTTTTTTATATTTAATGTAACCAGTTCTTCCTTTGAATACCCGGTCATTCTACTAACAGCAGGATTTGCCTCTACGTATTTTCCTTTTTCGTCTAAAAGAAAAACACCGTCGGGGGAATAATCAATTATGGAATGGAACCTCTCTTCTCTATCCTTCAGCTTCTTAATAATTTCCCGGCTTTCACGCAACTCCTGTTCCAATTCATTTATCCGTTCCAAATCGTTATTTAATCTTTTCTCCATATTATTCTTGACAACCATTGGTTTATATTAAATGCTTATACACAAGTAATTTAACGTAATAAGCCAGGTATCTGCAATAAATTAAACTAATATATGAATAAATTCTGATTTGCTGCAGAGAGGGGGCGTTGGGCAGCCCGGGGCAAGCGGTTGGGCAGCCCGGGGCAAGCGGTTGGGCAGCCCATCCACATATAAGGCTGTTTTTGTGGAGAAACCTCCGATTTTCGGCAACTCATCCACATACAAGGCCGTTTTTGTGGAGAAACTTCGAATTTTCCGCCTTCCATCCACATATAAGGCCGTTTTTGTGGAGAAACCTCCGATTTTCGGCAACTCATCCACATATAAGGCCGTTTTTGTGGAGAAACTTCCTCTGATTGCGGTCTCTGGTCTCTAGATAACCACTTTAGTCAACGGTCTGTAATCTTATTATTTTAACAATCCGGTTGTACACGATTTCCGATAAACTCCAGAGATTTCCGCCACTGGTATTAACAAACTGTACCACAATGGCATCCATGTCTTTGTGGTATTTTGCAATGCTTTGGTAACCGGGCAACAACCCGGTATGTTCGTACACATAAATTGAGGAGTATATTTCCTGTTCCTGCGCTGTTAACAAGGTGCCGTCAATCAACGCCCTCAAGAAGGTCCCAACATCCGCTGCCGTGGCTACCATAGATCCTCCCGGTTGTATGAAATCGTTGAATTTAATGTCATCTTCATAGCCTACATAATACCCGCTCATCACATCTTCCGGATCCACTTCACTTAGCAGGCTGTAAGTATGGGTGAGGCCCAGGGGCTTTAAGATTTCATCTTTTATGTATTGGTGATGGCTGTAACCCAATGTATTGTCCAGTATTTCGCCAATTAAAAGATAATTGGTGTTTGAGTACCTGTGTTTTTTCCCCGGTTTAAAATCGGCCGGCCTGTCATAAACCAATTCATAGGTTTGTTTGACATCTTTGTAGGGATTGGTCCACGGGTAATCCGGATGATCGCTGTAATCAGGAATCCCGCTCCTGTGCTGCACCAGCATGCGCAAAGTGATATTTGCCGAGTTTTCGATCCTCCGAGCCTTTTGGGGCAAATAATCCGCCAGCGTTTTGTCCAAAGACAGCCTGTTCTCCCCCACCAGCTTTGCGGTGGCAACGGCTATATACAACTTGCTGATGCTGGCGATCTTAAACAATGATTGGGGATCCGCAGGAATCTTCTGTTCCCGGTTTTTCCAACCTGCCGAGTATAAAACCGGCGTCTCTCCTTTTTGATCAACATAAACGATGATCCCGTCCAGG
>CAZITX010000015.1:0-62881 GCA_964542305.1 uncultured Muribaculaceae bacterium | reverse complement strand
AAAAACTCAATGCGTTGAACGACCTTTTTCAAAAATAAGTTTCCGACCAGCACAAGACTTCGGTATCATAACCCAGTGAATGGACCTTATCTCTTATGGAAGAAACCTCTTCAGAAGACAAGGACGGGTGACGTGACAAAATATGCAACCTGGTCCCGGTCTGGTTGCTGATAATGGTTGTGGAATAATCTTCGTTTGCGTGAAGAATATAGTAATCCCTGTAAAAATTCAGAAAAAAAGTGTTCCGGACCGTACCGGGCCTGTTTTCATTCCATTTCCCTTTTCCTCTTAATTGTTTAACAGGGCCGTATGGGGTGAGTTTGTGACCAGTAAGGAACAGGTGAATGATTCCTTTGGGATCCATTGATGCTTCCAGGGTTACAGCTACAAGACTGTTCTTTTTGCTCAAGTTACAAAGACGGGCCACCTCATACCAATTCCCCATAAAACGTTTGATGTCAATTTCTTTAACGGCTTTTTCCTCCATGTTGTATATCCTGTTATCCTCACAATTTGTAAAGAACAAGGATATAAGAGTGAAAATACAAACTACAAAGAAGCGACTTGCAGCTATCATGACGGTATATTTTTGTTACGGAATTCAGTAATGCTCATTTCTGAAGCTCGTCTGAAAAAACGACTGAACGAAGCCATATCATCAAAGCCCAGGATGTCGGAAATCTCTTTGGCGTTTTTATTACTGTACAGCAACATTCGTTTTGCTTCAGCCAGGATACGCTGGTGAATGATATGAAGTGGGGAAGGCAAGTTGTAAAGGGCAAAAAGATTCGTCAGGGTTTTTGGAGAACGGTTCAGTAAGTCAGCATACTCATTTACTTTCTTTTTTTCCTTGTAATGCCTGTCAACCAGGGTGAAAAACTCGCGAAACAGATAAAAAGTGGTTTCGTTACCCGGTTCTATGGAAAATTTATCTCGTGCAATGCGGGTGCAAACAATAATAAACCGTTTTAGGTGAAGACGAAGCATTTCTTCCTTCAGAGAATCATTTTCCAGGTATTCCCGGTCTATGTCCGTGATAATCCTTTCCAGGGTTTCGGACTGTGATGTATTTAGCGGCATACGCATGGGATCGGAATAACCGGTAAACAGGAACCCGTTGCATGACACTTCGTTGTCTGATTTGAAGATACAGTAAAAATTGCTGTTGAAAAGAATGGAAACGTATTTACCTTCTATCCGCGTAAAGGTGATGTGGTGTAAATTGGACAAGGGAATAACCTGGTCTTTTGACAGGTGTATTCCCATGTGATCTATTTCAATATCTATGGATCCTTCACGGACCCATATAAATTTATAAAAGTCTCTGTTACGGAGAAGCGAGTCTCTGCTGTGGAAATCGTCCGTAACTATCAAACTCCCCTGCAGGGGAGTGATATACGCATATTCCATTCAGCAAAGATAATAAACCTATTCTGTTTTAAGCAAGGTGTTTTTAACAATAGAATCCAACTGGCTCTTGGGGAGTGCTCCCTGAGAGATGCTTGGTTTACCGGAAAGCGGAATCCATAATAGCGTTGGAACACTGCGCACTCCGAATATGGCAGCAAGTTCCGGAGATTTATCCACGTCTACTTTATAGACATACAGGTCACCGTTGTATTCCTGATTGATCTCTTCCAGAGAAGGGGCAAGCATTTTGCAGGGAGCACACCAGGTAGCGTGAAAATCCACTATACAAGGTTTGTCACCTTCATACTTCCACTCATTAGGATTGGCTTCGTAATTATAAACGCGTTTGATAAATTCTTCTTTTGTGAGTTCCATAATCTTTGTTTCCTTTTTTTTATCAGTATTACCATCATTTGCCCCGAACAATACCAGGGCGGGAATTAAAGCAATTAATGTCATGATTGTTTTCATGATGCAAAGGTCCGGTATTTTAGTATACCGGACAATGGCTTTTTTCCACTATTTGTTGGCAATTTTTCCCGAATCGCTAATCGCGTTGCTCTACCCAGATCAATTCGTCTGTATTGTAGCCAAGAGATGATGCCCTGTTTAACACCCTGTCCAGATCTGCAGGGGCCATTTCCGGTGTACGTGAAAGGATCCACAGATACTTGTCTTTTTTACTTCCAATCAGAGCGAATGTATAATCCTCGTCCAGATCAAGGATCCAATAATCAGAATAAAAGAAAAGGAAAAAGGATACTTTCAAAGCTCCGGGATAGTTTTCATCCGGTATGTAGGCCTTGGCTTCGGCTTCATTGAATTTTCCTTCAAAAGAATCTTTATAACCCGTATTAAGGACTTTGATTTTTCCGTCTTCTCTCAATGAGTAATTGGCTGTTGTACCTACCAGACCTCTTTCAAAGCTGTGATCAAAACGGGCTATCTCATACCATTTTCCCAAATACCGGTTTAGGTCCAGTTCTTTTACCGTGTCTTCTATAGTGACATTAAATTCCGGATTATCCTGAGCTCCGCAACCGGCTGCAAACAGTAATGCAGCAAAGGAAAGTAATACGTTCATAATCTTCATAACATTTTTTTATAAAGATAAGAAATAAATGGTTATAAAGAATTATATACTTGTTCTAAAACCTGAATGAAAAAGAGTTACATGGCCGGGCAGGAACCGTTTTAAAACCATCAGCGTTTGTTCTCCGGAACAATGACCGGTATACAGGTGCATTTGAGGATGTTTTTCAATTATCCGGGATGTTATGTTCAAAATTTCTTCTTCTGTTTCGAAGCCGTCTCGCAGATGTGTTCCTCCCAGAAATGCAGAAACGGGTTTTTTTGAAACAGAATTTGCAGCCTCAAGGGTATTCAGTATTCCTCTGTGAGTACAGGAAGATATGACCGTGTTCGCTGCTCCTTCGTTAATAAGCAGTGCCATCTCGTGCTTAAAAGGGTCGGGAGAGTCTTCTCCGTTGTATTTCCATAAAAGATTTGCATTAGCCCTGGGCAGGGGATAGGTGTCGGGTATATCGGCCAACAGCCATACATGGTCTGTCAGTTGTATGTTTGCTGAAGGGTGCCATACAAACCGCGATGCATATTGTTGGATTAATTTCCTGTCCAGGCCAATATCTGTTTTGATTGTTTCACGTAAAGACAAACAGGTACTGTTCCTGATCCATTCGGAAAGGTGTATAAGGGCTTTTGAATTGTTTTGCAGAAAAGTTTCCATACCGCCTGTATGGTCGTTGTGGTTGTGAGATAAAACCAGGTGATCTACTTGTGAAATGTCTATTCCGGAACTGGCGGCGTTTTTTGCGAAATTCCCTGTAAGACCTGTGTCCATCAACCATCTAAAGCCATCTTTTTCAAAATAAATACTCAAACCGTGTTCGGTCAAACGTTGTTCATGCAAGGCGTTTTCAGCCATCGGACGATCGTCCGTCAAAATTTCAAGAATATCCATAAAGACAAAGATAAGGGAATTATACCTATATTTAAAGTATGAAACAGGAAAGACTTAACCAAATCATTGAGCTTTACAGACATAGGG
Organism: uncultured Muribaculaceae bacterium; assembly: GCA_964542305.1. Taxonomy (GTDB): domain Bacteria; phylum Bacteroidota; class Bacteroidia; order Bacteroidales; family UBA932; genus DMER64. The sequence goes on along the minus strand of CAZITX010000015.1, from coordinate 59,403 downwards.
CTAAAGCTGCCCGGGAAGCTTCCCTGTTGGACAAATCCCGGGAGATGGACGATTTTGCTGATTTTGTTGAAAACAATTCGGGATCTTTTCTTGATGATGCTTATTCGAAAGAATCCGAATTATGGGAAGAATATGAGAATAATTACTAATGCAATTCGTACGTACGGGTCCCTTTTCTGACAATTGTTCCTGCCTGTTCCATTTGTTTTATGGCCCGGGCAAGTGCCGGTCTGGTTACACCGAACGTATCTGCCAATTCCTGTTGTGTATGAGGAATGGTGAAAGTGCCGGATCCGTTGATGTGTTTTTGTTCCATAAAATAGGATTTCAGTTTGCTTTTTATGGTCCCGAACTGAAGTAAACGTACCCTTTCTGATAAGAAAAGACACCTGTCGGAGATGCTGTTCAATACATTCTCCAATATCCGGACATCTTTTTTCATCAGCCAAAAAAGTACAATTTTAGGGACGTAAACAACGGTAGATTCGGTAAGAGCAGTTAATGTCACAGGAAGCCTGTTCTTTGAAGCAAAAAGAAATGAGGGTGCTACGGCCTTGGGAACCGAAATGTCTTCAATGACAGCTTTTACTCCTTCCCGGTTTGTCATTTCGGCCCTTAACATACCCTTTTCTATAATTAAGAGCGATTTGTACGTTTGATCCTGAATGGCTACTGTTTCGCCCCGTGAAAAATCACGGACACGGCATTTTCCGTCCAGCATACTTTCCAAAGTATGTTTGTCAACGCCGCGGAATAACGGACACTGGTAAATGTCTTCCATGTAACAAAAGTAACATAATAACTCTGTAAAAAACTATATTTTTGTAAATTAAATTGATATAAATGAAGAGGACAGTTGTCAAAATAGATGAAAAACTTTGTAACGGATGTGGGATTTGTGTTACCGGATGCCATGAGGGAGCGCTACAGATGATAGATGGGAAGGCCGTTATGGTAAGTGATCTGTATTGTGACGGGTTGGGTGCGTGCATACCCGATTGTCCCCGGGGGGCAATTTCACTGGAAGAAAGAGAGGCAGAACCTTACAACGAAGAAGCTGTCATGGAACGTATAGCTCCCAAGGGTGACAATGTGATACTGGCTCATTTAAAACATCTGAAAGACCATGGTGAAACCGGTTTTATGAACCAGGGAATTGATTATTTGAATAAGCACAATATCAAGGTGGATCTGTCTTCCCTTCAGAAGAAAACGCCCGACCTGGAACCTGCTGCCGTTGTTCCCGTAATGCACAAAGCCGTGAATTTCCCGTTTCAGTTGCACCTGATAAATCCCGTAAACACGGTTTTTGCAGGAGCCCATCTTTTACTGGCTGCCGATTGTACAGCCTTCACAGCAACAGGTTTTCACAACCGTTTCCTGAAAGACAAGGTGTTGGCCATTGCCTGCCCCAAACTGGATTCCAACCGCGAATCATACATTGAAAAACTGGCCGTGATGATAGATCAGGCGAAAATCGAAACACTAACGGTTTTGATCATGGAGGTCCCTTGTTGTTCGGGATTGATGGAGCTGGTGCGCCGGGCGCGCGAAAAATGCCGGCGTTACATACCCGTAAAAAAAGTAGTACTAACGGTTCAGGGAAATGTAAAATCCGAAGAATGGATTCAATGAAATTATTATACACTTAAAAATTTTAGTTATGAGTATGTTTTGTTTTCAATGCCAGGAAACGGCCCGCAACCAGGGTTGTACTGTTAAAGGAGTATGTGGCAAGGAACCACAGACTGCAGCTCTAATGGATTTGCTTCTATATGTTAGCAGGGGTGTGGCTATTGTGCAAAAATCATTGCGGGAGAAAGGCCTGGCTGCCGACCTTCCCGACCACTTTCTTATGGATGCTTTGTTCTGCACCATAACCAATGCCAATTTTGATGATACTGCCATCAGTGAGCGTATTGATAAAGCATTTGCTCTGAAAAAGGAATTGTTGCAAAAAGCCCGCGAAAACGGCGTTGATGTTCCCGATATGCCGGAAGTCAACATTGAGGTAGTCCCTGATGGTTACCAGGCAAAAGCCGCAGAAGTAGGCGTGTTGAGTGAGTCAAATGAAGATGCCCGGTCACTTAAACAGTTGACTATCTACGGTTTGAAAGGCATGGCTGCTTATGCGGACCACGCATTGAACCTGGGATTTGAGGATAAAGAGATCTACCGTTTTATGGAAGAAGCCCTGTACCAGGTCTCCCGGAACGATATACCCGTTGACGAATTGATCTCCCTGGTGCTTAAGACAGGAGAAACCGGGGTTAAAGCAATGGCCCTTTTAGATAAGGCAAATACTACTGCATACGGGAATCCTGAAATGACAAAAGTCAATATCGGGGTTGGAAAAAATCCGGGGATCCTTATCAGCGGGCACGACCTTAAAGACATGGAAGAATTGCTGGAACAGACAGCAGGTACGGGAGTGGATGTCTATACCCATGGAGAAATGTTACCGGCCAATTATTACCCGAAATTCAAGAAGTATGATCACTTCGTAGGCAATTACGGTAATTCCTGGTGGAAGCAACGTGAGGAATTTGAAGCTTTCAACGGAGTTATTCTTTTCACGACCAACTGTATAGTTCCTCCTCTGAAAGATGCAACCTACCTGGAAAGAATGTATACCACCAACTCTGCAGGTTATCCGGGAGCAAAACATATACCCGCCAGGAAAGAAGGAGGAAAGAAAGATTTCTCCGAATTGATAGAAAAAGCAAAACAATGCCAGCCTCCCAAAGAAATTGAGAAAGGCGAGATCATTGGCGGTTTCGCACACCACCAGGTACTTGCACTGGCCGATCAGATTGTGGACGCTGTCAAATCTGGGGCGATCAAACGATTTGTGGTAATGGCAGGATGCGACGGACGTATGAAATCACGTCAGTATTATACGGATTACGCCTTGGCGCTGCCAAAAGACAACGTGATCCTTACCGCCGGATGTGCCAAATACAGGTATAATAAACTGCCTTTGGGAGATATAAACGGGATACCGCGTGTATTGGATGCAGGACAATGTAACGACAGTTATTCGCTGGTCGTCATAGCTCTCGCACTTAAAGACGTTTTCGGAGTGGAAAGTGTGAACGATCTTCCCATCTTCTACAACATTGCCTGGTACGAACAAAAGGCAGTCATTGTATTGCTGGCACTTCTCAGTCTTGGTGTGAAAAACATTCACCTGGGGCCGACACTTCCCGCATTCCTGTCACCTAACGTGACCAGTGTACTGGTAGAGAAATTCGGAATAGGACCTCAGCCCGAACTGAGTTAAACGGGGCCCTCTTCAATCTTTATTGATGATGTCCGGAGATCCTCAGGATCCCGGACATTATTATATACAGACTGATACAACACATCATGGCCAGGCCGGGATGATTTCCTGTTACCAGCAAGGTTATGACCGACACAGAACACAATCCCAGGAAGATGTATCTAATTTTGTTTTCCCTGAATCCGAATCCTTTGAGCTTGAGGGAGAACATGGGCAGGTTGCTGATCAGCAGAAAAGACAGTACAACAGACATACAGGGTATGAACCAGGATGTCTGCATTAGTGTTTTCCAGGGGAGACTGTCCCGGGTATAGTATACGGCAGCAGCAATCAGCAGTGCGTTGGCCGGACTGGGTAATCCCAGGAAACTGTTGGTCTGACGGCTATCCACGTTGAATTTAGCCAGGCGTAAAGCAGAAAAAACGGCAACAAGAAAAGGTATGAACGCCATCCATTGCCGGGGAGCTGCAGGCAGGTATACCACATAGAGCATAAATGCCGGTAAGAGGCCGAAACTGATGGCATCTGCCAGGGAATCCAGTTCTTTACCCAGGGGAGAATAAGCATTGAGTAGCCGGGCAGCAAATCCGTCCAGAAAATCAAAAACGGCGGCAGCGATCAACAGCCAAAAAGCAATGTCTATCCTGTCTTTGAAAAGAAAAGCAATTCCCAATGCACCACAAAACAAGTTCAGAGAGGTGATGGCATTGGGAATATGTAGCAGCATTTTTTTCAAAGTCCCAGCTTTTTACGAAATTCTTTGGGAATGGCGTCCTTATGAATCATGTAACCGATACATTTGCCGCGAAAATAATTTTCTGACATATGTACGAACCCTTTGTATTTCCCGGTTTCGCCCCATGAATTCTTTGTGATATAGTATTTTATACCGTACTGGTCGTGTGCAATTCCGGTGACATGCATCAGGTGGTCGTCTGTGGTCTGGAATGTTTCGTACCATTGCTGGCGGATTTCCTGGGTAACCGCTACTTCATCAACGGAAGGATCGTTTCCCGGGACAATGGCCACACCGTTTTCCTGGGAAAAATCCCGGGATATGTTCCCGTCCCAGGCCAGGGTATACCCGTTTTCCAGCGCATAATCTGCAATTGACATGAATTCGTCCAGCGGTACGTTGTAATAACGTTCGTGTTCCCAGTTATCCGGTATTTCCAGAGGTACTTGTTCGTAGAACGGGTGGTGGGTATAACTGGTTATTTCCACGTAATCATCCATATTCAGCCCCAGGTGGTCCAAAAAGGTAACAGGTGTGTATTCCTTTCCCTGGTATACAAATGTTTCAGGTACTTCTCCCAGGTATACATCCAGAAGAGCATTCAGCAATTCCCCGCTTTCGGGACTGAATTTCTTTGTTTTAACGGGAATCTCAGCCAAAGCATCAACATATCCCTGCAACTCGGAATGGTTGTGCCCCGGAGAATCGTAAGCGATCCCGGGGTAGGCTTCATCGGGCATGATCCCGTACCGGGCAATGGTATTTGTAGCGGTGTGGCTAAGGGATCCCGGGCCGAGGTTCCCGTTGCCTCTTCTCAGGTAGTTGTCAAAGAAACGGGTCTTGTAGGTGTTGCGTACCACGAACATTTCCGAGAGATCCATAGCCGGTTGTCCCATTCGTATCAACTCGCTTTCCAGGAAAGAAAGCGTGGCAAAACACCAGCAAGTTCCTGTACGGGCCTGGTTCTTAAGAGTTGTAGACGGGTTGTCGGTAACAGTTGTGAATTCATATTGCTGCGCAGTCAACGAAACTGAGAGTGCAACAGCAACAATTATTAGCAGGAATGTCTTTTTCATCATTAACAGCGTTATTTAATACCCAATTTTTTGCGGATATCCTTAGGAATGGAATTCTTGTGCACCTGAATGTCCATTGTCTTGTACTGTACAAATTTTTCTGTAACGTACCACAGGCCTTTGTAATTTCCTGCATCATCTCCCCAGGAATTTTTTACCATATAATACTTTGTACCGTTTTGGTCTTTGGCAATTCCGTAGATCTGCATCCCGTGGTCATCAGTGGTTTGCTTGTTGTCGTATGCTTCCTGACGCATTTCCTGTGTGACTTCTTTGATTTCTGTCACAGGAGCTTTCAGGTTTCTAAAAGCATTATTTCGTTCTGTAGCAGACATATCCAGCCATTTGGCCTGATCGGATCCAACCATTTCTTCCGGATTTGTAGTGGGGTACATGGCTATACCGGTTCGTCCGAATCCCATTTCTGACACATCCGATGCCCAAAGTACGGTATAACCTTCCATAACCGCGTTATCAATAACGGCCATAAGTTCTTCTATCGGAATGTTGTAAGAAGTACCCCAAAGCCAGTTGTCCGGGATTTCAAGTGCAAATTGTGTGTAAAAGGGATGATGGGTGTAAGATGTGATGTTAATGTAATCATCGGGATTGAATTCCAGGGATTCGGCAAATGTTTTGGGTGTGTAGGTTGCTCCGTTGTATTCAAATGTTTCGGGAATGGCTCCAAGATATGCATCCAGGGCTCCCTGGAATGCATTTTTCCAGGCCGTTGACAGTTTCCGGTTCGGGTTCTTTTTGACGGCATCCACAATTCCTTTTAGAACAGCTGTCAATTCACTGTGACGATGCACTTCTTCTCCGTAATTCAAACCGGGCATGACTTCGTTTGGAACAATGCCATATTTGCGAATAACATAAAGGTAATCATCAAATCCGCCTCCCTGTGCAAAATTCAAAAATCCGTCCAGACGAACGTACCGGTCAGCTTTGTCGGTATATGTTTTGGATACAACATACATTTCGGAAAGATCGTATTGCCCTTTGCCCATTCTCAAAAGTTCGGATTCCATAAATCCCAACGACGAAAAACACCAGCAAGTTCCGGTGCTGCTCTGGTTCTTTACCGGAGTGATAGGGTTTTCTTTGATCACTGTAAATTGAAATCCCTCCTCTTTCTTTTCTTCTTTTTCCTGAGCCGTAGCAGAAAAAGTGAAAACAGCCAGAGTCATGATGCAGAATAAGATACGTTTCATAAAAATCTTGATTTTAGGGTATATTAATGTATTTATGGGTTTGTAACGACAATTGCCATTCGGGATTGGCCTTGATGTAAGAAACGATATGAGGGATAACAGCTTCCCTGCGACTCCATTCCGGTTGCAGGAAAAGGTGGCATTCCGGTCTTACTTTTTTCCTGTTGAACTCGGCCCATTCCATATCCAGCGGACCGGTTACTATCACTTTTAATTCGTTGGCCAGGGGGTAAAACCCGGGAAGGGGAGGGTGATTTTGTTTGGGAGAAAGACAGATCCAGTCCATCTGACCACTCAAAGGTTTGGCCCCGGAAGTTTCAAGAAAAATGCTGATATCCCCGGCTGCTTTCAACCCTTTGCATAACGGACCGAGCGGGTAGGTTAGCGGTTCTCCGCCGGTTATCACAACGGCCCGGGCAGGATAACTGACGGCACGGGCAATGATATCGCTTACAGGAACAGGCGGAAAAAGCGAAGGGTTCCAGGTACATTTGGAATCGCACCAGGAGCAACCTATGTCACAGCCTCCCAGCCTGATAAAATAAGCTGCACGGCCTGTATGAAATCCTTCTCCCTGCAGGGTATAAAAGTCTTCTACAAGGGGAAGCAGACGGCCATCGTCCAATAAAGAGTTCATTGTACAAATGTAAAGAATAATTGTGACAAATTGTCAGAAAAAACGCTTTGGAACAATGTTTGAGATCATAAGGCTGTTATGAATGAACAGAAATATACCATACAGGCGCAGGAATTGCTGCAATCGGCAGTTCTCACGGCGCAGGCCGGTTCCAACCAGATGATAGAGACCGGTCATATATTGAAAGCTATCTTAGATGACCGGGAAGGAGTAGGTGTGTATCTTTTGCAAAAGGCCGGGGTAAATCCCGATATTTTGGAAAAAGAGCTGACTATCCTGCTGGATAAATATCCTAAACAACAGGGAGCTTCAGATACGTACTTATCGCGTGATTCACAGGAAGTGCTGCAAAAAGCCCGGGTAATTGCCACAAAAATGGGGGACCAGTTTGTCACCGTTGAACACATTCTGGCCGGATTGGCCGGAGGCAAAGACGACGTTGCCAAAATGATGCGCTCCCGCGGGTTGAACGAAGACCATCTGAAAAAAGCCGTAGAACAGATACGTCAGGGACGGAAAGTGGATTCCCAGACGGCAGAGCAGACGTTTGATGCCCTGAACAAATACGCTGTAAATCTGAATGAACTTTCGGCTGCGGGTAAAGTAGATCCCGTTATTGGGAGGGACGATGAAATCCGAAGGGTCCTCCAGATACTCAGCCGGCGAACCAAGAACAATCCTATCCTGGTAGGGGAGCCCGGCGTGGGAAAAACTGCCATTGCCGAGGGAATCGCACAGCGAATTGTAACAGGAGATGTGCCGGATACCCTAAAAAGCAAGCAGCTTTATTCCCTGGATATGGGAGCCCTCATTGCCGGAGCCAAATACAAGGGAGAATTTGAAGAAAGGCTTAAAGGCGTTGTTAAAGAAGTCATTTCAAGCCAGGGGGAGATCATCCTTTTTATTGACGAGATCCATACCCTGGTAGGTGCCGGAAAAGGCGAAGGGGCCATGGATGCAGCCAATATTCTGAAGCCGGCCCTGGCGCGCGGTGAACTCAGGGCCGTGGGATCCACCACGCTGGGAGAATACCAGAAATATTTTGAACAGGACAAAGCCCTGGAAAGACGTTTCCAGATGGTTATGGTAGACGAGCCTTCCCCGGCAGAAGCTATTTCTATACTCAGGGGACTGAAAGACCGTTATGAACAACACCACAAGGTACAGATTAAGGACAATGCACTGATCGCGGCGGTGGAATTGTCACACCGCTATATAACGTCCCGTTTTTTGCCGGACAAAGCCATAGACCTGGTAGACGAAGCAGCCGCTAAACTCCGGCTGGAAATGAATTCGGTACCTGAATGCATAGATGAGCTGGAACGGCGCATCCGCCAACTGGAAATTGAACGCGAAGCTATAAAAAGGGAAAAGGACAAGGAAAAGCTGGCCGTTTTGGGCAAAGAAATAGAGGAATTGTCCGCACAATGCGACATACAACGTGCCAAATGGCAAGAGGAAAAATCGGTTTTGGAAGGTATCCAGCAGAAGAAAAAAGAAGTTGAAGATTTGCGCTATGCTGCGGCAGAAGCCGAAAGGCGGGGAGATTACGGGAAAGTGGCCGAGATCCGTTACGGAAAGATCGTGGAAATAGAAAAGGCCATTGAATTGTTGAACGAACGAAAAGAATCCTTTACACGTTCAATGATCAACGAATCCGTAAACGAAGAAGATATTGCCGAGGTTGTATCCAAATGGACGGGTATCCCTGTACAACGTATGCTTACAGCAGAAAGGGAAAAACTTCTGAAACTGGAAGACGAGCTTCACAAGCGGGTCATAGGACAGGACGAGGCCATTGGTGCCGTGGCAGATGCGGTCCGCCGCAGCCGTGCCGGTTTGCAGGATCCGCGTAAACCCATAGGATCCTTTCTTTTCCTGGGAACCACCGGAGTGGGGAAGACCGAATTGGCCAAAGCACTTGCCGAGTTTCTTTTTGACGATGAAAACCTGATTACCCGGATTGACATGAGTGAGTACCAGGAACGTCATTCGGTGAGCCGCCTGGTAGGTGCGCCTCCGGGATATGTGGGCTACGACGAAGGAGGGCAATTGACAGAGGCCGTCAGAAGAAAACCCTATTCAGTCATTCTTCTTGACGAGATAGAAAAAGCGCATCCGGACGTATTCAATATTTTGTTACAGGTTCTTGATGACGGGCGTTTGACCGACAACAAGGGAAGGGTGGCCGATTTCAAAAACACCATACTGATCATGACTTCCAATACGGGTTCTCACCTGATACAGGAAAACATGCAGGAAGGCACGGAAGATCCTGTGCGGTTTGAAGCAACAAAAAGACAGGTAATGGAATTGCTTCGCAGAACGTTGCGGCCTGAATTCCTGAACCGCATAGACGAAATCATTATGTTCCATGCCCTGACACGGGAAAACGTCAGGGACATTCTGAAACTGCAGATTGCCGGTATCAACAAAATGCTTTTGGAGAAAGGTATACGTATGGAACTAACGGAAAAAGCACTGGACTACCTGCAGGAAAAAGGATACGAACCTTCCTACGGCGCCAGGCCTCTCAAGCGTCTTCTGCAACGGGAATTGGTCAATGAACTGGCCCGAAGGATACTGGACGGCACATTGGATGTGAAAGGGAAGATTACGGTTGACAGTGACGGCAATGCACTGGATCTGAGGGATTCCTAGAAAGGATCAAATCGTTCCGGGTGCTTGCCCTTAACGCCTTTGTCAATATACCATTGTTTGATGCGCTTCATGTCTGCTTGTACATCATCTGTAATGAGTACCTGTTCGGCTACACCTATCTCCTTACGTCCCCAGTCAAAATACCCGTAATATACGGGAATGTCCAGAGCCCTTGATATGGTGTGAAACCCCGCTTTCCATTTTTTTGTGGGTTGACGGGTTCCTTCGGGAGCAATGGCCAGATGCATGTAATCTTCCTTACGGACTGCATCAATCATATGTCTGGCAAAAGAAGCCCCTTTGCCCCGGTCTACCGGAATGGCTCCGGCCCATCTCAATAATCCTCTGAGCGGCCATACGAAAACATCGCTCTTTACCAGCACGTTGGCTTTTCCTCCTATTCCGTTATAGAACAGGTAAGAAATGACAAAATCCCACATGGAGGTATGGGGTACTCCCAGAATAATGCATTTGGGAACGGGAATCGGCTTCCCTATTAGTTTCCAGCCCATGATGCGTGTAGCAATGAAGGCACAGATCTTTTGCTTAATCATTTGAGCAAAGGTATAAAAAAAGAGGACAGAGCCCGTTCCATTTTTTCTTCAACCTGATCAAACGCCGGATTTCCTATGCTTCCCGTATGAATATGAGAGATCTCTTTGTTTGCATGGTACGAACCCTTACGCAGGGAGGATGCCACCATACGGTAAGCATCCCGGAAAGGTATTCCTTGCAGGACCAGGCGGTTTACTTCTTCTACCGTAAAGATCTGATCGTAACGTGTACTTTCAAAGATCATCCCGTTTACTTTCATCTGAGCGATCAGCAAGCCGGTCATGTGCAAACATTCAAACAGGGAATCAATAGCCGGAAAAAGCAGGTCTTTCAGCACCTGGAAATCCCGGTGGTAGCCGTGTGTCAGATTGGTGCATACAAGAGTGATCTGGACCGGCACTCCTTGTATGACATTGCACCGTGCACGAATAAGCTCCCATACATCCGGGTTTTTTTTATGGGGCATGATGCTGCTGCCGGTGGTCAGGCTTTCGGGGAAATCAAAAAATCCGAAATCCGGTCCGGAAAAAAGACAACAATCTGCAGCCAGCTTATTGAGCGTTCCGGCCAGGGAGGCCATGGCAAAAGCCAGGGACCGTTCGGTTCTTCCCCGGCTCATCTGTGCGGCAATGCTGTTGTACTTCAATGTTCCGAATCCCATCAGATGTGTTGTTTCCTCCCGGTCCAGCGGGAAAGAGTTCCCGTATCCGGCAGCCGAACCAAGCGGATTCTGGTCACAATGCAGAAAGGCGGCCGTCAACTGGTAAATGTCGTCAATGAGTATCTCGGCATAAGATCCCATCCAAAGACCGAAAGAAGAAGGCATGGCCGGTCTTTCGTGCGTATAACCGGGCATCAGCACGTCTTTGAACCGGCGTCCTTTTTCCTGCAACAGGTCAAACAAGCTGCGCACTTCCCGGGCAATATCCCGGCACACATCTTTCAGGTACAAATGAATATCTGTCATTACCTGGTCGTTACGGGACCTTCCGGCATGGATCCTTTTCCCTAGGTCTCCCAGCTCGCGGGACAGGAGCAACTCTATCAGGGAATGGATATCCTCCGCTCCCTCACCAATTTCCAGTTTCCCTTCAAGGATCTTTTTCTGTAAAGCTTCCAGGGCTGCCAGAAGTGCATCCGTTTCCTGCTGTGTCAACAAACCGGTCTTTCCCAGCATCTGCACGTGAGCCATGGATCCGGTGATATCGTAAGGGGCCAGCCTCATATCCCATTGCGCGTCGTTGCCAACGGTGAAACGGGTAACTTCTGCCGGTGTTTCTATCCCTTTTTCCCACAGTGTTTTCATGATCATAATTGAATAAGGTGTGTGAGTACTTTTTTGTAAATTTCAATTCCCTGCTCCAATTCAGACAGGTAAATGAATTCATCGGGAGTATGTGATCGTGCGGAATCTCCCGGGCCGAGTTTAACCGCAGGGCACGGCAGACGCATCCAATCAGATGTGGTAGGGGAAACGAACGTGGATATCCCCGCTTTTTTCACCGCGTCCCGCAACGGATGACCTTCCGGAGTGACCGAGGCTTTGTTGGCCAGGTTCCTGGGAACCAGTTTTCCTGATACCACCCCTCTGAGCTTGTCCACTATCTTTTCATTGCTGCAGGCGTCTGTGGTACGAATGTCCACTACATAACGGCATTCTCCCGGGATGACGTTGTGTTGTGTACCGGCCTGTATTTGCGTTACCTGCAAATGGATCTTTCCCATGATTGCCGAGTTTTCCGCGAACGAAAAACCCCGGAGTGCTGCAATATCGTCCAGTGCCCCGTACAAGGCGTTGATGCCGTCGTTACGCGCAGCATGTCCCGAACGTCCCTGCACGTACCCGTCCAGTACCAGCAAGCCTCTTTCTGCAACGGCAGCCTGTAACCCGGTAGGTTCGCCTACGATGGCACAGGTTATCTCCGGATAATGAGGCAAAACGGAAGCGATCCCTGCCGGGTCCGAGTTTTCCTCTCCGGCAGCCAGGATCAGCATCAGGTTGTAAGGCAGGTCTTTGAGCGAACAAAAAGCCTCGGTCATAGCCACTAACGATGCCCCGGCATCATTGCTGCCCAGCCCGTAAAGACGGAGGTTGCCACCGGGATTCTCTTCAATTACAGGTTGATAAGGATCACGGGAATAACCTGCCGCCGGCTTCACCGTATCGTGATGTGAACAAAGCAGTACGGTTGGCCGGCCGGTCCGGTGTGGTTCTTTATGCGCTATGACGTTGTTCCCAATGCGTTCAGCCGGAATTCCCGTTTTTTCAAACAGAAAGTCTGCAAGCAAAGCGGCTGTTTTGTCTTCGCTTCCCGAGATCGACGGAGTCTTGATCAGTTGAGAGAGCAATTCTGTGACTTCTTTCATAACTGCACTGATGTTTTGCCAATATATACTTCTTCCACGCCCGATTCCAGGGCTTCCAGGGCATTTTCAATTTTTGGGATCATTCCGCCGCAAATAATGCCCTCCTTGCGCAGTTCCTGGTATTGCCGGCGGCTGAGCAAGGTGAGGGGTTTCTTTGAGCCCGGGCAAATGATCCCTTCCCTGTCAAACACATACTTCAGACGGACTTTGTATTTCCGGGATAAGGAAAGAGCCAGGGTAGAAGCTATCGTATCTGCATTGGTATTGAGTAATTGTCCTTCCCGGCTGCAGGTGATGGGGCAAAAAACAGGAACAATGTGTTCATTCAGAAGGCCGTCAATGAATAGTGCGTTGATGCTTTCACAGGTAAGATCTCCGGCCAGGCCGTAATCAACGGGGAGGGGATCCCGTTTCCGGCTGATGATGCATTGCCCGTCGGCTCCGCTTAGTCCCATTGCCCGGCAATTCCGTGCCAAAAGGGTAGCCACCAGGGACTTGTTAACCCATCCTGCATATACCATAACGGCAATGCGGAGTGTCTCCTGATCCGTTATCCTGCGTCCCTGGTGCATTTGTACAGGTATTCCCAGACGTTGTGCAAGATCAGTAGCCATGACACCGCCTCCGTGGACCATGATCTTCCGTTCAGGGCAGTTGCAAAAAGTGTCCAGGAATTGCTGAAACATCCCGGGATCATCTATTACGTTCCCTCCAATTTTAAAAATATCCAGGTACATCGCTATGGCTTTGTTATGAGTGTTTCCAGGATGCTTTTGATCACTGCCTGGGCGGCGGTTTCGCGATTGGCTGCCTGAGGAATGACAAGAGAAGCGGGACTGTCCAACACCTGGTCGCTTACGATCATGTTCCTGCGGACGGGAAGGCAATGCATAAAGTACGCATTGTTGGTCAGTTCCATCTTCCGGCTGTCTACCATCCAGGACATATCCCTGCTCAGGATCTTGCCGTAAACGGGATCCCGGTAGGCTGCCCAGTTCTTGGCATAAATAAAATCGGCACCCCTGAAGGCTTCTGCCTGGTCATAGACGATCTTTGCTCCCCTTGTGAAACGTTCGTCCAGTTCGTATCCCTGGGGGTGTGTTATGGTCATATCGTATCCGGCGGCGACCATCCACTCGGCAAAGGAATTTGCAACAGCTTGTGGAAGAGCTTTCGGATGAGGGGCCCAGGTGAGAACGACTTTTGGTTTTGCCTTTTTTTTGTATTCTTCAATGGTTATGTGGTCCGCAAAACTCTGCAACGGATGACGTGTGGCGGATTCCATACTGATGACGGGTTTCCCCGAATACCTGATGAACTGATTAAGTATTTCTTCGTTGTAATCGGCTTCTTTGGATTCAAAACGCGCAAAAGAACGGACGCCTATGATATCTGCATAACATCCCATTACGGGTATGGCTTCCAGCAGGTGTTCCGGTTTGTCTGAATCCATTACCACACCTTTTCGTGTTTCCAGGTTCCAGGCTCCCTGTTGTACATCAAGTACAATTACGTTCATTCCCAGGTTTTCGGCTGCTTTCTGGGTACTGAGACGTGTCCTCAGGCTGGAATTAAAGAACAGCAGCAGTGCGGTCTTGTGTTTTCCCAAATGACAATCTGCGAAGGGATTTTTTTTGATATCCAACGCACGGGCAATGGCCTGATCCAGCGGGCCAGCGTCTTTTACTGATGTAAAATGTAACATTGCTTGAAAAATTTTATAAAAGTTTCCGCCTGTTCTTCCCTCAGGCATAAAGGCGGCAGTAATCTGATTATATTGGAGCCGGCAGCTCCGGTGAAAATGTGTCCTTTCATAAGGATATCGTCTCTCAGAGTGCGGCTTGCGGGGTGTTCCTGCCTGAGTTCAAGTCCTATCATAAGACCGCGCCCTCTGTATTCCTGAATTCCTTCCGAAAAATTGCCGAGTTCCTTTTTGATCAGGGAACCCATCCGTACAGCATTTTCCATCAGGTTTTCTTCTTCCATGACCTGCAATACGGCAAGTGCTGCGGTGCAGGCCAGGTAATTTCCTCCAAATGTGGTGCCCAGCTGTCCCTGTACGGGTTCAATTTCCGGAGCAATCAGGAGTCCTCCCACGGGAAACCCGTTTCCCATACCTTTGGCCATGGTTATTATATCGGCACGGATCCCTGCATGCTGGTGAGCAAAAAATTTCCCGGTCCTCCCGTATCCGGACTGGATCTCGTCCAGGATCAACACCGTTTCATGGGCGGTGCACAGATCCCTGATTTTCTGCAAAAAAGCGGACGAGGGTTCCCTGATTCCACCCACTCCCTGGATGCCTTCCACAATGACTGCCGCATAACGGTTTTGGTTGAACGCTTTTTCCAAAGCTTCAAAATCGTCCAGATTGATAAAATCTACCTGGTGATGGGTGTTGAAAGGAGCACGAATGACCGGATTGTCTGTCAACGCTACTGCTCCGGAAGTCCTTCCGTGGAAAGCTCTTTTAAATGCCAGCACCCGGTCCCTTCCGTTGCGGAAAGAAGCCAGTTTCAAGGCGTTTTCGTTGGCCTCGGCACCGGAGTTGCACAGGAAAAGCGCGTATCCGGTGTATCCCGAAATGCGCGTAAGCGCCTCGGCAAGTTTTTCCTGGAGGGGATTCACAATGGCATTGGAATAAAAGCCAATGCGCTGCAATTGTTCGGTCAGGGCTTTCACGTAAACAGGGTGGGAGTGGCCAATGGAAATCACGGCATGCCCTCCGTAAAGATCCAGGTACTCCCGGCCTTTATCATCGGTAATGACGCATCCGCTTGCAGTGACCGCGTTAATGTTCCAGGTTTTATATACAGGAAATACTGGCATAACATTTCAGATTAATAAACGATGGATTTTAATTGCAAACCTGCATTTTGCGGCAGGCCGGTAAGCAGGTTCATATTCTGCAGGGCAGTTCCGGAGGCTCCTTTCAGCAGGTTGTCCAGCACCGAGGTTATGTGCAGCATGGTGCCGTGTTTTTCAATATGGATCAGGCATTTGTTCGTGTTTACCACGTCTTTCATACTGATTTCATTTTCAGATATATAAATAAACGGATGTGCATCGTAATAACGGCGGTACAACGCTGTGGCTTCTGCCTGGTCTGCGCGGCAGGGAGTATAAATGCTGGCCAGGATCCCCCGCGAAAAATCACCCCTTAACGGTACAAAATGTAACGGGGGCATCTCCGTTCCCAAAGCAGCAGAGAGCGTTTCCCGGATCTCTCCGGTATGCTGGTGCCGGAAAGCCTTATATACAGACACGTTGTTGTTGCGGTAAGGGAAATGGGATGTTTCAGATAGCCTGGCACCTGCCCCGGTAGCTCCTGTGATGGCATGGACATGGATGTCTTCCTGCAACCATTTTGCCCGGGCCAGGGGGATCAGGGCCAGTTCAATGGCCGAGGCAAAACATCCGGGGTTGGCAACGTTTCCCAATGTTTTGGCTTTTGCTGCGTATTCATCCGGATGGGGAAAAGCTTCAGGCAATCCGTATACAAATTGTCTTTGCCCTTCCCTGTTTGTGTCATTGAATCTGAAATCACTGCTCAAGTCAATGATATGACGTACCTGTTCAAGATCGTTATCCTGTATGAATTGCCGTGACCTTCCGTGTCCCAGGCAAAGGAACAATACATCAATTTCTTGCCGGGGAAGTGTTTTGTCAAAGACAATTCCGGTTTCACCCGCCAGGTCACGGTGTACCCGGGTTACTGCCTCTCCGGCCCGAGACCGGCTGGTAATTCCGGTGATCTTTACGTTGGGGTGATGCAGGAGCAGCCGTATGAGTTCTCCTCCCGTGTAACCGGCTCCACCGGCAACGGCTGTACGTATCTTATTGTTCATGGCCGAGCGAATTGTATATTTTAACGGGTAATGACATAATACGTGTAAACCCTTCCACATCAGTTCCGGAAAAGGCGTTGGTTCCTTCCCCGTAATCCCCGAATTTTCCGTTCATCAGATCGTAGGGGCTTTCACATCCTTTCAGGAAGAAGGTATCGGGAACAAGGCGAACCCATACTTTTCCGGTGACACGTTCCTGGGTGTTTTCCAGGAAGGTTTCAATATTTCTCATGACCGGGTCTGCGTATTGCGCTTCGTGCAACATCATACCGTACCAGTTCGCCAGCTGCTCTTTCCAGTAAAGCTGCCATTTACCCAATACGTGTTTTTCAAGCAGGTGGTGGGCTTTGATCAGGATCAACGGGGCGGCGGCTTCAAAACCGACCCTTCCTTTAAGTCCCACAATAGTGTCTCCTATATGAATATCCCGCCCGATCCCGTACGGGGCGGCAATTTTATGTAGTGCTTCAATGATCTGCAAAGGTTCCATGGGTGTCCCGTTCAAGGCGGAAGGTTCTCCTTTTGCATAATCTATGACAACGGTTTCGGTCCCTGTTTTGGTGCGTTTGACAGGGAATGCCTCTTCCGGGAGTTCGCCAAGTGAACTTAGCGTTTCAGCACCTCCTATACTGGTTCCCCAAATTCCCTGGTTGATGGAATATTTGGATTTTTCCCAGTTATAATCAAAACCCAGCTTTCCTAAATAAGCGATCTCTTCCTTTCTGCTGATCTTCAAATCCCTGACGGGAGCCAGCAATTGCATTTCCGGGGCAAGCACGTGGATGAAATAATCAAAACGAACCTGATCGTTACCGGCTCCCGTGCTTCCGTGCGCAATGGCCCCGGCTCCCGTTTCTTTGGCATAAGTGACCGCAGTCATTGCCTGAAATGCGCGTTCGGAACTTACTGAAAGAGGGTATGTGTTGTTTTTCAGAACATTGCCATATATGAGATATCGCAGGCACCGATTATAATACGTTTCTCTTATATCTATGGTTTTATGGGTAACGGCTCCCAGTTTCAGGGCTTTTTCCTCCAGGGCGTTTACTTCTTTTTCTGAAAATCCTCCGGTGTTCACCAGGAGGGTATGTACTTCCATCTTTTGTTCCCGGGTCAGGTAAGGAATGCAAAAAGAGGTGTCCAGTCCTCCGCTGTAGGCTAATATTACTTTTGTTTTCATGGGGTTTGGTTTTTCATGGTCTGTTCTTTTTCTTTTGATTGTTTCCTGACCGGATGTTCCGCCGGATCGTAAAGCATCCCGGTACAAAGACACATACGTTTTTCATTCCGTATAAGAATGTCGTAATTGCGGCATCCTTTGCATCCGTCCCAAAAGGCTTCATCCCGGGTTAACTCCGAAAATGGTACAGGCCTGTAGCCGAGTTTTGAATTGATCTTCATAACGGCTGAACCTGTCGTGATGCCGAAGATCTTTGCATTGGGATACAACTCCCTGGACAAATGGAATATCTTTCTTTTGATCCGGGAAGCTATACCCAGGTGACGGTACGCGTGGTCCACTATGAGGCCCGAATTGGCCACGAAAGATCTATAACTCCAGGTTTCTATGTATGAAAAGCCTATCAGTTGTTTTCCGTCTATTGCTATAACGGCTTTTTTGCTGATCATCTTTTCTTTGATGTATTCCGGAGAACGACGGGCTATACCCGTTCCGCGTTCCAGGGCTGAAATGTACATCAGTTCACAAATACGTTCTGCATAGCCTGTATGAGAGGCATTGGCAACAAGAATGCGCACATTCATTGTCAAAAATATTAAGGTTATGGGAAGTTGATAAAAATAGACGGAAAAAAGGGCATACAGGATGCAGGAGTTGTCGCTGCAACCTAAGCCCTTACTCGGACACGTAGAATCTGTAAAGATGTATTCATTCCGGAACAAAAGTAGAATAAACAGTAATAAAAAAAAAAGATTTTTTATTTACTTACTGATTTTTCTCATTCAGACGTAAATGGTTACAAATCCAATTTGCAAGGGGGGCGCAGGGTTATAGTTTGTTAATTCTCTGCTTTGTGCTGTCAATTGCTTATATTTGTAATATATACACGATATTATGAAAAGAGTTTTTTCCCTGTTTGTTCTTTTATTCTTTTTTTATGGATCCGGATATTTAAAAGGGCAGATTCACGATCCCCATACTTTGTCCAGAATAGCCCTTAGGGAGCACGTATCATTTTTGGCATCAGATTCATTGGGGGGGCGTCTTTTAGGTACTGACGGGAACCTTATAGCAGGGGAATACATTGCAGACCGTTTTGCAGACATCGGACTGGAAGAATTCAACGGAATAAGCTATTTTCATTATTTTGATGTGGAAATACCTTCTGCTATTGGTGAGATCCCTCTGGTAGTTCTGGAGGGTTGTAATGTGATTGGGGTTTTGCCCGGTACAGACCCAAAACTTAAAAACGAATATATAATTGTAGGGGCGCATTACGACCACCTGGGAAGTCTTGCCGGAAAACCCGGAGTTTCGGATACTGTATATAACGGGGCAGATGACAATGCTTCGGGAACGGCCGTTTTGATAGAGACGGCACGGGCGCTTAAAGAGAAAGGGGGATTGCCCAGAACCGTTGTGTTTGTGGCCTTTGACGGAGAAGAACAGGGCTTGTTGGGTTCAGAGCGTTTCCTGAAAGATTCTTTGTATCCTGCCGACCGGGTCAAAACGATGATCAGCCTGGATATGGTCGGGTATTACAGAACATCGGGCGTGTTGAAGGTTATCGGGACCGGGACATTGGATGATTCCCGGCAATGGCTGCCACCCTCTGACGTTTTAAAAGTACGGTTCCAATCTTTTGAAAATTCTCTTATAGGAGCTACAGATACCAGGTGTTTTGCACAATCGTGTATCCCGACACTTTTTATTACTACCGGAACGGAATCCCCCTATCACAAAGTGGAAGACCAAGCGGACGGGATCGATTACGAGGGGCTGGTTGGGGTAACTTCCTACGTGGGTAGCCTCGTTTCCAGGCTTGCCGGGTATTCGCATCTGGCCCCGTCAGGGAAATATGCCGTGATCCATCATGTAAACGAGTATGCTTTTTTTCTGGGGCCTTCGGTTTCTTTTGGGAGTAACCGGTTCAAGCATACGCGGGGAGTATTGGAAGGAAGGCCGGGTTTTTACGCAGCAGTGGGAGCCGATGCCAGGTTTCTGTGGAAGGGATTTTTGGAGTTGAATCCTGCCTTGCAATTGGAATATATTGGGGCACGTCATGCAGAAACCCCGGGCGTATCGTATATGAACAGGATCCATATGCTGGCGTTGGGAGTCCCGTTGTCGCTAAGAGTGTATTTTCCCCACTATAATAATTTACCCATTGGATTTTATGCTTCCCTGTCAACTTATTACAGGTATTACATAGCCGGACAGATAAGCAATCCCGTTTTCGAATTTTCGGATGTATTCAGGCGTCATGAATGGGGGATGGGCATCGGGGTAGGTTTGCGAGCCTCTGTTTTTCAGATAGGGTATGAACTCAGGCTGGGACTGACCGATCGGTTTAAACCGGGAACAGTTGAAGGTTATAATGTGCGGAACAGTATGCAGGCCCTTACGTTTTCGTACTTTTTCTGATAAAGGTCAGAGCATTTACCCTGTCCCTGTAAGAAGCGTATTCCGGCTTGTTTGACAATTGCCGGTTTTCCATTAGCGGTATACTTATAAACAGAAACATGAGTGTGTTGAGCACGGCTCCCAGACCTGTCCACCAATAATGGAATGGAAGTACCGATATGCTCATCACATAAACACCCCACCACATAAGGATTTCTCCTGAATAATTGGGATGCCGGGCGTATTTCCACAATCCGGTCTCACACACGCTTCCGGCTTGTATATGGCGGAACCGGTGTAATTGCCTGTCGGCAATCAACTGAAGCAAAGCGGCACCCGTACTGATAGAAAATCCGGCAAAAGTCAACAGGTTGACGGGTCCCACATTACCCGGGGAAGTGTGCAGATTCTCCATTACGACCAGGGCAGGCAACAAGGCTAAGAAGACGATCAACGTGGGCATGTAATGAATGCCAAAAAAATTGATCAATTGCCAGGTCCCAGGGAAATCATTCCTGAACTTGGTGTAACGCCAGTCCTGAATGCCCAGGTTCCGGAAGGTATAAGCCCAGTTTGCAGTAAGCCGTATTCCCCAGAACCAAACGGCAGCCAAAAGCAGCACAAGAGATGCCGGTATGGTTCCAGGATCTAAAAGATTCAAATGGAAAGCAAGCAGGATCATAATGACCGGGGGCGCAACACTCCAATACGGATCGTAAACAGAAGAGTTTTTATAATACACGCCTACCAGCCAGACAAATATTGTGGCTACTGAGTCTGCGATAAAAATTTTTGGGATGATCCCTTTGATCTCCCAAAGGGATCCTGTCAGGTTATAAACGAAAATTCCGGCGATCACAGCCAGAACGTATGTCAGTAAAATGATCAGAAACGAACGGGGTCTTGATTTTTCCATGGTTTCAAAAATACAAAGATTTATTTTATATATTTGAAATCATGAAAAGATTTGTATTTTTTTTGCTTGTAACCGGCCTGCTCCTGCCTGCCGCAGCGCAGCCGGATCAGGTGATCACCCGGAGTATTTCTCAAATTTCTGCTGATAGTATAGCTGCTGTTATTTTGAAACTGGTGGATTTTGAAACCCGGCACAATCTGAGTACACGTCAGGATCCAAATAAAGGCATAGGGGCTGCCGGTGAATGGCTCTTCAGGAAGGCTTCTTCTTATATACCCGCTTCTGAGGGAAGATTAACAGTGGAAAAGGTACCTTATACAGTGGGTGGACCGGGGACCAGGCTGGAAAGAGAAGTATGCCTGACCAATATAATGGCCGTACTCCGGGGAACCGGATCCCACGAGATCGTTTTGTTGGCGCATTACGACAGTCGTGTCAATGACAACAATGATTCCACTTCTTTTGCTCCCGGGGCAAACGATAACGGAAGCGGAACAGCCTGCCTGATGGAAAGTTTACGGATATTGTCCGCACAAGAACCCCTTCCGGCAACTGTACGGTTCTTATTCCTATCCGGAGAGGAACATGGTCTGTTGGGCGCAGCTGCAATGGCTGAAATGGCCCGGTCCGAAGGCTGGAACATTAGCGGGGTGATCAACTACGACATGATAGGAAACACACAGGCCAGTGATACAGGACAAAAAACCAACACCCTTACAAGGGTTTTTTCGGAAGAAGGTCCTTCGCGTCACCTGGCCAGGTACATAATGGAAACGGCTGCAATGTATGTAGACAATCTTACAGTAAAAATGATTTTCAGGAACGATCGGTTTGGCAGGGGCGGGGATCATACACCTTTCCTCAGGGCAGGTTATCCGGCTGTCAGGATCTCTGAATATTATGAAAATTATGACAGAACCCATCAGCTTGTTCGCACAGAAAACGGTATCTCTTATGGAGATATGCCTTCAGGCGTTGATTTTGAATATGTAAGAAAAAATACAGCGGTGAATATGGCCGCTGTTGTGAATCTGGCCAAAGCGCCCCAGGCTCCCGCCAATGTGAGAATAAACACCCGGGATCTGAGCAATTATACAGAACTCACCTGGGATCATTCAACGGACAGTACTTCAATTGCAGGGTACTATGTCCTGTTGCGTCAGACGGATCAACCTGCCTGGGAAAAAGAAATCTTTGTTAAGGCAAACCATGCCAGAGTTCCGTACAGTAAGGATAATTATTTTTTCGGTGTCTGTGCCGTAAACACTAAAGGTCACAGAAGCCTTGTTTGTCAGTAAGACAAGGGGTTTGCAGAAGAACCTTTTGTAGTGACAATGATCACTCCGTTGGCACCCCGCATACCGTACATACCGCCGTCTTTCTGAACCTGGATGGACTGGATGCTGTGTACGTCCAAAAAACTGTTTACAACGGAAAACGAATCATACGTCATTCCATCCACAACAATGAGCGGTTCTGTATTGCCCGTTATGGTGTTAATCCCCCTGATGTTGGCAGTCACCCCGTTGGGACCGCTGGAAATGCGCAATCCCGGGATTTGTCCCATCAATAGTTCGGCAAGATCCCTGGCAGGTCTTGTCTTCAGCAACTCCGGTACATTCTCGATTGAATTGGTAGGAGTCGTTCTCTTTATAGCCAGTTTTTGAGGATCCTCTACCTTGAAGCGTCTTTTTGATTTTACTGAAATCTGTATTGAATCCAATCCCTGGCAGGGAATGTGAGTTTCTCCAATATTGGGCAGGAATACCACCAGGGAATCAAGGTCACAAATACCCTCCAGTATGACAGTTCCGTTCTTGTCTGTAAGAAAAGATTCATCCTGTTGAATGGTTGACACCACAATCTTTGGAATGGGTTTTCCTTTCCTGTCTAAGATTTTAACGCTGAAATTGCGAAGGGTATCCTGCTGTATATCATTGTCCTGTGCCAAGGTCGGCATCAGAGGCATGATACAGGCAATAATGGCTAATAATGCATATTTTTTCATAATTTCAAATATAATGATTTCTGATAAACTCAAAGGAATTCTATAGTAAAATTAAAAATATATACCTTTGACGGCATTATTATTGTACGTATATACTAACTTATATAAAAAACAATGATTTATCCTACTTTATTTCACGTATATTCTAACAGTATATATACTTATTCTGATAGGACTGCTTTTTCTTTGTTCGAAGGAGAAACGTTAACTTATGGAAATTTTGCCCAAAGAGTGGAAAGTGTTCAGGCCTTTTTACTCGCAGCCGGGCTTCAAAAAGGAGACAAGGTAGCTTTACTGAGTACCAGTATGCCCAATTGGAATGTTTGTTATTTTGCTACCGTAACCCTGGGGATGGTCATTGTTCCCATTTTACCTGATTTTTCAGGAGAGGCCATTTCATCCATTTTGGAGCATTCCGGTTCAAAGGCATTATGTGTTTCCGATAAGCTGTATGCCAAGATCCCTCACCAGGCAAGGGAGAAAATGGATTTGATCATAAGGACTGTAAATCTGACGGTCATTGGCGGAAATAAAATGCACCCGGAAGGAATGCCGGCAGAAAGATCCATTCCTGAACCGGACGATCTGGCAGCCATCATTTATACATCCGGAACAACTTCTTCTCCCAAGGGGGTTATGTTAAGCCATAAAGCGTTGTGCAATCAATTGCATATGGTTAAAACGCTGATTGAAGTAGTCCCGGAAGATGTTTTTCTTTCCATATTGCCGTTGTCCCACACCTATGAATGTTCCCTGGGTATGTTGTATCCTTTTATGCAAGGTGCATCTGTTGTGTATCTGGGAGTGCCTCCC
The DNA here is from genome assembly GCA_964542305.1 of uncultured Muribaculaceae bacterium. Classification (GTDB taxonomy): domain Bacteria; phylum Bacteroidota; class Bacteroidia; order Bacteroidales; family UBA932; genus DMER64. The sequence continues at coordinate 35,706 of CAZITX010000015.1, read as the reverse complement.
ACACCTACAAGTATGTTGCCGGCACTGAAAAGCGTTCAGCCGACCTTTATGCTTACCGTTCCGCTTATCATGGAAAAGATCTATACCCGTCAGATCTTTGCCCGGTTTACATCAAATAAGGTCATGAAGATCCTTTATAAGGTCCGGTTTATAAGACGAATGCTACACCGGATTGCCGGTAAACGGCTGTACCACACCTTTGGCGGCAGAATGAGGTTCTTTGGAATAGGCGGATCAAAACTGAACAGGGCCACCGAGAAATTTTTACGTGATGCACGTTTCCCGTACTCCATTGGGTACGGTTTGACCGAGACTGCTCCGCTTATTGCGGGAGCTGTTCATCCGGACACTTTCCTTCAATCTACCGGAAGGGTTATGAAAGGCATAGAGATCCGTTTGCAGGATAAAGATCCAAAAACAGGTGTTGGTGAGATACAGGTAAAAACCCCTTGTATTATGGACGGCTATTACCTGAATCCGGAGGCCGATAAAGAAGCTTTTACAGAAGACGGATGGTTTCGCACCCGCGACCTTGGCAAGATGGACAAAACGGGGCGTATTTTCATAAAGGGACGTTTGAGTAATATGATCGTTGGATCCACGGGAGAGAATATTTATCCGGAAGATATTGAAAGTATCCTGAATCAGCACGAACTGGTAACTGAGTCGCTGGTTTTGCAGAAAGAGGGCAAATTGGTAGCCCTTGTTTACTTGCAGGACCTGAAAGATGATCTTCGTGAGCAGATATCCGAAGTGTATAACGACATTATGAACTATGTGAACAGCAAAGTAGGAAAAATGTCTCGTATCTCGGGTATCCATGAACATGAAAACGAGTTTGAAAAGACACCTACTCTGAAGATTAAAAGGTATCTCTACTCAGATATTCTAAAAAGAAAAAACAAGTAATTTGTATTCTGCTCTCAGGGTTTGAATGAAATTTCTGCCCTGAAAATATTTTTTCCTTTGTTGACACCTTCTACATAAAAGGTCATGGGATCTGTTCCGGCCACTATCATGTCAATCGTATCTGATAAGTGAGCTTCATTATTATAATTGATATGGAACCGATTCACTTTGCGTGAAGTAACCAGTGACGGGTCCAGGTAATCCAAAGCCCATTCAATGTATTTGGCATTGTTGACGTGTCCGTTGAAATCGATATCTGAATAATTCACAGTTTTTTGTCCTACAAACCTGAGCAAATCCCGGTCAGGAACCTCAATCTTGGTACAGGGTGTTTTAATGGCATGTCTTTCTGTTTTTTCTGAAAGGGTGGTGTCTTCAAAAAGCATTTGGGGTCTTTGAATACGGCGTGTTTTCAGGTTGATGATCAACCAGGAACTGGTGGCAGTGACCAGGTCTTCAGTTCCGTCCTGGTTCCGTATCAGAAAATCTCTCAGGGAAAAAATCCCGTCCTCTCCTTTGTGCCAGGTATCTATCTCAACGGTTTCCCTCCATACGGGAGCGCGCAAAAACCTGACTTCCATACGTGACAATACCCATATGGTGTTGAGTTCCATGAGCCTGTCGTATCCGAACCCCAGGCGTACCGCATCCCGGTTGGCCAGCTCCTGGGCAATGTTCATAAAAGCAAATGGTTTGAGGTCTTTAGCAGAATCGGTTTCGTAGCAGGTTATGGAACGCAGATCTTTCATAATATACAAATATAGGGCGGAAAATTTTTCCGCCCTATAGCTATCAGATTTTTATTGTTCGCGGGCTCTTCTTCTCAATTGCCTGGTGATCCGGGCAATGACTTGCTCAATACCGGATTCGGGTTCAATGACATTGTAATCTTCCCAGAAACCTTCATCCTGGAAATCGGTTACTTTGTCCAGTGTTATATCCCTTGAACGTACCCGTTGTTCAGCAGGAATTTTCATGGTCCGGTCGCTGCGTTCCGTAATGGCCATCTCGGACATGATGGTATACGTGTTTTTAAACAGTTTCCTGTCCCATTTTGAATCAAATTTGATCTCGGTACGTGAATAGTCAAAAGTCCATTTGCCGTTGATTTCTTTGTATTGAACAAGGTATGCGGCATATAGAACATTAGCCCTGAAGCCCATAGGCCGGCGTGATATGAAGATGCTTGTGGCATCGGCACGGTCTTCCACGTTCATATTGAATTCCACCCGGCTGATGGCGTGTGATTTCATATCAATGTACAATTTCCCGCGGAAATGAATTTCAGCAACGCCTTCTCTTTGATTAAAGCTCACAACATGGTTGACTTTTCCGTCTACCTGGACCGGTTCTTCCATCTGAAATTCGTAAATTTCGTTGAGTTCGGCAATGCTGGTGCCCAGGAACGGGTATTTGGCAACGTCAATTTCAAGAGCCGAGCTGATCCCCCCGCGGAATTTTACGAATACCGTGTCAATACGTGCCCAGTCCACACTTCCGCGGCCTTTGAAAACACCAACCTGATCCAGTCCGTAAAGCCGGTCGTAGGAATTTTTATTGATATCCAGCACGGCTTCCGTCAGGGTAACATAATTGTTGCCTTTTCGGATCATTTCCCTGTAAAAACCTGTCATTTGCATGGGATGGTCGGGGTAATTGGCCGGAATTTTTTCCATGGCCAGGGCAACCAGATCGGCAGCATCCGTAGGGGTAACCATGATAGAAGGAAGGGTGGTGGGAACAAAATTAAGCGGTATTTCCACGTCTTTATCCAGATCCTTCAGGTCTTTCAGGCAAAAAGTCCGGGGATGGTAACCCAGGAAAGATATCCGGACAGAGTCGGCTGCAAAGGACGCCGGAAATTTCAGGGAAAAATACCCTTCTCCGTTCGTCACGTTGCTAATGCCTTTGTTGACAATGTAAACAGAAGCAAAAACCAGTGGATTCCGTGTTTGTGCATCTATAACCGTACCCGAGACACTCAAAACTTCAGGCTTTTTGTAAGTAAGCACTATGTATTTGTTCTCAAATACGTAATTCAGATTGCTGTTGCCGAAAGCTTCGTCCAAAAAGCCGGCAACGGATTTTCTGCCTTCCCTTACGGGAACAATAGCATTCACGTTCACATTCTCTTTGCTGTATACAAAAAGGTAGTCGGTTTGTTTTTCAACTTGTTCTATGAACGATCCCAGAGTAATGCGATTTCCCGATATGGTGATGACGGCATCCTGAGGAACCGACAGATCGGGATCTGCGGCCGCAAGAGAAAAAACACTTACGGAACACAGAATTAGCGAAAAAATTAAATTTTTCATAACTTTGTAGAATTAGTAGTTAATACAATAGTTTGTGTTAGCGGTTCTGCCGGTGGATGTTGCAGCATCTGCCGGCTTTTTTATTCAATTGTTATGGTGTTTGTTTGCCTGTTTTTATCCATTTCAAAGCCATAAATCTTTTTCATGGTCTTAAGGATGCTTTCCAAACCGTCGTCCTGCCTGAACTTGGCACTGAAGCGGTACTGGGCCAGTTCTTCATTAGCGATTACAATATTGGTCGCGTAATAAAGTTGCAACTTGTTTACAATATCTTTGAAAGGTGTATTGTCAAAGGCATAAATTCCTTCGCGCCACAGAATAAAATCGGGTTCACTGAATGTACTGCGTTGCCAGCCGTCGCCTTCCCAGGCAATGCTTTCATAAGGCCTTATGCGTACAGTTGGAAATTCAGCAGCCGGTTTGACCACTTCCAGGGAGCCTTCCACAAGTGATGTTATGACATCATGGTCCTTATAGGCAAAAACATTAAATTTTGTACCCAGTACACGTATGTCGTATTGTTCAGTTGCGACTATGAATGGCATGGTTTCATCCGGAGCTACCTCAAAAAAAGCTTCCCCGGTAAGCATGACCCTTCGTTCGTCTCCGGAAAATTTATTGGGATATCGCAATACCGAACTGGCATTCAGACATACGATGGTCCCGTCACTGAGTTTGAACGTTTTGTGTCTGTGGGATGTCGTGGATACTTCCATCATATAGGTTGCAGGTTCTTCAGGAAAACTACGAGTCAGGGGTTGCAACAACCCCCACAGGACGAACCCGAAAACGAGAACAGCTGCGGCATAACCGGCAAAGCTCCGGTAGCTCACCCGCAGGTTGCTTCTTCTCCATTGCATCAAACGGGATGTGGACCTTTCAGCATCATCAGATGCCGGAAAAAGGGAAGTAATTGCCTTAAGATTCTGCATTTTGCAGAATTCTTTCCTGAGCTCTTCATCCTTTTCCACAGCCTCCATCAATGCTTCTTTTTCAGAAGCGGTAAGCTCACCGGCAAAATAACGTTGAAGCATTTCTTCCATTGCGTTGTTTCCTTTTCTGTTAATAGAACGTTTGAGAATCAAAAAACCACCAAACGGGAATTTAAAAAATCAGAGAAGATGTTCCAGGTCTTTTCGTAACTTCTTGAGAGCTATGCCCATCTGGTTTTCTACGGTGTTGACGGAAATTTCCAGAATATCGGCAATCTCCCGGTATTTTTTCCCTTCAACCCTGTTTAAAATAAAAATTTCCCGACATTTTGGCGGCAATTTATCAATAGCCTGTTGCACGTTTTTTTCAATATCTTCTCCTGATACCAATCCGGTATCCAGTTGTTCAAGGGCAGTGAGTTTTAAGGCTTGTTCCGCCCGGTATTCCTGCGCTGTCTTCTGATGACGCAGGTAATCAATACATTTGTTTTTTACAAGGGTATAGAGGTAGGAGGATATACTTGTATGGATTTGTAATGTGTTGTGTTTTTCCCAAAGAAAAACAAAAACGTTCTGGACAATGTTTTCGGCCGTTTGCATGGAAAGAACATACGCAGCCGCAAACCGGCACAAAGGCCGGAAATAAGCTATGTAAATACCGTCAAAACGTTCCCGGGTGAGTTTCCGTTCACTCTTTCCATTGGGGGTCGCCCGATTCATATCGTGCAATTTTCTGTATTCTTTGTTGATGTCTGCCTCCCAGGAATTGGGCCTCAAGCCAGGCTTTTACGATAACTCTGGCATATTCCGGCGCTACGATCCGGGCCCCCAGTGCCAGCACGTTGGCGTTGTTGTGTTCCCGTGCAAGACGGGCAGAATAAGGATCACTGCAGGAAGCGGCGCGTATTCCTTTTACCTTGTTGGCACTTATTGAAATGCCTATTCCGGTACCGCAAATGACGATGCCCCTGTCGCATTCCCCTTTTGCAACGCATTCTCCCACTGCTATGCCAAAATCGGGATAGTCAACACTCCGGGAACTGTCAGTACCCAGGTCTTTGACATTGTACCCGGATTCAATGAGAAATTCCCTGATGTTTTCTTTGAGTTCAAATGCAGCATGATCGCTTCCGATGGCAATAACTTCCATAGTAACCGGTTTATCTTACAAAACTATAATAAAATTTCGTAATTTAGCTGCATTATGAAAACTTACCGTTATGAAGCCCTGATTCTGGCCGTGGCCTTGGTTATCATGGGTTTGTTATTGAAAAAAGGCCTGGATGGATTTTCCGGAAGGGAAAGGACTGTCAACGTAAAAGGCCTTTCGGAAATGGAAGTCCCTGCAGATAAGGTGACCTGGCCCCTTGTTTTCAAGGAACTGGGCAATGATTTGCAGGACCTCTATGTTCGTATCAACCGGAACAACCTGACGGTGATTTCTTTTTTGAAAGAAAACGGGATTACCGATGAAGAGATCAGTGTAAACGCCCCTGAGATCATTGATATGAGTGCCGAGCGTTACAGTACGGCACCGCCGCCCTACCGTTACAACGTCACTTCCGTGATTACAGTTAGTTCGGGAAAAGTGGATTTGGTCAGGGAGCTGATTAGCGATCAGGGAGAATTGCTCAAACAGGGCATTGCCATCACCGGAGGTGAATACCGTTACAATACGGTTTATTCATACACCGGGCTGAACGATATCAAACCCCGGATGATAGAAGAAGCTACCCGCAACGCACGGACCTCTGCCGTCAAGTTTGCCCAGGACTCCGACAGCAAACTCGGCAAGATCAAAAATGCGTATCAGGGACAGTTTTCAATCTCTGACAGAGACGAGAATACGCCGTATATCAAAAAAATTCGCGTTGTGACCACTATTAATTATTACCTGAAAGACTAAACAGAAAAAAATGAAAAAACCGATTCTGCTTTTTGTGCTGATTTTTCCTTTTGTGTTTTCACAAGCACAAACACTTGATGAAACAATCCTGAAAGAAATCCGTGACAGCTTTGAAAGAACTCCCGGTACCGTAGCTTTGCAGAACATTCTAACCGGTGATGCCAATATTTCCCAAAATGCCAGAAACAGGCAGATCCGGGGAAAAATCGACCATTACTTCAAATACAGAGTGGATGTCAAAGGAATAACCGATCAACAAAGTTCCGGTAGGTGTTGGATGTTTACCTCTATGAATGCCCTGCGTCCGGATGTGCGGGAATTGCTGGGAACCGATGCCTTTGACTTTTCACACAATTATGTTTATTTCTGGGACATGCTGGAAAAATCCAACCTGTTTCTTGAAAACATGATCCGTACGGCACACAAAGACATGGACGACAGGGAGGTGACGCATTTCTTTTCTTCACCTGTCAACGATGGAGGTGTCTGGAATTTGTTTTACAACATAGCTGAAAAATACGGGGTTGTTCCCAAACAAGCCATGCCTGAAAGCCGGCATTCGGAAAATACCAGGCAAATGGTTTCCCTGTTGAATGAAAGATTGCGTGCAGGCGGTTACACCATCAGGGAGATGGCTGCCCGGGGTTTCGGAGAAGACCGGTTAAGAAGTGAGAAAAAGGAGATCCTGAAAGATGTTTACCGGGTTCTTGCACTATGTCTCGGAGAACCTCCCGCAACATTTACTTTCAGGTATAAAAACGTTGCCGGGGAGATCGTTTCCCTGGAAACCACTCCGCCGGAATTTTATAAAAGCATTATTAAAAGTGATTATTCTCCTGAGAATCATATTATGGTAATGAATGATCCCACGCGGGAATATTACAAGGTTTACGAAATTAAGAATTACAGGAACACCATTGAGGGGATCAACTGGACGTACCTGAACCTTCCCAACGAAGATATCAAACCCGCAGCTTTGGCTTCCATTAAGGACAATGAGCCTATGTACACGTCCTGTGATGTAGGAAAACAACTGGACAGGGAAAACGGGATACTGGATCCTGAAAATTATGATTACGAATCCTTGCTGGGAATTGATTTGAAGATGGACAAAAAAGCACGAATTTTAACCCGTCAAAGCGGATCATCTCATGCCATGTTATTGATTGCCTGTGACACCGATATCAACGATGTGCCCGTAAAATGGGAATTTGAAAACAGCTGGGGACCTGTCGCGGGGAACAAAGGATATCTGACTTTCACCGATGAATGGTTTGATCAATATATGTTCCGGTTTGTCATTCACCGTAAGTATCTGAGCACGAAAGCCATCAATGCCTTGGACCAGGAACCTGTCCTGTTACCTATATGGGATTACATGTTTTAAAACACAATACTATGAGTAAAAGAAATACGATACAAAGCCCAAAAGCACCCCCGGCCCTGGGGCCCTATTCCCAGGCGGTCATTGCCGGCGGTTTTCTCTATATTTCAGGACAACTGGGCATTGATGCTGCTGCCGGAGCCCTGGTTGAAACTTCAAAAGAAGAACAGATAGAACAAATATTCAGGAACGTGGGATATATCCTGGAAGAAGCCGGATGCGGTTTTGATGACGTAGTTAAATGCACCGGTTTTTTAACCGACATGAACGATTTTCCGCTTTTCAACACGGTTTATTCCAGGTATTTTGACGCTCCGTTTCCGGCCCGCTCTGTTTTTGAGGTCTCGGCCCTTCCCAAAAAAGGAGCCTTTGCCGAGTTGGAAGTAATTGCCAAAATGACTGATAGTCTGTCAATCTGACCGTTTTTGAGGCCTTTTTTCCGGTAGGTATACCTTTTGTATAATTTAGTGTTGAAAACACATAAACAAAAGGAGGATATTACTATGTTACCTACATTAAGAAGAACACAGAACTGGTGGCCCTCATTGTTTAACGAATTTCTTGACAATGAAGGATTTGGAAGAATGGTCGGTACGACATCTCCCGCCATCAATGTAATCGAGAACGAAAAAGATTACAAGGTTGAGGTAGCCGCTCCCGGTATGACAAAAGAAGATTTCTGCATCCGGCTGGATCAGGATAACCGCCTGATCATACGTCTGGAAAAGAAAGAAGAAAATTCAAAAGAAGATACGAACGGCACATACCTCAGACGTGAATTTTCCTATTCACACTACGAACAGGCATTCCTGCTGCCTGATGATATCCTGAAGGAAAAGATCCAGGCTGTTATGGAAAACGGGGTGCTCAGCATCACCATTCCCAAGGATATGGAGTCTCCGGCAGCTCCCAGGGAATACCAGATAGAGATCAAATAGGAAAAAAAGCAGTAAAGAAAAAACCACCTCATGCGGGGTGGTTTTTTAATGCACTCATTTCAATAGCAGATACAGGAGCATGGTAATGTAATACTCGAAACCGTAATTGAAATGATCCCCATCACCCCGTATCAGGGTGACACAGCCGCCTTTGCGCTTAAACGTTTCATACAGACGCTCTGCTGTCTGAAAAGGAGCCATTGTATCATCTTCAGTATGAATAATGGTCATGGGGGCACGGGGAACCCATCCCTCAATGACGGAATGAAGCCTCAGGCAAGAATCCACTTTGTTTAAGGATGCATTTTTTTCATCGGTAAAAAAGTCGGGATGCATATATGTTGTGAGGTACGGGCCTATGAATTCGCGCATTTCATGAGCCAGGTATTTCCGGGAAAGCCAGTCATCCATATTGGAAAGCAGGGGGTCAATAAAAACTTCTGTATAATCAATGTCTAGTCCGTACCAGTAATCCATGGCAACATACATATAGGGAACAAAGGGAAATGTACAATATCCGGTTTCAGCAAGAATATCCATAGCCATTCCCAGATCGTAAACCCCTCCTCCGGGATAAGAACTTTCCACAATAAGACCTGCCGTATCGTATTTTTCTATGTGACGGTGCAGGGAAACAACGCCCAATCCTCCCATGGAATAACCGCCAATAGTGACTTTGTTTGAAAAGGGGATACCTTCCGAACGGAAATAATCGGCTGTGGCAAGGTGCATGTCATAGGCCACCAGTCCGGTATTGTCTGAAAAAAGAAAAGGGTACTCAGCGTAACTGCTGACACCGTAACCAACCAGGTCAGGGACGATGACTGTATACCCGAAAAAACTCAGAAGACCTTCAAAAGTCAGCAAGAGCTCACTGCCTGCTTTGCCCTTGTCAATTTTTGCCGAGGGGAAGAAATGCAGCACTCCTTTTGACTTCCTGCCTTCAGGCTGCATGATTAGGCCGGATGCAAGTATTTCTGACCCGTGGGGGTCTTTCGTGATATAAGAAATGGCCGTGCTCTGCACTTTTGCTGTAGTATCGAAAAAATCAACCAATCGTGTGATATTGTCCAGGCTGGTGATATCCAGGGTCGGGTATACACTCAGCAGGGAAGATTTCAGATCATTAAATGAAAATATACCTTCTCCCAAAACTTCGCGGAAATGTCCTGTTTCATTGACGGGAGTGTCCATTGGGCCCCGGCAGGAAAAGAGGATCAGCATGAAAAAAAGGATCCAGAGGCTGCAAAATTTTAAATTTTTCATAAGATTGGGATCATTTTTTACAGAAAATGACAGGAACAAATATAATATTTTATTTTTGCAGCCATGGAAACGTTGAAGCATGAATGCGGCATAGCCATCATACGTCTGAAAAAGCCTGCAGGATACTATCAGAAAAAATACGGCAGCCGGACGTACGGGTTGCAGAAACTGTTCCTTTTGATGGAGAAACAGCACAACAGGGGGCAGGAGGGAGCCGGGCTGGCCTGTGTTAACACAAAAGCAGTTCCCGGGGAAGAATACATATTCCGGGACCGCAAAACAGGCAATAATGCCATCAATGAAGTTTTTGATTCCGTCTACGGAATGATCAATGGAAACCCGTCCCAAAACGCGCCTTTCATTGGGGATATGTATATGGGACATCTGCGCTACAGCACTACCGGCAGAAGCGGTCTTTCTTATATACATCCGCATTTAAGGCGCAGTAACTGGGCTGCCAAAACACTTGTTCTTTGCGGTAATTTCAATATGACAAACATCCCTGAGATCTGTCAGTCACTTACCTCTGCAGGTCAACATCCCCGGTCAATGGCGGATACCCATATATTGCTTGAGCAAATGGGGCATCGCCTGGATATGGAAATTGAATACCTGTACAGAGATTTTTACGGTCAGGGATACCGGGGAACAGAACTGACCAAAAAGATTGAAGAAAACTTCAACGCAACGGAATTGTTAAAAAAATGTACTTCATTGTGGGATGGAGGATACGTAGTGGCCGGTATGACCGGATCCGGTGAAACGTTCTGCGTCAGGGATCCGTGGGGTATCCGTTCCGCATTTTATTACCAGGACACTGAAATAGCCGTGGTTGCCTCTGAGCGTCCCGTCATTCAAACCGTTATGAACGTAGATGTGGAAGACATTCAGGAATTGTTGCCGGGACAGGCCCTGCGTATTTCAAGGGACGGGAACGTTTCATGTTCCCAAATACTGACCCCCCGCAATGTAAAACCCTGTTCCTTCGAAAGGATTTATTTTTCCAGGGGCAGTGACGCGGATATTTATCGTGAACGTAAGGCTTTGGGCAACAACCTTGTATATCCTGTTCTGGAAGCCGTTGACAATGATTTCCGGAATACGGTCTTTTCTTACATCCCCAATACAGCAGAAGCAGCCTATTATGGATTGTTGCAGGGCCTGGAAGAGCATCTGAACGGGATCAAGAAAGAAGCGATACTATCTGACAGTATCTGCCGGGACAGGGAACAACTGGGAAAGATCCTGTCTCTTTCTGTCAGGAATGAAAAAGTGGCCGTCAAGGACATAAAACTCCGCACTTTCATAGCCGAAGGAAATACACGTGATGATCTGGCCGCACACGTTTACGACGTGACTTACGGGACGATCGTACCGGGAAAAGACAACCTGGTGGTTTTGGATGACAGTATTGTAAGGGGAACGACGTTAAAACAGAGTATATTGAAGATACTGGACCGGTTGCATCCAAAAAAGATTGTCGTTGTATCTTCTTCTCCGCAGATACGCTATCCGGATTTTTATGGCATAGATATGTCGGGGTTGGGCCAATTCATTGCCTTCAGGGCAGCGATGGAACTGCTCCGGGACAGAGGCATGGATGATCTGGTGCAAAACGTATACAATAAGGCCCGAAACGAAGCGGGTAACTCAGTGGTAAACCACGTACATGAGATATACGCACCTTTCTCGTCCGTGGACATCTCGGCAAAAATTTCTGAAATGTTAACTCCCGCAGGGACCGGGGCACAGGTTCAGATAGTTTATCAAAGCCTGGAGGGACTTCATAAAGCATGTCCCGGTCATAAGGGGGACTGGTATTTTTCGGGGAATTACCCTACCCCCGGAGGTGTTAAACTTGTCAACAGGGCTTTCGTGGAATATATGGAAAGCACTGGTTTTTAAAGCAATCTTTTCAGTAAATCCGGGATTTGCACAGGCAATTTCTTTAATTGGCTGTGTTTTTTCAAACCTTCTTCAGATAGCGAAAAATACATTTTTCGTTTGTCGCGGTCACATACGGTACGGTTAATCCATTGTTTCGATTCGGCAGATCGTAACACTTTGGAGGTGTGAGAAGGTGAAAAACCCGTGATCTGAGCAATGTCTGAAGCTGAAAGATGTACTTTGCAGTCATTTTTCTTCTCTCCCAGAATACAAAGCAGGATTGCTTCGTTAATGGTTAGGGAATGGAATTGTACCAGGCTTTTTTCAAAATCGTAAAAAGCCTTAAGTACATCTTTCATCAAACATAGGGAATTTTCCATTTTTGTATTATATAAACAGATTGACATCTGCCTGTACGGCACGGTTCATATAGGAAGCCACACCTCCGATGGTTGCATGATCAATGAGCTCCTCTTTTTTCACACCCATCACATCCATGGACATCTGGCAGGCAATAAATTCCACGCCGTTTTCAATGGCTTGACTGCGCAAACTTTCAAGGGAATCAATGCCGCGGATCTTCATGATATGTCGCATCATACGGCGTCCCATCCCAAACATATTCATTTTCGAAAGTTTCAGGGCTCCCGAATGTGAAGGCAACATCATACCGAACATCTTCCCGAATATATCTTTGCTTGTTTTGGGCTTCTTCACTTTTTTTATGACGTTCAGACCCCAGAAAGTAAAGAAAATGCTGACTTTTTCTCCGGTAGCGGCAGCTCCGTTGGCAAGTACAAAAGTGGCCAGAGCCTTGTCCAGATCATCACTGAACATAATAAGGGTCTTTCCCTTTCCTCCAGAGGGAGCCTGGGTCGTTGAGGACTCCTGTTTTTGCCTTTTTTCTACCACTGCCCGGAATACACCCTTGCTGTCGGATTGTTCCAACAGAATATTCCCGGTCGTCTGGCACCAGGCCTGTACATCCCTGGCAAAACCCGGGTCGGTGGCTTGAATTTCCATTTGCTGCCCCGGTTCCATGGCGTCAATACTGTGTTTGATCTTCATAATAGGTCCGGGACATTGCAGCCCTGTGGCGTCAATTTTCAGAATATTGGCACTTATGGATGAAGCACTGGATTTGACAGGTGTTGATTTGCTCATATCAGACGGGTCTCCCGAATCATTATATGGAGAGGAAAAGGCAGGTGTTATGGGAACTGATTTATGCTCTGATTCTGCCGCTGCTTCATATGTTTTATAGCCTCCGCTTAAATTGTAAACGTCTTTGAAACCGTTTTGGATCAATATGTTGGAAGCCAGGTATCCGCGTAAACCTACGGCACAAAATACATAAAGGGGTTTATCACGCGGGATTTCATCCAGCCTGTTTCTTAAGGCATCCACGGGAATGTTTACAGCTCCTTCAATCGTACCCAGCGCATTTTCTTCCGGGGTCCTGACGTCCAGTTTTACCACCTTTTCTGACTCGGCTTTTTGCATTTTTCTCCAATACAAAGGCTTCATTTTGCCGCTTAAAATATTGGAAGCCACATAACCGGCAATGGCCACGGGATCTTTGGCAGAGGAAAAAGGAGGTGCATAGGCATGCTCCAGGGTTATAAGATCGTATACTGTCCCGTTCTTTTTAACGATCTGAGCCAGCAGATCGATCCGTTTGTCCACGCCCTCGTAACCTACTATCTGACCGCCGTACAATCGTCCGCTTTCGGGATCGAATGTTATTTTGGTACTCATTTGCAGGGCATTGGGATAATAGCCTGCATGAGAATTGGAATGGGTGGTGGAAGTCAGGTAGGGGATGCCCAATTGTTTAAGCTTCTTGCCCGGAAGGCCGGTAGAGGCCACTGTCATATCAAAGACTTTGGCAATGGAAGTTCCTATGGACCCTTCGTATTTGATCTTGTTGCCGAAAACCATATTGTCCGCGACGATTCTTCCCTGCCTGTTGGCCGGACCGGCCAGGTAATTCAACCAGGGGTCCCCTGATACAGGATGAGGGAATTCTATGGCATCTCCCACAGCATAAATACCGGGTGAGGAAGTCTCCAGATATTTGTTTACGTATATGCCTCCGGCTTTTCCAATTTTCAGGCCGGCCTTTTTGGCCAGCGTTGTTTCCGGACGTACTCCTATGGAGAGGATCACAATGTCTGCTTCAATCTGACTACCGTCAGAGAGTTCTACACGAATGGCGGGATCCGGTCCTTTTTTGGGGACAAAACCTTTGACGGCCTGGTTCAGATGCAGGGCAACGTTTTTTTGGTAAAGATGCTGGTGTACCAGGCCGGCCATGGAAAAATCAATGGGGGCCATTACCTGCTCTGCCATTTCAACGATGGCTACCTGCGCTCCTGTTGCATGCAGGTTCTCTGCCATTTCCAAACCTATGAATCCGGCTCCCACCACTACGGCCCGGCGAATGGGATGGGATTGAACGTACGCTTTTATCCTGTCGGTGTCATCAACGTTTCTCATGGTAAAGATACCTTTTGAATCAATCCCGGGCAGGGGAGGTTTTACAGGAGTGGCACCGGGAGAAAGCAAGAGTTTGTCATAACTCTCTATGTATGATTCTCCTTTTTCGTTTTTTACGGTAACCTGCTTCTTTTCAGGATCAATGGCAATCACTTCCGAGTTGATCCGGATTTCCATGTTAAAACGAGTTCCAAAGGTTTCGGGTGTCTGCACAAACAGTTTTTCCCTGTCTTTGATCACATCTCCGATGTAATAGGGAAGCCCGCAATTCGCATAGGATATATACGACCCTTTTTCAAACATTATGATCTCTGCCTTTTCATCGTTTCTTCTGATCCTGGCTGCTGTAGTGGCACCGCCTGCCACGCCGCCGATTATAAGATGTTTCATGGTTTTTTTGTATTTTTATAAAAGATAAATAGTTTGTATCATTAATATTTGACAAAGGTAATAATTCCCGATGGAAAATAAAATAGTCCACGTTTTAATTTTATATATATCAACGATCTTATGGACAGGCTGTAACAGGGGATCTTCGCCCGAGGCATATGGTCCGCTACCTTCCACCAATCAATTGGAATGGCAACAGATGGAGTATTATATGTTTGTTCATTTTGGGCCCAATACCTTTACTGACCGTGAATGGGGCACCGGAAGGGAAGATCCCGGCGTTTTCAATCCCACGGCACTCGATTGCCGGCAATGGGCCTCTACCGCCAGGGAAGCCGGTATGAAAGGGATCATTGTTACGGCAAAACATCACGACGGGTTTTGTCTCTGGCCCAGTCAATTCAGTTCGCATACCGTCCGGGAAAGTCATTGGAAGGAGGGAAAGGGAGATGTCCTTGAAGAACTTTCCCGGGCTTGCAGGGAATACGATTTGAAATTTGGCGTATATGTTTCTCCCTGGGACAGGAACCACCCTGCTTACGGATCTGTACAGTACAATGATATTTTTGCCGGGATGCTTGCCGAGGTACTTTTTTCCTACGGTCCTGTATTTGAACAATGGTTTGACGGGGCGTGCGGAGATGACATGGCTGCCCCTTACGATTGGGACCTGTTTCACCATATCGTTCGTAAATACCAGCCGGAAGCCATCATATTCAGCGATGTGGGGCCCGGATGTCGTTGGGTAGGCAACGAACGCGGTATGGCCGGAGAAACCAATTGGTCACGCCTGGATACCACCGGGTATAGTCCCGGAAAAAATGCGCCTCCGGTGAATATTTTGAATTCAGGAAACCGATACGGCAATTTTTGGATACCTGCCGAGGCCGATGTATCCATCAGACCGGGTTGGTTCTATAGTCCTTCCACGGACAGCAGCCTGAAAACGGTGGATGAGCTGATGGAGATCTACCTGGGGTCGGTGGGCAGGAACGCGAACTTGTTACTGAACGTGCCTCCCGACCGGTCCGGACGCATCCCGATGGGTGATTCACTCAGGTTGATGGAATTCAAAAGAAAACGTATGGATCTGTTTTCAAGGAATATAGCAGAATCTGCCCGTGTGGAAGCTTCTTCCGTAAGGGCAGGAAATTCCCGACGTTTCGGTCCTCAAAACATAACAGATAAATCTTACGATACCTATTGGACTCCCCGTGAAGGGAAGACCGCAGCCTCGTTTACCCTGACGCTGGATAAGGAAGAAACATTCAGCATGATCCTTTTACAGGAGTACATCCCCTTAGGTCAACGGATTGCCCGTTTTATAGTAGAATACATAAACCCTTCTGACGGCCTGTGGCATACAATTGCTCAAGGTACGACAATAGGTTATAAAAGGATATTGTCTTTTTCCCCCGTGACTTCAGGGGTAATCCGGGTGAGTATCCTGGAAGCCGGAGCACCGCCTTTGGTCAATTGTGTGGAATTGTACTGACAGATAGGAGAAAGATAAAAAATGAGTATTTTTGATACCAAATGAATAAGCTGGCCAAATACATAATAGCTACTGCCGTTCTTGCCATCATCGGATTCCTGGTCTGGTATTTCAGGAGCATCATTTCCTATATCCTGATCGCGGCCTTGTTGTCATTGATCGGAAGCCCTTTGGTCAAACAGATGTCCCGCATGAGAATAAAAAAGTGGCATATGCCAAAAGCCCTTTCGGCCATTCTGGTATTGTTGCTGATGCTGGGTGTGGTAGTTCTTGTTTTTTATTTTATGACGCCTTTGGTAAGCGGGATCATGTCTCGTCTGGAGTCCTTGAAGCTGCAGGATATTTCGGCCATGATCTCACAACCTCTCAGTCAGGTCAATGAACTAATGCACAGGTATTTCCCCCGTATTGACCCGTCAGTTACCATAGAAGCTTTGCTTTGGACCGAAATAGATAAAATCCTTCATCCCGAGCTACTTACACGTTTTTTTGGATCCGTAGCTTCGTTTTTGCTTAACTTTGGAGTAGGTCTGTTTTCGGTGATTTTCATTACTTTCTTTTTTCTTAAGGAAGAAAACATGTTCGGGGATATGCTCCGGGCCATCGTTCCAGTGAAGTATGAAGAAAAAGTATCTCATGCGCTAAAAGCTTCTAACGAATTGTTGTTCAGATATTTTGTTGGAATTTTGATTCAGGTGGTTGTGATGACTGTTTTGATATCCACCGGATTGCATTTCATAGTCAGGATAGAATACCAGATGGCTCTTGTTCTGGGACTTGTGTTCGGGATATTTAACATTGTACCGTATGTAGGACCTCTGCTGGCAGGTACACTTGGAGTGATATTGGGTGTAGCTACATCTTACGGGGCCTCGGGTTATCCCGGATTGTTGTTTTTTGTTGCAGCTATGGTCGCTGTATATGTAGGTGTTAATATGCTGGATACATACCTCTTTCAACCATTGATCTATTCCAGCAGTGTGAAAGCGCATCCTCTGGAAATCTTCCTGGTCATTTTGATCTCAGGTTTTATGGGAGGGGCAGTGGGGATGCTGGTTGCCATACCCGCCTATACCGTCCTGCGTGTTTTTGCCAGTGAATTTCTTTCCCGGTTTAAGATCGTTCAGCGTTTAACTGTTAAGAATTCCGATCATGCAATTTGAATTTTCTCAAATTATTATAGCTTTTACGCTTACTCTTTTCGCCGGCCTGGCAACCGGAATTGGTTCTCTGGTCGCATTTCTCACAAAAAGAACTAACACTAATTTTCTTTCCCTGACGCTGGGTTTTTCTGCCGGGGTGATGATCTATATTTCTTTTATGGAGCTGGTTCCTGAAGCCGGGAAAGTATTGAATGACCTGCAATTGGTGCTGTCTTTTTTCGGAGGTATAGGATTGATCGCCATTATTGACTTTTTAATACCCGAGGATGAAAACCCGCACGAGATCCATCTTGCCGAAGACATGGAAAAGAACGTACGCTTGAAAAGAATGGGGATCATGATTGCTTTGAGTATTGCCATACACAATTTTCCGGAGGGAGTGGCTGCCTTCATGTCCGGTATGAACAGCCTGGATGTGGGTATTCCCATTGCACTGGCCATTGCCATACACAACATCCCCGAAGGCATTGCTGTTTCTGTTCCCATTTACCATGCTACCGGGAGCAGAAGGAAAGCATTCTGGTATTCATTCCTGTCGGGATTGGCCGAACCTGTGGGAGCACTTGTAGCGTTTCTTATCCTGTTGCCGTTCTGGGACCCTATGCTGGAAGGTGTGGTTTTGGCCAGTGTGTCGGGTATAATGGTATACATTTCCATTGACGAATTGCTCCCCGGTGCCGAACGTTTTGGCAGGCACCATTTATCCATTCTGGGTTTTATTGCCGGTATGGCAGTGATGGCCGTTAGTTTGCTGATCGCCTGATTTTTATTAGTTTTGTGAGTATGAACCTCAATATTCTGAACGAGATCCCCCCTCTGTCCGATAAAGATTGTTTTCACGTTGTGGAACGCCACAAAACGGAATTTACCTATCCGTTGCATCAACACCGGGAGTACGAGATCAATTTCATAGAGCACGGAAAAGGCCTGAAAAGGACAGTAGGGGACAACATCCAGTATACGGGGGATTACGATCTCATCCTGATATCGGGGGAACGACTGGAACACGTATGGGAGCAGGGAGAGTGCAAGTCTCCGTTAATACGTGAGATTACCATTCAGTTTTCTCCGGATTTGTTGCCCGACTGTTTGTTGGAAAAGAACCAGTTTAATACCATCCGCAAAATGCTGGTAAAAGCCGAACACGGCGTTTCTTTCCGCCTGGATACCATCATGCGCGTATATTCGCTGATTGACACAATAGCCAAGGAAGAAAAAGGATTTGAGCAGTTTTTGAGACTGTTGAAATTGTTACACGAATTATCCATGGCCGAGAATACCGTCAGCCTGGCCAGCAGTTCATTTGCCCACGCGGAAAGAAATACGGAAAGCCGAAGGGTTTGTAAAGTAAAAGATCATATTAATCAGAATTATACCAAGGAACTCAGTTTAAAGGATCTTTCCCAGATGGTTGGAATGTCACCGGTAGCATTCAGCCGTTTTTTTAAGCTGCGTACGGGTAAAACGCTGTCTGACTATATAATAGACATCCGGTTAGGCTATGCCTCCAGGATGCTGGTAGATTCCAATAAAACAATCTCTGAGATCTGTTTTGAGTGCGGTTTTAACAACCTTTCCAATTTCAACAGGATCTTCAAGAAAAAAAGAAATATGACGCCCAAATTATTCAGGGCCCATTACCGGAAGAACAAATCAACGATATAAAAGAGGCTTCCGGCAACGTAAGTTTCATGACGCCCCCTGCGGCAGAGACCCTTCCGGTCTCTTTCATTCCATTATGTTCACCGGTCACGTATACAATTGCCTCACCTGGAGGAACTCCTTCCAGCGTGGCTTCCCTGGAGGCTCCGTTATTTAGTCGACCCTTAAAAAGCAGTTAAATCATTGAAAATCAGCAAAAATAAGCCCAAAAACATTTGGAATATATGCAGAAAATCAGTATCTTAGACTAAAATTCCTGCAAATAAATTCAAAAAACATGGTTGGAAAATTACCCAAAACACACCAGTTAGACTTCTTTCAGACTCCACTGGTCAACTTCATAGACATGGATCATGAACTGGTCCGGTTAACCCAACGCATAGACTGGGAAAGTGTAGAACAAGATTTCACCGGTTATTTTTCAGAAAATGGCCGTCCCGGGGTTCCGGTACGCAAGATGGTCGGATTGCTGTTGCTCAAGAGTCTGTATAATCTAAGCGATGAACGAGTGGTGTCACAATGGAGAGATAGTCCGTATTTCCAATATTTTACGGGAGAGAAAGTGTTCCAGAAAGGCTATCCGTTCGATCCATCGGACTTTGTCCACTTCCGCAAACGTATAGGGAAAGAAGGGGCAGAGAAGTTGCTTGGTTTGAGCATACGATTGAATCTGGAGGAAGATGGAAAAGTAACAAAAGGTAAAGTAAAAGAAGTTTTTATAGATACGACGGTCCAGGAGAAAAACATCACGTATCCCACAGATGGGAAGTTATACAAAAAAGTAATCAGGCAGTGCAGGCAAATCGCAGACCAGGAAGGTGTAACACTACGTAGAAGTTATACGCGGGAGCTCAAGGCCCTGAGCCTGAAGATGCGCTTTATGAACCATCCCAAGCGGAAAAAAGAAGGCCAGAAAGCATTACGCAGGATGCGTACCATAGCCCGGGCCCAGGTGAACGATCTGGCTCGTAAACTAACGGCGGCACAGCGGGAGCCCTACAAAGATCTTCTGCTACGCTTTTGTGCTGTAATCACCCAGGAGAGAAAGGACAAGAACAAGATCTACAGTTTGCATGAACCGGATGTAGCATGTATCTCCAAGGGCAAAGAAGGAAAGCCATATGAATATGGAAATAAATCATCGATAGCCAAGACAGCCAATGGATTGGTAGTAGGAGCCATGGCCTTTGAGGGGAATCCTTATGACGGACATACACTGGCAGATCAGTTGGAACAGATACAACGGATTACCGGGCACAGGCCAAAAGTAGCACTGGTAGACAGAGGATACCGGGGACAAAAGTATGTTGAGAGCACAAAAATAGAGATCCCGGGTCCTGGAAAGAAGAAGCAAAGTTACTACCTGAAACAGAAGGCACGCAGGAAGTTCCGACAACGTGCCGGGATAGAGCCAGTCATAGGACATCTTAAGAAAGATCACCGAATGCTGCGGAACTATTTGAAAGGGACCCGTGGGGATGCCATCAATACGATGATGGCAGCAGCAGGCTACAACCTCCGTCATTGGATCATAAAACGGGAAGAGGATCTCATTTTTGCCCTTTTCTGTATCATCCAAAAATGGGCTATTGTGCTTTCATTATTCAGAAGAAGGGAAAGATGGCTGGCATTACAGCCTATTCCCCGGAATGTTGAAAAATACGCGTTTTATAAGGGTTGACTATTTACAATGTGTATGGCGTAAGCTCCCGTTGCCGGATTGCCGAAAGCGGCACAATTGATCAGATCATTATTATTTTCAACAGGCACTGAAAAAACACCTTTTGGTGTGGATGCCAGTTGTTTCAGGTTCCAGAAACGTTGTGTGGGACGTAAAAGGCCTTCGGACCCGTAGATCCCGTCGCCCCAAAGAAGGGAATAGTCAGAGGTAAGTTGCCATTGCAGAATGGATAAAGGCTCGCAAAGGGCACATATGCGGATATACAGGTTGATCTCGTAAAAGGCGAAGGTAGACTCGGCAAATATTTCGGGATAGCGGTGTGCAGCGGCATCTGTGCTGCCTTCGCCTATGATCAGCGGCACGTTTAGCCTGCGGGCGGCTCCGGCCCATTTTCGCAGGGTAGCATCGTCACAGCCCCTCCAGGAATGGAATGATACGGCGGCAATGTATTTATGGGTGGAGATATCTTCCATGGCCGGAACAATGAAATCAAAGGTTGTGGCATCTGAGTTATCTCCCAGCAGAATTTTTGTGGCAAGGCCCCTGTTGGCCAGATAAGCCCCCATTTCGCGGATAAACCGGGCGTGCTGTTCGGGCGTGTGGTATATGTCAATTCCCAGGTCGGATTCGTTAAAGGAGAAAGCATAGGCTTCCACTCCGTAATGCTTCTTAAGGTATTCAAGGTAATCGGCCAGGGAACGGTAGATGGCTTTTGTTTTTACGGAATCCAGGTGATAGGCTCTCACACCTCCGCCACGACGCCAGTAGTCACGCATATCGCCTTGTACGGCCCATGCAGGGGGAAACCAGGCACTGACAATGACCGGCATACCGCGGGCGGCAAGTCGCTGGGCCATTTCCATGGCATCCTCTACGCGTTGATCCGGAGCGGGAGGCTGGTCTTCAAAGGGTTGCCAGTTGGCCCAAGGCATTTCCACGCGTCCCCATGCAACACGCATATTATCAAGACAGTATGAAATAACTTTTGGATCCATTTGTGGATTCTGCAGCCTGAAATTGCCTCCAAAACCGTCGAATCGTCTACCCGGCTCGGTAAAACGGTACTCAATGGTTACAGGGTCACGATCTATGATGCCTTCAGCACAAACGGAAAACTTCAATGTGGCTTCCGATCCTTTTTTCAGGGAATTGAAAAATGGAATAAAGCATGTATCCCCCCGGGTAATGATACGGGGTTTTCGCAGAAAAGACAGAGTAAGGGTTACCCGGTCATTTTTCATTACCAATTCCTTTCCACTGAAAGTAGTTTTGCTGTTTTCCAGATGGACGGCAAACCAGGCATTGTGTGCAGGCATAGTGGTGTCGGCTTTTGCCGAAATCATAACGGCGGCAGATCCCTTCCCGGTGTCTGTGACCGTTTCTTCAAAACGGACCCCGGCATAAGCAGTAGTCACTGTTTGTGAAAGTCCGTTCCTGTGGTACTGAGGGCCGGGTTGCTTTTCCTTCCCCGTAATGTAAGGTCTTTCAAGTCCCTGATCGGAAACGGCCAGGTACGTTTCAAATTCCATCAAATGCCCTTCTACACGAATGCCGGTAATATTGCCCCAGGCCATAACCTCTGTCTGGGCTTGCAAAGTGCAGGGAAAAATCCCCACTATCAGAACAAGGGCCGTTACTATCTTTTTCATGGGGTATTACTTCTTAAAAACTTTATAAGTATGGGGTTCCAGGGTGAAGGTGCATTTGTTGTCCTGTACTTTGTAAACTGTGTTACCGGTCAATTCTGTCAGCGTAGTTTCAGATGTGGATAATACAACAGTTACTTCTGTGGGATCGTCCAGGAATGATTCCACTATGAATGTTCCGTTGTCGTATACGAACAACCCGATCTTTGCCGGACCTTCAATGCGTACGCCCAGATCCGGGCTCATAAAAAAGCGGATCATGTTCAGTGCCTGATCCGGAAATGCATATAGATCGGCAAAGCTGTCAGGAATGGTTAACACGTACATATTGCCTTCTCCAAAAGGACATCTGAGCAGGATGGGATATCCGATAACCCCTTTTGTAAGTGGTTTTCCTGCCGATACGATCTCCCACGAATCGTTTGTCAGGTAAAGTACCTGCGGGATCAGCAAATCTTTGGTGCTTTTCCCGTTCCATCCGAAATCATTCACAATGGCTTTCAGGTCCGAACAACGGACTTCGGCTATGGAAGCGATCTTTTCCGGTATGGCCTTGACCAATCCGGTGGTAACAATCACATCCCCTCCCTTGAGCAGTTGTTGTTTGATCTTTGATGCGATGTCCGGATCAAATTTTGCCTGTTCCGTAAGCAATACTACTTGCTTGTCCTGCGGAAAATCGGGTCGCATATCCATGGGAAGACCTATCATTCCCAGGTAATTTTGTAGGAAATCTTCTCCTGTTGCATGGAATGGTTTGTAAGAAACAATGCCCATGGGTTTTCCCAGGTCTCCTAAAAACTGATCGACGCAGCAGAATGTTTCGTGTGCGGTTTTTCCCAATTGGGGTTGTCTTAGCAGCTGGTTGTATGCAAAAAGGGTTACTTCAGGGGCTTTGGCAAATAAAGTGAGCCAAAGTTGTTCGGCATACCTGTACATACCCATATGGGAGCCTCCGCTGTCCACCCATCCTCCGAAGTTGAAACCGGGACGAAGGTTGTCCAGATACCTGAAAACATTGTAGCTCAGATAATTTTGCAGGTGTTGTGCCGAGGAGGGATCCCGGGTTTCCGTACCGGTCCATACTCCGTCAAACAAATAAGGTCCGTGTTCCAGATCAAATCCGAGGCCCTGGAAATGGTCGTACCAGTTGGGATACTTAATAATTACCCGCACATTGGGATTGACCTTGCGGGCAGGATCCAGAACCAGTGTTTTCCCGGCTTCCGTCATCAGTTTCAGGCGGTATTCCGTCCAGCTCATATCGCCTTTGGCTTCTATGCAGAGCGGGCACTTGCAGCTGGTAAAGAAAAAATCGTCCAGGATGAAATCGTCAAAATAACGTGCCGTATGTTCAGCTATCTCCTGTACTTTTTTGCGATGTTCGGGATTGGTGTAGCAAAATGTCTCAAAACTGTTGGATTCATCTATGGTGTAGGTAATTCCTCCTCCCACTTCCAGTCCTTTTTCCTTAAAAAAGCGAATGGCTTTACGCAATGTGGCATCAGGGACGATCAGCAGGTCACGGTGGGTTTCCAGGTATATCTTGTCCACCTGTACCTGTTCGGAAATGATACGCCAGGTAGAATCAAGCCATTGGCTGTCTTTCATCTTTTCTACTTCGTAGGCGCGGGTATATACGGAAACTTTAAAATTCTGGTGTTGTTGGGCACCTGCAAACAGACAGATCAGCAGGCTGATCAGGGATAACAGTAACTTTTTCATTATTAGTTGTTTTGGATGTTGCGGTATTCTATGGAATCTCTTTTCCCTCCGGTCAGCATTTTTTCCACTTCTCCCAGGTCCCAGTCAACCAAGCCGGTAACAAACTCGGGAACGTTGTAGGAAAAAAACGTCATGTTGTAAAATTCCAGCGGTCTTTTCTGGGGTAATAAAAAGGGTTTGGAAATTTTTCCTTCTTCATTGATGCAGGCAAAAAACGGTCTTGTGTACAATCCGTCCATACGACGGCTGCTGAATACAAACCAGGTGCCTTCAGAGGACCAGCTGTGGTAACTTTCCACATCGTCGCTGTTGACTTCTTTCATTTCCCTGAGGGAACCGTCCTTCAGATTGTAAAGCCACAGATCGGCTTCTTTATGCCAGATAGAGAAATTTCCGTAGTCGGATAACGTGAACATGATGTGTTTGCCGTCAGGAGAGGGCCTGGCGTAGGATATGCTTTTTCCCATAGCTGCAGCATTCACGAGGGTATCTACGTGGTCCCCGAAGGTCATGGTTTCAGGATCGAATGCGATGGCACACAGATTATAACGAATTTCTTTGTAATCCCCAGGGATCTTTTGAAAAGCCGAGGAGCTGAAATACAACGTTTTCCCGTCAGGAGAAAAAGACGGGAAAGTTTCAAAATCATCTGTTTCCAGCAGTTCGCTTGTAATAACTTTTTTGCTTTCCGGGTGGTAAACAACAATGTCTGAAGCCAGGTCAATCACTTCAACCCGTTCATCCTGAATGGCATGAAACACCTGAATGGTCTTATTGACAGAATATACCACATAATCTCCGGTGGGATGCCAGTAGGGATAAACACAGTTTCCTATTGTTTCTTTGGTTTTCGTGTTCAGTATCTCCATATTCTCTCCCTGTTTCAGTATGGTGCCGCCAAGCTCTCCCCTTATGTGCAGGCTCATGTTGTCCGGATTGTTTCCGGTAAATGAGTGGCAGTTCATGCAGTTTCCGGGTATCAGTGTGTTTTCAAGCAGGGGGATCTCTTTGAAAGAGGACAGATCCCTTTGATAGATCCCCATTTTGCTGTAGACTTCATATCCCGGAGCTATCAGGCGGTACACCAGGTACCGGTTTACCGGAACAGGATTCACGTAGAGAGTAAATGGCACATATTGTATCCATCCTTTGTCTTTGTATTTTGCGTATACCGTAACAGAAAGGCTGTCCCCGGCGTTTTCTCCCAGGATCTTTTTCCATTGGGTAGGCTTAAAAGCGGCAGATTTGCGTTTTCCTGTTTCCAGCAAACCGCTTCTTGCCCCTTCCACTTTAACAAACATTTTTGTGGCGTTATCGGTCATTTGGAAGTCCAGGGAAGTAATGTTAACAGGAATCGTGACACCGGAATAATCCGGAAAAACAGGAGGTAATGTATCTGAGAGATCTGCATTGGAAACTCCTTTCTTACATCCTGTCCATGCCATTGTAACAATCAGTGTTGTTGTTATCAGGAGTATTTTTTTCATTATCTGAAGTGTAAATAATACCAATAAGTGCCCGAATGGTTCTTTTTCAATACTTCTTCGGGGTTGGATGAGTTTAAATAGATATTCTGGTAAGCTACCAGTTCTTGCTTAACCTTATCACTGACAGGATAAGGTACGGTTCTGACAGGGTCTTCGTGGCTCAGTGACCAGATGTATATCAGGGCTTCCTGGTAGCTGACCGGAAGGTGCCGGTAACGGAGTTCCATGCCTAACGGGTAATACTGCATGAAACGATCCAGGTCTTTGGTCAGTAAACAGTATGCCAGCAGGTATTCGTATGCCATATAATGAGTAAAGTTCTGCTGGAGCAAAATCCCCAGCATCATATCTTTTTCCTGCTCAGAATCCAAAAAATCGGTTTTCGTGCGGTATTTTCTCAACGTTCCCCATTCAGGATGCTCATTGATGGCTTCTTCATCCTCCAGAAAAGACATAGCGTAATTGGCCCATTTTTTGTAAAATACAGTCTTTTGCAAGATAACAAGGTATTTCCGGGCCACCTTGTACTGTCCGTTTATCAGGTTGGTCTCTGCCAGTCTTTTCACGGATCGTGCACTTTTCCAGTAATTGGGAAGTGATTCCATGGATTCAAAGGCAAATCGCTGGGCTGTGTTGATGAATCCCAGGTGGTAGTATATCTCTCCTGTTATCATGGAAATTGTAAAATCCCTGGCAAAAGTGGGAATCAATCCTTCAGGCCCGTTCTGGTAATAACTGAACATATTGTCTGACATCAAGCCGCTTTTACACAATGAAAGATTCAGGCAGGCAACCGAAAGAGGTGAAGACGGGGATTCGCGGTCGGCACGGGATATGGCTTTATCCCATTGTTGCATCCTTACAAAATGATCATAAGCCATGATGTCTTCTTTGTTTTTCCGGGTGTTGATGGCTACCATGTACGTACTCAGGATGACCAGGACCAGTGAGAGCAGGATACCGGTCAGGGCCTGGTTTTTCTTTTTTCTGAAATCTGACGGAAGTACCAGAAAGGACAGGGGAATAAGCAGACACATAAGCCATATGACCCAGATTCCTGAAGGATAGAGTACAGGGAACCTGAAATAGTCGGTGCCTATGACCAGCCTGGCAAAAGGATATTGCGGCAGGATTGTCTTTGCCGTCAGGAAACAGGCTGCAAGCAGAACCGCAACGGCCACAGTCAGGGTGGTTTTTCTTGCAGCGGACCCTTTTTTACTCCATTCAATGATTGCGCATCCCAACGCGAAAAAGAGAACGGCTCCTCCGGCCAGCCAGTAAAGAATGGGAATGCAAATCAGGATAAATGTCATACGTGCCGGGGTGTTGCGGATGTAAAAATAAGTAAGCCAGAAGATCAGCCCCAGGATTACGGAAAAGATGCCGCTTGCCAGAAAGTTTTCATTGCACAACAGGATCCAGTAAAAAACGGGGGGGATAAAAGATAGGGAAAACCACGCACCGGCAGGCCGGATCTTTTGGCCTATACTGTATATAAGCCATTGAAGCGACATCAGAAGGAGTGCAATTATTCCAGCGCCCAACCAGGAAAACAGAAAGAACTGAGTAACAAAAGTTCCCAGGTAGTCGGCAAATCCGCCGGGTTTTGAAATCGTGTCCAAAAAATAATCCGGAGTGGTTAGGAAAAGCTGAAACTGCTCGTGGTAATGCAAATGATAAGGGTATATCATGCCAAAAAACAGAAAAACTGCCAACCCGAAAAGAACAGGCAGGATTTTCTGAATATAGGAATATGTCTTATTCATGATAAGCGTTTTTTATTTCATGGAAACGTTTTCTGCAGGTGTCTTTTTGTATATACGTTCAATATCGGTTGCGCCAAAGGGCAGCTTCCCC
The DNA here is from genome assembly GCA_964542305.1 of uncultured Muribaculaceae bacterium. Taxonomy (GTDB): domain Bacteria; phylum Bacteroidota; class Bacteroidia; order Bacteroidales; family UBA932; genus DMER64. Next base: position 8,564 of record CAZITX010000015.1, on the reverse strand, counting down.
CTGGACAATTCGGGAATATTGTACGATTTGAGTGTGTTGTCGTAGATATGAGGTTTTTTTTGGGGCAACACAAAAGGTTTGCGGGCATGCCCGTTGGCATCAATAAAGCAAAAATACGGTTTCCCGTAAATGCCGTCATCCCGTTTGCTTGCGAAAACAAACCACCTGCTGTTGGAAGACCAGCTATGGTAAGTGTCGGAATAAGTTGAATTGACACCTTCCAATTTGCTGATTTCCCCGGTGTGCAGGTTGAGCAGCCACATATCGGTTTCCTGGTGCCATATGGGAAATGTTCCGTAATCGGCCATGGTAAACAGCAGGTATTGTCCGTCCGGGGAAGTTTTGGGATGACATACGGACAATCCCAGGGAAGAAGCGTTTACCACAGTGTCCGCTTTTGATCCCCACCTGCCGTCAGCCGGATCAAAGGAAATTTTGAGCAAATCGTACCTCAAATGGTAAATACTGTCGGGAACACTTATTTGCGGGGCATTGCAGTAAAAAACGGTATTGCCGTCAGCGGAAAAAACAGGAAAAGTCCTCAATTCCCGGGGAAAATCTTCAGGGAAAGGAGTAACCGTGTTATCCCTGAAATCTACTATTACCAGATCGGATTCAGAATCATATACCTCCAGCCTTTCTCCTTTCAGGGTGTGGAACCCGGGGAGTACAATGTTGGAGGAGAATACCCCGTAATCTCCTGAAGGATGGATGTTCCCGTATACCACGGGCGAGATCATGTCCTGTTGGTTGATGTTGATCTTGCGCAGTTCCCCGTTCCGGTTCAGAACGGTACCGCCGCCGGGACCTCTGAGGTGAAAGAATGAAAGGCCGGGATCCTGGTTCCCGTAGGTATGGCAATTCATGCAGCTGTTGTCGGTCAGGCTGTTATCGGCTATGATACGTTCGCGGAACGTTTCCACATTTCTTTCTGCCAGTTGCAGGGATTTCCATACTTCATAACCCGGTTCTATAAGACGGTAGCTCAGGTAGGGATCAACGGGTTCAGGGGTTACGTAAATATTGAAAGGCGCGTAACGGGTCCATATGCCATGCTCTTGTACCGAAACTTCCAGCTGTATCCGGCCGGGACCGGTGGAGGCTTGAGCAAGTATCTTGCGCCATTTTCCCATAGGGATACGGATCCTGTTCCTGCCTTTAAGTTTAATGGTATTGTCACCGGACGAAATGACAACATGCAGCCTTTCTGCCTGACGGACCATGAAATTCAGGGGGGCAATATTTACAGGGATCGTCACTTCCGTATAATCCGGGTAAATGGGAGGGAATTCACTATTTTCCGTTACCCCTTGCGGTTGGCTGCAGGATGTCATAACAAACATCAAACATATAAACAGTATGTATATCGTTATCTTCATTCTTGTAGCATGGCAAAATGATAATAAAACCAGAAAGTGTTGCCGTACATTTCCTGCAACGGTTCCGGATCTCCTCCGGACTCCTGGTAAGCGTTCGTGTATTCCATAAAATGGTTTATCACTGAGGTCGGGATCCCGTATTTCTGAAGCATGTCATCGGATGCTCCTTCCCGGTATAACGAGACAATAAGTGCTTGTGCGTAAACACCCGGAACCGTTTCAGTTTCCCGGACAACCCATTTATCGTAAGTTTCCCTGAAAGCCGGGATGTCTTTTCTTAAAATATGCGTGCAAAGCAGGTAATCAAGTGCCATTTTGTTTTCGGGATTGCTCTTGAGCAAAATTTCCAGCGCATTTACGTAATCATCGGCAAGGCGTACCGTATCCACGGAGGGGATTTTTTCCCTCAGGGGGACGTCGGTGGCATGCAGTAATGTTCGGTGTTCCCGTGCCCATTTTCGGTAAAACAACGTTTTTTCAAGCAGGCCGAGGTATTTTCCCGCGGCTGGTGCATCGCCTATGGCTATGTGAATCTCGGCAAGTCTTTTGGTAAGGCGGGAACTCCTGTGGTTTTGGGAAAAGATCATCCCGAGCATGGCCGAGTGCTGTGCCATGTTCATGTCGCCCAGGCGGAAAAAGACTTCGTTGCTGAAAGCAATAGTCAGCGGAGTGGATTGTTGCGAAACGGGAAGAAACAATGCTCCGGGGCCGGGCTGGTAAAAAAGGAAGAGCCAGTCACCCAGCAGATTGCTTTGGGATAGTGCCAGGTTGGTGTAGTAGGAAGCAACCCGGTTCTTCATTCCGTATTGTTGTGCCAAGTATATTACCTTGAACCAGTTTCCTTTTTGTGTCTGGTAATCCAGGGCCAGTATTTTTTCCCAGGTAAAACTGATGTTCAGGGAAAGCGGGGCTTTAACGGGGTAGGTGTAAGCCCGTCCCGGAGTGAGCAGGAATGCCGGACGCAGAAGCAAAGGAATGAGCATTCCCAACAGGGCAGGAATGAAGATCGGCAAACGGTTTTTAACAGAGCGTATCAGCCCGGAGACAAGCCAGAGAAGTGTAAAAAGCAGGGCCCCGTGTCCGGCCAGGTAATAGAGCAAGGCAAACACAGGCAGAAACAACCATATGTATAGGTGTCTGTTGCGGATACGTATGAATAGAAGGAAAAAGCACAACGCCAGCAAGGTAGAGAAGGTACTGCCAAGCGGATAATGCAATCCGCAATGAAAAAGGAATTCCACTGCTACGGGGATAGCCGCAACAGCAGACGCCGGGGCCGGCCGCATGCCAAAAGAACGGAACGCTTTGCGGAATAACAGCCAAAGGGACAATAATGCAAGACTTACCAGGATGGCACCCCCTGCAGGCATAATGAAGCATTGTGTCAGCAGATCTCCCGCGTAACTGGTCAGCCAGGCGGGTTTTTCCAGGTAAGAAATAAAATGATCCTGTGTGTTAAGGAACAATATCATTTGCTCCTTCAGAAGGTTATGATAGGGGTAAAAGAACAGGAAAAACAGGAAAGCAGCTACGGTCAGTACACCTGCCGCCAGCCATTCCAACCATTTTCCTTTCTGCTTCATTCTCCGGTCATTTGTTTAACAAACCTGCCTACAGCTGTACCTGCATTTTCTTCTACGAACCTGCGGTTGTATTCGGAAAACTCATTATTCACCTTATCCCATTGTTCCAGAATAATTTTGCCGGTGGAATCATCTGCATTGGCAGCATGCATTTTCCGGAGTATGTACATAGTATGGTCGGCCTTCATTTTTGCTTCTTTCCATGCCTGGAGGCTTTCGTTTTGCCTGGTGCCTCCTGAAGAACTCAGGGAATCAAGTTTAACCCGTATCTTTTCTCCGGGTTCCTGAACTATCAGTAATTCCTGGATCTCCAGACGCAATTGGGGTCGTAACCGGATGATCTTAACCTGTGCCGAGTCGGCTTTGCCTGTGAAAACAAAGCTTTTGTTTTCTATCCTGACCGAGTCGATAATACGGGGCATAACCCCGTCCAGGGGCAGCAGGAATACGTATTCCCCGTCGTATTTCTCATGGGGCAGGGTGCCTTTGATTTCATATGTGCGGTGGTCTGCACAGGAGTAGAACAAAAGTGTCAGTAGAGGCAGTAGTAGCAGATGTTTAGTCATAACGTACAAATATAATGAAAAAAAGGGGCAGCTCCGGGGAGCCGCCCTCTTTTTAAATGGAATGATCAACACGCCGAATTACTGTGTTTTGAACATCCAGAACCAGGCAGTGCCCCATGAACCGGCTCCCGGTTCGGGGTAGGACAATACCATGTTGTTTTCCGTAAGTTTCAAAATGTCGTAATTGTATACGGGGGAATTGCCTTCGTTGGGAGATTTTCCGCACAGAACCGTTACGTTCTTAGTGTTCAATTTCCCTTTTGCCCATACATTACCACCGTCATCGAGGGTAATTTTGGACATGTCGAAAGTAAAGGAGCCCTGTTGGCTGGTGCCGTCGTTGTAGTTCTTGATCAGACGGGCACCTGCTATAGTAAACTGCATACTGGCGCCGGCACCTTCACCGGGAGCCTGGCCGTTGATATCGCCAAGAGGAACAACCCACCAGCAGGGAGCTGCACAGCCTTTGTAGCCGCCGTTACCCCATACACCGGGTCCGGTAACATCGTCCCATACCCAGGTTTGTTCTCCTGTAGGTCCGCAGAAAAGTGCCCATTCGGGTTCTACGTCATACAATTCATCAACCTGTACGGTCAATGTTTTGGTGATCATCGTGCCGTCTGCGTTCAGTCCGTTAAAAATGATGTCATTGGGTCCTTTCATCATCACTTTGACGGTACCTTTGGTTCCCACGAACAGTCCTACTCCGAAATCCCATGAAGAGAGACAGGCGTTGCCGTCGCTGTTCAGGTCTATGTAATTGGAGTTTTTACCATCCCTGATTTGTGGAACCGCAGAAATATTGAGCTGACTCTCGGTGATACCTCCCTTGAGCTCTTGTCTGATCTCAACGGGCTGGCAAGCGGAAAGCAGTACAAAAACGGCTGAAATAGCAAGGATTATACTTTTTTTCATATTATAATGTTTTATCGTTTTTAAAATACTAGTTCCAGCTCCCGAACACGGCATCGGTACCCCAACCGGGATTCTGTACCAATACTCCGTCGGACAGGTTAACTTCGGATGAAGGCAGAGGCAAAAAGCCGCGGGTTGCCTGGTAACGGGCAGCGTAACCGGCGCCCTGGTCTTTCATTACATTTTGTACACCGCGGTTCCATATGGTCTGGCCCAGCTGGTCGGTAAGTGCCTCAATGGCATAATTATCACCCCAGCGGCGCATGTCACCCCAGCGCAATCCTTCAAAGGCAAGCTCAAACCGGCGTTCTTTCTGCAAAGCTTCAAACGAATAGGATACGGCAGGTAGCCCGGCACGTTCACGTACGCGGTTGATCCCGTCTGCGGTTTCCGTCAACTCGGAATGCATGAGTAAAACATCGGCAAAACGGACCAGGACCAGATCGGTTTCGTGAGCCAGCTGGAAGTCGTCTGATTCTCCGTCACCATAGTATTCGGTGGAGGATGTAAAGCTGTTGTACAAGGTTTTGATACTGCCGTCGCTTTCGTATTCCTTGGCTCCTGTGATGGCGATTACTTTCTTTTGCCAGAAGGTAGTTTCTTCCATCAAAGCGTCCGCTCCGTAGACATAATTGGGTCTCTCTGCGGCTGCCAGGATAGAGGCCTTGCGGCGCATATCGGTAGGTTCCTGTTCCAGCCAGTCATCCCAGAGTTGCGGGTTGACAGTTCCGGAACCCCATCCCTGTCCGAAAGGAAACAGGTTCTTGTACTGATCGGATGTACCGGCATTACGTATGGCAAAGAACAGGCAGTACTGGTTGGAATAACCTACGGTCGTGCTCCAGCTTGCCAGGTGCGAACATTTGATGGCAAACACTGTTTCCGGATTTGTTCCGTCTTTGAGCCAGTATTCTCCGTTGGCAGCCAGATCGGATACGTAATCGTAATCTTTGGCACTAAGTGAATTGCTGTAAGGCCATATCCGGCGGAAATCGTTAGCCAGGCTGTGACCGCTGTTGTTGATACAATCTTCCAGGGCAGCGATCACCTCGGCTTTGGTTACACTTCCAGAAATGTTGAATTCTTCATCCATCATGGGCAACTCGGTTTTTCCGTAGAATCCCGTATAGAACAGGAATACGCGTGCCAGCAATGCCTGGGCAGACCAGCGTGTGGCATGGCCTTCACCGGAGATGGTGGCATTATAGGGGTCGCTGGGCATGATATCGGAAGCTTTCTTCAAATCGGCTGCTATAAAAGCAAAGATCTCTTCCTGTGTTGACTGTGCCGGGTATTCGGCCACTTCAGAAACGTTCTGGGGTACCTGGGTGATCAGGGGAACATCCCCGAACATTTGTACCAGTTCAAAATAGAACAGGGCACGCAGGAACAATGTTTCACCCATCAACTGGTTTCTTAAGTTTTCGTCTTCAACCTTGTCCAGGTTGGCAATAGCCATGTTGGCCCGGCTGATACCGGAGTACCGGTCTGACCAGAAACTGTTGTATTGGTTCTGGTCCACATACATCAAGTGCTCCAGACTGGTCCAGTGCTTATCGTTTTCACCACCTCCGGCGAACATGTCGTCAGAGAGGAGCTGAGCTGCAAAATAGTAGGAGTTTCCACAGTTTGCAAGCACTTTGTTGAGGGTCGCATACACCCCGGTTACCATCTGGACGGCATCGTCTGCCGTTTTCGGATAGTTACCGGTGTTTTTCTTGGTGTAACTCGCCGTATCAAGGAAAGCTTCACAACTCGAAAACAGCAGGGCAGCAAGTGCTATGAATAATATCTTTTTCATACTGTTTATCAATTAAAATTTAAGATTTAAACCTACCATATACGTTCTGGGAGAAGGATAGTAACCAAGGTCAATGCCCTGTACCCATCCCTGATCATAACCGTAACCGATCTCGGGATCAAGTCCGGAATAGTTGGTGAAGGTATAAACGTTTTGTGCAGACACATACAAACGAACCTGCCCGAAAGGCAATTTGCGGAAAGCTTGTTTGAAGTCGTACCCGATCTGTACATTCTGGATCTTAACGTAATCTCCTTTTTCAATATAGATGTCGGAGATGTTCTGCCAGTTAATGTTGGTTCCCGAAGTCAGACGGGGCAACTTATTGGAAGTGCCTTCCCCGGTCCAACGTCCGAAAATATCGGTGGTAAAGTTTTGCAGGGGGGAGTCAGCAAACGAACGGTAGGATTTGGCGATCTCCTGTCCGAATGCTCCGGCACCGGTGATGCTGAAATCCAGTCCTTTCCATGCAAAATAGAGGTTGAATCCCATCAGAATATCCGGATGCCCGCTACCGATCATGGTACGGTCATCTTCGGTTATGGCACCGTCCCCGTTGGTGTCTACAAAGATCAGGTCACCCGGTTTGGCGCTGTCGTATTTGGCGGCTGTGTTGTTCACCTGGTCCCAGTTCTGGAAGACTCCGGCGGTTTTGTAGCCGTAGAAATAACCCAGGGGATATCCCACTTCGGCACGGTACATTTCGGTTGTACCCTGGCTCAATACATTGGCAGCCCCGTGTATGATGCCTTCTGTGTTGGCAATACGGGTTACCTCGTTCTTGTTGTAGGATCCGTTGAGTGAGATTCCATAGCGGAAATCACCTACAAAATCATCCCATGTAAGAGCCAGTTCCACACCGGTATTCATAACGTCTCCACCGTTAACGGCAGGTGCGTTCAGACCGTAAACGGCAGGAATCGGTGCTGTAAGCAGCCAGTCACGTGTCATTTTCTGATACCAGTCAAATGCCAGTCCCAGGCGGCCTCTTGCAAAACGGGCATCCAACCCTACGTTCAACTGTTCGGAAGTTTCCCAGGATACGTCGGGGTTAGCCAGAATGTCAGCGTAACCGCCCACAGTCTGGGTTTTCTTATCTGATGCAAAATAATAACCGTTGCTTACGTCAAAAGCGATGGTGGAGAGGTACTGGAAGTTGGCAATACTGCAGTTCCCGTTTTGTCCCCAGCTGGCGCGGATTTTCAAAAAGTCAATGATATCCGTTGCGCCGGCCATGAAATCTTCATTGGAGATGGTCCAACCTACAGAAGCGGAGGGGAAATAACCCCAGCGTTTGCCCCTGGCGAAGTTGGAAGAACCGTCAGCACGGAAAATCACGGTAGCCATGTACTTTTCTTTGTAGTTGTAGTTGATACGTCCAAAGAAAGAAGCGATAGCACCTTCACCCCATACGGAGCCGCCGGCTCCGCGTTGTGACAGTTCGGTGGGTTTGGTGTTGTCCACCCACGCATAGTTCATAACGCTCCTGATGTCGGTAGTCGGGTTAATGTATCCCGGGAAGATGGAGTTGGATCCGGAAGCACTTATGTTCTGTCCCATGCCCCATTTTTCAGCGGTTTGACCGATGATGACATCAAACTGGTTGTCCGAAAGATTGAAACTGTAAGATAAAGTATTGTCCAGTTTCCAGTCATGTCCCATGCTGCCGCTTTGGCTTACATTGTCAATGGATGTTCTGGCATTGTTGGACCATGCGGAAATTGCCGTATAGGAACGGTAGTTGCTGGCGCTCATGTTGTAACCGAACTGGGAGCGGAACACCAGGTTCTTAATGGGCTGGATTTCCAGGTAAGCGGTTGTACGCAGGGAGTAACTTCTGGATTGGTTCAGACCCTGGCCGTTATTGGAGAATGCTCCAATGGGGTTTCCGGAGTTACCGTCGAACTTCCAGCCTGTATCCTGTTTGTCGTAGTAATTGAACCAGTCTCCATTGGCATTGGTAACAGGCAGCAGGGGATTGGCCACCAACAGGTTGTGGATGGCGTTCCAGTATATGTTCCCTGTTGCCACACCGTTGTTGGATGTGTAGGTGTAATACAGTGTTTCCCCAAATTTGATGATATCAAAATCATGACCCTTGAGAATCACGTGTTCCGAATTGATACGGGCTGTGTAACGTTCAAACTGAGCGTGAACCGGTTTCCCCAGGATACCTTCACTGCCTGAGTAAGAGAACCCGAGTGAAAACCTGGAGAGATCGCTACCGCCGGTAAGACCTACGGAATGATTCTGGGTGGGAGCTCCTTCGTTGTAGGCTTCCTTGAACCAGTTGGTTCCTTTCCAGCTTCCGTTCATGACT
>CAZITX010000014.1:20877-68152 GCA_964542305.1 uncultured Muribaculaceae bacterium | reverse complement strand
CGGCGTTTATGCGAAGGGCTTTGGCCCCGTTGAATGCAGCTACGTCCATCAGTTCTTTCAGGGGAATGGCTCCCGGATCATTCCTCCATACCTTTTGGAGCAATGCCGCGGCTTTCATGCTGTCTATCATGTCCAGGTTGTTCGAGGATGCGCAACCGTCCGTGCCCAGGCACACATTGGCGCCGGCGTCCCGCAATTCGTTGTATTTGAATTTATAACCCGAGGCGAGTTTTAGGTTGGAATTGGGGTTGTGCACGGTGTTTACCCCGTTGTCGCCCAGCAATCTGATGTCGTCGCTGCTCAGCCAGAGGGAATGTGCGGCAATGAGCGAAGGATTGAGCAAGCCGAGTTTATTCAGGTATTCGGTGGGACTCATGCCGAAATCGCGCTCCGCCTGGTCCATCTCTGACCTTGTCTCGGCAAGGTGCGTATGCACCAAAATATCGTTGTCTTTGGCGTAGCTGTTTATAAACCGGAAAGATTTTTCAGCCACGGTATAGATGGCGTGTGGGCTTATGGCAAAAGTGGTCAGGGGGCTCCATTGGGCACTTGCCTTATGGGCTTCCTGCATCATTTTTTTGTTCTGTTCAATGATATCATTGTCAAAATTGTCCAACCAGGTGAATGACTGAACAGAGCGCATACCCATTTCCTCTGCAGCGCGTTTTGTTCCGTTCAGATGCCAGTACATATCGTTGAAAGTGGTTGTACCGGTACGGATCATTTCCACACAGGCAAGTTTGGCACCCCAATAGATCATTTCTTCATCCAGCTTGGCTTCGTAAGGCCAGATACGTTCCCTTAACCACTGGTCAAGGGGTACATCCTCCCCAACGCCACGAAATAATGTCATGGCTGAGTGGGCGTGTGCATTCACGAATCCGGGAATGATGGCTTTTTGGGAACCGTCAATGATGCGGTCAAATCCCTGTTTGGGAAAAGTGCCTGCCGGTTCCACACTCTTTATCTTATTCCCTTCAATCAGGACGTCTTTCCGTTCCTTGTACAAAAGGACGTTTGAAATAAGAATTGTTTTCATATAAGTATATTTCAGCAAAGATACTAAATTTTTCTTCTCCAGTTGATATACCCTATGACAGAGGCTATGAGGTAGACTGTGTACAGTCCGGTTGTGAACCACAACCCGGTATGTGCGTACAAAATGATTGCCAGGATGTTAGCCACCACCAGAAGCAGCCATTGTTCCAAAATGCTTTTTGTCAGCAGCCAGGTGGCCACCATGTTGAGGGTCGTAATGGCAGCGTCCATGGCCGGGGCCGGATGATCCGTCAGGAACCTGAGAACAGCCCAAACGCCTCCAAAGACCATGATTGTAAGTCCGGCAGTCAGCCAGGCTGTGGAAGTGTTGATATGTACAGGTTTGAGTTCCGGTTTGGGTTCCAGCGTGAAGTCCGGATTGCGTTCCGGATTGGAGTCCGGTCGCTGTTGCTGTCGCTGTTGCGTTTTCGCGCTCCATTTGAACCAACCGTAGAGGCTCATTCCCAGGTAATACACGTACAATCCCATGGAGGCATACAACGCTTCTACCCCAAAAACAACTACGTAGCACACAGACATGACAATGCCTACGATCCACATGGAGCGCCGGTGTTTTATCTCCAGCCAGACATAAAGCAGACCTGTAACGGTCCCGAATATTTCCAGGATCAATTCCCCCATTCCCAGGCAATTTTGATCATTGCATTAAACCCGGCCTGCGGATAAAAGCCTTCCATTACTTCTATGGTTCCCGTATCACGAAAAGCTGCGCGATAAGCCCACGCACTGGCACAATATTTTTGATTAAGCAGGTTGTCAGCAAAAAGACTGACGGTAAACGTACCAGCCTTTCTTGTTGTGAAGGGTTGAGATATGGTTAATCCCAGGTGTTGGTAAGCCGGCAACATGCGGTCGGGATTGGATGTATTGTCAAAATATTGCTTACCCACAAAACGGGCTGTAAAGGCCGCTTCCAGGTTCCGGAAGAGGGAAAGTCCGCCGGCAAACGGTTTTACGGCTACAAGGGCAGCCGCTGTGAAGGAAGGAGAATAGATCAGATCAGTCAGGTCGTAATGTTCTCTCACCTGGGGTGTAACAGGGTTCCAGTTGTCCGGGTGATCGTAAGTGTCCAGGTAAATGGTCAGATCTTTGATCTTGTTGCTACTCAGGCAGGTGTTTCCTTCCACGCGAAGCTGCGGGAACGGCTGCCAGCCGGCTTCCAGTTCCACCCCGCGGCGGTAGGAATCCGCCACGTTCTCCTTGATCTCATATCCCGTATCACTTTTCTTTCCGGTGGGAACCAGCTGGTTGCGGTATTCCATGGCATAAAAATTCAGGCCGAGCATGAAACGGTTTGATGTGAGCCGGTAGCCTCCTTCAAAATCGTACATGCGTTCAGCTTTCAGTTCTTCCGTTTTCCCGGCTTTGATGGATTCCTTAATATCGCTTCTTGAAGGTTCCCTGCTTCCTGTATAAACGGATACATACAACTGGTGATCCTTTTTGATCACGGCAGTTACTCCCGCCTTGGGATTGAAAAAGTGATAGGATGATTGGTGATCCAGCAGTTCCCCGTCGTTATCCGGTCCTCCCATCATAATATTTACGTTACGGTATTGCATATCCCCGAAAAATTTCAAAAAATTGTCCGGATCCGTTCCAAGGGGCAATTCAAAATTTCCCTTCAAAAATGTACTGAAATCATTCTTATTTCCCAGGTTCCGGTAATATTCCTGTGCATCTGCAAAATCGGGGTTTCCCAATTGATAAGTCATCAACCCAAAGTGGTACCCGCTATAGTAAGCATAATTGAGACCAAGGAGGATCTCTGAGTGTCTGCGCTTTGCATTGTCGGGAACTTCCGGGATTTCCCAGCGTGCTACGGAACTCAAAGCTGCATAAATGTTGTCCATGGAACGGCGGACGATGTAGTCTCCTGCGCTTTTTTCCTTGTAATTTTCGTAATATCCGTCCCCTTTGGTCATATGAAATGTGTTGCTTACGGAAAAGCACCCGGTTATGTTGTGGGAATAATTCAATTGCACGTGGTGCTCCATGTAATTGTCGGTTTCGTTGGGGTAATAATGAATGTTTCCCTGTTCGTCTGTATATTCCCCTGCCGGGTTGTACGTTCTGTCGGTTTCCAGCATTTCACGGGAAATCCCTTCCCAGGTAATGCCGGTGTGCTGGTCTCCGTAAATGTAATAAGCTTTGATGGAGTATTTTGGACGGATAAAGGACAATCTGGTAAAGAGTGACTGCAGGTCGCCTTTCCCATTGCGGATGTAGCCATCCGTTAAATTCTGTGCGAAGCGAATGTCCAGTCCCATCCCGTTGGGCAAGAACGATTCTTTAGTGCCTGTTCCTGTTCCGGCACCTATTGCCATATTCCATGTATTGAAGGATCCGTATGCCAGTTCCGCTCCGGCATAAGGCCGGGGACGTGAATACAGGGTGCGCATGTTTACGGTGGCTCCGAATGCGCCACTTCCGTTTACGGATGTTCCTACCCCGCGCTGTACCTGCACGTTTTCCAAAAACCCGCTCAGAGAAGGCAGGTTCACCCAGAAGACTTCCTGAGACTCGGCATTGTTTAAAGTTATTCCGTTCAGGTTGACCTGGATGCGAGATCCTTCCGAACCGCGGATACGCAAATAAGCATAGCCGCTGCCCGTTCCGTTTTCACCTACCACTACAGCCCCCGGTGTCATGGCCAGAGCAAAGGGCAGGTTTTGTGCAGGTGCGGTTCGCACCAAATCTTCTTTCGTTACTTCCCTGTGTGCCACTGGTGAATCCTTGGCAGCCTGGGTAGCTACGATGACAATAGAATCCAGATTTCTTACTTCTTGTGCTGTTGCAACTTCTTGTGCTGTTGTAAAGACAGGGGCCAGCAGCAAACCCGCAATGATTAGTTTTTTCATAGTTTTTCCTCCGCCGGTATTACCCGGATCAGGTTCAAAGGGTATTTTCTCAGCCCGTAGTGGGGCACCCCTGAAACTTTGTTATTTCAATGAAATTTTATATACGCGGGGCCAATATTTCCCCGTTATCCATATGCTTTTAATATGGGGATCGTATGCGATCCCGTTGAGTACATCGGTTGACGGTTTACGCAGGGATGCGGGCAATATGCCCCTGAGGTTGATGACCCCGGTCACTTTGCCGGAAGAGGGGTCTATCCGCACGATCTCATCGCTCAGGTAAATGTTTGCCCAAATTTCTCCTTCAATGTACTCCAATTCATTCAGATTTTCAACTTCTCTGCCTTCCAGGGTTACTTTTACCGAATGCTTGTCCATCATGGTGTTCGGGTCCAGGTAATAAAGTGTAGCACTTCCGTCGCTCATTATAAGGTCCTTGCCGTCTGTGGTCAGTCCCCACCCCTGGCGGTTGTACCGGCGCGTACCAAGCAGATTAAACGTTTCTGCATCGTATATAAAACACGTCTTTTCTGTCCAGGTTAATTGGTATATGAGGCCATTGAGCATACAGGCTCCTTCTCCGAAATAATTCCTGTCCAGGGCATGGGATTTTAATACCCGCCCGCTTTCGATATCTACCTGTGCTATCATGGAAAACCCGTACTGCCCGGTGCTTTCATAGAAAAACCCGTTGTGGAAAAAGAATCCCTGTGTATAGGCACTGATATTGTGAGGCAACACTTCTTCTATACGGTAACCGTAACGGGTTACCGTTGTGGAAGCCGTACCTATTACAATAACGGACAACAAAAGGATCTTTAAGTACTGGTTTTTAAACATTAAATGTCTGTTTACTTGCTTCCTGATACTTAAGTGCTGCGGCTATAAAGGAGCGGAACAGCGGGGCGGGATTTTCAGGGGTGCTTTTTAATTCAGGATGGAACTGGACTCCAATATAAAAAGGATGGTCCTTTATCTCCACGATCTCCACCAGTCCGGTTTCCGGATTTCTTCCGGTAGCTTTCATACCTGCTTTTTCCAGGGTTTCAGCATAACAATCATTAAATTCGTAACGGTGGCGGTGCCTTTCCTGGATCACCTGTTTCCCGTATACTTTATACGCCAGGGAGCCCCTCTCAATCTTGCACTCGTAAGCTCCCAGCCGCATGGTCCCTCCTTTGCTGGTAAGCCGCTTCTGGTCCTCCATCAGGTCAATGACCGGAAACTCGGTTTTGGGAACAATTTCCACACTGGCGGCTCCCGGAATGCCGGCAACGTTTCGGGCAAATTCCAGTACGGCCATCTGCATGCCCAGGCAAATGCCAAGGAAGGGGATTTTATTCTCCCTTGCATACTTACAAGCAAATAGTTTGCCATCCGTACCGCGGGATCCGAATCCGGGGGCTACCAATATTCCTTTCATACCTGCAAGCTTCTCATTTACATTTTGTTCTGTAATATTTTCGCTTTGTATGGTATGTACTTTTACTTTGGTATCATTGGCTGCTCCGGCATGAATGAAGGATTCCAATATGGATTTGTAGGCATCCTGCAATTCCACGTATTTTCCAACAAGAGCAATATCCACTTTTTTGTGCGGATGGTATACCCGGTCAATAAACTGTTTCCACGCCTCCAGCTTGGGCTCTACTTTGTTTTCAATTTTTAACAGATCCAGCAGGATCCCGTCCAGGTTCTGGCGCTGCAAGTTTAGCGGTACCTCATAAATACTCTTCTGGTCCAAAGACTCAATGACAGCATAAGGTCGCACGTTGCAGAATAAAGCCACTTTTTTGCGCATGGCCAACGGGAGCGGTCTTTCAGTACGGCATACGATTACATCCGGGTTCACGCCTTCCTGTTGCAATTGCCTGACCGAGTGCTGTGTCGGCTTTGTCTTCAATTCCTTGGCAGCTGCAAGGTACGGAACCAGGGTCAGGTGGATGACCGCACATTTTTCTTCCGGCAGTTCCCATTGCAATTGCCGCACCGCCTCCACAAACGGAAGGGACTCGATATCCCCTACCGTGCCCCCGATCTCGGTAATCACAATATCGTATTTGCCGGTTTTCCCCAGCAGGAGCATGCGGCGCTTGATCTCATCGGTGATGTGCGGAATGACCTGAACGGTTTTGCCGAGGTATGCGCCTTCGCGCTCTTTGTCGATCACTGTCTGGTAGATTTTGCCTGTGGTCACGTTGCTGGCCTTGGTGGTGTATACGCCCAGGAACCTTTCGTAGTGCCCCAGGTCCAAATCCGTCTCCGCTCCGTCTTCGGTCACGTAACACTCCCCGTGTTCGTAAGGGTTCAACGTTCCGGGGTCTACGTTTATATAGGGATCAAACTTTTGAATAGTTACTTTTAAACCCCTGGCTTGTAGTAATTTAGCAAGTGATGCCGCGATAGTACCTTTTCCCAAAGAAGAGGTCACACCTCCGGTTACGAAGACATATTTTGTGGCCATAAGACAGTTTTTTTCAATCCGCTAATGTAAGGACTTTTTTTTAACTTTGCGACCGCGGAGGGCTGTCCCATCGCTCTTTTCCAAATGGAAAAGGGAGGAAAGTCCGGGCAGGAAAGGGCGGGATCCTGTGGAAATCACAGCTGGTCGTAAGGTCAGGGATCGCTTGACAGAAAATAACCGCCCGGGTCTTCGGATCCGGGTAAGGGTGAAAAGGCGGGGTAAGAGCCCACCGTGACGGTCGGCGACGGCCGTTGACGCAGGCACCGGTCTCCTGCAAGGCCAAGTATACCGGCAATATTAGGACGGCCCGTCCTATGCCGGGGGGTAGGCTGCTTAGATAAATGATGGGAGTTCGACAGAACCCGGCTTACAGGCCCTCCGTTTTTTTATATTTCGATTCCGATTTTCGACTCCATTCCCTATTCCAATTCCAATTCCAATTCCAATTCCAATTCCAATTCCAATTCCAATTCCAATTCCTATTCCTATTCCTATTCAGATTCAGATTCCTATTCAGATTCCTATTCCTATTCCTATTCCTATTCCTATTCAGATTCACTCCAATTCCTTTACGGTATAGCTCGTTCAGCTTAAACATGCCCTCCGTATATGGTTTTGTGGGAGAATTTGTACCTGGTCAGCCCGAAAAAATGCCCACCAGGCGCACTTTTGTATAGTTTTCGTACCTGGTGGGGCTCAAATCATGCCCACCAGGCGCACTTTTACCGGGTTTTCGTACCTGGTGATTTCAGCTGAGTCGGCAATGATTTTGTAAGGTGCTCTGAATGTGGTGTTTGACAAAATTTACATTTATTGACAATTGTGACCAGGCGCACTTTACCTCTGTTTTCGTACCTGGTGAGGCTCAAATCATGCCCACCAGGCGCACTTTTACCGGGTTTTCGTACCTGGTGAGTCCAAAACCTTGCCCGAAAACCCACCCACCAAGTACTATTTTGCGGGATATAGGTATTTTTTTGCTTTGGTTTGGGTCTTATCGGGAATCAAAATCTATTTTCCCGGCAATACGATTCCTTTGCGCAACCTTCCATCGGCATTTATGGTAAGTTCCTTTGGGAACCGGACGGCTCTTATGGCGTGGCTGTCGTACCAGGCATCCATTTTATTGAGTAGAGTTTCGTTGAAGACGCCTTCACCGCGGAAAGGTTTGACATTCATATATCCCACACCAAGGGAAGTGAGGTTGTGAAAGAAATGTGTCCCTTCGCTGGGGTCTACCTGGAAATTTTCCAGGCTGCATTCTACGATTACCCGGGCTTCTGAAATATTGTTCCAGTTTATAGGGATTCCCAGCCAGGGGTCCGAAGAGCCCCACCTTCCGGGACCTATCAGAACGTAGGTCCGGTGTTCTTCCTTCATTTTGCTGTTCAGTTCTTCCAGTTCCTGTGCATACCCTATTGTATTGCGGCTGTCGAATACATCGGTACGTACATAGATTACATCCGTGACTCCTTCAATATCACCCGGTCCCAGTACGTTCTCTGAATATATAAGGGCTTGTTGTATATCTGTCTTGTCCCAATTGAATTCGGTGTTTTCACCGTAATCGGTTATGGGACGGACCTGCAATAAATTAAAGATGGCATCATGACCTGCAGGAACATCCATGTCAACGGCAAATTCAATTTCCACGTGACAACGCATTTCGTTTCGGCAGATCTCCAGCAGATCCGCCAGAATGGCTGCCAGCGGTATGGTATCGTTCTGTAGGATGTTGTCAAAGGTGATCACCCTGCGTCCTTTCAGATGGGTTCCGGGTACCAGGATGTCGTTGTCCATGTCCCAGGTGGAGGCAACGTGGCTGATGTTGCGAAATGCGGAAGACTCGGCAATGGTGAATTTTTGGATGTTCACACCGTCATCAATGGAAGTCTTAAATTGCTCAGGGCTCAGGTTCAGCGCGTACATCACGTTTTGCGTTTCGTTCAGGGCGCTTTTTGGGTTCATGGTTTGCATAACGTGGCGGGGATAACGCGGCGAAAAACGTAATGCCCTGCCTCCTTCAACTACCAGCTTACCCAGTCCATAAGCCATATTAACGATTCCGTCATCCGGTTTTTCGTGACCTACCGGATAATAGTTTACAGACCGGGCCAATCCCGATATGGTGGGAAAGAAATACCCGTTTTCTTCTGTACCGCAAAGTGTTTGAATGACCAAAGCCATTTTTTCTTCACTCAGCAGGTTGGCCGTTGTTTGTATGTAATTGCGGCTGGCGGCAAAAAAGACGGAAGCATAGACACTTTTTATGGCCTTACTCAGGAGCCTCAACATCTGGTCCTTGTTTTCCGTCAACGGCAACATATATGTTGAATAAATTCCGGCAAAAGGCTGGAAAAGAGAGTCTTCCAATTTTGAGCTGGATCTGACGGCCAGGGGTTTATTGACTTTATCCAGGAAAATCCTTAGCTGGTTCTGCATTTCAATGGGCAGGCGGGAGCTTACAAATTCGGATAGGATCTCTTCGTCCGTAATACCCTCTGTGTTTACTACATAGCGCAATCCGTTATCTACCATGAAGGTGTCAAAATAATCGGCGGCTATGACGACGGTCTGTGGAATGGTTACAAAAATTCCTTTGTATTTGTGACTGAGGTTGTATTTTACCAAAAGCCTGTTCAGAAAGGCCAGTCCGCGTGCTTTGCCTCCCAGGGAACCTTCCCCAATGCGGGCAAAGGTAATGTAACGGCTATAAGTTTCCTTGTCAAAACGGGCAATTACACCCTGCCCGTTCACAAAACGGTATTCTTTAATCAGGGCAATGATGAATTCCCGTAATTCGGATACATTTTCAAAATCCGATGGCACGGCATCCCTGATGGGTCTGGCCAGGTTGAACAGTCCCCTGGCAAACAGCCATTTTGAAAGCCTGTTCCGGGAAGTGTGGTATAGCAGTTCCTTGTCCGGGATCTGCTTGATGAGTGATTGGAGTTGGCGCAGGTTTTTGGCGCGTGCAATTTCTTCACCGGTAGTTATATTTCGTACCACAAAATCCCCGAAAGCGAATTCTTCGCCGATATATTCGCTCAATTCCATCAATAGAGCCTTGGAATCTTTCATGATAAAACCAACGCCGAGTTCCCGGGCCACTTTGCTCATGCTTTGCTGAGAAGATTGCAGCAAGATGGGCATTTGTGGATCGTCGTCGCGGATCATGCGGCACAGATCGATTCCGGCATCCAGTTTTTCGGTATCGGAAGGATCGTTCTTGTGCAGGATGAATCCCACATCGGATATTACACCCAACAAGTTATTCTTGTATTTTTCGTAATGGGCCACGGCATCTTCGTAATTGGTGGCCAGAAAAATCTTGGGACGGGCTCTTTTACGGGTTTTTTGCTGCTGGTCATTGAGTGTTTCTTTCAAAAATTCGGCACTCTGTTTCAGAACCAATTTGTATATGGCAGGCAGGTACGTGGAATAATACCGCACCGAGTCTTCCACCAGCAGGATGCACTGTACTCCCGAATGCAGGATGTCTTCCTCTGCATTCATAGTATCTTCCAGAAGTTTGACAATGGCCAAAATGAGGTCTGCGTTTCCGTGCCAGCTGAATATGTAATTGATGGCCGAGCAGTCTTCCTGTTCTATGCGGTTTTTGAATTCCCTGGAATAATTGGACAACAGAACAATGGGCGTTTGGGAGCCTTCTTCACGCAAATTGCGGGCAAAACTGAATACGTCCATGTCACCTATATTGAACATACAGATTATCAGATCAAAGTCTTCCCCTTTGTTTAGCAACGTGTGGGCTTCTTCCGAGGTGGTAACCCATGAAAAAGAAGGGGGGTTACTAATGTTCAGATCGCTGTATTCTTTTTGGATCTGAACATCTATTTGTCCGTCCTCTTCCAGGATGTAAGCATCGTAACTGCTGCATATCATAAGGATACGCCGTATACGCTTTTCCATCAACTGCGTGTAATCCGGGCTGTAAAATTGCATAGGCTTGGTATTTCCCCGGTTTAAAATAAACGGGGATGATCTTCTTCCAGTTTCCTTAGTATGGTGCCGATTATGGCTTCACGGTACATACGGGAACGTACCTTAATATTGTATTTTTCACAAAAATGGTCTATCACTGCCATTTCGCGGTCGTTAAAACTTACCACTGTTTTGTGGATACGAGGGGGTATCTTTTCTTTCAAAACAGCATTTTTTCTTTTTTCCGCTCTTGCAGAAGTTCTCTGTAGTATTTTACTTCCGGAAGATCAAATGTTTTTTGTGACAGGTCCAGCCATTTCTGGGCCAACTCAAAATTCCCCTGCATCTCACAGGCAACAGACATATTGAAAGCAGCGCAGGCTACTTCTTTTGCATTATCGCCCTTTACCAGCTCCATCCATATTTTCATGGCTTCATCCCAGGCAAAGGCCAGGGCATGATTGTAGGCCATATTCCAGGCTCTTTTATCGTAAACAAATATCACCCTGTCCTGGGTTTCCCATTGGTCCTTGAAAGAACCGGCAAGTTCCTGTGCAAAGTATTCCGATGCCCTTTGCAGGTCCTTAAAGGCTGAAGACGGAATGGAAACGGTTTCTGTTTCCGAGGGGACCCATACTTCCCAGGCAACGGTATCACGCAGGGGTATGTATTTTATGAACTGGACCTTTTCGGCATCGTATACCCTGACTACCGAACTGAAGGGAGCCATCAGGTACTGCAATTTGTAATCGTCCTCTACCCGGGTTACTTCCCTTGTAAAGAATCCGCCAATCTCTACACTGTCAACCATAAAGACCAGGTTGGTCCCTGTTTCAAGGGCCAGCCGGTGTACGTAGTCAGGCTGTTCCAGCGTTCCCAGCGCTTCCGATCCGGTATAATGACTGAAAACCGGCACCGATCCGGGAGAAAGGTATGCCTCGGAGGCAAGCGTCTCTGCCAGTGACTGGGCAAATTTTTGCAACAAGACCGAGTCGGTTACCGATACCGAATCGTATTTTGGCGTGAAGACGGACATTTCCCTTCCCAGAACGTTGAGGGGTCTGGTAGCCGGGAGCCTCACGTCTACTTCCAGGATGTTGATTAACGGACCGCATGCACTTAACATCAGCAAGACGGCAAGAATTCCGGTAGTACGTATGGCTTTCATATCTTTTTGATTTTATTTTGTTTACGTATGCATTCCACCACAAACAGGAATTACCTGTCCG
The DNA here is from genome assembly GCA_964542305.1 of uncultured Muribaculaceae bacterium. GTDB lineage: Bacteria > Bacteroidota > Bacteroidia > Bacteroidales > UBA932 > DMER64. Next base: position 56,594 of record CAZITX010000014.1, on the reverse strand, counting down.
CTGACGTAAGAAGCCAGGTCCGAACCCAAAAAGACACAGACATTGGCTACATCCTGCGGGGTTCCTCCCCTTCTCAAAGGTATGGTGTCTGTCCAGGATTTGCGCACGGCTTCGGAAAGCTGGTCGGTCATATCGCTGACAATAAATCCGGGAGCTATGGCATTGGCCCTTATACCCCTGGGGCCGAGTTCTTTTGCTACAGACTTTGTCAGGGCAATGAGTCCGGCTTTGGATGCCGAATAATTGGTTTGACCTGCATTGCCTGACAGCCCGACAACTGAACTCATATTGATGATGCTGCCGCATTTTTGTTTGACCATAACCGGTGCCAGGGCATGAATAAAATTGAAAGCGGATTTCAAATTTACTTCCAGCACCGTGTCCCATTGTTGTTCGGACATTCGCAATACCAGGTTGTCACGTGTTATTCCGGCGTTGTTTACCAAAATATCAATACGTCCGAATTCCTGCATTACCTGTTCCACAACCCGGTGCGTTTCTTCAAAAGATGCGGCATTGGAAGCAATAGCAACTGCCTTTACGCCCAGTGAGCGGATCTCCTGGAGTGTTTCGTTGGCCTGATCATCAATTTTTAAATCGGTAAAGGCAACATCGGCTCCGTGCCGGGCCATTTCTATGGCAACTGCTTTCCCTATACCGCGGGCTGCGCCTGTGATCAGTACTTTTTTGTCTTGTAGTAATTGCATATCTCTGTTTGATTCTTTATTCCTTTATTAATTCAGCATACAGATCGTATTCATCTGCTTTTGTAATCCGGGCATTTATAAAAGAACCGGGAACTACATCCGGTGCGTTTTCCAGGATCACCTGTCCGTCAACTTCAGGTGCTTCGTATTGTGTTCTCCCCAGTACCGTTACCCCGTTATCTGTATCTCCGGTGATGAGGTAATCGGCCAATACGCTGCATCGGTTACCCACCATGGATTGATTGTAAGCAAAGGATATGCCTTTTTGCAATTCCATTAACCGGGCATACCTTTCCTGTTTCACTTTTTGAGGTACCGAATCTTTCAAGTGTTTTGCCCCGTAGGTGCCTTCTTCCCGGGAATACATAAAAGCGCCCATTTTTTCAAACCGGGCTTTTTCTACAAAATCCATCAATTCCCGGAATTCTTTTTCGCCCTCCCCCGGATGACCAACCATCAATGTGGTGCGAATACAGATACCCGGTACGAATTTACGAAAATCTTCCAGCAATTGTAGTGTTTGTGCTTTTGTTGTGTTCCGTCGCATGGCAGAAAGCACCTGATCAGATATGTGTTGCAGGGGAATATCTATGTATTGGCAAATTTTCTTTTCAGTTCCCATGAGTCTGAGAACGTCCAGTGGAAATCCTTGCGGATAAGTATACAACAGGCGTATCCATTGAATGGAATCTATTTTGCACAGATCTTCCATTAATTCTGCCAGGTAGCGTTTTCCATACAGATCCAGTCCGTAAAAACTAGTATCCTGTGCCACAAGCACCAACTCTTTAACCCCTTGATCGGCCAGGAAGCGGGCTTCCTTGATCAGGTCTTCTTTGGGACGGGAAATATGTTTGCCCCGGATCAGAGGTATGGCACAATAAGCACATCCGCGGTCACAACCTTCGCTGAGTTTCAGGTAGGCATAATGTGCCGGTGTCGATAAGACCCGTTGTGTGGCCAGCCCGGGATTGTACTGTACCCCCATAGCGGCAGTTATCAGTGGAATATCTTCCACTCCAAAAAGTGCGTCGGTTTCCGGGATCCCGCGTTCCAGTTCTTTTCTGTATCGCTCAGAAAGGCAGCCCATTACCATTACCTTTCCTATCCTTCCCTTTTGTTTTTCCTGTAAGGCTTCCAGTATGTAATCTATAGATTCCTCTCTGGCATCGTGAATGAAGCCGCAGGTATTGATGATTAACACGTCCAGGGGATAATCTTCTTCTACGGCATCGGGAATAACGTCCCATCCTCCTGCTTCCAGCTGTTGCATGAGGTGTTCACTGTCCACGCGATTTTTGGAACAGCCCAGTGTATAGACAGAGACCTTTCCTGCCATCCCCGGCGTTTTATTTTTGTGTGGTATGTTTCATTACCGGTTTGGGGGCTTTTGCCCCGGTGGTTTTGGGAGCTTTTGTTCCTGCCGGTTTTGGTGCTTTTGCGGTTTTTACTGTCTGGGCCTTATGTTCGGGCTTTGTTTCTGCCACATGTTTTTCGGTTCCGTCCTGTTCTGTTTCTTCGCCTGATTCGTTAATTTCCGGATTTTCAAAATCCAGGGCATCGGCTTCTTTCAGTATATTATACCAGTCCAGCACTTTCTTCATGTGTGAGGGGTAAAAACGGTCTTTGTCGTACTGGGGGATCACCTTATCAAAGAATCCGGCCATTTCATCAGCCTTTGATTTGGGGTTCGGGGCGGGATTGTCGTTTAAAAATTCTTTCATTTTGGTGAAAATATCCTGCAGTTTCAGCTCGTCTTCCATTGTGGTATAAACTGAAATATCTGACAATGAAGTCATACGGGCACTTGGGCCCATCCACTTCCTGGTTTTGTCTGTCATAGATTCTACGACCACGCCCCCGTTGCTTTGGGCAAGGTAACGGAAAAGTCCGGGGTGTCCTCCAATGGAGAGAATTTTAGTAAGATCAGTTTTCATTGTTATTGTTGGTTAGTTGTATCATTTCATGGTGAACTGCCAGAACACGCGGCAATAAAGGTTGTGTTTCGTCCGAAACGATTATAAAATCAGCTCCGGATTCCCTTTGGCTGTCGGTCCATTGTTTATCCATCCTGTTCAGCACCGATTGCCTGTGGCTGTTATCCCGGCCCGAGGCTCTTTGCAGACGCAGTTCCTTATCTGCAGATACGGTCAGTACTTTTGTGGTATGAAAAGGCGGTTCCATTTCCAGGAGAATTGCGCTTTCAAATATCACATAAGGTGCATTTGTAGTAGCAGCCCACTTTAAAAAATCACGAACAACATAAGGATGAACCAGGGTATTGACTTTTTTAAGGAGACTGTGATCGCTGAAAATCAGGGATGCCATAACCCTGATATCCGGTTCTCCGTCCCTGTATATGGTATGTCCCAGCAAATTGGTCAACGCTTCTTTCAGTTCTTCGTTTTCCCGGTACAGCAATTTTGTACGTGCATCTGAATCGTAACAAGGTATACCCAGGGCAGTAAAAATACGGGTAACGTAACTTTTTCCACTGCCTATGCCCCCCGTAATACCGAGTGTTATCAGAGTTTCCATGACTTTAGTAACGATTCTGAATGATGCCGTCCACAAATTGGGGAGACACAATTATGTGACTTATGTAACCGGGAGATGCTTCAAGAACGGGAATGATCTTGCCGCTTTCTTTCTTTATGAAGTCATTGTAATCAATCACAAGAAGAAAGTCATCGGGAGAGATGCCGGATGCCTCACGGAACGGACACCGGAACTGAATGGTCACCACATCGGGTAAAACAAAGAGTTCCCTGCGGTACGGTACGTTTCGCGTTGTTACCGGAACCTCGAAAGACATTTCCACGTAACGCAGAACGGGGATCCTGTATTCCACCTCGGCATGTGAAAGACGGGTGTTTTCCGGAATTTCCAAACGGGCAATACCTTCCACACTCTGCGAAAGGTTGCCCAAGGTTGTTCTTCGGGTTTTTACTTCTTCTATGATCTCCAGGTAAGGTTCCTGGGCATAGACCAAAACGCTGTCAGGTGTCAGCCTGACAGGTTCAAAAGACATATATTGGGATTTATAGGCTATGTCTGCAACAAATCTTACCGGGACTTTTTTAAAATGCTCCCGGGGATACCTAAGGCGAATGGTGTCGCTTAAGATGGTTTCCAGTTCCAGGTCACTACCCAGGGCATCGTTTACCAAATTGTCTATATTGTCTGAAAGCAGGTAAAAATCATCATCGCTGCCGGGGATCTCATGTATAAGTTCCCGGTCTGCAAAAAAACTTACCGGAGGAATTCTTTTTCGCCAGGTGTTGCGAATTATGTAAAAACCCCTGGCCTTGCCTCTTATGAAAAGTGTGTTGTCAGGACGAGAAATATTGGTACGGCCTTCCAGATTGGTTTCCACTTCCACAGGGAACCGGAAGTAAGCAGTGTACTCATTGGATAATGTGTAGACCACCCAAAGGAAAAAAGCTGTGATAATACACAGTATCAAAACCAATCTGGAACGTTTCATAAGCCATACTTTTGTAAGGCGTTTGATTTTCTCTTAGTTCTGCTGCTGAAGGTCGCTGGAGTCCTTGACAAGGCTTGATTTGTCTACCCTGATCTTCACGTTGTTGTCCACTTCCAGTAAAACGGTTGTATCTTTTACTTCAACTACGGTTCCGTAAATGCCGCCTGCAGTAATGACCTTTTCACCTTTTTGCAGGTTATCGCGGTATGCTTTCAATTCTTTCTGACGTTTCTTCTGCGGACGGATCATTAAAAAGTACATTACCACGAAAATGGCAACCATCATTATAAGAAACGACCAGTTCCCGCCTTTACCGGCAACTGCGGTAGTTTGTTCTTGTAAAATAAAAAATAATGTGTTCATGTTTTAATATTGGTTTTTAATAGTATTGCTGATCTATTTCTCTACAAGTCCCCTGCCACGTTTTTCTATTATGCCTTCTGATGTCAGATATTTAATTATGCGGTCCAGTATGCCGTTCACGAACATTTTGGAATTTCCGGTACTGTAAAACTTGGAAATTTCAACCATTTCATTGAGCGTTACTTTTATGGGGATCTGCGGGAAAGCCACGGCTTCCGCCACTCCCATGACAATCAGAATGGTATCTGTGGCAGCGATCCGCTCCAGGTCCCAGTTCTGTGCAAACTTCTCTATATAACCCACATATTCTCCATAATGTTGTAAAGAATGTGTAAACAACCGGGTGGCAAAATCTTTATCGTCGTGGTTATAAAACAATGGCGGATGCTTCAGTTTGTCATGTTCGCTCTGTAAAGCTGCCAATTGTGTCAGGATAACATTACAGACATAGGCAACGTCATCTGTCCAGTGGAGGCTGCGGTCTTCCAGCACACTGTATAGTTCCGGATCATCATCCAGCTGACCGCCATAAAAATCCATCAAAAATTTCAAATCCTCCTGAAAATCCGGAGCTTCGGCTGCATTCATGTAATCCAGAAAATACGGTTCTTCTTTAAGTGAATCGTACAATTGTTTTATGTAGCCCCTGTTTGCGTTCCAATTGAGTCCGTGTGTCCGGGAGTCTGTCAATTCTTTGTCCCTGTTCAGTATCCCGATAGCCTTGTTATTGACTAAACGCAGGTTTGGATTTATTTCTTCTTGTGTGGGATGGTATTTCTGCATGCCTATTTCTATCCGTTCCTGAGCATAGCGTACCAATGTACCCGGAAGTGAGAGCAAGAGAAAATACAATTGTCTTGTTTTTTCAAGGCTTTTGATGAGTTCATTTTCTGCCAAAGCAAGATCAAAATTTTGAGAATGAACGCTGCTGAATAAAACCTTAAAAATTTTAATACGAATGAAACGCCTGCTGAGCATACCTTTTAAATCAAAAAGAATCTCTGCAAATATACAGTTTTAAAGCAAATATTTTATATTTGTGAATATTATAAATAAATCAGACTTATGTATTTTGAAGATTTCGACCGTTCCACCAAGGCGGAACATAGTGGAGAAGATGTTTTTTCCAAACCCGTACGTGCCGGAAAAAGGACCTATTTCTTTGACGTTAAGGCAACTAAAGGAAATGATTATTACCTGACCATTACGGAAAGCAAACGTCGTGTTGACAAAGACGGACGGTTTTCATATGAGAAACATAAAGTTTTCCTGTACAAGGAAGATTTTGAAAAATTCACTGAAGGGCTGGATGAAGTCATAAAATTCATTAAGGACCGGATCCCTGTTACGGAAGCCCGCCCTAATGAATTTACCAACGTAAAATTTGAAGATCTGTCAGGGAATGAATAAAAAAAATTTCATTCACCTATTGCAATCTTGAAAAATCCTTTTACCTTTGCCGCGCTTTTTGTAACCCTAAGTGTACAATAGTTCGTCAATATATTTTAGCACAGACCGCTCTTTCAAGCGGTCTTTTTTATTTTTTGAACACCAGGTACACCGCTGCTATCAGCAGAAAAAAAGCCAGGATGTGATTCCACTTGAATTGCTCTGTCCTGAACACGGCCAGTGTGAAAACAGTAAACACGCTCAATGAGATCACTTCCTGGATGACCTTGAGCTGTATAAGTGAAAGTGGTCCACCGTTTCCAATATACCCTATCCGGTTTGCCGGAACCTGGAAACAGTATTCGGCAAAAGCGATACCCCAGCTAAAAAGGATGACAGCGATCAGGGGTAATGACTGAAACCACTTCATTGAACCAAACTTCAGGTGTCCGTACCATGCGAATGTCATAAAGACATTGGAGAACACCAAAAGTAAAACAGTGTACAGTGTTTTCATAGGGCATCTTGAAGATGCTATTTACGTCCGGGGTATTGTTTCAGGGCTTCTTCCAGGCAGTCCATGGCATTGCTGATATCTTCTTTTTTCAGAACGTAAGCAATGCGGACTTCATCTGTTCCCTTCCCGGGTGTGGCATAGAAGCCGGCAGCCGGAGCAACCATAACGGTCTGGCCTTTGTAACTGAAACTTTCCAGCAACCACTGAGCGAATTTGTCTGAATCGTCAACCGGCAGACGGGCCGTAGTGTAGAAAGCACCCATAGGCATAGGTGAATAAACGCCTTCCATTTTATTCAAACGGTCAATCATTAAATCGCGTCTGTCAATATATTCTTCTTTAACAGCCAGGAAGTATTCTTCCGGAGTAGCCAGAGCTCCTTCTGCGGCCATCTGCCCCAGGGCGGGAGCACACAAACGGGCCTGGGCAAAACGAAGCACGGCACTCATGACTTCTTTATTATGCGAGGCTATGCATCCAATACGAACTCCGCACAGGCTGTAACGTTTTGACACCGAGTCTATCAGTATGACATTTTCTTGGGCCCCAGGGATCTGCATACATGAGAAATGCGGTTCGTCAGAATAGCAGAATTCACGGTACACTTCGTCGGACAGCAGGTACAAATTGTGTTTTTTTACGATCTCTCCCAATTGCAGGATGTCCTCTTTGGTGTAAAGGGTTCCGGTAGGATTGCCGGGACTGTTTATGAGAATTGCTTTTGTTTTCGGGGTGATGTATTTTTCCACTTCCGACATGGGCGGCAACGCAAAACCACTTTCGATAGTAGTGGTAACGGGAACAAACTTCACTCCGGCCATCAGCGCAAAGGTGTTGTAATTGGTATAGAAGGGCTCAAAAACGATTACTTCGTCCCCGGGATTGCAACAAACTTTCAGGCCTATCTGCAATGCTTCGGAACCTCCTACAGTAACAATGATTTCTTCATAGGAAAGATCAATATTTACATCCTGATAGTATTTTGCCAATCCCCTGCGGTAAGATTCTATACCGGCCGAGTGCGGATACGACACCAGTTTAAGGTCCGTATTGCGTACAGTGTCAATAGCTTCCCTGGGAGAAGCAATATCGGGCTGACCGATGTTCAAATGATACACTTTCACGCCGCGTTTTTTTGCAGCTTCGGCATAGGGAACCAGCTTTCGGATGGGAGAAGCGGGCATTTTCCTGGATAATTCAGAGATACCTAACATAACGACTTAAAATTTGTAAATTTAATCTGCAAATATAGACCTTTCTTTAAACAAAAAAACAATAATTTCTTACAATTTGCGAAGAATCAAATTCCTTTCCTGTAACCTATGGTTTTTTTATATTTTTGTTGGATTTAAATCCTAAACAAAATGTCGACTTTCAGACACAAAGCACTAACCGAATTTTCGTCACACAAAATGGAACGTTTCTCTGTAGAAACGAAACCCGTCTCTGCTTTTTTCGGTCAAAATGTTTTTGACCTCAAAAAAATGCGCAACTACCTGCCTGAAACTGCTTACGATGCAGTGGTACAGGCTATCGAAAAGAAAACCAGGATCGACAGGAGTGTTGCTGCATTTGTGGCGGAAGGAATGCGTACCTGGGCCATGGAACGCGGAGCCACCCACTACACACACTGGTTCCATCCCCTGAGTGAAACAACTGCCGAGAAACACGAGGCATTCATAAAGCCTTATTCAAACGGCTGTGCGATTGAACAATTCATGGGTGATTCCCTCATACAACAGGAACCCGATGCCTCCAGTTTTCCAAGCGGCGGTCTGCGCAATACTTTTGAAGCGCGTGGCTATACGGCATGGGATCCCAGTTCACCGGCTTTCATTATGGATCAGACACTTTGTATCCCTACCATTTTTGTGTCCTACACCGGTGATGCCCTGGACATCAAAACGCCCCACCTGAAATCATTAAGAGCTCTTGACCAGGCCGCTACCGATGTGGTCCGTTATTTTGATCCGGAAACGGATAGCGTAAATGTGATCTATGGCATTGAACAGGAATATTTTGTGGTGGATCTTTCCCTGTACCGCGCCCGTCCGGATTTGATGCTTTGCGACCGCACCTTGCAGGGCCATACTGCTGCAAAGGATCAACAGCTTGAAGATCATTACTTTGGTAACATTCCTTCCCGGGTAATGGCTTTTATGAAAGATTTTGAAACAGAAGCTTATAAACTGGGTGTTTACATAAAAACCCGTCATAACGAGGTAGCTCCCAACCAGTTTGAATTTGCGCCCTACCACGAGGAAGCCAACCTGGCTATAGATCACAACCAGATGATCATGATGGTTATGCGCAAACTGGCTAAAAAACACAACCTGAAAGTCATCTTTCATGAAAAACCGTACGACGGAATAAACGGTTCAGGAAAACACTGCAACTGGAGTATGTGCACCAACAAAGGCGTTAATGTCTTTTCCCCCGGTAAAACACCACAGGACAACCTGCAATTTTTGAGCTTTATCGCATGTACCCTGAAAGCCGTCTACGAACACCATTTTTTGATCATGTCCACCGTAGCCTCGCTGAGCAATTCATACCGCCTTGGCGGCTCCGAAGCTCCCCCTGCAGTGCTGTCCATGTTCATGGGAAGCACACTTGCCGAGTTGTTGGATTTGATAGAGAGTGGCGGTGCGCAGAGTAAAAATGACATTGAGCAGGCAAGGTTGGAGATCGTGGGCATGATCCCCGATATCTTCCCGGACAACACCGACAGGAACCGCACCTCTCCGTTCGCCTTTACCGGCAACCGGTTTGAATTCCGAGCCATCGGCTCCTCGGCAAATTGTGCCTCTTCCATGCTATTCTTGAACACTGCCGTTGCACAACAGCTGAAAATTTTCAAAAAGCTGGTGGACAAAGAGCTGAAATCGGGATTAAAACAGGAAGATGCCCTGATAAAGGTGATCCGGAAGTTTGTCAAAGAATCCCGTGATATTCGCTTTGAAGGGAACGGGTACAGTGCTCAATGGCAGGCAGAAGCAGCCCGTCGCGGGTTGAGGGGAATTCAGGATGTTCCTGCCTCGTACAAGTCTTTGCTGGAATCCAAAACCGTCAAACTGATGGAAGAAACTCAGGTGATGAGCCGCAGGGAACTGGAAGCCCGTTTTGAGGTCAAAAACGAGATGTACGTAAAGAAACTTCAGATAGAAGCACGTGTGTTGGGAGATCTGGCCATAAACCATTTTGTACCTACTGCCATACGTCACGAAAATCTGCTGCTGGAAAATGTACGGGGGATGAAAGAAATTTTCCCGGCCGGAGAATACGAAGTGTTGGTATCCACGCAGCTGAAAGCCCTAAGAAAAACTGCAGGTTATGTGAATGACCTTCGCAGCCTGGTGCATTTGCTGATAGAAGCACGTAAAAAAGCCAATAAACTGGAATCGCTGCAAAAAAAAGCCGCTGCATACGCCAAAGAGGTCTTGCCCCTTATGGACCAGATAAGGCATTGCTCCGATCACCTGGAAATGATCGTGGACGATGAGCTTTGGCCGTTGCCCAAATACCGGGAGCTGTTATTCCTCCGGTAAACGTTTTTTTACGATCTTTGTCAGTACAAAGTATTTTGTATCATGAATGACCTGGAAGCCGGAAAGTACAGCAAACGGGGTGTATCTTCTTCAAAAAACGAGGTACACAGTGCCCTGGAAGGAACCGGAAAGGGCCTGTTTCCGGGAGCTTTCTGCAAAATAATCCCCGATATTCTTACCGGTGATCCCGGTTATTGCCTGGTCATGCATGCTGACGGAGCAGGGACCAAATCTTCCCTGGCCTATTGCTATTGGAAAGAAACAGGAGATTTGGACGTTTGGGAAGGAATAGCCCAGGATGCCATTGTAATGAACCTGGATGATCTGTTGTGCGTGGGAGTGACCTCGGACATTCTTTTAAGCTCTACCATTGGCCGTAATAAAAGGCTGATCCCAGCCGAGGTAATCAAGGCTTTGATACAGGGGAGCCGGCAATTTTGCGGGCGTATGACAGATCTGGGGATCCGTATGGAGCTTACCGGCGGTGAAACGGCCGATGTAGGCGATTTGGTCAGGACCGTGATTGTGGACAGTACGGTTTGTGCCCGGATCCGGCGTGATCTGGTTATTGACAACAGCCGTATTCAGCCTGGGGATGTTATCGTGGGACTGGCTTCTTTCGGACAAACCACTTACGAAGATTGTTACAACGGGGGTATGGGCAGCAACGGGCTGACCAGTGCCCGGCACGATGTGTTTGACAAAACGGTAGCAGCTGCTTTCCCGGAAAGTTATGACAACGGCATACCGTCTGAATACGTTTATTCCGGCACCCGGAAACTAACCGATATTGAACCGGATACAGGTCTGACTTTCGGGCAGCTTGTTTTGTCCCCTACCCGTACATATGCACCTGTAATCAAAGACATTCTGGATTCACAACGGAGTTCCGTACACGGCATGATCCACTGTTCCGGAGGAGGTCAGACCAAAATACTCCATTTTATTGATGATCTTCATATAATAAAGGATAATCTTTTTCCCGTTCCCCCGCTTTTCAGGGAAATCCAGAGGATCAGCGGTACTTCGTGGAAAGAGATGTACACGGTGTTCAATATGGGACACCGCATGGAATTGTATGTACCTGCAGAAGCAGCTCCCATTATGATAGAAAAAGCGGCCTCTTACGGGCTGAAAGCGCGTATTGTCGGGAAAGTGGAAGCAATGAAAGGGCGCAGGGTAACCATTAAAAATGAACATGGCACATTCACGTACAATAAATAAGTTTTTCGTATCCGGCAAGACGGTTGTACTGATGATCCTTGGTAGCTTCTTATGGCTGATGCAAGGGTGCGGGAACTCCGGTGAAGAACAACCCAAACGATTGCCGGTGATCGACGAAATTTTAAACGACACCACTTCCGCATGGTACCTGGATCCCGCATCTTTTCCCGAACAAAGGGAAGTACTGCCGGTTGGCATATATGGCACGGAAAAGGATGATATAACTGCCGTTGAAGTCCTACTCGGCTTTGATCAGTTTGATAATATAACGGGCAACCCGGGAAGTGACGGGATCAGTGATTTTGCAGGCGAATATTTCGATTTTTTATGCCGGCCTGCGGCAAAGGCTCCGGTGTGTGACTCGGTCCGTATTGAAACCATAAAAAACATGTCGGAGCTCCTCCGCACAGAAGGCGACAGGCCTCCGGTCAAAGCGCTTGTGGTTGCCGGGGATCCTGCCTCGGTAATGGCTTTTGAAGATATTCAGGAGCTGATCCAAGCCGCGAATCTGGATGTTGTTGCCATAAGTGTTTTACAGGCAGGAATTGACAAGTCACTGGACAATGTGCGACGGTTCCATTCGGAAAGAAACAAACGCGTCACGGTAGGTGTGATCGCTTCTGAAAGCAGCCTGGCACTTAATGCTTACGATGTTATGACTGAAGAGGTTGAAGTGGTTTTCCAGGGTTTCACTCCTGACAGCCTTCCCTCTTTGAACAATACACTTTATCCCCTGGACAGGGATCTTATAAGGGCTTACCATTTTGATTATTCCAGATCCGGTATGAATTACAGGGGTTCCCGGTACAATCCCGGTGTCATGGAGGTTAATTCCACAGAAAATGCTGTCCGTTATGCGATTACGAGCCTGGTTAACCAATTGCTATTGGGGAGCCATCCTCCTTTGAAATACATTCTGACCGGGGAGAATACATCTTCACGTTACCCGGGCATCATTAAGGAACAGCTTACTTTTTTGAGAAATTTCAGGCAAAACAACCGTTATATATACAGACACCTTATAGATCCGGAAGTGGTTCTGGTCAATCCGCGTGAAGAAGCGGCGGGAATACTGTACAAGGCATTGAGAGATAAGCGTCTGGCAGCTTTCCGTACCACTCCTTCCTGTGTCCGGATATTATCTTCTGCAGAACCTTTGGATCTTTCTAAATACCCCTTACTAAATGTTTGCATCAACAATTGATAACAGTGTCCTGGATATGTTTCCCCAAGTAGAATTGGAGGGACACATCACCCTTGTTACTACGCGTTCGCAGGTGCAGAAAGCGGCAGAGTACCTCTTGCGGCAACCGGTTTTGGGTTTCGATACGGAAACCAAGCCCCGTTTTTCTTCCGGAAAAATGTACAAACCTGCTCTTTTACAATTGTCTACCGGCAATCGTTCTTTTCTGATCCACCTGAATAAAACGGGGCTGCCCCCGGAACTGTTGGCCGTATTGAGTGATCCCCGCATAGTGAAAGTTGGAGCTGCTGTCAGGGACGATATTATTGGGCTGCAGCGCTATACCGACTTTCAGGCGGAAGGGTTCATTGATCTGCAGGAAATGGCGCAGGAATACGGCATTATGGAAAAAAGCGTCAAGAAGCTGGCGGCTATTGTTTTAGGAAAACGTGTGAGCAAGTCGCAACAGACTACCAATTGGGAGGCTTATCCCCTGTCTGAAGCCCAGGCCCGCTATGCGGCCACCGATGCTTACGTCTGTTACCGAATTTACCGGGAATTGACATCTCACCAGGAAGAAAAAAAATCTCCCCGTCAGCGGATGTACGAAGAAGTCCTGGAACGGGCTGCTGCCCTGGTGAAAGGCGAACCGGATATTGTGGCAAATATGGCTAATATCAGTGCATTGATAAAGGACACCTTTAAATTTTGGTGGGTTGGTTTTTACCTTGTGGACGATGCTGCCGGACAATTGGTTCTGGGTCCGTTCCAGGGGCCTGTGGCCTGTACCCGGATCCCATACGGCAGGGGAGTTTGCGGGTCTTCCTGGAAACAGCGTAAAACATTGATCGTTCCGGATGTGGAAAAATTTCCCGGGCATATAGCTTGCAGTTCCCGTTCCCGCTCAGAGATCGTGGTTCCTTTGTCAGATAAAGAAGGCAGGATCAGGGCGGTTCTGGATATAGATTCTGAAAAGCTAAACACGTTTGACAAAACGGATAAGAAGTATCTGGAAAAACTGGCTGTGCTTTTTAAAAATATTTACTAACTTTGCAGTCCTTTTATGGTACCCTGGCCGAGTGGTTAGGCATCGGTCTGCAAAACCGAGTACAGCGGTTCGATTCCGCTGGGTACCTCTAAAAAAGCCGGCTTCTTGGCCGGCTTTTTTTATGGGCGCAAAAGGTGTGCAACGTACACTTGATTCTTTTCACTGATTCACAGTGAGTTATGAAATTCGACCCCCGGGGGGTCGAATTTCATAATTGCCTGATTTTGAGGCAAAAGAATCAAGTGTACGTTGCACACCTTTCTCTGGCGCTGGCATAGAGCACTGCGTCAATGGCCATTGGTTTGTGAACCCTGAAATAGAATCTGTATTCAGGGACGAGGGTTTTCAGGTAATCAACCAGGACGGGAAGGTCGTCTTTTTTGTGATAAGCAGCCATGGCCAGGATCGGCTTGTTTTTGAGTATGGTATGCCGGGCTCCCTGCAGGGCTTTCAGCTCGTTGCCTTCTACATCCATAACGATCAAAGTGGCCGGAGATGATCCCAACATTTCGTCTATTGTTGTGGATTGCAGGGATACGGCTCCCGGCAAAGGCGCTTCCACTTTCCGGGAAAGCATCGTTCCTTCATTGATAAAGTATACGGGTTCAGAAGTGTTTGAGATACATTTTGGAATTATGACTACATCTCCATCCGGTACAGCAGCATGTACATATTCGCTCAACTTATGTACGTTAATGCTGTCGGGCTCACAAGCGTAAATCTTGGTGTACCTGCTCCCGACGGTTTCCAGGAAATCTTTGATGGTATCCCCGGTAAAAGCCCCACAATTGATCATGATCTCTTTTGTTGTAAGTGTCAGATCGTTAATAACGGAATGTTCTGAAAAATATTGAGGCCTTCTTACATAGGGGAACAGGTAAGTGGCATCTTTATGGATCTTGGCATTCAGGTAGGCTTCCAGGCAGTCTTTTGAGAGTTTATCTTCCAACAGTTCAAAGACCCGGTTGAATGATCCGATGTTGGTGGCAACATAGTCCCGGTCCATCGGTTCCAGGACACCTCGGTCGTATATGGAAGATAAAAAGCTGATAATGCCTGCCCCGGGAAATAATTCGCGGTATTTACTCAGATCATTACGGTACCCGCCAAAAAAGCATAACAAAACATTGAATGCAGGATATTGGCGGTTCAATTGCGATATGGATAATATGGGTTTGTCTGTGCGGGATCGCATGTCATCAATGTATTTGTCGTCTATGACACGGCCGGTTATCTGAAGCCCGTTTTCAGATAAGTAGATTTGTGCCGTATCCGCAATCAGTCCTGTTCCATACAGGAACACGGGCAATCCGGAACTTGTCAACTCTTTGATCATTAAATCATCCCGGCTGTATTCCTTATCTAATTGAATATTTTCCATGGTGTTGCAAAGATAAGTAATTCCACGGCAGATTTTTTTTATCTTTGTTATCAACCAAACCATTCCCCTATGACGGTCAGCTTACATCTTTTTGCTTTCCCCGTTAATTTGATAATAGGATTGTGTATTGTTTTCTTAGGATGGAAATTCCGGAAACTATACCGGGATATCTACATGACCATAGCCCTGGTCCTGTTGATAGCCGTTTCCCTTGTACAGGGTTTTATGCCGGGACATGTTGCATTTACACACTCCTGGCCCTTTGTTGTGGTGCTCACTGTATTTTTGATCGTATTGGCTTCGCGCCTGTTTCTACAATTTTCCCTTGCCGGGTTTGGACTGTGGCTGGCTTTGTGGGCAGGCATGCTCGGCACTGCCGATGCTTCCGTAACACATATCATGGTTCCCCGTCATGAGTACGCCCGCACTTCACTGCCTTTCACTTTACGTCTGGAGGATTTTCGGGTAACCCGTTACCAGACAGGCGAACCCATGGAATACCGGGCCGAGGTGTCCTTGCAGGATATGAGCCGCGTCAAGGATATCCCGGACACCGGAAAAGTTCCGCCCAAAGGAACGGCAGTGGACTCGGACGGTAGAGAAAATACAGTCCTTAAAACGCTTCGGGTAAACCACCCGGTACATTATAAAGGGCACCAGGTTTATTTGATGGATTACGACTCGGCAAAGGGAGATATGACGGATTACTGTATTGTTATGGTGACCCGCCAGCCCTGGCGATGGCTGGTATTTGCAGGAATATTGTTGTTGCTCGCAGGAGCCTTAAAAACATTTTTCCGATGACCTGGGATCATTTAATATATTTTGCTGTTGCAGCTGCCTTTTTCTGGATCGCCGGATCGGTTACATCATTTTTCGACCGGAGAAAAGCCTCTCTTTGGTCCTTGATCGTTTATTCCACAGGAATTATCATTTACAGCTCTTTTATTATCGCTTTCTGGATATCTCTAAAACGGCCGCCCCTGGTCACCATGGGAGAAACCCGGTTATGGTATTCCCTGTTCCTTACCCTGGCAGGCCTGATCACTTACATCCGCTGGAAATACAAATGGGTCCTCTCCCTGACGACAGTTATGGCGCTTGTTTTTCTTGTGATCAATATTTTGCGGCCCGAGATCCACAACCGTGTCCTGATGCCCGCCCTGCAAAGCATCTGGTTCATTCCGCATGTTACCGTTTATATGTTTTCCTATGCATTGCTGGCGTGTACCTTTTTGCTTGCCCTGGCCGGTTTGATCCGGCCGTCATTGAATGTACTCGATGCCATTGACAAGCTGTGCCGTGCCGGACTTTCTTTCTTTACAATTGGTATGTTGCTGGGGGCTTTATGGGCCAAACAGGCTTGGGGAGATTACTGGAGCTGGGACCCGAAAGAAACCTGGGCTGCCCTAACCTGGCTATTGTATGTGTTTTCTTTTCATATTAAAAACATACGGCCAAAAGCTAAAAAACAATTATATGTTTCTTTGATTGTTGCTTTCCTGGCGTTGCAGATCTGCTGGTACGGGTTGCAATACCTGCCTTCTGCACGGGGCAGCATGCATAATTACGCCCTCAACATAAAACGGTGATGAAACGTTTTTTGAATATACTCTGGAAAATAACCGGCTCCGTGATCATTGTCATAGGAACGGGAATTTTCTTATCGCGGATTGTCAACCAGGCTCCTCCTGATGATATGAGTCTTATGGACCGGGTTAATGTCATCATTGACCAGGGTGGCTGTTTCATATGTCATGGCGGACCACACGAATTTTGCAAACACGTTAACTGGCCAATTTTCGGCCAGGCCATTCGAAGAGATGCCGAAAAAGGGATTCGCTATGCAGATGCAACCTATACGTTGGCATATTCACTTGAAAATGTACCTTACGATGAAACTTCTTTGGTGAAATTGCAAAAAGCCGTTTCCCAACAAAGTATGCCTCCTTTGAGTTTTTATGTAATACACTGGAAATCTTACATGACAAAGGATAAACAAGAAATTTTCCTGGACTGGATATACGATCAGCTCTTTACCTATTATACCCAACCGATACCATCTGAAAAAAATCCCTTTGAACCGGTACATCCTGTTCCCGGTTTCGTTCCATATAATTCGGATAAAGCAGCACTGGGTGAACTGCTTTTTCACGATTCACGGCTTTCTGTTGACAACACCATAACCTGTGCCACATGTCACAACCTGAAAACGGCCGGTGTAGATAACCTTGATTTTTCAGTAGGTGTATATTACCAACCCGGGACTATCAACTGCTTGTCCGTTTTCAATACTGTCTTTCATTCTTTCTATTTTTGGAACGGAAATGCCTCTTCGCTGCAGGAACAGGCATATCAGGCGTTGCTTGATCCGGTGAAGATGGGCAACGACAGCCTGGATCGTATCCTGGACATTTTATCTGAAGATTCCTCGCTGACTGAGCGTTTCCTTGAAGCTTACCCTGAAGGTTTTTCAGACAGCACCATCACCCATGCCCTTGCCGAGTTTAACAAGACCTTGATCACTCCGGACTCACCCTTTGACAGGTACCTGAAAGGTGATGCCGAGGTCATAGACCGACAGGCCCGGGAAGGATACCGGTCGTTTAAAAAATTCGGGTGTGCCACTTGTCATAATGGCACGGCTATGGGAGGTACGTCTTTTGAATTTATGGGAGTAGCCAACAATTATTTTCCGGATATCCGGCAAATTGTTCTGGAAGATATGGGCCGTTATTCGGTAACATCCAAATCTTCTGATATGCACCGTTTTAAAGTTCCCGGCCTGAGAAATGTTGCACTTACACAACCGTATTTTCACGATGCCTCGGCAAGTACGTTGGAAGATGCTGTGGCAAAAATGGCTTATTATCAACGGGATAAAAAATTATCCCGGAAACAGATCCGGGCCATAGTTTCTTTCCTGAACACCCTTACAGGAGAATACAAGGGTATTCCGTTAGACAGTATCAACGGGGAAGAACACAAAGATATAGTGGGCCAGTCCGGCCAACAGAAATAAAGCCAACCAGACCCTGGAAGCGAAAAGACGTCTTTCCGAGAAAAGGGAAGTGATCAACAAAGAGGCGGGGATCATAACCAAAGGCAACATTCCTTTGGCATAAACAGGATAAAATACCATCACCAAAGCCGCAAAAAAGATTATCCAGAACATGGATCCGTAAAAACGGGATATTGTAACCGTGGTGGTAGTATCGCGGTGTACCAACCGGATAAACAGGGAAAGAATAACCAACAGAAATATCAGGGATACAAGTACGATGCGGGAAATGGTAAAGGAAGTGAAGGCTGTTGAAGGATCCGGGCCCTTGAAAAATGCGAAGGTGACCGTCCAATACTCCTGAATATCGTTATTGAGGAACCACAGGACAGCCGTAACTAAAAATACCGGAACGATAATTCCGCCTAAGAAAGCCACCACATCTTTACCGGATAATTTAACCATCCGTACAAAACTGATAATAAATGGTATCAGGAGAAATAACGCGGGAGTGTACAGTATTCCGGCACAGGTTATGAAAAAAGCGCACAGGAAAGGGCCGGCTCTTGTTCCGGAAATAAAGGCCGCATATACCAATGCATAAACAGCCGCTGCGACAAACAGAGATGCTGCATACAGTCGTGGGTTTTGATACGTTTGCGGGAAACAGGATACCATCCATACATAACAAACCAGGATCCAGAGCGTCCGTTCCGGCAAAAGCCCGTAGCGGTCATTAAGAAAAGAAAGCAACACACCGGTACCGATAATGATAAACGTTTCTGTCAAATGCAGGTACCAAAGGCAGGAGTTCTCCGCTACCACACAATAAAACACGCGAAATAACGCCATCAATAAAAAGGACAACAGGAATGCTCCGGTAAGACTGCGTTTGATATATTCGATCATATTACGGTGTTTGCATATTCATAAGATCTTCCCCTATGTCTTTACGGTAATACATATCCCTGAAAGAGATACGTGACAGTTCCCCGTAAGCTTTTTCCCGGGCTTTTTCAGCTGTAGATGCCATTGCCGATATAGCCAAAACGCGTCCTCCGGCTGTTTTTATCTGTTGATCCCCTGTTGTTCCCATGTGGAAAACCGTTGCATTCTGCACCCGGTCCAATCCCTTTATCTCATATCCTTTTTCATATGACTCCGGATATCCTCCCGCTACTGTTACTACGGTCACACTATGTTTACTGTTCACCGTAAGATCCATCTTTTCCAGGGACCTGTTTTTCAATGCGGCACAGGCCGCAGCGAAGTCACCTTGCAGGCGCATTACAACAGATTCTGTTTCGGGATCACCCATTCTGACGTTATATTCTATAAGGTATGGATTACCCGCGCAATTCATCAGGCCAAAAAATATAAAACCCCGGTAATCGCAACCTTCTTTTTGCAATCCGGATAAGGTTGGCCGTATGATCCGTTCTTCCACTTTTTTCATAAAATCTGCTCCGGCAAAAGGCACGGGAGATACAGCTCCCATTCCGCCGGTATTCAGGCCGCTGTCTTGCTCCCCTATTCTTTTGTAGTCCTTTGCCTCGGGAAGGATCTTATAATGTACGCCATCGGTGAGAACAAAAACGGACACTTCAATGCCCTCCAGGAATTCTTCCAAAACCACTTTATTGCCGGCTGCCCCGAATTTTCCGTCCAGGATCTCTTTCAGGTGTTGGCAGGCCTGCTGCAGGTCCGATTCTATCAATACGCCTTTGCCTGCTGCCAATCCATCGGCTTTCAGAACATACGGAGAATGCATGGTTTCCAAAAAAAGGCACGCTTCCCGGTAATGATCCGCATCAAAGGTTTGGTAACGTGCAGTAGGGATGTTGTAGGCAGACATAAATCGTTTGGCGTAATCCTTACTGCCTTCCAGCCTGGCGCCATCACTCCCGGGGCCAACAACCAAAACATGTGACAAGGAGGGATCCTCCAGGCAAAAATCCTTTATCCCTTTTACCAGGGGTTCTTCCGGCCCTACCACAAGCATATCTATACGGTATTGTAACAAGGCAGTGCGTACGGCAGGAAAATTTGTGGTCGATAATGCAACATTAGCTACATGCTTTCCGTTTGTTAAAGTGAGAGCAGCAGTTCCCGGATTGCCCGGTGCCACAAAAAGCTCCTCAACCAAAGGTGACTGTACCAATTTCCAGGCAAGTGCGTGCTCCCTGCCACCGGATCCCAAAACAAGAATTTTCATAACGCAAAGTTAAATATTCTTATGAGAGGTGTAACATTTATTCAGGTAATACGTCAATATAACAGAACCGCAAACACAAACTATTAATAATTAACAACCATGAAAAAAACACTTTTTACAGTACTCCTTTTAGTCGGAAATCTGACAATGTCTTATGCTCAGAACCAACTGAAGGATATCGTCCTGCAATTTGCCTCCCAACCAAAAGCAGAGCACATACACGTTGGAGGTCTGATGATGCAAATCGCTAAAATGTGTGCAGACGATGAAGAATCTGAATTTATTCGCGGGATCAGGTCCGTATCCGTTCTGTCCCTCGAAAACTGTGACCAGGAAATCAAAGATGCTTTCAGCAAACAGGTAGAACATTTCAACGATAAAGATCTGGAGCTTCTTGCCGAAGTATCTGAACAATCAGAGAATGTAAGGGTCCTGGCTCAAATCAGCGATGAAACCATTGAACGGTTTGTTGTAATCATAACCGGAGATGATGCTTCGCTTATCCAGATCAACGGAAAGATAGATCTGGTTCATATGGAAGAACTTATTGCCCAGAACACAAATAACGCTATTAAATAAAATGAAAACAATTCACTGTATTAAAAGAGGTATTTATCCAGTGATAGTAGTAGTGGGAATAACCATAGCCCTTTTGGTAATGGCCTTTACAAAAAACTACAGTATTGCAGATAGTACTAAATTTGCCAACGAAAAATTATCATCAGAAACGTTCCAGGAATTAGTCGCAGAAGATAAAAATGTTTGATGCCCAGTCTTTCAAGGATACTTTCCTGCCCTGTCACAGGCAGCTGTACATAACAGCCTACAGATTGCTAAACAACCAGGCTGAAGCCGAAGATACCGTGCAGGATGTATATGTGAAACTGTGGAATATCCGGGAAAAACTAACATTAATTGACAACCCGCAGGCTTATGCCACCACGATGATCCGAAATCTTTGCCTGGACAGGCTTCGCTCACCGGCAAGAAGGACATCCCAAAGAGATGCTGTAGAGGCCCTGAAATCAGAATTGGTAGACACAGCAGGTCAAATGGATCAAAAGGATGAATTAAAGTTAGTGATCAGCCTGGTGGACAAACTCCCGGAAAGACAACGCGAAATTTTCAGACTGAGACACTTTAGCGAATTTACCCTGAAAGAAATTGAACAAATAACCGGTTTAAACCCGGTAAACGTCAGGGTGCATTTAACAAGAGCCCAAAAAAATTTAAGGCAGCAATACGAAAAAATTAACCGCCATGGATATCAATAATATAAAAAAAATCATGGATCAGCATTACGACCGGGTGGAAGTGCCCGAAGATCTGGAAGCAAAAATATCAGCTACCATTGACAGACTGGCTGCACAGGAAGATGCAGGAAAGAAGGAGCAGACAGAACCTGTAATGATCCAATTGAAACCCCGTCGCGCTATGTGGAAAACAATAGCCGTTGCTGCCTCTGTTGTATTGCTTCTTACCCTGGCTGTTTTTGTACCTGTGAGGGAACCCGCCGTACAATTGGCAGACACCTACACCAATGTGGATGAGGCATACGACGAGACCGAAAGAGTACTGCAATACGTTTCGTCTCTGATGAATAAAGGCATCGATAAAGTGGAACAGACACATTCCGAAATATCTTCTAATAATACTTTGAATAAATTTATAGAAATCAATAAAAAATGAAAAAGACATTACTTATCATCCTGGCTGCATTATTTGTAGTCCCGGTTTTTGGTCAAAGCAGGTTTTATAATAGATATTCCGCTTACGAAGGCATGACCAAAGTCTACATATCTCCTTCCATGTTCTCCCTGATGGGAGATGATGTTCAGCTGAATGTTTCCGAAGATGTGGATATCTCAGGTATCATTAAAAATTTAAAAGGACTGTATATACTATCAACCGACAATCAGAAGTATATCGCAGAAATGGAAAAAGATTTTGGTGATCTGATCAGGAACGGACAGTTTGAAGTTCTGATGGAAGTAGAAGAAACCACGGAAAAAGTGGTAATATACTTACAGAAAAAGGACACACTCATTTCTGACATTTACATTTGTGCCCGGGAAAAAGATGAATTAAATATCATCTGTCTTACCGGGGAAATGACTCCTGACGATCTGAAAGGATTGATGAAAAATATGAATTGATTACCGAATCATTCATACATCAGCATAACCGAGTAAGATCCTTTATATATACCGTTTTTCTGTTCTCTGAGATTTTTGGCGCTAGCTGAAAATCTCAGTATTTTTATACTATCCTCTTCTTCATCTGTAAAGGACTCGAAAGCGGCATTTTCCAGATCCCCCGAATTCAGGATTACGTTACAGGCTATGTCCTGGTCTGAAGCCAGGCTGATCTCGCCCAGATTTATGGTAGTACTTTGATCATTCAGTTCTACATCATTCTCCATATTTGGAGTAATGGCTACACCTTCAATGATCTCGGCCGTAATATGACCTGTTAAGGATACTTTATTCTGACCATAGATAACTGTCGTGGAAAGAGACAGAAGCAGGATAACAATGAATCTACGTACCATGGTTTTCGATTTTTAACTCAAAAAAAGGCTCCGGGAAATCGTAACGGGACAGCAATGGACAAATATAATGAAAAATACAATTAAAACAAATACCGTTGTCCCTGGATTTGTCCCATAGTGAAGCATGATAATCATTGATGGAATCCTTGACAAAAGTCATTGGATTCCGGTACATATTAGCTACCGGCACATCTTCAGGAGATCCGCAAACATCCCCGTTTGGCAGCATAAAAGTACGGTAGAAGTAATGGTTATTGACTATACGTATACGTTCTTCATACGGGATGGCAGCTGCTCCGCAGGCAAGTCCGTCCTGTAACAAAAACACGTTTTCTTTTAAAAAACCTTGATCATCTCCGGTATCCACTACCGATATGTAAAAAGACTCAACACTTAACTTCTTTACCAATTGGTGGCACGCATCCAGTTCTTCCCTGTTTTTGATCACAAAATTGAACGTATAGCCGTCACGTGGATCAATATGCATTTTCCGGTCCAGGGGAAAGTCAACAATCACAACGGTATCTTTTGGATCCAGAATTTTTTTTGTATCGTTGTTACAATTTTTGTAATAAATATGATACCTGGTTTTTACGGGAGAGGCATTCAGCATGGTAACAATATCTTCAATATCAGGATGGAGCGTGATGTCACCCCCGCAGACATTGATGATAAAAGAATCGTATTTTGAAACATCTTCCAGGATATCACGTATCAACCGTGTGTCCATGAAGCTTGTATCCCCTTGTTTATGACAACACTTAAACTGCCTGAAATATACCGGACAAAGAGTACAATCACGGGAACATTCGTTGTCAATGAACAGTGTTATGTTGTTGCCTGATTTTCGGATCTCACCTTTTGTGACCGAATGCATCCGGAAATGGTACGGTGTCATCACAACGGGTCTTTTCATTCCTTTCTCCACACGGGTCATTGTCCCCATCCGATGATCACAGACTTTATCAATAAACGTTTTCTGTTTTTGGTAATTTTCCGAATCCTGTGAAAATTCCACCACTCCGAAAGCAGCAGGTACAAGCAATTCGTTGATAAACCCTGCTATTACCGGATCGCTGTTGGAAATGATGGCATTCATATCCCGTGTATTGAGCAACAACACATTGGTATCCTTCACAACGGGATAAACGTAGGGCTTTAAAGAGAACCAGTATGTTTCGGGTGTATGTTTCATTGGATCGGATAATGCATAGTTATAGCTGTTCGGTATGTTTATATGCCGGAATGAAAATGTAATGAAGAACTATAAAAGATTAAAGTGTGTCCTCGGTCGGTTTCTTGTAAATGAAGGATCCCTGGTATGATTTTTCGGGAGTTTCTACAATAACCGTGTAGAGGCCCGGTTTTTCCATATCTGTCAACCGGCACACATTTACTACACCATCAGTACTGATTGCTTCTGTGATCTGGAACGATCCGTTGTCATTGATCACTACCAACTGACATCTTACATCCGGATTGAAATAGCGTATGCACATTTCTTTTTCTTCCAGATCTATCCAGACGGCAGGAGCATCTGCACAGCGAACGGCCGCAGTTTCATCGGTAGTTGTGGAAAAACGGGTAATACTTCTGGGTTTGGGCGTAGTCGGACCCGTTTCATTCATATCTACAATGATGCTGTGATTTTGGGCCATCATTGTCAATGGAAAACTAAATAATAAAACTAATGTGAAAATAAAAAAGTGTTGAGTCCTCATAGCTGCATATTTTGAATCATTACAAAGATAACGGCTTTTCAAGAAAAAGAGCCCAAAAACAAGGGAAAATATGGTCAGCATGGGTTTTTCAACTTCCTGATAATCAATATGTAATGAAAATAAAAAGTCAGCAGCCGATTAGTCTCTATAATTATCTGACTATCAAATACTTATGCTATATTATTGATTTTCAGCCATATACGCTTCTTTTTGAATGTGGCAATAATGTAAACATTCAGCTACATATTCATCCAGGGATTCGTCCAGTCCCAGTTTTAAAGCAAGGCGTCTTTTGCGAGAATAGATGGATTTCCCGTTCCCGTGATTGTAGAATACGCTCATTTCCGTTGCGGAAAAGCCGCAGCAAAGCAGGCATATCAGATTGATGTCGTCGTTATTCAGGTCGGGATGTTTATCCTTCAGGTGATCAATCACCCCGTCGTATTTGACGTTCACGACCTCGCTCAGATCGTCCAGGGCGCCTTCGCTCAACCGGTTGATGTTCATGGTCTTGTTGAATTGCTTGACAAAGGCATCCGGCACGCCCCCGTAACGATATGACAGGTCAATGAGTTCCCGGATGGTCTGGATCCTTTTTTCCAGCACTTCTTTTAGCTGCGTTTCCACCATGTTTTGTTTGTCCAGTTTTTCCAACAAGGTGTTGTTGTACAGGGCAGATTCTGTTTTCAATTGCTCAATAAAGGAGATCTTTTCGTTGATATCCTGGTGTTTTCGATCTATGATCACACAGAAAATGATGGTCACGATCACAGCTATCAAGCTGATCAACACAATCATGTAATGATTCATCCGGGAACGGTATTCCAAACGCTGGTTGATGTTTTCCAAACGCTGGTTGTTGTAACGCTGTTCAATTTCGTAAAGGTCCATCCGACGGGATTCGTCGATGATTGAATCAGCCAGGCTGCGGGACAATTCTTCGTACCTTAGAGCCTCTTTGTAATTATTTTCTGCTTTTAGTATGTCTACTAATGTCAACAGGTTCCTGTGATCTGAGCTTAACGCTTGATCCAGGCTGACCATTTCATAATATATCCGAGCGGAATCCGCTTTACCCAATCGGGCATATGCCCGGCTCAGGCAATGATAAGTTTCGTTAGATATTGGAATATTTCCCTGTTTTTCAATCACATACAATGCAATATCCCGGGCATGGGAATAATCTTCATCAATCAGGTACGTACTGGCCAAAAGCGAATAATTGTGGAACAATGCCACGCTGTCTTCCATTTCCCGGGCCAGGTCCAAAGCCAAGTGCAAATAATAGTAGGCACTGTCCAGTTTTGCCGTGGAACGATATTTCTGACCCAAGAGACTGGCAACAGAATATTCATTCCTTTTATGACCGGCCAACCTGAAATATTGCATTGAACGCTTGTACCTGTCAATATCTACCTCATTCTCAATGTAAATTTTTTGGTAAAGCCAGGCCATCTGGGAATTGATCAGCCCCGTTGTCAGGAAATCGTTTGTTTGCAAGGCAATTTTTTCCGCTTCTGCATAAATCTCCATGGCCTTTTGCGGATCGTTCATTTCTTCCACACAAATCCCCTTGTATAACAAAGATTTCGCATATTTCTCACGATTCCGGCTGCCTCTGTAATAATTAACGGCAATATCTATAAGGGAATCATTGCGTAAAGGAATGTAGTTTTTATGCCGTGCCTGCGTGAGCAATAACGCGTAATAGGCCTTGTCACGCCGTGTCCTTACAGAACCTTCCGGAATGGAATTCAGCACATTGTAAGCACTATCGGGCCTGGAATTCATTAAACTGTCCACCGAAGGAAGCAATGACGGGTGTATGGGAGGATTGGTATTACATCCGACCAAAATGAACAGTAATATAAGGGGTATGAAGAATTTTCTCATTATTTACAGGAGCAAAATAACAAATATAGATCAAAAAAAAATAACGCAGAAAATTAATTCTGCGTTATTGTGCCCGGAACAGGACTCGAACCTGCACAAGGTTGCCCTCGCTAGTCCCTGAAACTAGTGCGTCTACCAATTCCGCCATCCGGGCGGGTAAACCTGCATATGTTATGCAAATAGTTTTTCAAAGGGATTGCAAAGATATACAAAAACTAAAAATACGCAACGTCTTGCGACAATATATCTTTTAACAAATTATTGGCAAGACGGCTGGCACCAATGCGAAACAGAGAAGGTGTCAACCATTGCTCACCCAAAATCTCTTTTACAATGGAATGGTATTCAAGGGCTTCAGCTGAGGTCACTATTCCCCCGGCAGGTTTGAACCCTACCCTTCTTCCGGTCTGCCTGAAATATTCGGCAATGCATTTACACATGACCGTGGCTGCAAAAGGCGTGGCAGCCGGTTCCATTTTCCCGGTAGAAGTCTTGATGAAATCCGCCCCGTTTTCCATGGCCAGGAAAGATGCTTTCCGAATATTCTCTTCTGTTTTCAAAGCTCCTGTTTCCAGGATCACCTTCAAATGGGCATCCGGCCCTATGGCCTTGCGAATTCCCCTAAGTTCCGACGCTACACGGTCGTATTGCCCGGCAAAGAAGAAATTCAGGGACAAGACTACATCTACTTCATCGGCTCCATGTTCCACACAAAGGGAACATTCCCTTTCCTTGATCTGTGTAAAAGTCTGCGATGCAGGAAATCCTGCCCCTACAGCTGCAATCCTGACCCCTTTAACCTTCAAGGCTTCCCTTACGGCACTGATCAAAGCGGGATATACACAGATGGCCGCTACGTGAGGCATCCGGGGATAATCTTCCGCAAACCGGTTCACGTTCTGGGCAAACAACCTGCCCCTGGCTTCCGTATCGGTCGCATTCAGGGTAGTCAGGTCTATAAAACTGAAACATTGTTTTAATGTATCCATATTATTCTCTTTTTTTACTGTCAATGATTATGGTAACCGGACCGTTGTTGATCAGCTGCACTTCCATATGAGCCCCAAACTCTCCGGTTTCTACTTTTATTCCCGTATACGTCTGCAGCATCATACAGAAAGATTCATACAAAGGAATCGCTATGTCCGGGACGGCTGCCTTGACGTAGGAGGGTCTGTTTCCTTTGCGGGTAGATGCATGGAGTGTAAACTGGCTTACCACCAGCAGCTGCCCGGACACCTGTGAAACGGAAAGGTTCATAACCCCCTGATCATCATCAAAGATTCTCAGGTTGGCGATCTTGCGAACCATCCATTCCAGATCCTCCCTGTTGTCTTCTTCTTCAAAACCGGCCAGGATAAGCATTCCCGGACCAATACGTCCTTTCAGAAGCCCTTCAATTTTTACCGAAGCTTCCGAAACCCTTTGAATTACAACTCTCATAATGTTAACCGGCTACCACCGTTTTTATTCCTTTGTATTCCGCTTCCCGAGCAATGGCTTGCAGTTTCTGCACGGGACATTTCTTCAATCCTCCCAGGGGAGTGGGCCTGTCCAAAGTATATACCATCACTTCCTTCGGGCCAAGTTCATCCATAAGCGCGTACCAGGCTTCCAACTCCTTTTCCGTGGTATTGTCCACCACCACTCCGTCTATCGTCCCGCTGAAAAACAAGGTCTGGAGCGTGAAATCACCTTTAAAGCGTTTCAATGCTTCCACGGTCCGGTGCAGTGAATACTGTTTTCCCGGTTGATTGATCTTCCGGAGCGTTTCTTCAATTGCCGAGTCGATCTTCATGATCCTTTGATCTGCCGGCATCAACCCTTCGAACACTCCGGGAATCTGCAGTGTCCCCGAGTTGGAGAGGACACAGACTTGTGAACCCGGACTTAAAGCATTGCGAATGGCCACGGTATCCTGCATGATCTTCAGAAAATCCCTGTGTAATGTAGGTTCTCCGTTCCCTGAAAAAGTAATCACATCAGGCAGTCTGTTCTCCCTGCCCAATAGTTCCAGTTTTTCTTTCAATGCAAGCGAGATATCTTCCGGCGATGGTATCAGATCATTCAGATCCTGCTGACCGGCAACAGGTTGGGGATTCCATCCGCATTCGCAATAAACGCAGTCAAAATTGCAGACTTTCCGGGTAACCGGCATCAGATTGATACCCAGACTGGAGCCCAGACGCCTGCTGTGGATCGGTCCGAAAACCGGACTGTGAAACGTCATATTTTCCATATCAATCCAAATTAATACTCACCCTTATACGTGGAATGACGTTTTTGGGGCGGGACAGGTATAAGGGAACAGAATCCTTGTGTGACAGGGTATCAATTACAGGCAACAGGCGCAAAGCGGGATCTTTGTATAGGGAATCCCTGTCCATACGCCAGGGCTGCAACTGTGAAGAATCCGGCGGCAATATTCTGAGCAGGGATTGCTTGAAGACCAAATCGTGGATACCGGGTACTGAATCCTTTAACCAGGCATTAAAACGGGTTACAAGTTCTTTTTGCCGGGCTATGTAAGAAAGCTGCTCGTTGTATGCTGACCTTTCAGCGTTGATATTCCTTCTCAGTTGGGTCAGTAAAGATTTAAAACGGGCCGGACGGCTTGCGTAATGATCCAGAGTAGCCAGGAATTGTTCAGTAGTGTAACCGTATTTTTCAAGGATAGGAGGATAAACCAGCGTTGAATCGGCTAAACGGCCCAGTGTACCGTCCCGTTCCAGGATAAGATCTGTAAGGAACATTTCCTTCAAAACCAGTTGGAAATCTTCCTTAGGAATCCGCCTGTCTGAAAGACCGGTACACCCGGTTAAGAATACTATTGTACAAACACAAGTCAGCGCAATTCTCATATACCCACAAAGGTAAAGAAAATTGCGGTTTGTGCAGGTATCTTTAAAGGTTGTCCGACTGTAATTTCTTTACCGCTCAATACCTCAACACCTTTTACGGCGTTGCCGAGTCCCTGGTCATAACGCTCCCAATCCACGGCTACCGGTTCCGTGCCGTTGTTGATCAGGACCATGACGCATTCGTTATCCAGTATTCTGAAATATACGTACATGTTTTCCTCGTAGCGGGGCAGGTAATGAAGCAATCTGCCGTACTGAACGGTTTTGGAAGACTTACGCCATGTGAGCAACCGGGAAATGTAGTCGTAAACGTTTTCTTCCAGGGGATCCCTTCCCCCGGAATTCAACACACGTGCCGGCATAGGTACCCTTTCTTCACCATGTCCCAGTCTTTTAGGGTCTTTTGCCGCCATCAACACCTCTGTTCCGTAGTATATTTGCGGGATACCCCGGGTGGTTGCCAGGAAAGTATACGCCATTTTCAGTTTCTCGGGATTTCTGCCCAACATTTCGTACATACGGTTGGTATCGTGGTTCTCGGCAAATATCAACAACTCGTTGGGGTTTTTGTAAACAAAATCATTGGCGATCATGTTGTAAAGACGTACCATGCCCTGTCCCCACTGGGGATCGGTATCTTCCATGAAAGCCCTTGTGATCTCTCCCTGCAGGGGGAAATCCATTACTGTAGGACCGCCCGGACGCGGGCCGCGTTCCCAGTAAGCTACCTGTTGGGGGTGGTTGTACCAGCATTCAGCCACAACCGTAGCATTGGGGTATTCTTTGCGAAGGGCGGCAGTATAAGCGGAAATGGCCTTTTCATCTGAATAGGGATATGTGTCAATCCGTACCCCGGCCAAGCCGGCGTATTCCATCCACCATACGGTAACTTGTATGAAATAGTGCAATACAAATGGATTGGTCAGGTTCATATCCGCCATTGAAGTGTCAAACCAGCCTTGCACGCACAAATCTTTATCCACTTGTGCGGCATGCGGGTCCATATGGGTTGTCATGGTAAAATTGGACCGGGTATAGGTGTCAAACACATTGATCCAGTCTTTAAATGGCAGATCCTCCATCCACCAGTGGGCCGTTCCACAATGATTGGGAACCATATCCTGGATAAAAGCTATTCCTTTTTCGGCAGCTTCCCGAACAACATTTTTATACATTTCATTGGTACCAAAACGAGGATCCACCCGGTAATAATCGGCACAGGCATACCCGTGATAGGAGGCGCGTGGTTCATTATCGAAAGTGAGCGGGGTTGGCCAAACGGCCGTAACACCCAGTTTCTGCAAGTAGTCCAGACTCATACGCATTCCTTCCAGGTCTCCCCCTTTCCGGCCGTAATCATCTTTGTAACCGGCTTTTTCAGCGGCTTCCTTAACGGAATCGTTCGCGGGATCCCCGTTTACAAAACGGTCCGGCATCAAAAGGTACAAAACATCTGAAGGTTCCAGACCGCGACGCACGGATGAGCCGGGTCTCCTTTCGTTCAAGGTGTAATTAAAAAGGATCTTTTCTTCACCATCTGTCCATTCCAGAATATATTCCCCGGCTTGTGTGCCGGCAGGAATCAATACGTCAAGAAAAAGATAATTGGGACTGTCTGCTTTGTGTACTTTTGTGATCTCCACTCCGGGAGTTATACTGTTCACCGTACCTTTTCCCAATCCGGGACCGTTTAACATCAATTGCAGAGGTGTTTCCATGCCGGTCCACCAGCAGGGAGGTTCTATCCGTTCAACAGATGGTTGTTCATGTTTCATGGCACTAGCTGCAGTTATCATTGCCGGAATCAACAGGCATAACAGAAAGAGTCGTTTCATAATACTATTTTAAGGTCAGGATCCGGTACCCGTAAGGTTCCATTTCCCAAGTAAGGTTATTACTGATCTCATATACTTTTCGGGAGAACCAGTCCAGGTACGTACCGTCTGTCTGAGAACCGGTAAGTGTGAAAGATACCGGTTGGTCGGAAAAATTGAATAGTGCCAGGACTCTGTTTCCTTCGGTTTCCCTTATAAATGCGAGTATATCGGAGGGACCGTCGTGAGGTACTTCCTTCAAGGTTCCTCCAAATGGCGGTACTTGCAAAGCAGGATATTCTTTTCTGAGAGCTACCAGGTTTTTGTAGAATTCCGTGAACTCTGTGCTGTTATGGGGTTGTAACGTGTCTTTTTCAAAAAACTCCAGTCGTTTTGTATTGCCTTTTTCCTGCCCGGTGTAAATCAGGGGAATTCCCGGTAATACAAAGGTCAGGGCGGCCATCTGGTGAACGGCCTCTCCCATGCGTTCAAACTCGGTGCCGCTCCATGAATTCTCATCGTGGTTGGATGTAAAAAGCAGCGGAATGGCATTGGGACCAAAATCACGCTGCATATCATTGAGGCACCGGCGGATGCTGTCGGCAGTCTTTTCGCCCCGGGCCACACTGTTCATGGTGTGATGCAGCTTCCAGGCATAATACGCATTGAAGGCCTTCTCTGTGTTCACGGGGTTCTCAGACTCGGCAAGCATGAAAATACCGGGACGGTGACGGCGCAGCTCGGGAACGGCATGGTTCCAGAAATCCACCGGAGTCAGATCGGCCATGTCGCAGCGGAATCCGTCAACGCCCACATCCTCGGTCCAGAAACGCATTGTTTCCAGCATAGCTTCCCGCATCTCCTTGTTTTCGTAATTCAGCCGTGCTACATCGGACCAATCGTAAAGGAATTCGGGTTCTCCGTCCGGTCTGCGTACGTACCAGTCTTGTTTATCCAACCATACGGCATCGCGGGATGTATGGGCAGCAACCCAGTCCAGGATGACCTTCATCTCCAGTTCGTGCGCCCGGTCTACAAGGTTGCGAAAATCTTCCATGGTTCCGAATTCCGGATTTATGGCACCGTAATCACGAATGGAATAATACGAACCCAGAGTACCTTTACGGCCTTCCTGTCCAATGGGGTATATGGGCATAAACCATAAAACGTCTACCCCTATCTCCCGTAATTCCGGCAACATCGCCGCGAAAGCGTTGAATGTCCCTTCCGGTGTGATCTGTCTTGTGTTCACTTCGTATATTACGGCATTACGAATCCATCCGGGATGGACCTCCTTGTCTTGCTGTTGCGAGCAACCTCCTGCGATAACTGTCATAAAGATTATTGTTAATAGAATATGTTTCATAGTTCCGTTTTTATCAATCGTTGGTCATTATGGCAAATCCTTTTGGAGCCACCATGGTTTCTCCCATGTAAGGGACCAGGTCATCCGTGTTCAAACCGAAAGGCAACTCCAGCGAACGAATGTCAAAGAAATCGTCTCCTTTGTTGATACATACAGCAACTACCTGATCCATATAGATGCGTACATATGCCAGGACATCAGGGCTGACATGCAGCGGGAACAAATCTCCGTAAAGAAGCGCCATATTGCTGTTCCTCAAAGAGATAAGTCTTTTAACACGTTCTTTAAGCCGTATTTGCATAGGAGTATAACCGTCAAATGCCATCATTCTGCGGTTGTCGGGATCGTTGGCTCCGGGCATGCCTATCTCATCTCCATAGTATATACAGGGAACGCCCGGTAAAGTCATATTGAAAGCGTGGAGCATGGCCAGGTATTCATACGCTATATCGGAATCGGCACCCTTAGGCAACGCCCTTCCGGCTAGTGAAATGTACCGTTCATTGTCGTGATTTCCGCTTATATTTCCCGTTAGGTTGTGGTACCCGTATTGCATAAGTCCCGATTGCAGTTCATGCCACAAATCTACAAAAGAGCCATCAGTATTCACTGTACTGTTTAAAAAGCTTTGGTACAGGTTAACATCTTTCACATAATGATTCAGAATTACCTTCATTTGCTTATCGTGAGCCATATGGAGCAACCGGTTAAATGTACTGTCGTTCCTTATACCATATGGATTCTCTGTTGCACTATAAAGCTCTAAAGCATTAACAACCAGATCACTGAAGAATCCTTGGTTGATCTTGCGGATGATTCCTTCCAGATTGCCTTCGCAATAATCAGCTTTATGATCGTCAGGCCGGTTCCCATTAAAGAAACAGTCAACAAAAACCTGGTACATGATCAGGGTATGCTTGTCTTGGGAGTCAAGTCTTTCGGGTTGTATCACCGGCCGGCCTTTTTCCAGTGGGATCAGCAAGTCGTTGGAAATTCCGTAATCATTCACTGCCCATGCTCTGATCCAGGACCGGTCCTGCAAAGCGGCAAAACCGGGTAACATAACATTGTAAGAATCAGTAATATGAACGGTTTGAACCAGACTATTTTGCCAAAAAACATATAAAGTCGCAGGCGTATTCTCTGCTTTTAACGTAAACAAAGCGTCTGTATCTGGTAACGGGGAAAAAACCGCCAAACGGGGAGCTTTTTCTGATACAGGGACTGTTTTTCTGACAGGGATGTGCCCGGTCTGTCCTTCAATATGAACGTTGAGTACAGTCATAAGAGGCGTGTCTTCCCGGAGAACCACCATTACGGTATCGTGTCCGGGAAAAGGGATAACCTTCAGATGCGGGGAATCGGTCTTTTCAATGATATCTGCCGAAGGAAAATAATCCCGTACCAGGACCATTGTAGTATCCTGTTCCAGGGTCAGAACAGTTGTCGGCTCCAGCGCATCAAAATAAGGTTTTCTGGAAACAGAGGGAGAACATCCGTACACTACGGACAGTAATCCCACCAGTAATAAACATGAAAATTTACTCATGCCGGTTTTATTTGATCGCAAAAACAACAGAAGTCATGGCATCCATTTTTACGGTATAACCCTCGGATGATTCCTTCAAATACACATTTCCCATACTGACTACAGTGTTTTGTATATCGTCATCTACGGGGAAAGAGATCTGTTGATTTCCAAGATTGTGAAAAACAAGCAGTTTTTCATTTCCCGAGGTCCGGTACCACGCAGCAAGGGATTTGTATGCAGAAGCTCCCTGGTGGTTGTATACAGGGTGTTCAGTCATAGTTCCCACGGCCAGTGCCGGATAAGTATTCCTGGCTCTTGCGAATTTTTTGTAAACGTTCAAAATGGATGAAGAATCGGCTTCCTGAGTCATCACCGTCCCTACAGCCGTAGAAAGGTAAGAATCTATCTGATCTGTATAAGTAGTGGTATAACTGTCACCCCACAACATGGGACTGCGAACATAGATATCTCCGTTGGTTTTAGTACCTATGTAACCCATTTCTTCACCGTAATATACGTAAGGGGATCCTGAAGAAGTCAGTAAAACGGCGCCTGCCATCTTACTTTTAGCAACCGATCCGCCCAGGTCTGAGCGGGCACGGTTTTCATCGTGATTGGACAATTTGGTGGCACGTATGTAATCCGTCCTGTACTGTTGGTAGATTTGCTCATAGGAAATGATGTCTTTGGCAAAATACAAGCCCGTGCTTTCCCCGAGTGCCCATTGCAACCGGTGCCAGAATGAAAACTCGAACAACGCCGGCAGTCCTTTGTAATAAGGAGCCACCTGTTCGTATCCGGAATAGACTTCACCTACCATATAAATACCTGAGGTGTGTGTCTGCCTGAAATACTGGTTCACGGCATTGTAGAATTTTTTCAGAAATTCCGGGTTTTCATCTGAATACTCGTTGTGGTAAATATGCTTTACAGCATCCAGGCGAAATCCGTCAATGCCGGCATCTATCCAAATTTTGGCATCTTCTGTTATGGCATGGAAAGCGGGAGAATCCTCCGCAGTTTCCACACTCCCGTAGTTCAGGTCGGCAAACCAGTTGGTCCAGAAATGGGAATGGAACATGGTCGTTCCCGGCAACTGCAGGTCGTAAACAATGTCGGGGTTGTCGTTGGTGTACAGTACAAACGGTTCTCCATAAGAGATGTTGGAACCCGACTTGCTTTGGGCTCCGTATTTTGTTTTATTGTTCCATTGGCTGGTACTGGTACGAACCAGAAAACCCCAGGATGAACTGTAGTCAGTGGAGACCTCGTAAGTCCCGTTTCCTCTATCGTAAAATTTTTTCAGTATTCCGTCTCCGAAATACAGGTATTTGGCATTTTCCGTGGAAGGATCGGGATTGTCCGGATCCGTTCCTGTAGTTTCAGTCACTGTTAATTCAGGGTATGCGGGATCGCTCCAGTCAAGACTGAATTTCAGGGTTTTGTCTCCTGTTGTGGAAACCGTAAACCACTGACCGCTATCGTATCCCGCAGAGCCTTCCGTATTGATCATGGCAATGTTACCTGCCGTAATATCTGCTGCAGGATCATCTGAAAAGATATAATAATCCCTGTACGGATTGTCAGCAGATTGGATGGCTTCCTGAAACCACCAGTGTTCCCTTCCGGAATGATTGATCACATAATCCAGGTATACCTTGATGTCCAGTTTATGAGCTTCCTGAACGAAATGCTCAAAATCATCCATGGATCCGTATTGCGGATTTACCAGGGTATAATCTTTTACGTCATAACCGTGGTAGGACATCGCCGGATGAATTGGTGAAAGCCATACGGCAGTGGCCCCAAGACGGTCAATATACCCGAGCTTGTCTGTAAGCCCCTTAAAATCACCCCATCCGTCTCCATCCTTATCGGCAAATGAATAAACAAGGAGCTGATAGGTTATATCAGCTC
>CAZITX010000014.1:0-20867 GCA_964542305.1 uncultured Muribaculaceae bacterium | reverse complement strand
CATCCCACGCCCGGGGAGCGTCTGTGACCCTGACGAAAGATCCTTCGTCGTTGGGATCAGATCCCGGGGTGGGGTCCTTCCGACAAGAAGCAAAGATCAGGAAAAGGGCGCAAAGGAAAATTGCGCTCTTTTTCATTTTATTATTGCTTTGTCATTGTCAGCGAGGAAGTGTTTGCCATATCCAACACGATATGGTACGTACCGGTTTCCTGAACTACAATATTATTACCGTTATGGGTCAGGGATGTTATGTCCCCTCCCAGGTTAAGGTCCCAGTTGCTGTTGAAGCGGATCTTGAATTCGTTGCCTGCTGCCAGATCCACCGTAACGGAGTATGTGAGCGTTTCCTCATCAAATTCCATGGGAAGGTCTGCTCCCCAGTCGCTGCCGGCAAAACTTCCTATCAGTCCTACCAGGGTAACAGGAGTGGCTGTGGCATGCTGGTCCGGAAGGTTCACATTCCAGAAGTAGGTGCCGTTGTCCAGCATCATGTTGTCACCTGTGTAAAGGGTGAATTCAAATTCCGTATCGGCAATTAGCTGTCCGCTGATCCAGTTTCCGCTTTCCACTATCTTGAAACCAAACTCCGGATCGTACATGGTGATGGCACCTTTGTATGTACCGTCACCCGGGCCGAACAGTTTTGGATCGTCGGTCGTGCTCCATCCATGTCCCGAATAGTCTCCGGCTACCACTACTTCAGAGGCATAGGCTGTCTCGAGATCGCCCGTTCTTACAACGGTCATGTGGTAAGGAGTGGTGGCAATGCTCAGGGTAACGTCGTACATCCCTGCCTCGGCAGCTTCCAGGTTGCCTCCGTCCTGAACCAGGTTCTGGGGATCACCTCCAAAGTTGATGTCCCAGGCACCGTTCATGCGGAATTTGTATTGGGTCCCTGCCGGGAAGGCCAGATCCTGTGCTTCCCAACGGTCAAGCTCTGCGTTGTAGGTCATGGCGGCATCTTCAGGGTCTCCCCAGCCGCAGAAGCTGCCTACAACCCCCACTCTTTCAATAAGGGTGGCCGTGGCACTCATGGTGGTCAGATCTACCTTCAAATAGTAATACCCGGGAGCATCCACAGCCAGGTTTCCGGCGCCGGGATCGGTATCCAGGACGTCAAACGATCCGCCGTAATTGGTATGGTCCCAGTCGGGGGCACTGGTAAACTTGAAGATATCGGTAAGATTTACAAATCCTTCGTAATGTCCTTCCGTGTCACCGTTCAATACGGGAGCCGTAGCGGGATTCCATCCCTGGTGTCCTCCAGGGACATGCAGTTTCTCGGGGAAGCTTGTGTTGATAAATGTTACGGTATAAGGATTGACTCCCACGTTCAAGACCACTTTGTATTCTCCGGCCGTTTTGTCGAAGACCAGGTTCGTCCCGTTCCCGAAGCTGACGTTGCTGTTGGATTCTCCGCCGGCTGAATGGGTCCAGTCGTGGTTTACCCGGATCTTGAATTCCCCTTCCTGCATTTCGGTTGTTGCCTCGAAGGTCTTCGTTTCCGGATTGTACACCATGTCCACATCGTTGGTCCAGCCGTTGCTGGCCACGGGAGCCGCACCTATCAGACTGAGGGTTTCCACCTGTACCATATACAGGGTGTTGAGCTTCTTGTTCAGAATGATGTTGTACATTCCGGAGGGAACGGAGATGTCACCGCCGGTGGTTCCGGATCCCGTAAGGGCCGTGTAACCGTCGCCGAAAGTTGTCAACTCAATGTTGTCTATGGCAAAGTCACCTTCCCATGCAGGATTGGGTGAGAATTTGAATCCGACATCTCCTCCCCCCTCAACTGTAAGGTCAACCATACCTTCGTAGTACCCTTTCTTAACCGTAGATTGTTTGATCCTGGGAGCCGTTGCAGGATCCCATCCCTGGTATCCTCCGGGTACATATATGAATTCGGGGTATGTGGCTATGTAAGTAGTCACTGCTATGGTTGCCGTATTGGAAATCACGCCGGTCTGGAAACTTTCGGAGAAAGCTTTTACCGTAAAATCAAGGTTGGCTTCCTGGGCTTCGGGTGCTCCGGCACCTACCGCGGCTTCGTTGAGTTCATCTACCGTAATGGAGAATTGTCTTTCGGTTAATCCGGCAGCCAGTGATACGTATTCACCTTCGCCGTATTTCATCAGCACATCATAGGTAATGGGTTCGTTGTAACCCAAACGCGCAGGTCCCCAGGTCAGAAGATCCAATACTCCGGTGGGATCCGTTACGTCCAGTACAATAGATTCCACAAGCGGGGTCAACTCAGCCGAGACGGCATCTCCGTAAGCATAAATGTCAATGGTAACGGGATCCGACTGGTACATGTCCGATCCGTTAGTCACAGAGACATAAAAAGTCATGGTAAATGTGTCGTTCTGCGGCAAATCAGGAAATGCCGCATACAGCGCTGCTTTGAATTCCGTTTTGGGGACTTTGTAAAAGAGTTCCGCTGTGGAAGCGATCTTAACAGCAGCTTCCCCAAATTTTCCGTATAAGTCATAGGTCAGACCTTCTCCCAGGAAACGGGCGGGTTTCCAGGAAAAGTTTACGTGTTCCTCCATCGTGTTGGATGTCATCAGTATGTCTGAATGTGCATACATTTCCGGGGCTACGGGAGCCGTGGAAAAGGCATCTTCACTGATCACCTCACAGGAGACGGCTGCCATGCTTAAAACGGTTGCAGCAAATAAATATTTAAATATTTTCATAATTGCGTCTCTTTAATCGGTTACTGTTTTTCCATAACTAAAACGTAAGGGGTCCTGTTCCCGTGGAGTTTCATGATATAGGTCCCTGCGGAAGGAGCATAAAGGTCTGCCCCGCCTTTTACCAGTTTCACTCCGCCTTCCACATGTTGGCTGGCTTCGTTGTCGGTACCGTATTTATGGTCCCAGCTTTCATTCATGCGGATCAGAAAGTTCAAATCCCCGCTGAAAGTGATAGCGGGTGATACCCATACATTTTCAACAGTATCGTAAGTCATGTCCAGATCCGTACTCCAAGCGCTTTCATCAAAAGCTCCTATGATACCTACCTTGCTTACGTTTTCCTTATCGATGGTCATTTTACCCCTGTTGACAGTCAAAACATATATGCTGCCTTCGGTCAGGTCTACCGACAGGTTTGAATCCGACTGTTCGGGACAATACCAGGAAGGTGTCAGGAAATTGTAACCCCAGTTTTCATCGGACCAGTTCCGGGCAACGGTAACTTTGAAGTAGGAATACTGTTCTGACCCGTCATCCAGGTTAACCAGGATCTTGTATACATTGGTTCCCCCGTCGGTTTCCCAGTATTCGGGAGCCTGTTCAATGTTCCAGCCCTGGTAATTGCCAGGCAGGTACAGGGTTCGTAATGAGGCTGCGAAAGTGGTAACGTCAAAGGATATGGAATTTGAGGTTACGCCTTCCACATTGGTGCCGTATACTTTGGCAATAAGGTAAGCACTAACGTTAGCGGTCTGGTTTACACCTATTCCCAGGTCATTGGCTACCACTCCGTTCAGGTCTGATTTGCTGATGGACAGGGAATTGGTAAAGGATGACCCAAGTAGTGCGGTTTTGGAATTGGCCGTTGCGTAGAGCGAGTATTCAATCTGAACGGACGGCCCGAAGGACGCATTGGTCCAGTTGAATACGACGCTTTCGGTCTTGCTGTTGTCATCGTTGACTATCACAGGTCCCTGCGAAAGCAACTCGGGTGCCTGGAAATCGCTGGTGGGATTGAGATAGGCTTTTTCTATCTCAATATCACAGGAAACAAGGACCAGCACCGAGGCGACCAACATCGTTATGTATTTAGTATATTTCATAATTGTAATCATTTATGAGTGAATCATAGTCTGTTAGTATCCGGGATTCTGAACCAGGTTGGGATTTGCATTCAGATCGCTCAGAATAATGGGATATACCTTGCGGTGCTCCGGTAACGATACTTTTCCGTTCATTACCCCACCCTTCAGGGTCCAGGGGAATTGCATGGAGGTAAAGTATCCGTAACGGATCAGGTCTGTCCTTCTGTGTCCTTCCCACATCAATTCGCGGGCACGTTCGTCAAGCAACCAATCCAGATCGATGGCAGAAGGCGTTGTAGAAGCAACTCCTGCTCTCTGGCGCAGCTGACCAATGTAATCAACGGCAGCGGGATCAGTGACCACACCTCCGTTCAGGCGAGCGTCTGCCTCGGCAAATATGAGATACATCTCGGCAAGGCGGAAGACCGGAAAGTCGATGGAGGAGAATAAGTAATTCGGCTCGGCATCCGATACGGTATGGCCGTCGGAGTACAAACCGGTGAATTTCCAGCACCTCCAGCCGGTATCGGTGGTTGTGTTGTCAAATTCTTTTGTGGACCCGATGTTGTAGAAGAAAGCGCGTTTGTCGCTGTTATCCTTGTCGTAACCGAATCCCGAGGTAGCTCCCCATTGAACACCATTTAGTTTAAAGCGCTGTACGAAATCGTCGGCAACGTGGTACCCGTTCCATGCCTCTGGATTCAACATACCGCTGAGCCCCAGGTTTTGGGCAATGGCCGTGTTGGCATCAGCACTTAGTGTAGCAGAAACCAGGTGGGTTGTACCACCCCAGCTCTGCGTGTTGTCTTTATCGTAAACAACACCCACTATGAATTCCTGGGTAGCCCCGTTGGTGGAATTATCCTGCATGAAAAGTTCCTGGTAATTGGGGTGTAGCTGGTATCCCATATCAATTACGTTAGCGGCGGCATCCTTGGCTTTTTGCCATTGCGGTGTACCTGTGTACACTTCTGCATTCAGATACATACGTGCCAGTACGGCCCATACGGATCCTTTGGATGCACGGGGATAAGGAACATCGCCTTTGTCCGGCATGTCCTGGCTGTTTGCCAGATCCAGCAATTCACCTTCAATCCAGCTATAAAGGCCTTCCCTGCCTATCTGTTTGGGCAATTCCCCTCCTATGTTCTCTTCAAGAGCGAAAGGAGGATTTCCGAACAGATCCAGGAGCAGGTAGTAGTATAATGCACGGTTGAAGCGCGCTTCTGCACGGTATTGGTGCACTGTGGCAAGCTCACCGGAGTGTCCCCTGTCGTTGAGTTTTTCATCCGATGTTTGTATCAGGTACTCGTTGGCCAGGGTGATGCCTTTCATGCAGCGTGTATAAACGGCAATGATGGCTTCGTTATCTGCTGATGTCCAGCGGTGGTATTGAATGGGAACTATGTAATTGTCTCCCCAAATGATCTTAAAAGAGTCTGTGGAGAGTTCATTCAAAACCATATACATACGGGTTAGTTCGCTTTGTCCGGCATCGGAAACACTAATATCCGAAGATCCGGGATCGTTCTGGCTCACCAGTCCCCAATAACCATATATATATGCCAGTCCGTTCAAATAACTGGACGGCTCTGCGTATGCGGTTTCCGAGGTAGCATCTGTTTCGTTCAGCGGCAGTGTGTTCAGATCCTTGACACACGAGGTCAGCAGGAAGATAAATGCCGACACCACAAGAAAACTGTTTTTCATAATCTTTTTCATATCTACCTATTATTAAAAATTAATATTAAGACGCAAGGTGTAAAGTCTGGGACGGGGTATGATGTTGAAATCCACACCGTCTGAAGACATGATCTCGGGATCCAGTCCCCTGTATTTGGTAAAGGTATATACATTCTGTACCGAGGCGGCTATACGTATGCTTTTGGCAAACTTTAAATTGTCAAAAGTATAACCCAGGTTGATATCGTCAATACGGAAGAAAGAAGCATCCTCAATAAACATGTCTGAATACTTCTGATTATTTTCAGACGGGGCCGTCCAACCTTCAACCAGGTACTCTTTACTCACGTTGTTCAGATATCCTTTGTTCCAGTCATCACTGTAAGAAGTGGAATACCCCATGGCTACTCCGTTGATGACATAATTTCCTATGGATCCGTGCCCGTTCAGGCCCAGATCCCAGTTTTTGTAACGAAATTGGGTGTTGACTCCAAAGAAAGCATCCGGAGTGGGACTGAACCCGGTTACGTAACGGTCTGCATCTGTAATCTCTCCGTCCCCGTCACGGTCAACCAAGCCATTTTGAACGGGATTGCCGTCGTTATCGTACAATTGCTGGAACATATAGAACGTGTAAGGTGAAAAGCCTTCACGATGCAAGGAACTGTATCCGCCAGTTCCTCCCATTCCGGAACCAGTGGTGACACCCAGGTACCCTTCCGTCTGGAGGGTGGTCAGTTTGGTGATTTTTGTGTCCTGTATGGTCAGGTTACCTCCTATGGACCAGTGCAAATCGGCTGTCTGAAGAGGAATAAAGTTCAGGGTAAACTCCAGCCCTTTGTTTTCCATATTTCCGATGTTTGAAATGATGCTGTTGCCAAAGTTGGATCCCAGCGGGGTCGATATCACGTTCAGCAGATCATAAGTGTAACGGTAATACGCTTCTGCACTACCGGTTATACGATCGTTGGCAAATCCAAAGTCCAAACCTACGTTGTAGGTTTCTGTGGTTTCCCATTTCAAATTGGAATTGTATGCCAGGGGAGCCAGCGTAGTGTAATAGCCATCACCCATGAAGTACCTCATTTCCAAAGCGGATGAAGAAAGGTAACGGGCCAGGTACGGATAATAATCGGAACCGATATCCTGTTGTCCGGTACGTCCCCAGCCAATGCGTAATTTTAACCCCGAAATAGCTTTGCTGTTTTTCAGGAAATTTTCCTCTGCCACGTTCCAGGCAAATGCAGCCGAAGGGAACAAACCCCAACGGTTGGCTTTGCTGAAACGCGATGAAGCATCGTTACGAACCGTTACGGTGAACAGGTAGCGGGAAGCTATGGAATAGTTCAACCTTCCGAAGAAAGAAATCAGGTAATATTCCTTGGCATTGGTAGGCGCCGTGTAATAGTGTTCTCCGGGTCCGTCAGGTTCCGTGTTACGGAACTGTTCTTCATCA
Organism: uncultured Muribaculaceae bacterium; assembly: GCA_964542305.1. Lineage (GTDB taxonomy): Bacteria > Bacteroidota > Bacteroidia > Bacteroidales > UBA932 > DMER64. Next base: position 13,941 of record CAZITX010000014.1, on the reverse strand, counting down.
TACTGCACGAAGTTGTGCTGCCAGGAATAACCGGCCATTACATCCAGGTTGCTGTTACGGAAATCATGGTTGTAATTCAGGTAACTTTCCAACAGCGTATTGAGGTTGTAATTATCGTAGGTAACGTAAAGGTCGTTGCTGGAACGCATGGCCGAGATAGAATTCAGGGCGTTAAACCTTTCACCGTGTGTGCTTGCCACATCGTATCCGACATTTACATTGGCTGTCAGATCTTCCAGTCCATGGACCTTATAGGCAAGTTGAACATTACCCATTGACCTCAGCGTATAATTGTAATTGGTATAATCATACAATGTGGATAGCGGGTTCGTACTTGCCATGGTATTGGCACTTCCATCGCTGTTGAACCAGTTCCAGTAGCCGTTGGCTTTGGAAGTATCAATCACATCCCGGTCAAACCAGAAAGTAAAATGAGTGGGTTTTGTAGGATCAAAAGCCAGAGCATTCCCAATGGCTCCTGTAGGTGCCCAGTTGGTTTTCTGATAAATCCCTTTTGCATTGACATTGATTGTCAGATGCTTGTCCAAAAGCTCAGGAGAAAGACTTATGTCCAGGTTGGCACGCTGGTTGTCGCCGACTTTCAGGGTAGCCTGATCCAGGTTGTATCCAACACTCACGCGGTAAGGCATGAAAGATGTAGAGCCGTAAACGCTGACGTTTTGGTCCGTATTAAAGGATAACCTGTAAATTTCATTCTGCCAGTCTGTGTTTGCATCTCCCAAAAGATTCTGGATCGTCTGGTTGCTTCCGTAAGTTGTGGACATGAAATTCCGGTACTCATCAGCAGAAAGCATCTCTATACGGGAAGCGTTCTGTTTAACAGAGTAACTGGAATTGTAACTTACATTAACACCTTTTCCGGATCCTTTCTTGGTGGTGATGATAATCACACCGTTAGAAGCCCTGGATCCGTAAATAGCGGTTGCCGAGGCATCTTTCAGGATGGTATAGCTTTCTATGTCGTTCGGATTCACAGATCCCAGGGGATTTCCCATTCCGGCACCTCCGTCCCCGGTTATGGGAACTCCGTCAATAACGATCAAAGGATCGTTGGAGGCATTAAGGGATGCGGCCCCGCGGATCCTTATGGTTGCGGATGAACCGGGCTGTCCGGTAGCGGGTGTAATCCGCAATCCGGATACTTTTCCCAGCAACATCTGGTCTGGCGAAACCACCGCTCCCCGGTTGACATCTTCTGCTTTAATCGCGACAACGGACCCTGTCATATCGCTCTTTTTGACAGTACCGTAGCCAATGATCACGAGTTCTTCCAACAGTTCCGAATCCTCGTGCATAACGATCCTTGTTGCATTTCTTGCAGCGACCACTATGGTCTGATATCCCAGGTAGGATATTTCCAACATCGTTTCCGGAGAAGGAACAGTCAAAGTGAAGTTTCCGTCAAGATCTGTTGTGACGCCGTTAGTGGTTCCCTGTTCCAGAACCGTAGCTCCGATCACCGCCAGGTCGTTGACATCAACGACAGTCCCCCTCACTTCATACTGAGCGTAAGCGGAAGTCAGGGAGAAAAGCGAGACCGCAAGCATAAAAGTCATCAGTCTTTTCATAAACATTTAGGTTAGTGATTAATTGTTAGGTTGATAATCTTATACGTTGTTTATACCTGAAGGAAAGCTGTACGGGGTCATCTTTGTCGTCCACAAAGAAAACACTCACGGCAGCTATCAACAGACATACTCCGGAGAACACCAGGGCAAAAATGGTGTGTCCCCCGTAAATGTGTTTTACCATAATCCCTCCAATAAGCCCGTTGCATATCTGGGGAATGGTAATAAAGAAGTTAAAAATTCCCATATAAACGCCCATTTTATGGGCAGGTAAGGCTCCGGCCAATATGGAATAAGGCATGGCCAGGATCCCTGCCCATGCAATACCCACACCGATCATGGGTAATATGAGTAATGCCGGATCCTTGATGATGTAAAATGACAGAAATCCGGCTGCCCCCAGGAAAAGACAAAGGGCATGCGTGCCTTTTCGTCCAATTTTTTTAGCTATCCACGGCAGCAAAAAAGCAAAAACGGCTGCCACTCCGTTATAAACGCCCTGAAGTATACCTACCCAGTCACCTGCATCGGCATAGGCCTTGGAGGCATTGTCCGTAGAACCGTAAACATGTTCGGCAACGGCAGGGACCATATAGACCCACATGGAAAATAAAGCAAACCAGGAAAAAAACTGTACCACTCCCAATTGTTTCATGGTTTTGGGAATTTTCATAAAATCTTTTCCTATTTGCCAGAATGGCATTTTTTCAGGATGGTTCCCGTCTTCAGGCGGGTATTCTTTTGTTTTTAGTACGGTCCACAACACACTGCCCATAAGGACAGCCGCTCCTATGTAAAAGGCGTAGGTCACGTTGTTGGCCACCATACCTCCGCTTTCAGGTTCGGGAACATTGGATATGCCAAACCAGTTGGTCAACAGGTACGGCAATACAGCTCCCAGAACGGCCCCGACACCTATGAGTGATGTCTGAACGGAAAAACCCAGCGTACGCTGATCCGAAGGAAGCAGATCGGCAACCAGGGCCCTGAAAGGTTCCATGGCCACATTGATAGAGGCATCCATGATCATCAAGATACCTGCCCCGATAAACATCGGGGAAATGTACGGTGCAAGCATAGGAGCATTAGGCATCAGGACCAGGGCAATGGATGCCATAATGGCTCCTGCCAGGAAGAAAGGCCTTCTGCGTCCAAGACGCGTCCATGTCTGGTCACTGTAATGTCCAATAATCGGTTGGACGATCATTCCTGTAAGGGGTGCAGCTATCCAGAATAAGGAAAGATGTCCCACATCTGCTCCAAAGGATTGCAGGATACGACTTACGTTGGCATTCTGCAAGGCAAGTCCGAACTGAATACCCAGAAACCCGAAGGTCATATTCCAGATATTCCAGAATGTCATTTTTGATTGCTTAATCATAGCAGGTCTCAGGTAATAAATTGTATAAAATTACAATCTTCCCCTAATAATATATAGGTAAAACCGACGAATTTTAATAAAAATTTGATGAATTTAAGGATTATTCCGACAGAATATCAATCCAGATCCCCCTCAATCCACTTCATAAAAGCAGGTATCCTGACCCGGCTTACCAGGATGGAATGCTTGAAAGGCGGTTGCAGCTCTATGCGCAAACGGCTGTTAAAATGCTTGGATATGCTACTGATGGCAGAAATGCTGGCAATGCAATTGCGTGACAATTTGAAAAATTCTTTGGGATCAAGTTGCTCTTCTATGGTGTCAAGGCTGGAATCCGAAAAATAATGCTTCCCGTTGCGGGTCATTATGTAAGTGCTTTTTTCCTCTGAATAAAAATAGGCAATATCGTTGGTTTTAACTATAATGATCTGATCTCCCACTTTTACAATGAACCGTTGTTTGAATTTCTGGGACATGGTCAAAATCCTGCCCAGGCTTTCCAGGTCCTGGGGTTTGGCCATTGGCATACGGCATTTTTCAACGGCTGTGACAAACTCTTTATCGCCCACGGGTTTGAGCAAATAGTCCACGGCGCTTTTTTTCAGGGCGGCCAAAGCGTAATGCTCGTATGCGGTAATGATGATCACCGGGGGCATGTCAGAGATCCTATTGAACAATTCAAAACATATCCCGTCTGAAAGTTCTACGTCCATGAAAATCAAATCCACCTTATGTGTTTCCAGCCATAGCGCAGCTTTGTCCACGGAATCCAGAACAGCAGCAATTCCGGCATCCGGGTAATGTACATTTAACAACCGTTTTAATTGCAGTTGCGCGGGGATTTCATCTTCCAGAATCAAAACTCTCATCTTGTCAATCCAATAATGGCAGTTTCACTTGAAAAGTCTGCCTGTCGTTATTAATTGTTATATCTTTCTGAAACACAGACAAATATTGCCCCCTGATATTTTTCAGACCAACCCCTGTGGAGGAAACACGGTATGTTTTGGGCTGAATGTTGTTGCTGACAACCAGGCATCCATCCCGGGAGGTAATATTGATCTCCAACGGTTTGTCTTTACTGACGATATTATGTTTGGTTGCATTTTCCACCAAAAGCTGGAGGCTGCAGGGAATGATGTGTTTCTGCATGGCGTCTTCCCCGACATCAAAGGTAACTACCAACGAATTATCAAAACGTTGTGATAAAAGATCCACATATAACCTGACAAAATCCATCTCGTCTTTCAACATGATGGTTTCTTCCTCACCCACTTTTAAAAAATGACGGTACAGGGAGGCCAGTTTACGTACATAATCGCTGGCTTTATCTGCGTCTGTATGGATCAGGTAATCCAGGGAATTCAAACTGTTAAAAAGAAAATGCGGGTTTAACTGCCTTTTCAGCTGCTGGTACTGGAACCGGGCTTTGTTTTTTTTCCCGATCTCCAGGTCCAGGGCTTTTTTTTGCACCCTGCCGTAATAGGCATAAATGTCCATTCCGGCTATGATGATCATATTAAAAAACAAGGCTGCCAGGGCGGTATACCAGAATGAATAGTTGAAAAAAGAATCATCTTCTGTTCCCTGCAACTGTGGGGACATGACTTTCATAAGAATGGCTGAGCAAAACGCGATCACAAGTAAACCCGAAATTTCCAGCATAGTACGCAACATGGGCTTTTCTCCGTAATCTATGTGACGCACTAACATCCATACCAGCAAAAGATCCAGCATGATCATCAGCAATGCTAACGGATAGTTACGTAACAAACCGGTCAGGATTTCGTTGAAATTCAGGTTGAAATGATTCTGAAAAAACGGGATAGCCCCTTCAAAAGCCAGACGAAAGGCAAGTACAAAGAAAGCCAGCAAAAGAATCTCAATTATGGTATTCCTTTTTGTACCTACAGTCATTCCGATTATTTTTTCTTACGGCGGACGACAAAGAACAGTGCCCACCCCAGGAATTCCGTTACTAAAGTGGTAGTAAGTACATAAGTAAGAATGGTCTTCAATTCAGGAAATAATAATTGAATCCACCGGGCACCGTTGGTTCCCAGAAAAAACCCGGCAAATGATGACAATAACAACAATCCTACCATGACATCCACAGGACCGTCATAGTAACGGATCAGTATTACCACCATGGCTATGGTAAGGCAGGTGAGTAAAAAGGTATCTCCAAATGCCGTGTCGTGAAGTAAAAGACAAGTCAGTGCGTGAGCCAGTGCAAAGCCATGAATGATCAGATGTGTTACCCCGGTCTTTGTCATAATGGGTAAAGTTACAAAAAAAATCTTGAAGATTTTTTTAAGTATATTTGTTAGACATTAATAATTTTCAGATTATGAAACTGACATTCCGTATACATTATAAAACGCATCAGGATAGTTTTTTATCAATATGCGGCAATATTCCGGAACTGGGCAATGAGAACACAAAAGGCACCGTTGCAATGCACCCTGCCGAAGAGGGATGGTGGGAGCTGGGCATATCCCCTTCCGGGCTTCCCAAAGTGTTGCATTACCAGTATTATGTTCAGTTACCGGACGGTACTGTTACTACAGAACCTTTAAAGCATATACATAAAGATTTGCCGTCTGCGGAAAATATCCTGTTCCTTGACAAATGGACAGAGCCTGCGTATTCTTATGTTTTTCTGACTCACAAAACCAAGCCTCTGAAAAAAGACGACATTGCACTGGTAACGCAATCCGGGGCCGTTCCCGCAGGTTGTCACATAGCCGTTTCCGGGAATAACCGGGCACTGGGCATGTGGGATCCGGCTATGGCTCATCCTATGCAATATGCCGGAGCGGGTTTATGGGAAGCTGCTTTAAACCTGTCACAAATAAAAGACGAAAAAATTGAATACAAGTATATTATAAGGAATAACAAGGACCTTTCGCTTGTGGAATGGGAAGAAGGGGAAAACCGGTTCTTTTCCTTGCCGGCAGTATTTAGATCCGGCCGGGATCACCTGGTGATCCGGGACTCTTCCCTGAGAAGCCGTAGTCAAGGGTTGCGTCATGCAGGTACAGCCATTCCTGTATTTTCCCTCAGAAGTAATGACAGTTGGGGGATCGGGGATTTCGGGGATTTGAAAAAAATGGCCGATTGGGCAGCCGTTACCGGACAGCGTATACTCCAGATCCTGCCTGTGAACGACACGACCATGTTCCACAACTGGATAGATTCCTACCCCTACGGAGGTATCTCCATCATGGCCTTGCATCCTTTGTATGCAGACATAAAAGCCATCCTCGCTACTACAGAGAATTCGGTTGATCTGTCTGCTTTTGAAAAAGAGCGAAAAAACCTGAATGAATTGCCTGAACTGGATTATGACAAAGTTTCCAGACTCAAATGGACAGTTCTCAAACTTATTTTCAAGCATACGGGAAAAGAAGTTCTGAATTCGGCTTCTTACAAGTCTTTCATCAAGAAAAATAAAAAATGGCTGCGTCCCTACGCATTGTTTTGCGTGCTGCGCGATAAATTTGGAACAGCAGACTATACCCTTTGGGGTAAATATGAAAAATACGACCCTGTATTTGCTGTGGATTTTGACAACCTGGATCTGTATATTTTTGTTCAATATCACCTGGACAAACAACTGAGGGAAGCCCATAAATACCTGAATAGCAAAGGAGTTATACTAAAAGGAGATATTCCCATAGGTATCACTCCAATGAGCGTGGAAGCATGGACAGAGCCTCATTTGTTCAAAATGGATTCCCAGGCGGGTGCACCTCCGGATGAATTTTCCGTACAGGGACAGAACTGGGGCTTCCCTACTTATAACTGGGAAATAATGGAAAAAGACGGGTATGCCTGGTGGAAAAACCGTTTTGCAAATATGGCCCGGTATTTTGATGCTTACCGCATAGATCACATCCTGGGATTTTTCCGCATATGGACTATCCCAAGGGAACAGACACAAGGATTGATGGGGTACTTTGATCCTGCTATGCCTTACTCGGCGGATGAAATGCGCCGGTGGGGACTGGCATTTGATTACGAACGGATGGCTAAGCCTTACATAACCGGGGAGATCATTGAAGGGGTTTTCAACGAGAAAGCCTCGGAAATAATTGAAAAATACCTCCAAAAGCGAAATAACGCACACCTGCTGGAATTGAAGGAATCTTTCAATACACAAAGGAAAATCTCGGACCATTTTGAGACCCTTCCCGATACGGAAGAAAACAATTTCATCCGCAACAGCCTGATGGACCTGGCAGCCAATGTGCTGTTCATTCCGCACCCGGAGAAAGAAGACGCATACCACCCCAGGATCTCGGCACAATTCAATTATTCGTACAAGGCGTTGGACGAAGATACCAAATTCGCATTCAACCGGCTTTACGACCACTTCTTTTACAAAAGGCACAATGAGTTCTGGTACCAACAGGCCATGAAAAAACTGCCACCCCTTATCTCGGCAACCGGGATGCTCTGCTGTGCGGAAGACCTGGGGATGATCCCGGATTGCGTGCCTCCGGTGATGAAGGAGCTGGCCATGCTGAGCCTGGAAGTACAGCGTATGCCCAAGGACAAATACCGGGATTTCGGAGATCCTGCATCTTACCCCTATTTGTGCGTATGTACCACAGGATCTCACGATACCAGCACGTTACGGGGCTGGTGGGAGGAAGACCGCAACATCACCAACCGGTTCTTCAACTCCGTGATGGGCATTCGTGGAGAAGCCCCCGTTTATTGCGAGCCGTGGATTTGCCGGCAAATTGTTATGGATCACCTGAAAAGTCCGGCTATGCTCTGTATACTTCCCTGGCAGGACTGGATGTCGGTTTCAGCCGGTCTACGGCGTGAAAACCCTCATGACGAGCGCATTAACATACCGGCCATAGTCCCGCACTATTGGAAATACAGGATGCACATGACCATTGAAGATCTGCTGAAAGAGAAAGAATTCAACGACTTCGTTAAAGAAATGATCACGGAAAGCGGGCGGTAACCGGTTTTCTTATTCTATGGCAGTTCCTTTTTGCCCCGAGGCAGTTGCCCATGCGCGAAACATCATGCCGGTGTTGAATTCCATGGCAATATTCCCGTTTTTGTCCACGCAGATCACACCGCCTCCGGAACCTTCCATTTTATCAATCTTGCCGAGTATGACCTCGCGCGCCGCCTCTTTGACCGTCATCTCCTTGTAGTCCATCAGCGCGCTGATATCAAATGCCACGCACCGGCGGATCCATAACTCGCCGTGGCCTGTTCCCGAGACGGCCACCGTGGCGTTGTTGGCGTAGGTTCCTGCCCCGATCACCGGAACGTCACCCACCCGGCCCCAACGTTTTCCGCTCATGCCTCCGGTGGATGTGGCGGCGGCCAGATTCCCTTTGCTGTCCAGTACCACGCAACCTACTGTCCCTTTGGGATCCGGTTCTTCCTTTCTCATTTTGATCCGGCGGATCTGCTCCAGGCGTTCGGGCGTGGAGAAATAGTCATTTTCCACCAGCGGCAAACCCATTGATTGGGCAAAAGACGAAGCCCCCTCCCCAATAAGAAGAACATGCGGGGAATCTTCCATCACATGGCGGGCAGCCAGGATAGGGTTTTTGATATCCCTTACACCGGCAACAGCTCCTGCCTGCAGGTTGCTTCCGTCCATTACGGCAGCATCCAGTTCGTGGATTCCGTCCGAGGTAACGACGGCCCCTTTTCCTGCATTAAAGGCAGGGCAGTCTTCCAGCCAGACCACCACCTGAGTAACCACATCAAGGGCATCGGCCCCGTTTTTAAGCATTTCGGTCCCCACTTCCAGGGCCTGATCCAGCAGGTTCAGGTAATTATCACGGACTTCAGGCGCCATGGAACGGGCAGATCCGGCACCCCCGTGAATCACAATGGCCCATTCTTCCCGGGGCTCTGTTTGCCGGCAGCCGGAAAACGACAAACTCGTCATTGTCAGAATTATAAGCAGGGCAATGTTTTTCATGCTAAATTGATTGAATTGTTTGAAAAACAAGGTACAATTTTTTTGGTTTCCAAAAAAATGTCTTATATTAGTAGTGAATTTATAGTTCCAGACCTTATGAAAAAAGCCATTATTTCTGCTTTGTTTATCCTGTCAGCCTTTTTTAGTGTATCAGCTCAGGACAATGTCGTTTCGAATGTTATGACAACAGGGACAAATATGGGTAGTTTGGGTGTTGGTATCCCTGTGATCGCTCCAGGTTACAGAATGACCATACCCCCCATCAATGCTTTCTACGAAGTGGGCATACTTGACTTTGGCAGACCGGGATCTGTTGCAGTCGGTGCGCATGTAGGGTTATGGGGATACAAGATCAAAACGGGGCTTGATCAGCTGAATTATAAATATTTCAATACCCTGTTTGGTGCTCGGGGAGCTTACCATTTCACCATTATAGACAAATGGGAAGTGTATGGGGGAGCCGTTCTTGGGATCAAATTGGAGTCAGAAAGATTTACTGCCGGAACAGAATCCACGGCAGCTCATACTCACGTGAAGTTCGGATGGCAAGTATTTGCCGGAACAAGGTATATGTTTACTCCTTCCCTGGGTGCATTTGTAGAACTCGGGTACGGAGCTACATATGGTTCAATAGGTGCCACTTATCGTTTTTAGTTCAAAATCCTATTCCCGGAAAGCCGCCTGTGAAGGCGGCTTTCTTTTTATCCGGTGCAACAAAGCTTATGTTTTTTACGTCTGATTAGCATATTGGACAATATTATTATTATTTTTGACACTTAAACTAACTCCATCAATTACCGTTTATGAAAAAATTTTTGTTATTACCGGTAGCAGTCCTTATTTCCTTGATCCTGTTTACCTCTTGTGATCCGAAAGATCAGGATCAGATTACTCAATTTTACCATTCTGTAGTTTACAATTTTGGTGACGGAGTAGATTATTTTACAGCCGATCTTTTGGCCTGCTACGGGGTGAAAGACGCGACAGATACTTCAATAGGAACTATACATGCAACCATAAGCATAAAAGCCAACCGGAACTGTCTGTTGTTATTCAAGGGAATAGATGGACTCGTTGATGACACTTACGTGACCGAGCATTCGGTTTACCCGTTGGTGTATTATCCGTCTACACCATTTTCCCAGGAATACTCAATGGTAAGCGGTCAGGTCATCGTACTGAACCTGGAATTCCACAATGTCCCCAGCCGTCTTCTAAAAGTAGGCCGTTTAAGGGTAGCCGTGGATGTGAACCAATATAAAAAATATGCCTTTACATTTTACCAGATACCCTTTAAACCCGATACTGATACGATAGACTGGAATTGACAGGGACTGGTCAAACCAAGCCGGTTATGAACGAATACAGATTGATCAGCCGTGAAGAGATTTCACGGCTAAAGCTTCAAAGGTGTCATTCGGAAGACTGGAAAACAATTTGGGTGGATCCTGATTTTAGGCCTGAGAGAGTCTGGGATACCTATTTTTCCGGAGACATCAGGTTGGGGGTGTTCGAATCAAAAATGAAATTGCCTTCAGGTATTAAGATCCAGTCGGGAATCTGTAATGCCAAGCTTCACAACGTATCTGTAGGAAACAATACTTGCATAGAAAATATACACAGTTACATTGCCAATTATGATATAGGAGAAGGGTGTATTATTGAAAACGTAGACAAGATCTATGTGGAAGGCCGGACTTCTTTTGGCAACGGGACCGATGTTTCTGTTTTGAATGAGACCGGTGGCCGTGAAGTGCCTATAAATAATAAGCTGACAGCTCATTTTGCGTATATTATGGCTCTGTACAGACATCGGCCGGGGCTGATAAAACGTATGAAAGAGCTGGTTGATGTTTATTCGCAAACAGTTTCTTCAGATAAAGGACTTATTGGCAACAATGTGACTATCAGTCATTCCGGAACATTGAAAAATGTTGCTGTAGGAGATAACACAATCATTGAAGGAACTTCTACACTGGTTAACGGAAGTATTAACGGTAACGAACACGATCCGGTATACATAGGATACGGTGTCAATTGTATTGACTTTATCATTTCTTCCGGGTCTGTTGTGGAAAGCAACGTGAATCTGAAAAAATGCTTTATAGGTCAGGGAACTATCCTGGGAAAAGGGTATTCAGCTTCTGATTCATTGTTTTTCAGCAACTGCCACGGAGAAAACGGAGAAGCCTGCGCCATATTCGCCGGGCCCTATACGGTTAGCCATCACAAATCCACTCTGTTGATAGCAGGTTTGTTTTCGTTCATGAATGCCGGTTCCGGGTCAAACCAGTCCAATCACATGTACAAATTGGGGCCTATTCACCAGGGTATTATGGAAAGAGGAGCAAAAACAACTTCTGATTCCTACATTCTGTGGCCTTCACGCATAGGAGCTTTTTCACTGGTCATGGGCAGGCACGTTAACAATACGGATACGGGGGCTCTGCCGTTTTCCTACCTTATTGAACAGGACAACACCACGTACCTGATACCAGGAGTGAATCTAAAAAGTGTGGGAACGATCCGTGACGCCCAAAAATGGCCCAAGCGCGATCGCAGAAAAGACCCAGATAAACTGGACCAGATCAATTACAACCTGCTGAGTCCCTATACGATCCAGAAAATGCTGGACGGCAGGGCCATTCTAAAGGAATTAATGAGGGTTTCCGGGGAAACTACGGACATTTTCTCATACAAAAGCACCAAGATCAAAAACACTTCTCTCTACAACGGCATCAAATATTACGAAATAGCCATTCGTAAATTCCTGGGCAACTCAATAATCAAACGGCTTGAAGGTAGAAATTTCCGCTCCGTTGAAGAAATACGTGAACGACTGAAACCGGACACTTCTATTGGTCTGGGTGAATGGCTGGATATTTCCGGTTTAATTGCACCACGAAGCGAAATAGAAAAACTCATGGAAGGAATTGAATCACGCGACATTTCCAGAATACGTGATATCAATTCGTTTATTGAAGATCTTCACAAGAATTACTACTATTACGAATGGACATGGGCCTACTCCAAGATCAAAGAATTCTATAACTTAGATCCGGAAACAATCACCGTAGAACAGATACAAAGTATTGTAAGGGGTTGGGAAGAAGCCGTGGTAGGATTGGATAAAATGCTTTACGAAGACGCCCGCAAAGAATTTTCTCTCAGTGCCATGACCGGATTCGGTGCCGACGGGAATATGGATGAATGTCGCATGGATTTTGAACAAGTCCGAGGCATTTTCGAGATTAATCCTTTCGTTTCTGCCGTGCTCAAACACATAGAAGTGAAGACAGCCCTTGGAAGGGAGCTGATTGAGCGCTTGGGTACGTCGTACACTTGATTCTTTTCGTTTATCTTTAGCAGTTTATAAAAAAGCCACCCGAGGGTGGCTTTTGTTATTTACCCGGCCCTCAGGCAAATGCATCAAGTGTGCTACGCACATAAATACCCACTAACCGGTATTTTAACACAAAATATATTGGCTTATATTTGTCAATTCTTTATCTCAATAGTTCGTTAAAAAATGAAAGGTTACCCCACGGCGCGAACGCCGTAGAATAAGAGTTCTTTGAAATCAGTGTTATTTAAACGCAAGTTCGGACGCGTTCCGGACATTGCAAAAATTCGATCCACCATTGCAGCATTGTGCAACAAGACTTTGGTCGCTCCAACGGAGAGATTGAGTCCCTGCTGCCTGGCAAAGGCCCTTGCCAGGTTGACGGAAGAAAGAGACGCATTGAAAGCAAACGAAAGGGCAGCTTTGTTACGTGACTGGCAGTGGGTAAGTCCTGTGTACTGTTTCGCATCCCGGTATACAAACTCCAGCTGGAAACGTGTCCGATAAATGTCGAAAATATCTTGTGCTGACAGACTGAGATCCGTTGAGAAGAACACCTTGCGTGTCTGACGCTTCCTGTCCGTGTCTATGTAATCGACTATGGCCACCCGAACTTCACGTCCAAGGCTTACAGCCCAAAGGTCGGCAGTATAGAGTTTGTAGGCTTGTTTCCCTTCAATGGCGTATTCCTGGTGAAAGATATCCATATTGAGATTGTTGAGCTGGACCTTTCCTGTAAACTTTTAAGGCCTGCCTTTCTTCCCGGTTTTAGGACCGTGATAGAGATACTTCAAATTGACGTCATCGCGGAAACGGCTGATCAGTTCAAAACCAAGGTGTTTCAACCCGGAAGCAAAACTCTCTTTTGAGAAGTATGCGTCAGCAACAATAAGGTTGCAGATAGACAAGAGTTCTTTATGATGGCGCGTAAGCATCCTCAGGTACCATCCTATAAGAGAATCGGGGTCTTTCATCCCTTTGGTGCACTTAGGTTTGCGGCCTGGCTGCTTGTCGGTGAATGTCTGTTCTGCCTTGAGAAAAGTGGCATCCTTTAGATCAGCATCTACAATCGAGATTCCGAGTATTTCCAGACCCCGTTTCATTGAGGAGGCACATCCGGACCAGAACCAATCTATCCCGGGTGTCTTCTTTCCGGATTTGGACAGGTAGCATGGATCGATAGCAATCGCAATGCGATGCCCCTTCGTCGTATCAAGGAAGTATTTGTTGAAGCCCAGCCAGTCAAAAGACTTCTTGAAATTCTGGCGGAACCTGCTTTCACACGACTTACCGCACCGCGCCATTTGGGTGAAATTTGTACGTCCTGTGTTTGTTAGAAAAAGTTCCATGGTCTCGATGAAGAAAGTTTGGAAAGGTTTGCTTAAATTTGTTTGGCCGGAGAGTGCTTTCGAAATCATCTCTCTGAGCTGGATAAGGGGCTTGATTTTCATAAAAGTAACTGGATTTGTTGTTACTTCTAAGTTACTGAAAATCAAGCACTTATCCAAATTACTCAAGCATTATTTTCCATAATTTTTAACACTTTTTTGCGTCTCTGTTTTATGCCGTTCATAAGATGTCGTAAGCCATCCTGAAACGGACTGTGGTTTTGTAAGTAATTGATTATTATTTAAATATTAAAATTTTAACGAACCATTGT